>CAMKNZ010000009.1 GCA_946414315.1 uncultured Clostridia bacterium
GTGGGAGTCAAGCTGGAACCGGAAATCAGGGTATTGGGAGAGGCGCTGCCGTCCGGGAACCGGGGGAGCAGCCCTGAGCCGATCGGATAAAAGCAGCTTTGCCTCGGGAGCCAATGAAGGAGTTAATGAAGGAGCGATACTATGCGCTATCTCATCGTAACCGGTCAGAGTGGTGCGGGAAAGACTGCCTGCGTCCGCTATTTGGAGGACAAAGGCAGCTTCTGTATGGACAACATGCCTCCGATGATGCTTCCGAAGCTGATCGAGGCCTTTGATTCAACGCCCGGAAAGTACCAGACGGTGACGATCGCCGTGGACGTGCGCAGCGGCGAATTCTTTGACGCCAACGCCGTAGCCAAGATTATCGGCCAGCTGCGGATGATGGACCACCAGATCGAGGTCGTATTCATGGAGGCCAGTGACGAAAC
Organism: uncultured Clostridia bacterium; assembly: GCA_946414315.1. Taxonomy (GTDB): domain Bacteria; phylum Bacillota; class Clostridia; order Christensenellales; family Aristaeellaceae; genus Aristaeella. The sequence goes on from CAMKNZ010000009.1 coordinate 429, forward strand.
GCTGCTGGACAGGTATAAGGAAACCCGCAGGGAACATCCTTTATGCCAGGAAGGCCTGACGCTGACGGAAGCGATCGCTGAGGAGCGGGCCAGACTGCAGCCGCTGCGGGAGATTGCCGGCTATGTGATCGATACCACAAATATGTCCGCGCGGGCCATGAAGAAAGAACTGGACCAGCGCCTGGGCGATCTGTCCGACGCAGAACCGCCGATCCGGGCGGAAGTCATGAGTTTCGGTTTCAAACGGGGACTTCCGCGCCAGGCGGATCTGGTGGCGGACGTTCGCTTCCTGCCGAATCCTTTCTACATTGAATCGCTGTGCAGGCACAGCGGACTGGACGAAGATGTGCGCAGTTTTGTGATGGATCATCCCACTACACAGGAGTTTATGCGCAGATATACGGAACTGCTCGATTTCCTGATCCCCCATTACCGGGAAGAGGGGAAACGCAGGCTGGTGATCGCGATCGGCTGTACAGGAGGCGCTCACCGGTCGGTTGCGATCGCGGAAGCCATTGGCCAGTATCTGCGGGAAAAAGGGCTTCCGACTGAGATCGATCACCGGGACCTGCAGCTCGAGCAGGCACGCTGGACCACGCCGGTTGAGGAGGCATAATGCGCACATCGGATACGCGGAGCTTTTCCGCAGGGGTTAAGGAGGAACTGATCAGGCTTCCCATGGGGAAGCCCTGCTGCATGCTGAGCGAAATTTCCGCCCTGACCCAGACGTCCGGCCATCTGGCTTTCCGCGGCGGCGGATGGATTTCCGTCAGCTACAGGCTGGACAACGCGGGTACTGCGCGCAGGCTCTTCCAGCTGCTGAAAAAACGGCTGGATGTGGCGCCGAAATTACATTTTGTCCAGACACGCCAGCTGGGCGGACGGCGAAGCTGTGTGCTGACCCTCGGCACAGAGGATACACGGACACTGCTGAACGCATTGCATATGGCGGAGACGGACGAAGACGGACAGATCCACCTGAAGCGGACTGTTCCGCGCCATCCCATGACGCGCCAGTGCTGCCGCCGGGCTTTCCTGCGCGGCGCGTTCCTCGGCGCAGGGACGCTGACCCATCCTGAGAAAGGTTACCATTTTGAATGGAAGGCTGAGGATGAGCGGCTGGCGGAAACGCTGGAGAAACTGCTGGAGAAGTGCGATCTGCCTTACAAGAGTTATATCCGCAAGGGCACCCGGGTGATCTATCTGAAAGGTGCGCAGCAAATCTCAGATATGCTTGCCGTGATGGGCGCCGGAAGCAGCGTGCTGGAAATGGAGAACATCCGGATCAACAAACAGCTGCGCGCCGCCGCGACCCGGGCCGCCAACTGCGACGAACACAACAGTGAAAAAATGCTGGACGCCGGCCACAGGCAGGCGGAAGCCATCCGGCATATTTCCATTGCCCGGGGTCTGTTCACCCTGCCGCCCGCCCTGCGCGAAGTGGCCAGACTGCGGGTGGAGAACCCGGATATGAGCCTGCAGGAGCTGGGTGAAATGATGGAACCGCCGGTAGGAAAAAGCGGCGTGAATCACCGGCTTCGCCGGCTGATGGAGATCGCCCGGCAGGTGGAGGAAGAATACGGGAGAGGAGGAAAGAACGGATGATCGCTTCGCTGATCTATACTTTTCTGTATCTGTATGCCGGCGTGATGACCGTTCGTTTTCTGCTGCCCCGGCACCGGCCGCTGAACCGGCTGTGGCTTGGCCTGTCTCTCGGCCTGCTTGAAGAAATGTGGCTGCCCGCGATCGGCGCAGTCTTTTTTACCTTTGACGCGGAAGCGCATGTTTTCGGCGCCGGGGTTCTGTTTATCCTGACACTTATTGCCTGGATCGTGCGGGACAAACGTGCGCCGGCCGGGTGGGACGAAAAAGAGGACGCGCTGCTTCGGCAGATCTTTTTGTTCTGCATTCCCCTGACGCTGCTGGCGATCTGGCTGCAGTACAGCCATGTGATGCGGGTGGATGCAGCGGGAAACTGGCGCGTCGGGCAAAGCACCTACGGCGACCTTCCGATGCACCTGAGTTTTATTACCGGGCTGGTCGGAAAACGATTCCCGGCTGATTACCCCTTCTTTCCCGGTGCCCGGCTGAGCTATCCTTTCCTGGCGGACAGCCTGAGTTCCACGTTCTATCTGCTGGGATGCAGCCTGCAGGCCGCGGTGATCATCCCCGCAGTGCTGATGATGGCGCTTTGCTATACCGGCGTGCTCGTGCTGGGACGCGATATGACAAACGGCAGGAAGACGGCACTGCTGGCGGCCGCACTGTTCTTCCTGAACGGCGGCCTGGGTTTCCTGTACGACTTTGACCTGGCCGGCGGCACATTGTATGTGGATGAAAACGCGTCCTTCCTTGTGCGGATCGGGCAGACGGTTTCCGGATGGTTCAGTACCGTCGGGGAGCGGATTGCCCATATCCTGACGGGGTACTATAAAACCCCTACAAACCAGCCGGATCCGAACAACCTGCGCTGGAGCAACGTAATCTGCGATATGATGGTACCGCAGCGAACGCTGCTGGGCGGCTGGTGCATGGTGATTCCGTGTTTCTACCTGTTGAATGCGGAATTCCGTCCGCGGATGCAGGATTTTGAGAATAAAGGCCGCGGCCTGGTGCTGCTTGGCATCTGGGCCGGCGCGCTGCCGCTGATCCATACCCACAGTTTTCTCGCGCTGGGCCTGGCTACCTTCGGGGCAATGTGCTACGATCTGATCCACGGCGATCCAAAGGCGCTGACCGTCAGAAGACCCCGGGGGAGGATCCTGGCCCGCTATCTGATCTTCGGAGGAATCACCGCAGCCCTGGCGGCGCCGCAGCTGATCGGCTTCACTTTCGTCCAGGCGTTCCAGGGAAACGGCAGGTCCTTTATCACGCTTCAGTTCAACTGGGTCAACAATCCTTCCGGAACGGGAATGCGGGATCTGTATCTGTGGTTCTATATCAAGAATATCGGGCTGCCGGTGATCGCCCTGACCGCCGCCGTGATCGACAAAAATCCGCGTAACCGGCGGATCTTTGCCATGGCGATACCGATCATCCTGGCGGCGGAATTCATCCGCTTCCAGCCCAATGAATACGATAACAACAAGCTGTTTTACCTGGCGTGGCTCCTGTGCTGCATGGCCATCGCGGACTGGTGCTCCCGCCTGTGGAAACGGATGGACGGCATGCACGGACGCCTGTTCCTTGCGGTGCTGGCTGCGATCGTCACTTTCCTGAGCGCGGGCCTGACAATCTGGCGGGAATGCGTGTCAGACTATGTCGCCTTCAGCGCCGACGCTGTGGAGGCAGGACAGTATGCAAAAGAAAACACATCCCCGGACGCGGTGTTTATTACCGGAACCCAGCATCTGAACCCGGTGGCTTCGATCGCCGGGCGGGAGATCGTCTGCGGGCCGAACCTGTGGCTGTACTGGCATGGGTTTGATATCAGCGGACGGGAAGAGGAACTGGCGGAATTCTATGAAGATCCGCAGGCACATCCGGAAATCCCGGCCAAATACGGTGCAGAATACGTCTATGTTTCCTCCTATGAGCGCAGCAGTTATGACGTGGATCTGGAAGGACTCGAAAAGATCGGCCTGAAAGTGTTTGAGAACGACGAAGCTGCCATTTACAGGCTTGCTGACGCGCCTGAACCTGACTGATCAAAAAAATAACATATACCCTGTTCAATGCGGTAAAAATGTGATAATATATACACAAATATCGGCCGGCGCAAACCGGCTCACGTTTATCAATTGAATAGGAGGAACCGATCATGAAGAAGTCCAATCCCATCAAGGTACTGCTCATTGCAGCCGCACTCGTGCTTGTTCTTGTATGCCTTACGGCATGCTCTGATAACGGCGCGCTGGACGCCCTGAAGAAAGAAAAGGACGAATTGCTCGCGAAAGTGGATACCCTGACGGCGGACGCATCCAAGGCCGCGGAAGAAGCCAAGACACAGATCGACGCACTGACAGGTGAAAAAGACGAGCTGGCCAAGCAGGTGGAAACCCTGACGGCCGACGCCGCCAAAGCTGCGGAAGATGCCCAGGCTCAGATCGACACCATGACAGCCGACGCCGCCAAGGCTGCGGAAGACGCCAAGGCTCAGATTGATACCCTGACGGCGGACGCTGCCAAAGCCGCGGAAGAAGCAAAGGGACAAATCGACGCATTGACGGGTGAGAAAGACGAACTGGCCAAGCAGATCGAGACCCTGACGGCCGACGCCGCTAAAGCTGCGGAAGACGCCAAGGCGACGCTGGAAAGCGAAGTCGCCAAAGTGAAGGATGAAGCTGCCAAAGCTGCTGAAGAAGTCCAGGCTCAGATCACCGCGCTGACGGGCGAGAAGGACGAACTGGCCAAGCAGGTGGAGACGCTGACCGCAGACGCCGCCAAGGCCGCGGAAGACGCCAAGGCGACGCTGGAAAGCGAAGTCGCCAAAGCAAAGGAAGAGGCCCAGGGCAAGATCGACGAACTGGCCAAGCAGGTTGAAGAACTCACCAAGTCCCTGGACTTCGGCAATCTGGACGAAGAAGGCATCAAAGGCGTTTTCGAGAAACTGAAGACGAATCCCAAGGTGCTGACCGTGCTTCCCGATATCCTGAAGGAGTTCGGGATTGAGCTGCCGGGAACTACCGGTGCCGCGGAATAAGCAAGCCGGAAAAGCAAATGATGTGCCCGTTTTCCAAATGCGGAAAACGGGCATTTTCCTTGATTTTTTCATAAAAATGAGATAAAATATTCATAATATGCAGGAGGTGGGTTTTAAATGAAGGTTGTATTGCTGAAAGATGTCAAGAATGTAGGAAAGAGAGATGATATCCTGACGGTCAGCGACGGCTATGCCCGGAACTTCCTGTTCCCCCAGAAGCTGGCGGCGGAAGCGACTCCCGGCGCGCTGAAAGAAATCCAGCGCAAACGGGCGGCCCAGGATGCCCGCGAAGCGGAAATGCTTGCAGAGGCAAAGGACAAAGCCGCCGCACTGAAGGACAAAGTGATCGCGCTGGAAGTAAAGTGCGGTGACAAAGGCAGGCTGTATGGCTCCGTGACCACGGCGGAAGTGGCCGAAGCGCTGGAAAAACAGCACGGGGTGAAAGTGGACAAACGCAAGATTGATATCGGGGAGCCGATCCGGGAAACCGGTATACGGACGATCTCCGTGTGGCTGTATTCCGGGGTGACGACTCCCATGAAACTGGACGTACAGCCGATCAAGAAGGGATAACAGATGGATATTCGGGAAGAGACGGGCAGCCGGGCGCTGCCCAACAGTACGGAGGCGGAGATCAGCGTCCTGGGCGCAATGCTGCAGGACAGCACCGCCGTGCTCCGCGCAGCTGAACAGCTGGTTCCCGAAGATTTTTACCATCCGGAGCATAAAGAGATCTTTACGGTCATGACAGATATGAACCGCCGGCAGACTGCGATCGACCTGGTGACCGTACAGACTGAACTGTCCAACAAGGGTTCCCTGGACGGAGTGGGCGGCATCAAGTACCTGATGAAGATCATCAGGGATGTGCCCACAACGGCCAACGTACAGGAATATATCAATATTGTCCGGGAAAAAAGTACGCTGAGGAAACTGATTGCAGCATCCCAGGGTATCATGAAGGACTGCTACGGCCAGAACAAAGAACTGCAGGAAGTTCTCTCAAGCGCAGAGAAATCGATCTTCGATATCGTGATGAACCGCCAGGGCGGGGAAGAACTCAGGCCCGTAGGCGAAGCGCTGGAGGTTGCTTACCAGAAAATAGAGGAGCTTGCCAAACTGAAAGGCGAGCTGGCAGGCGTGCCGACCGGTTTTATCGACCTGGATTCCATGCTGACGGGCCTGCATCCGGGCGAACTGATCATCGTCGGCGCACGGCCGGCCATGGGTAAAACCTCTTTTGCGATGAACATCGCGGAACACGCCGCCCTGAACAAAGGAAAGACCACCGCGATCTTCACGCTGGAAATGCCGCGGGAACAGATCGCAATGCGTATGCTCTGTTCCGATGCTCGGGTGGATATGCAGCGCGTCCGAAAAGGCACACTGCACGATGACGACTGGATCCGTCTGGCAAAAACGCTGGGGCCGCTTTCCGCGTCGCATATTTATATCGACGATACGGCCGGCCTTTCTCCCACACAGTTGCGGTCCCGGTGCCGCCGGCTGATGATGGACACGGGAAAGCTGGACCTGGTTGTGATCGACTATCTGGGCCTGATGCGTTCGGACGGACGGGCAGAGAGCCGGAACATGGAAGTCAGTGAGATCAGCCGCGCCCTGAAAGCGATCGCGCTGGAGCTGAAGATTCCGATTGTGGCGTGCGCACAGCTGAGCCGCGCCAACAAGGACCGGATTGACAAGCGTCCGGTGCTGAGCGACCTGCGGGATTCCGGCTCGATCGAGCAGGACGCGGACGTGGTGATGTTCCTCCATCGCGAGGAATACTACAACAAAGACACGGAAGACAAGAACATCGGTGAAGTGATCGTATCCAAACAACGGAGCGGTCCGCTGGGCACGGTCAAGCTGGCCTGGCTGAGCGAGTTTACGACTTTCGCAAACCTGGCCAGGGAGAACGGCCCCGGAGGGGACGCGCCTTTCTGATCAATGAATATGTATAATGTACAATGAGGTAGTGAATGGAGAATTATACGGTCTGCCAGCTGCAGCGGGACATGCGGTATGAAGGGTTCCTGCTCATCCGCTCCGCGGAGAAACGGAAAGACAGCAAGGGCAACGACTATGTGGATATGAACCTGACCGACCGGACGGGAGAGATTAACTGCAAGATCTGGAACTGGGATCCGGACGCAGAAACGCCGGAAGCCGGACAGCCGGTCAAAGTCCGGGGAACGATCCAGGAATACAACGGCCGTCTTCAGCTGCGGGTTGAAAAATGGCGCTTGTGTACGGATGACGATCCGGTGGATATGAACGCGCTGGTACCCTGTGCGCCGAGAAAGCCGGACGAGATGCTCAAGGAAATCGAGGATACGCTGGAAAGCTTCACGAATGAAGACCTGAAGAAGCTGACCCGCGGCATGCTCAGCATCGCGGGCGACCAGCTGACATGGTTCCCGGCAGCGCAGCGGATGCATCATGCGGAACGGAGCGGACTGCTGCATCATACGACGGACATGCTCAGGCTGGCACGGGCGCTGCTGGAGATTTACCCCTGGCTGAACAGGGATCTGCTCCTGGCGGGCGTGATCATCCACGATCTGGGTAAGATCGAAGAGATGAAAAGCGACAAGACCGGAAACGTAACAGACTATACCCGTGACGGACAACTGCTGGGGCACCTGGTGCGGGGAATTACGAACCTGAACCGGGTCGCGGAAGAAACGGGTGTTACCGGCGAGAGCCTCGTGCTGCTGGAACACATGCTCCTGAGCCATCACGGTGAGAGCGAATACGGAAGCCCCAAACCCCCGATGTTCGCAGAGGCGGAAGCGCTTCACTGGATTGACATCATGGACGCGCGGATGAACACCATGAAGACCGTGACGGACAAGACGCCTCCGGGAGCTTTCAGCGAGAAGATCTTCAGCCTGGACAGAAGAGTGTATCATCCGGAAATGAATGCATAATTCATTTTTTTGAAAGAAGAACCGGAACCAAGATCCGTATCAGATCGTTTAGAGTATGAAGGATGGAGGAATTGAAGTATGTGGAAGAAGAGGATCCTTTGCCTGGTGCTTGTCCTGTGCGCCGCACTGGCTATGACGGCCTGCAAGCAGAAGGAGACATTCCCGACAACGCCGCAGGAGCTGGCGACAGAGGCGCCGCAGGATGAACAGAACATCTTCGGCGATACGCCGATCCCCCAGGCTATCGATTTCGACGACGGAAGCTATGATCCGACCCAGGAAGAGGGCGGAGACGAAGAAGAAGTTGTCGCGGCTGACGTAAATGAGCAGACGCCTGCTCCGACCATGCAGAGTGAATACGCCGGCGCGACGCCTGTGCTGATCGATCCGATCGATAAGCCCACGCCTACGCCGCTTCCGACGCTGACCTTCAACTATGACAAGTACGAGGCGAAGGCGCTCGGCCTGACTTTTGAAGCGCCTGCGGGATGGCTTGTGGATGACAGCCAGCCGGACACCTATACGCTGACGAATCCGGATCCGTCCATGGACTACGCTGCGCAGCTGTCCATCCGCCTGGTACCGGTAAGCAAGAATTATACGAAGAACGAACTGATCAAGGAAGTCAAGGGCACACTGGACACGCTGGGCAGCGAGGGCTTTAAGAAGTTTGAGCGCTCCAACACCGCAGGCCGTAAGTTCATGAATTCGGACGCGATCTACGCAAACTATACCGGCACAACAACGGACGGCGTCAAGGTTGCGGGCCGGATCATCATCGCGTGCGTCAACAAGACACTGTATATCCTGCATGTCAGTTATCCCCAGGGATATACCAAGACCTATGTGGACAATGTCTACGACAAGTTCCGCCACACGGTCAAGACGATTTCCCAGTGATCGGTTAACTCAAATAATCTCAGACGTGACGCGCTCACCGGAATCCGGTCAGCGCGTCGCGCCATGCTGTCTGGAGGCTTTTCTTGAAAATGTCAAAAGCTGGCCGCTGTTTTTCTCTGTTCCTGATCCTTGCTCTGCTGTGCGGATTAATCTGCACGGCCGGTGCGGACGTTGCCTCGCTGGGGATCTATTTCTGCGGCAAAAAGACCGCGGAAGACGGTACACAGCAGATTGTAAAGCTGGAGGGCCGGTTCCGGGTAACCCAGAACGGTGAGGAAGTCGGCATTATCCAGGCGGGGGAGGATATCCTGACGCTGAACGGTACAGAACGGATCAGGATCGAACCGATACCGGAAAGCGTCGTGCCGGAATGGGACCTCAGTACTGTAGCCAGGGAAGTGTTTCCCGAGGCCGGCGGAACGACGACCGTTTCGATCGTGGTAGAACCGCTGAAGACAGACTATTCAATTCCTACGCCGGAACCTACGCCGGAACCCACACCTGAACCCACCCCGGAACCGACCGGCGAACCGACCGCTGAACCGACTTCGGTTCCCGAGATCCCGACGGAAGAAACGGAGATTCCTTCAGAACCGGATATTCCGGAAGAACCCGAAACAGAACCGGAAGACGATGAAGCATCTATCCTCTCTGAACCGTTAGTTACGCCGACATTGCCGCCGTATGATCTTTCATCACTCAAACCCACGCCGGAACCGGAATGGATCACACTGGAGTCCGGGAGCGGAAATGTTTCTGTTCTTGCGTATTATGACAGGAACAGGAACGGACAGACAGAATGGGATGAAGCCGCGGTTTCGGATGTAACCGTCTGCCTGCTTACGGAAGACGGTCAGGCGATCTCTGCGGTGGCCACTGGGGGAGACGGCATCGCCCGGTTTGACAACCTGCCTGAAGGGAACTATCGGATCAAGGCGATCCTTCCTGAAGGCTGGGCGTTTTTCCTGCAGGAATCCAAAGACGTACCATACCCCTGTGTGATCGGCGCCTACTATGAAGGAGAAGCAACGAGCGACGCGTTTACGGTCAGGGCAGACAGCACCGTCACGCCCGTGATCCCGATTGGCCGCTGCCTGCATGCCAGTGGGACCTGCTGGTTTGATGAAACGATTGACGGGCTGTGGGACAAAACGGAATCCGGGATTCCCGGTGTAAAGATTGAACTTGACGGCGAAAAGAACGGCCTTCATTTTGAAACGGTTTCCGATGAAAACGGCCACTGGCTGATCGACAGGCTCCCGGCGGCCGGCTATCAGATGACGGTATATGTGCCGGACGGGATGATGTTCACGAAGGCAGCGAACAGTAACGGAAGGAGGACCGTGATCGCAAGGGACGGCGTTAGCGTCGCTTCGCGCAGGGTCGACCTGAACGATAAGGAAAGCAAAGACAATCTGTATGTCGGCTTCACCTGGACCGGACAGATCAGCGGTATCTGCTTCCAGGATGCAAACTATAACGGCATCTATGACGAAGGCGACCTGCCCATGCCCGGCGTGAAGGTGACCGCGATCAAACAGACCAAGAATGAGGAAGCGGCCGTTGCAATCTCCGGCGAAGACGGCACCTATGTGCTGACCGGCCTGCGGGCGAACACCTACAGAATGCGGGCCCTTCTGCCGGATGACGGCAGCGACTTTACCAAAGTCGTCCGTGATCTGCAGGGCAACCATTTTGAAGCGCGGGTCGGCAGAAGGGAAAACTTCTGGAAGGACTTTGTTCTCCGGACAGCGGAACAGAGGACCATGAACGTCGGCGTGATCTATCCGGCGAGCGTGACCGGCTATGTCTATCAGGATGAAGATTTCTCCGGGACGCTGACCGGAAATGAAAAGATCGTATCGGGATACCTGGTCAAGCTGTATGACGAGAACGGTGAGCTCGCGGCCATGGACAAGACCAGCGTCAAAGGAAAATATGAGCTGACCAACGTTCCGCCCGGAAATTACACCCTGGGCGTGACCGCACTGAAGGGATATGCTTTCACCAAACTGGGCGAAGGCAACGTGATCCTGAACCGGACAAACGGCGAAGGTTATTCCGAAGTATTCCACCTCGGCCTAAAAGAAAACAGGACCGGCATGGACATCGGTATGATCCTGCCCGGGACGGTCCGGGGTTCCGTGTTTGCGGATAAAAACGATAACGGCATCCGTGACGACGGAGAGAACGGCCTGCCCGGCGTGATTGTCCGGCTGATGGGCGAGGAAGGCGAAGCTTTCAGCGCCGAAATCGGAACAGATGGCAATTATCTCTTTGACGCGGTAATGCCCGGGAATTATTACCTGGAATACACCCTGCCGGAGAACGCGGTTTTCGCGCGGGTTGTTGACGGCGGAAACACTGTTTCCGGCGATCATGTCGGCCGGAGTGAATCCTTTGGCATGTCCTCCGGGATCGAGAAGACCGGACCGGCCTGCGGCGCGCTGACCCTCGGCCGTATCGAAGGCACCGTTTTCCAGGATCACGACGGCGACGGCATCCGCGCAGGAGACGAGGAAGCCACTGCCGGCCTGACTGTGACACTGACGCCTTCCCGTACGGACCTGGAAGCAATCTCAGTAACCACCGGTGAAGACGGCACCTTTGCGCTGGAAGCGCTGCGGCCGGATGAATACACCCTGACTGTGACCTGTCCTGACCGGCATGTACTGAGCCGCACAGACAACCTGAAACTGCCGCTGAACGCAGGAAAGGATACCCAGAGCGTACAGCTTACCGTTGCGATGGGTGCGGAATGGAACGACCAGGCCCTCGGCACAGTTATTCCTGCGGGACTGAAAGGACAGATCTGGCTGGATGAAAACAACAACGGCCTGTTTGACGCCGGCGAGGCTACACCTGCCGGATATGAGATTACCGTAACAGACGACCGGACGGGCAAAGTCTTTGATATCCTCCGGACAGATGAAAACGGAGACTGGTCCACCTTTGGTATGATCCCCGGCAGTTTCACGCTTTCCTTCCCGCTGGATGCCCGGACCATTGCCCCCAAGCCGGGCAACAGTGACTTCCAGGAGCAGGACGGACAGCTGGTCCTTTCCGGCATCGTGCTGAAAGAGGATGAATCAAAAGACGGCCTGCTGCTCGGTATCGTCCGGTATACGTCGATCGGCGGAAGCGTCTGGATCGACCGTGGCGGGAATGTGGAAACACTGGCCGGCGCAGAAGTCGTGCTGAAAGATAAAGAAGGAACAGAACTGGATACCCAGATTACCACATCGGACGGCGCCTACCGCTTTGACAAACTGATGCCCGGTGTCTATCAGCTGGAAGCGACGATGCCGGAGGGCTGTGTGATTATCGAGCCCGGCGACCACCGCCTGAAAGGGGAACAGATTTCCGTCATGACGGACACCCTTAACCGCACCGGCGCCTCCGATATGATCGACCTGAAGATGGCAAAAGACCTTCTGAAGATGGATATCGGCTGCGTGCTGCCCGGACGGGCAGGTGACCTGTGCTGGCTGGATCTGGACGGAGACGGTCTGCAAGGTATGGATGAACCGGGTATTCCCGGTGTGAAGATCACACTTCTGTGTGACGGGGAGGTTGTGGCGGAGACAGTATCCGACCAGTACGGCTTCTACCGCTTCAGCGATCTGTATCCGGCCTATTACACGCTTCAGGTTGCGCCTCCCGGACAGGTCAAACCGACAAAGCACCGCACAGATATTCCCATGATCTCCTCCATCCTGGAAGAAACAAGTGAAAGCACATGCGTATCCGTTGAATTCCAGGTGGAAAGCGACAAAGCAAATTACAACGTGGACCTGGGCTTTGTCTGCCGCCAGGACGGCGTTTATCCCGAGGGAACCGGCGAAGGAAAGACCCAGAAATGGAAGAACGCTCCGGTATCGGAAGACTGAGCTGAAAAGCACATCGGCGGCTGCCACACGGCAGCCGCTTTTTGATGAGAAAAAACTTGCAAATACATTACAAAAATATTAAAATAAATATGATACGCCGAAATAAAAATTTGCGGCGATCAAGCTTTACTGCCGAGGTGGTTCGGATGAAAAGAGTACTGAGTATCCTGCTGATCCTGGGTCTGGTTTTTTCTGTCTGTGCGATCGCAGAAACAAAAGACACAGACGCGATGCCTGCTGCTCCCGTACCGGAAGAGGCGGATGAGACCGAAGCTATGCCGACCGAGGATGATGACGGAGACGACTCCGAGCCTGAACCCATTGATATCATTGATATGATGGAAGAAGAAGCGCTTGATGACGGCGAGGAGATCCTGCAGGGGCGGGTCCTGCAGAACAAAGACCAGGGCGAAGACGTTCTGGCCCTGCAGACCCGGCTTAAAGATCTCGGTTATTATTCCGGGAAACTGTCCGGACAGTTCGGAGACGCGACGCAGAAGGCCGTCCGAAAATTCCAGGAGGATTATGACCTGGAAGCCACCGGTATCGCCGACCTGCGGACCCTGTCGATTCTTTTTTCGACGCTTCACCGGACCCTCCGGTACGGATCCGGCGGTGAGGACGTGAAGGCCCTGCAGACCCAGCTGACAGAACTGGGATACTATAAAGGCAAGATCAGCGGCGATTACCTGGAAGGTACCCGGAAAGCGGTGGAAGAGCTTCAGAAAAAAAACGACCTGGAAGTGACAGGCGTCGCCGACTCAAACCTGCAGGACCTGATCGAAGCCGGGAAGGTCCTGGCCAAAAGCGATAAGCCGGACGATACAAATACTCCCGCGCCGGATCTGTCCAACTATCTGGTGGACGAAAACGAAGACGGGGTACGGGTGGCAGACGAACCGGTAGCCTTTACCAAGAAACTGAAAAACGGTTCCTCCGGCAAACTGGTCAAACAGATGCAGGAGCGACTGACTGAACTCGGCTATTATGAAGGCCCGCTGAGCGGAAACTTCCAGAAATATACGACCCGCGCCGTGAAAAGCGTCCAGACCCAGAACGGACTGCCTTCTACCGGCGTTGTTGACGAAGAAACCTGGAACCTGATCTTTAACGATGCCCATATTGTCCTGCCCAATGCGACGCCCAAACCCACGCCGGAACCCACACCGGTTCCGTTCCACATCGTGGTGGACGTGGCCAACCAGGTCACTTCCGTTTACGGCAGGGATGAGAACGGTGAATACACCGTAGTCGTCCGCCAGATGCTTTGTTCCACGGGTATGAGGTCTACGCCAAGTGACGTCGGAGACTGGGTGCTGAACGGACGGCACGCCACCTGGTGTATCTTCCCGAAGTGGGGAAACAGTTACGCCCGGTACTGGACCCGGATCAACGGAAGCATTGCTTTCCATTCCCCGATCTATACGGCTGTGAGCAACTCCGCTATGAAGATCAGCAGTTACAACAAGCTTGGCCAGCGCGCCAGCCACGGCTGCATCCGCCTGGCAGTATGGGACGCCAAATGGATCTATGACAATATCGGCGCAGGCACGGTGGTTTCCATTGTGGAAGGGATGGATCCGGATCCGGAACTTCGCGACGCGCTGAAGCTGCCACCGCTGGACAAACAGTACTGCACGCCTCTCAATACGCCGGTGCCGACAGCCGAACCGGAATACAGCATTGACAATCCGCCGGATATCGGAAAGCGCCAGCTGAGCGAAAAGAGCACCGGTCCCGAAGTCTACTGGGTACAGCGGACACTGAAAGACCTGGGCTTTTATGACACTAAATGCACCGGCAAATTCCTGAAGAAAACCCTTAACGCCGTGAAGGCGTTCCAGAAGGCTTACGGTCTGAGAGGGAACGGCAGTGTGAGCCAGGAAACCATCGAAGAGATGGTGAAGGCTGTCAAGAACCTGTCCAAAGCTGAACCGGAAGCTGTTCCGACGCCGGCACCATAACGGTCATAAAAAGAAGCAGTGCTGTAACGGCACTGCTTCTTTATTGGATTTACAGGTTATTTGCGGAAAGCATTCCAGACGATGTATGCGTTGGGGTGGCCGGCTATGGCGGCTTTTTCATACCAGCGGAGCGCTTCCTCCATGCTGACTTCAACGCCCTGGCCGCACTGATACGCATAACCGAGGGCATACATGCTGCGGGCGTTGCCAAGCTCCGCGGCTTTTTTGTACCATTCAAGCCCTTTCGCAGTATCCTGCGGAACGAGGGAACCGGTCATATAAAGGTATCCGACATAATCGCAGGCCAGCGCACTGTCAAGGGAAGCGGCTTTTTCATAATATTCCAGTGCCTTTGCGGGATCTGCGTCCATGCCCTTGCCGTGAAGGTAGAAATAAGCGATGCTCATCCAGGCGTCAGCATCACCCTTTTCCGCGGCCATATGGTAATAATCCAGCGCCATGGCATAGTTCTGTTCCACGCCGGTGCCTTCTTCATAGAAAGAGCCGAGATACCAGTACGCTTCAGCATTTCCGAGTTCCGCTGCCTTCTGGTAGCATTCCAGCGCAAGAGCGTAATCCGGCATGACTGCGATCCCGGCGTCATAGAGTTTTCCCAGGTATAACCAGGCGGGCGAATATCCGGCGTCTCCGGCTTTGCGGAAGCAATCGACAGCCTTGTCAGCGTCCGGCGCCAAGCCGATACCCTTTTCATAATACCGGCCGAGACGGGTCAGATAGACCGGATCTCCTGTGGAAGCAAGATAATGGACGGCGGAGAAAGCGGCCTGCATCCGGGAATCATCCGCTTCTTTCGTGAGCGAGGCGGTTTTTTCCAGGCCGCAGTTCATACAGGCGTCGGACAGATTCCGGGTGCCGCATTCAATGCACATCCATACGCCGCGGGTTTCCCCGCAGACAACGCAGGAACTGCCGGTGGACTCCTGTCCGCATTTAAGACAGACCCAGGTTTCCTCCTGCTGCGTGTCGGCCAATGCGGAGGAAAAGAGCAGAACCAGGGAGAGAAGGAGAACGATGAACCTTTTTAATTCACAATTCATAAATCGCATCATATCGGATCGTCAGGAAGAGTTCAGGCACGGGGCGCGAAGCCGATCTTCTTCTGGACCTTGCGCAGGGTTTTTGTCGCCAGATAGGAGGCTTTCTGTGCGTTATCCGTCAGGACTTTCATCAGGTAATCCTTGTCGGCAATGAGGCGTTTGAATTCCGCCTGCAGCGGCTCCAGGGCGGCAATGGCGCAGTCCGCGGCGCGATTCTTCAGCGCGCCGTAGCCCTGGCCGTTCAGTTCGGCGCAGACGCTGTCGATGCTCTCTCCGCTCAGCGCAGAAATAATGCTCAGCAGGTTGCTGACGCCGGGCTTGTTTTCCGGATCGAAGCGGATCTCGGTCTCGGAATCCGTGACCGCGCGCTTGATCTTCCGCCGGATGGTGTCAGGATCGTCCAGCAGGAATACGGACCCGTCGCCGACGTCGCTCTTGCTCATTTTTTTATCCGGCTCCTGCAGGCTCATGACCCGGGCGCCGGTTTTGCTGATCAGCGGTTCCGGGATCGTAAAGACGTCGCCGTAAACGCCGTTGAAACGCTGGGCGATATCCCGGCAGAGCTCCAGGTGCTGCTTCTGGTCCGCACCGATCGGAACATAGTTCGTCTGGTAAAGCAGGATGTCGGCAGCCATGAGCACCGGATAGGTGAACAGGCCGGCGTTGATGTTTTCCGCATGTTTGGCGGACTTGTCCTTGAACTGGGTCATCCGGCTAAGTTCACCCATATAGGTATAGCAGTTCAAAATCCAACCCAGTTCGGCATGGGCGCTGACATGGCTCTGGCAGTAAAGGATCGATTTTTCGGGATCCAGTCCGCTGGCGATATACAGCGCAATCAGTTCCAGGCAGCGGCGGCGCAGATCCGCCGGATTCTGGCGTACAGTGATGGCGTGTTCGTCCACGACGCAGTAGATGCAGTCGTAGTCGTCCTGCAGCTGGGAGAACCGGCTCAGGGCGCCGATGTAGTTACCGATGGTCAGCATGCCGCTGGGCTGTATGCCTGAGAAAATGACAGGCTTTCGTTCGCTGTTTTCCATAACAGTATTCCTCAAATATCTTTATTGCATTTTGACTTTGATCAGCAGCTCAGGCGTTTCCTCCTGGAGCAGCTTGACATACTGATAGATCTCGTCTTTTTCGTAACCCATCCGGGGCAGGTATCCTTCAACACCGTCAAACTCACCGCCGGGAGCTGTTACTTCCTCCAGCACTTTCGCGTTGGGAGAGGTGTAGCAGGTTTCTACGGTGATCATCATGGCGTTCTCATAATCCAGCACGTAGTTGATGAACTGGTTGGCCAGTTCCGGATTGGCGGCGTTGGAGGGGATGAACATACAGTCGATGGCGATGTTGGTGCCCTGTTCGGGCGCCCAGACGGCCAGCTTTTCATTTTCCATGCTGGCATAGGCAGCATCGCCGCTGTACATCATGGCGATCCATTTTTCCCCCTGGGCCATGCCGTCGATCATCTCGTCGGTCACAAAGGAGGGATGGATGGTTTGCTTCATTTTGACGAGCCACTCATAGGCGGCCTGCAGTTCGTCCGGGTTGTCGGTGTTCGCGGAATAGCCAAGCGCCTTGAAGGCCATCATGAACACGTCGCGGGGAGACTCATAGATGAACATGTGGCCGTCCAGCGCCGGATCCAGGAGGATGTCCCAGCCTTTTTCCTCCACATCTTCCGGATTGATCTTCGTGGTGTCGTAGCAAAGCACCACGTTCTGCCACAGGTACGGCGCACTGTAGGTGTTGTCCGGATCGAAATACAGGCCTTTCATGCTGTCGGAAAGCTGGTCCAGGTTGGTGACAATGCTCTTATCCAGCGGCAGGATTCGTTCTTCCTTGATCAGCCGGTCGATCATATAGTCGCTGGTAACCACCACGTCGAAAGACACACCGGTCTGCAGTTTGGTATACATTTCTTCGGGGTTGCTGTTCAGGGAATAATTGACCTTGACGCCGAATTCCTTTTCAAAATTGTAAAGCACCTGTTCATCAATATACTCGCCGTAATTGAATACGTTCAGCGTACCGTCGGCAAAAGAGCACACGGGCAGCAGCGCCAGGCAGGCGAGGAGCAGGACAGCGATCAGTTTTTTAAGCATTTTGGGTTTCCTCCTTTTGGGCTTTTTTATCTTTGATCCACGGGATCAGGTTCGCAAGGATCAGGACCAGCGTCACAGTGACAACGATCAGTGTGGACATGGCGTTGACGCTGAGGTTATACCGCTTCATCGAATAAACGTACATGGAGATCGTGTTGATCCCGACGCCGGCGTTGAAATAGGAAACAACGAAATCGTCCAGAGACATGCTGAAGGCGATCAGCGCACCGGAGAGGATCGCCGGCATAATCTGGGGAATGATGACCTTGGTCAGCGCTTTCCAGGGTGTGGCGCCCAGGTCCAGCGCGGCTTCCGCCACGTTGTCGTCCAGCTGGCGGAGCTTCGGCATTACCGTCAGGATCACGTAGGGGATACAGAATGAAATATGGCTGAGGATCAGCGTCACGATGTTCGGCTGGATCTTGACGGAAATGAACAGGAGCATCAGCCCGATGGCCGTGACGATGTCCGGGTTCATGACCGGCAGGTTGTTAACCTCCAGCACCATGGTTCGCACGATCCGCTTTGCCTTGGACAGGCCGATGGCGGCAATGGTGCCGACGACCGTGGAAACCACCGTAGCGATACCTGCAACCAGCAGGGTGGTCCAGATGCTCTGGAGCATGGAAGCTTCCTTGCTGAAGAGGTTCTCATACCAGCGCAGGGAAAAACCGGAGAAGTTGGTCATGGATTTTCCTTCGTTGAAGGAAAACAGGATCAGGTAACCGATGGGCAGGTAGATGAACAGCAGGATCAGGATCAGGTACCCGGAGGTGAAGAATTTCGAAAGCTTTCTTTTCTTCATTTCTCAGTCCTCCTGCGCGCTGCGGTCCAGCTTCTTGGTCGCCCACATGGCCGTGATGATGATCAGTGCCATGATCAGGGAGATCGCGCTGCCGAAGTTCCAGTCGCCGGTCTGCTGGAAATAGATTTCGATCAGGTTGCCGATGAGCACATAGTTGCCGCCGCCCAGCATCTTCGGGATGACGAAGGAGGAAACGGCCGGCAGGAAAACCAGCGTGATGCCGGAGATGATGCCCGGCACGCTCAGGGGCAGGGTCACCTTCAGGAAGGATTTGACGTTGTTCGCGCCCAGGTCATGGGCAGCAACCAGCAGGTTCGGATCCAGCTTGGCAATGGAGGTGTGGATCTGGATGATCATAAAGGGCAGGAAGTCATATACCATGCCGATGAACACCTTGAGCTCGCTGGAGAAGTCGAAATTCAGCAGGATGCCGCGCCAGGCGTAGGTCTTCAGCAGCATGTTGATCCACATGGGCAGGGTCATCAGCAGGGTCATCAGGGTCTGGGCCCTGTCCGACAGGTTTGCGATGAACAGCGCCGCCGGGTAGCCGATCAGCAGGCAGAAAACCGTGGTAAACAGCGCGATGCGCAGGCTGGTCAGCAGCACCTTGATAAAGTCCGGATCGGAAAAGAACCGGGAAAAGTTGTCCAGCGTGAACTGGAAGGTGAGGGTATTATTGCCGGTGCGTGTTATGGCGTAGAGCAGGATCATAAACATCGGCGCGACGATGAAAATCCCGATCCAGAGGATATAGGGATAGCTCATCCGGAAGAAAGATTTCATACGCTGCCTTCCTCCTTGTGCATCACGTGGATGTCATCCGGCCCGAAGAACAGGCCGACCTTGTCGCCCACTTCGTGGTGGGAGGTGGTTTCTACTTTGTATTCACGGCCCTGGGTGGCAAAGGTAATATCGTAGGAACCTTCCTTGATATCAGCGGGATCAAAGTCAAACTTGACGTCCGTGATATCGATGGAGGAGTCATCCTGCAGGTTCCAGGCTTCGGCGCTGGCCCAGGTCTTCAGGTCTGTGGAGATGGCCATGGATTCCTGGATTTCGTCCGGGGTGATGAAGAAGTCCAGGGCGCTGATACCGATATTGTGGCGGGCGTCTTCCACGTATTCCGGATGGACGACGTAGACCTTGACGGTGACCTCGGTATGTTTATCTGTGCCGAAGGTGATGGAATAGACGCCGGGCCGGTTCTCAATATTATGGCTGACATGGGTCAGGGAGATGTCGCGGTTTTCTTCGTCCCAGGCCTGGGCGTTGGCGATGGAGATGAAGTCCTGGTCTGTCATCTCCTTGTTCTCCAGGTCGTCGGAGTCCACATAGAAGTCGTTGGCGGAGATCTTTTCGCCGGCCTGGTCGTTGACGATGTCGTGCTGAGTGACCACGTGCATCTTGACGGTCTTGCTGGTACCGGTTTTGGTCTCTACCATCATTTCATAGTGAACGCCCTTGAACAGTACGCTCTTGACCTCGCCGCGCATGACGCCTTCCCGGGGTTTTACGACCTTGAAGTCTTCGGGACGGATGAGCACGTCCACCGGCTCGTTGGGCTTGAAGCCGAAGTCCACGCACTCGAAGTTTTTGTCATCGAAACGGACCTTGTAGTCCGACAGCATCACGCCGTCCATGATGTTGCTCTCGCCGATAAAGCGGGCGACGTAGGCATTGGCTGGCTCGTTGTAGATTTCCAGCGGGGTGCCGATCTGCTCGATCGCACCGGCATTCATGACCACGATCTTGTCGCTCATGGTCAGGGCTTCTTCCTGGTCGTGGGTTACGAAGATAAAGGTGATGCCGACCTCCTGCTGGATACGCTTGAGTTCGCGCTGCATTTCCTTGCGCAGTTTCAGATCCAGGGCGCCGAGGGGCTCGTCGAGCAGCAGGACGTTCGGCTCGTTCACCAGGGCGCGTGCGATGGCCACGCGCTGCTGCTGGCCGCCGGAAAGCTTGGTGACGTTGCGCTTTTCATAGCCTTCCAGGTTGACCAGGGAAAGCATACGGTTGACCTTCTGGGAAATGATATCATTGCCCAGCTTTTTGATGCGTAGGCCGAAAGCGATGTTCTCGAAAACGTTCAGATGCGGGAACAGGGCATAGCGCTGGAACACGGTGTTGATTTCCCGCTTATAGGCGGGGACATTGTCGATACACTGGCCGTCAAAGATGACGGTGCCTTCGTCCTGCTCCAGAAAACCGCCGAGGATGCGCAGAAGGGTTGTTTTTCCGCAGCCGGAAGGACCCAGAAGCGTCACAAACTCATTTTCATAAATGTTCAGATTGACACCCTTGAGGACAACCTGTCCGTCAAAACTTTTGACGATGTTCCTGAATTCGATCAGCTTGCGCATTGGCTTCGTTCTCCTTACATCCGAGTCTACATAAAAATGCAATATACATCATACACGAAACAGGGAAATCTTCAATAGATTGGAACAAGAAAATACAATAAAAGGGAACGCATAACAGCGTCGATTTGCTTTTATTCGGAAACGTTGTATGGTACAATGAAAAAAACGTTGAAACAAAACATTTCCGGCTGAACAATCAGGGGGTATCTTTATGGAGAACAGGCATATGTTCCGGATCATTGCACTGATTGCGATGACAGTCCTGATGCTGTGCGCGGCTATCGCCGCATCCGCGATGGAAATCACGGTGATCGAGCATCATTCCCCCTCGGAAGACCTGGTTGGTCCGGGGGAAGGGATCTCCTATGCGGATAACGGAAACGGATCCTTTAACGAAGTGATCCCGACGCCGGCGCCGGCGGATTACAGCAGCCTGTGGATCGGGGAGTACGTCCTGGCAGATGAACCGGATTCCACGCTGAGCATTACTCCCGGAGAAAACGGCAAACTTCATATGTCTGCGTTCTTCCTGCGGATGACCGGCATCGAGGCAGAGATCATCCCGTATGACGAGCTGGGGATCCGGTTCGAGGATAACGACGGCGCTTATTACGGCGGAATCCACCGGGAGAAGGACGGATCAATCCGGCTGGCTGTTTGCGGCGGCAGCGACCTGGGACCGGACAGCGCGATGCGCGAGTTCTTCCTGATGAATGATTTCTACTTTGTGAAGGAAGGACAGGAATGCAAAGCGGACCCCGGGGACAAACTGCGCAGGATGACCGGGGAAGGGCTGACAAACGCAGGGCGTGAAGGCGAAAAATACAAGGAAACAGATCGGTATCACATCAACGAAGAAGGTTCCATCGTGTTGTGGGAACATACGGAATATGACGAGGACGGATACCGGACCATACAGCGTTCCGGCGACCATATGACCGTCGAAGAGTTTGACACGGAAAGACGCAAGACCAGGAGAACGGAATATGACTCCGGCGTGATCCGCAGCTCGGAAATCTATTCCTATAACGCTGACGGCAAGCAGACTTGTATGCACAAGATTGAATATGAAAGAGACGGACTGAAACACTCCTTCGATTATTTCGATTACGACGCGGAAGGATGCCAGACGGCCACAAGGAAGTATAACAGCGAAGGCCGGGGTGGCATCTACGAAAAGTATGAATATTTTGACGACGGATCAAAAGTAATCAGGTATTATACGATTTACGGAGCGGAAGCCGGGAAGCTGAACGGTGAGGCCTGGTTTGACGCCGGGGACCGGATGACCAGGTCGGTTGCCTACGTTGACGGCGAGGTTTACACTTCGAATGAAACGGAATACACGCTGGACATGAACGGGAAGGTAATCCGGGAATCCTTTGTGAGAAGGAGCGGGGACGGAAAGGAATATCATACCGTCAGGGAAATGGAATATGACAAAAACGGCAGGCTGATCCGGCAGACAGAGAAAAGTCCTGAAATGGGAGTCAGCGCTGTAGGCGAATACTTCAGGAACAGCAAAGGCCAGACGATCTGCCAGTACAGCCTGAACGAGTACCTTGTCGGTGAGAATTCCAGCATTTCCGCTACGGATACGGAATATGAGTTTGATGCCTCAGACGTCAGGCAGCTGACCTCGCGGCATTACGAGTATTCATCAGCCTTATATGGCAGGCTCAGGCATCTCGATTACACCTACTATTATCTTTACGAAGGGGACCAAGGCACGCGGCTCGGGATCAGCCCGCTGCCCATGCAAGGGAACGGTGAGATCCATTCCCTGATTCCGGACGATTTTATCTACGCACTCCGGGAGATGACCCGAGAGGACGTGACGATCACTTTCCATGCGCGGAAGGTAGGAGAATGCATCTACGATTCAGAAGACCAGTTTGAACTGGGCGGATACACCGGCGCCCTGCGATTTGTCTTTGAAAGCCGCGGGTCAAACCGGCTGCAGAGTGTCTGGTGGGTCTGCAGCGGAGATCCTGAAGCCGCCTACAGCCTGAAGAGCAAACTCGCGGGGGAAGGAGTCGAATGGAGCCAGTCAAGCGGATGGGACAAACCGGATGCGCTCGGGCTGACTGAAACGACCGGAACGATCGGCGACAGCGGCGGCATCAGGCTGGTAAGCGGCTCCCGGGGAGGGCAGGCACTGGCCTATGTGACCTGCCATTATGTCTGGTACGAGCCGGAGGAAGGGCTGGCTATGCCGTGGGAGCAAAACGGCAATCGCGCCTATCTTTCTGATACCGAATCAGAATACGGAACAGGGATAGCCGAAACACCGGCGGAGGAAAATCGGGAAGCGGATGTTAATGAACCCGAACCGGAATCTGAGCCGGAACCGGAGATCGCCGCTGAACCTGAACCGGAGGTCACAGCCGAGCCTGAAACTGATCCGGAGATCACAGCCGAGCCTGAACCTGAACCGGAAACAGAGCAGGAATGGACGGACAATGCGGAATGGACCGGATACTGGATGAGCGGCGGCGACGAACAGGGCGAGATGGTCACAACGGTTGATGAAAACGGAGCCCTGCGGATGAAGGCCATGTTCATGCGGACATTTGATATTGAAGCGGAACTGAAGCGGCAGGATAATACCCACTGCACTTTTGAAACGGAATACGGCCACTACAGCGGCGTCGTGACCCGGATCAGTGACCGGGAACTGCATTTTGCGATTACCGGCGGTATGTCGATGGAGGACGACGAGAACGAATGGTATTATCTGTTCAAAGACAGGGACTATACGTTTGAACCTGCAGATTATGCCGACCTTTGGTACGAGGAGCCGGCGGACGGGCCGGAGGACGACAACGACTGGACAGGCAACTGGACAGCTCATGGGGAGGGAATGACCTCCGGGATCCGGATCATCCGGGGTGTGCAGGGGAACTTTATCATACAGCTGACCTTCAGCAACGGTTATATGATTGCAGGTGAGCTGGAGCGGGTGGACAGCCGGAGAATGGATTTTGACGCGGAGGAATTTGGCGCTGTCCTGACGCTGAACCGGAAACACCGGACCATTCTG
Organism: uncultured Clostridia bacterium; assembly: GCA_946414315.1. Classification (GTDB taxonomy): domain Bacteria; phylum Bacillota; class Clostridia; order Christensenellales; family Aristaeellaceae; genus Aristaeella. The sequence goes on from CAMKNZ010000009.1 coordinate 24,132, forward strand.
ATGACTGACCTCGGATCCATGGACGAGGCTGCCAGCGAGGCCCTGGACGCATTCCACTATATCCTTGAGTTTGTACCGGAAGAAAACGGCACAGGGATCCAGCCCACCCGGGAAGAACCGGCGAAACAGCCGGATCCCGAACCGGCGCCTGCACAGCCGGAATTTTCCCTGATTCCGGAAGTGGAAGCGATCCCGATCAACGGAAAACCGGGATACGAATATATTCCGGTCAACCTGACGGATTCCACCAGCTATATTGTCGGCAAAGATCCGGAAGCTTATATACCATTCCGCATGATCGACGGCGACGAGAAGACCTGTTACCAGTTCTCCACGAAAGAGTCGAAGCTGGGCGAGGCGTATGTGTATTTCTTCTTTGAAACCTGCGGATCCTTCGATGAAATCTGGATCAAAAACGGGTTCTGGAAGAAATCGGACGGAAAGGACCAGTACCTTCGCAACAGCCGGGTGAAGACGATGACCGTTGAGTTCAGTTATCCGGACGGAGACGGGTACCGGGACGCTGTCTCCGTATCCCTGAAAGATGACAAGAAACGGAAAGACTGGACCGTGATCAGCCTGGATCATAAAACACAGGTGCATGCGGTCCGCTTCCGGATCGACTCGATCTACCAGGGGACAAAATTCAAGAACGACGTATGTATCTCCGAGGTTATGTTCGTAAAGAGAACGGATCACGAATAAGTGTTTTCTTCGGCGGCGGAATCTGGTATACTGATAAAAAAGAACCGGCGCTGAACGGCCGGACATATATAAGAAAAGAAAGAAACACAGGAGGGATTGACTATGGCAAAAAAAGGAAAGCGCAAGATCGCCTTTGTCGGATCGGAATGTTATCCGTTTGTGAAGACAGGCGGCCTGGGCGACGTGATGTACGCACTGCCCCGGGCGCTGGTGAACGAAGGGTGCGAGGTACGGGTCATTCTTCCGCTGTACGCCTGCATTCCCCAGAAGTATAAAGACCAGCTGGAATACAAAGGCTCCTTCATGATGGACCAGACGCAGGAAGGCCGGACCTTCTTTGTTGGCATCATGGAGATGAAGATGGACGGGGTAACCTATGACTTCGTCGAGAACCGGGAGTTCTTTGACTGGGGCAATCCCTATACAGGCCTGTGGGAAGACATCCCGAAGTACTGCTTCTTTTCCAAAGCCTCCCTGGCAATCCTGAACTACCTGAAGTGGGCGCCGGACGTGATCCATTGCCACGACTGGCAGGCGTCCCTGGTCCCGCTGTATAAGCGGACCAAGTTCTGGGATACACCGGTGGGCGCGGCAAAGACGGTCCTGACGATCCACAACCTCCGGTTCCAGGGCATATGCGGTATCCAGCACCTGAAGTACTGGAGCGGCCTGCGGGACGACCTGTTTGACTACCCGGTGCTGAAATGGAACGAAGATGAAGCCAACATGTTCAAAGGCGGCCTTGCCTTTGCAGATATGATCACCACGGTCAGCGAGACCTACGCCCAGGAGATCCAGACCGGCGCCTTCGGCGAAGGGCTGGACGCGCATCTGCGCTACCACAGCCCGCGGCTGCACGGCATCGTGAACGGTATTGACGTGGGGCAGTGGGATCCGGCGGCAGATCAGCTGCTGGCCGCACAGTATAACGCCGACACCGCTGTTGAGCAGAAAAAGATCAACAAGGGTGCCCTGCAGGAGAAGCTCGGCCTGGACCAGGATGAACACAAGATGGTGATCGGCCTGGTCTCCCGCCTGACGGACCAGAAAGGCCTGGACCTGGTGGATGCGATCTTCCCGAAACTGATCGACGGCAATACGCAGGTGGTCGTCCTCGGAACCGGCGATCCGCGGTACGAGAACGCCTTCCGCTATTATGAAGGCGAATACAAAGGCAGCGTATGCGCCTATATCAGCTACAATGAAACCCTGGCGCACCTGATCTACGCAGGCGCGGACGCCTTCCTGGTGCCGAGCCTGTTTGAGCCCTGCGGCCTGACCCAGCTGATTGCGATGCGATACGGCACGATTCCGATTGTACGGGAGACCGGCGGACTGAAGGATACCGTGGCGCCGTTCCGCCGCGACCTGAACGACGGGAACGGATTCACCTTTGACAGGTATGACGCAGGCCTGCTGCTCGACGCGGTGAACAACGCCAAGACAGTGTATTTCACCGAGAGATGGGCATGGGATGAGATGGTGAAGCGGAACGCGCTCAAGGACGTTTCATGGGACGGCAGCGCAGCGAAGTATCTGGAGCTGTATGACGAGCTGATCAAAGGATAAGGAATAAACCGGAGGTGAAGACAGATGCTTGAGTTTTGTACGCTCGGGACAGGCGGAACGCTGCCGATCCCGGAGCGGGCGCTGTCTTCCCTCTATGTCCGTGTAAACGGAAAGAGCATGCTGATCGACTGCGGCGAAGGCACACAGGTCGGGATCCGGAAACTGGGATGGGGATTCCGATGCATGGACGGTCTGCTTCTGACCCATTATCACGGAGACCACTGTACGGGACTGGCAGGGCTCCTGCTGAGCCTGGAGAAGGCGGGACGGGACGAACCGTTCCATATCTGGGGTCCGAGAGGCCTGAAACGGGTTGTGGAAGGGCTGTGCGTTATCGTACCGCCCCTTTCCTTTGCTGTGATGCTGCATGAGCTGCCGGCTGAAGGCGGCGAGCTGGAACTGATTGGCCTGAAGATTCGCGCTTTTCCGGTGGATCACGGGGGAATCCCGTGTTTCGGTTACCGGATGACGCTGGAGCGCGGCGCGGCTTTTGATCCGGGAAAGGCAAAGGCGCTGGGCGTACCGGTGCAGGATTGGAAGCGCCTGCAACAGGGCGAAACGGTCAAAACAGGACAGCAAAAGATCCGCCCGGCAGATGTGACCGGCAGGGAACGGAAAGGGATTACGCTGGTATTCTCCACGGATACACGGCCGTGCGAAACCCTGGAGAAATACTGCACTGACGCAGATCTGCTGATCCTCGAGGGAATGTACGGATCAGAGGAGAAAATGCCCCAGGCACTGAAAAACCACCATATGCTCTTTGAAGAAGCGGCGAAAACCGCCCGGAAAGCGGATGCCGGCGGCCTGTTGCTGACCCATTTCAGCACGAGCATGGAGGATCCGGAAGAATTCCTGCCTGCTGCCAGGGCGGTTTTCGAAAAGACCTGGATCGCGAAGGACGGAGAGACCGTCACAATGCGATATCCGGAAAAAGAGGAAAAAGCATGGACCAGTTTGTGCTGAAGGCGCCCTATGCGCCTTCAGGAGACCAGCCCCAGGCGATTGAAGCCCTTGCGGAAGGTGTGAAGCGGGGACTGAAGGATCAGATCCTGCTGGGTGTGACAGGCAGCGGAAAGACCTTTACCATGGCTTCCGTTATCGAAAAAGTGCAGAAACCCACGCTTGTCATTGCCCATAACAAGACGCTCGCTGCGCAGCTGTGCAGCGAGCTGAAAGCATTTTTCCCGGACAGCCGGGTGGAATACTTCGTCAGTTACTATGACTATTACCAGCCGGAAGCATATATCGCTTCCTCGGATACGTATATCGAAAAAGACGCGTCGATCAACGATGAGATCGACCGCCTCCGCCATTCCGCCACGGCTGCGCTGAGAGAGCGGAAAGACGTAATCATTGTAGCCTCGGTCAGCTGCATCTATTCCATGGGTGATCCGAGCGAATATGAGGGGCAGATGATCTCACTGCGGCCGGGAATGACTTACAGCAGGACGAAACTGATCCGTGATCTGGTCGATATTCAGTATGAGCGCAATGACATCGATTTTGACCGGGGGACCTTCCGAGTCCGGGGAGATACAATCGAGATCATACCTGCCGGTGAAAACCAGAAAGCGCTGAGGGTGGAACTGTTCGGAGACGAGATAGAGCGGATTTCCGTCATCGAAGCGGTGAGCGGTCATGCGCTGGCGACGCTGGAGCACGCGGCACTTTTTCCCGCAACCCATTATGCGACAGATCCGGCGCATATGGAAGAACACATTGGCGAGATTGAGCGGGACCTGAAAAAACGCATCGAAGAATTTGAAAACGCCGGCAAACTGCTGGAAGCCCAGCGGATTGCCCAGCGGACCCGGTATGATATCGAGATGATGCGGGAGATTGGCTACTGCCAGGGAATTGAAAACTATTCCAGGTATTTCGACGGCCGGAAACCCGGCGACGCACCCTATACGCTGCTGGATTATTTTACCGGGGATTTCCTGGTCATGATCGACGAGAGTCATGTGACTGTGCCCCAGATCCGGGCGATGTACAACGGCGACCGGGCCCGGAAAAACACGCTGGTCGAATACGGTTTCCGCCTGCCCAGCGCCTATGATAACCGGCCGCTGCTCTTTGAGGAATTTGAAAAACGGATCGGCCAGACGATCTTTGTATCCGCGACCCCGGGACCGTACGAACGGGAACGGGCGGGGCAGGTGGTGGAGCAGATCATCCGTCCGACAGGCCTGCTGGATCCGGAGGTGATCCTGCGGCCGGCTACGGGCCAGATCGACGATCTGGTCGGGGAGATCCGGAAAGTGACGGAAAAAGGCGAACGGGTCCTGGTGACCACGCTGACCAAGCGGATGGCGGAGAGCCTGACGGACTACCTGAAGGAACTGGATATCAAAGTACGTTATCTGCACAGCGACATCCAGACGATTGAACGGATGGAACTGTTGCGGGACCTGCGGCTGGGTGAGTTTGACGTGCTGGTGGGTATCAACCTGCTGCGAGAAGGACTGGATCTGCCGGAGGTCGCACTGGTGGCGATTCTGGATGCGGATAAGGAAGGATTCCTGCGGAGCGAGACGTCGCTGGTGCAGACGATCGGCCGCGCTGCGCGGAATGTCGACGGGCGGGTGATCCTTTACGGGGATCAGCTGACGGAAAGCATGGCCCGGGCTGTGTCCGAGACAAACCGGAGACGCGCGATCCAGGAGGAATACAACCGCGTCAACGGGATCACGCCGGAAAGTGTCCGCAACGCAATCAGAAGCGTGCTCGAAATTACACGCCGGGTGGAGGAAAGTGCCCCTGCCGCGTTGAATGAAGAAGAACGGGCCGCACTGATGCGCCAGATTGAAGACGAGATGATCAGCGCGGCGAAGGAACTGGAATTCGAACGCGCCGCGAAGCTGCGCGACAGGCTGCTGGAGCTGCGGGGTGAAGCGCCGATGAAGGACGATACCCAGAGCCGGCGTCACAGACGAAGGGAGAGAACGAGAAAGAGTGAGCACTGAGCGTAAGAACCGCGGAAAGGGAAGATGGCTGCTTCCGCTGCTGTTTGCACTGCCGTTTCTCGCTGCGATCGCGTTTGCAGTGATCCGCTTCGGTCCGCGTCTGCTTGAAATCATCAATGTTGCGATCAAGGGGGCGGTGGTTTCATGAAGAAGATCATTGCCATCCTGCTTGCGTTTATGCTGACCGGGGCCCTGATCCTCTTCGGTGTAAGCTTTCTCGGCCGGCAGATCATCCTGCCTGCCATGGATGAAGACGGTGCACAGGTGAGCGACGCCGTCATCAGGGAGGAACAGCAGCTGGCGCAGGAACGGGTCACAAAGCTTGCCGGCTTATATGGGTTTGATGCTGAACCGGTCATCAGCCTGATTGGTGAAGAAACCATCCGGGAACTGAACAGCCAGGCATCCAGGTGGTGGAGTACGCTGCTCCAGGACGGGAAAACCGGGGAAACGCTTCACTGGGATACCGATGAACTGGAACAGGTACTGGCTTCGGATCCCCGGCTGGCAGAAAACAACGACGCGGAACGGGAAGAATACCTGGAGCTTTCGGCAGCTGAAGATATACGGAACAGCATCCTGCATATGGTTCTTCCCATGCGGATACAGGTGATCAGGCTGGGCATGCAGGAAATCGGCAAAAGGATAGACCTGCCGAACATCGTCACTTTTTTCCTGGGCGTTCCCTGGGCTGCACTGTCACTGTGCGTTCTGCTTGCGGGCCTGATTGCCCTGCTTCAGGGAAAGAAATTCCATGACGCGGCGCTGTATATCGGTTCTGCAATGGGGGCCGCAGCGCTTGTGCTTGCTGCCCTGATGATCCTGTATCTGTGCGCCGGAATCCAGCCGATGATCCGGGAAGCCTCTGCGGGACTGACGATTCAGTACCGGAGCGTAGTTTCCGGAACCATGATCCGTGCAGGTGTCCTGGCCGCAGCCATGGCGGCGGGCTGTATCCTGTGCCTGGCCGGAAAACGAAAGAGCGGAAAAACGGTATGAAACGGATCAGGACAGAATATACCTTCCGGACGAACCGAATCGAACGGACGCTCCGCTTTGCAGTCTGTTCCGACCTGCACAGCGACAGGTTTGACGACGTACTGGATGAATTCAGCCGCTGCGACGCAGTACTGATCCCGGGAGACCTGGTGGACAGGCACCGCAGGAACAATGAAAACGCACTGCGCTTTCTGGAAACGGTGCCGGAGATCTTACCGGTATTCTATTCCGTCGGGAATCACGAGCGGAAGTTCAGACAGCGGGAAGCCTACATGCAGAAGGTGTCGGAAAGCAAGGCCATTCTGCTGGACAATGAAAGCACGGACTTTCACGGCGCCCGGATCGGCGGCTTATCCAGTTCATGGCACAAAACACCGGATATGGCGTTCCTGGAACGGTATGAAAAAGAAAGCGGTTACCGGCTGCTGCTGTGCCATCATCCGGAAATGTACCGGGATTATGTGCGCGGGCGCGACGTTGACCTGACGCTGTGCGGACATGCCCACGGCGGGCAGATCCAGTTTTTCGGCCGGGGACTGTATGCACCGGGGCAGGGACTGTTTCCGAAGCTGACCCACGGGCTGCACGACGGGGGAAAGATGCTGATTTCCCGGGGAATGACCAACGGCGCAAAACCGAGGGTTCCGCGGATCAACAATCCCTGTGAACTGATTATCATCAACCTTGAGAAAGAAGGATAAACAAATGGAAAAAGAAGATATCAAGCTGCTGCTGGACTGGTTTGAGGAGCATAAGGATGATAAACTGAATTTCCTTGCCAAAGAGGCAATCAAGTTTGAGGTCAAAAAGGCCAATACCGTCGGGGATCTGCTGAAAACCGCACTTGACCTGCTGAAAAAATAAGGGTATAATCCCATTCATCCTCAGAAGATCCTGAAACACCTTGTACCGGGAGCGGAAGCAGGGTGTTTCTTGTGTATGAAAGGAGTCCCATCATGGCTGAAGGAACGATCCTGACCGAAAGCGGTCTGAAAAAACTGGAAGAAGAGCTGGATTATCTGGTGTCCGTGCGCCGCAATGAGATCAGCGAGCAGATCGCTGTGGCCCGCGGTTTCGGAGACCTGAGTGAAAACGCCGAGTATGACGAGGCCAAAAAAGAACAGGCCAAGGTAGAGGAGCAGATCACGAAGCTGCAGCAGACGATCCGCACCGCTACCGTTGTCGCGGATGATGAGATCACCACGGAGAAGGTATCCATCGGCACCGTTGTCAAGGTCAAGGACCTGGATGACGGCGAGACTTATGAGTACGCCATCGTCGGCGCGAATGAGGCGGATCCCATGGAGAACAAGATTTCCAATGAGAGCCCTGTCGGCGCCGGCCTGATCGGCATGAAAAAGAACCAGACCGCGACCATCGTGATCCCCGCGGGCACGCTCCGCTACAAGATCATCTCCATCAAGAAGAACTGACGCCTGAACGATACAGAGAGGGAAGATACCGCTATGGCAGATATGGAAGTCCAAAACCTGAACGAACTGCTCCAGATCCGCAGGGACAAGCTCAAGGAACTGCAGGAAGCGGGCAGGGATCCCTTCGTCATCACCAAGTATGACGTAACGCATCACAGTGCGGATGTGAAGGACAATTATGACGAGATGGAAGGCAAAGAAGTCTCCATTGCCGGACGTCTCATGTCCAAACGCGTGATGGGTAAGGCTTCCTTCTGCAATATCCAGGACCTGAAGGGCGGCATCCAGTGCTATGTGGCCCGCGATGCAGTAGGCGAGGAATCCTACAAGGATTTCAAGAAGATGGATATCGGCGATATCGTCGGCCTGAAGGGCACCGTTTTCAAGACGAAGACGGGCGAGATTTCCATCCACGCCTCCGAACTGACGCTGCTGTCCAAGAGCCTGCAGATCCTGCCGGAGAAGTATCACGGCCTGACCAATACCGATCTGCGGTACCGCCAGCGTTATGTTGACCTGATCATGAACCCTGAGGTGAAGGACACCTTCATTAAGCGGTCGAAGATCATCAGCACGATCCGCCGTTACCTGGACGCCCAGGGCTTCATGGAAGTGGAGACGCCCATGCTGGTTTCGAACGCCGGCGGCGCTGCCGCACGTCCCTTTGAAACGCATTTCAACGCACTGGACGAGGACTTCAAGCTGCGGATTTCCCTGGAACTGTACCTGAAGCGCCTGATTGTAGGCGGCCTGGAACGTGTATATGAGATCGGCCGCGTATTCCGGAACGAAGGCCTGGACACAAGGCACAATCCTGAGTTTACCCTGATGGAACTCTATCAGGCCTATACCGATTATCACGGCATGATGGACCTGACCGAGAATATGTACCGTTACGTAGCACAGGAAGTGCTCGGAACGACCAAGATCGTTTATAACGGCATTGAGATGGACCTGGGCAAACCCTTTGCGCGGATCACCATGGTAGACGCCGTGAAACAGTATGCGGGGGTGGATTTCAACGAGATCCATACGCTGGAAGAAGCCCGGGCCGCCGCCAAAGCGCATCATGTTGAATATGAAGAACGGCATGGAAAGGGCGACATCCTGAACCTGTTCTTTGAAGAATACTGCGAAGAACACATGATCCAGCCGACCTTTGTCATGGACCATCCGATCGAGATTTCTCCGCTGACCAAGATGAAGCCCGGTCATCCGGATTATGTCGAACGCTTTGAGTTCTTCATGAACGGCTGGGAAATGGCCAATGCCTATTCCGAACTGAACGATCCCATCGACCAGCGCCGCCGCTTTGCCAAGCAGGAGGAACAGTTCGCAGCCGGCGACGAGGAAGCCAACCATACCGACGAGGACTTCCTGAACGCCTTGGAGATCGGTATGCCGCCTACCGGAGGCATCGGTTTCGGCATCGACCGGATGTGTATGCTGATGACAGATTCCGCCGCCATCCGCGACGTTCTGCTCTTCCCGACGATGAAGCCTGTAGCGGCTGGAGACGTTGAAAAATAAGGCTTCTCGGATAGGGGAAAACGCAATTTACATCAAATTTACATCATTTTGGCGAAAAAGCAGTAAGAGATGACAATGATCCGGCCTCGAAAGAGGCCGGATTTTTACGTGAATGTTGATATTATTGGGGTTAAAGGGCCTGTTTCGTGATGTGATACACGGCAAAACAATGAAGAACATCTGATGGCTGAGAGCATTGAGAAATAAGGAATTCTTGTTGATGTAGAGGCCCTTGAAAAGTGGGTTTACAGCTGATTATGTTGCGTTTTGTGGGATTTTGTAGCTTTTTGGACTTCACTTTTCTCTCGGATTTGTCCAATCTGGTATTTTCAACAAAGAGTACCTTTGAGCTTTTCCCGGATCATTTTTTCGATCTTCCGGCTGTCTTTGATGATTTGGGAGTAGGAGACGCTCCAGATCCTGGCAAGCTCTGTATAGGTGGTTCGTCCGGCTCCGCCGCCGGCAAGCTGCAGCATAGCCTGGTAAACAGCCTTCAGTCTGGGGGATAGGCTTGCTTCGATTTCGCGGAGAGCATAGATATCGTCCGGGAGATCTGTGCCGAAGGGATCCTCTGACGGAGCGGCAAGGAATTCTTCCGGACATCATCTGTCAACAGAGAAAATGTTTTTTAGAAGTAAGAATATTTTGAATATCACTGCCATCGCGGAAATGCCGTGCGTATATACAGATATATGAACAGGCGCAGGAGCCCGGGAAAAGGACTTCTCTCCTGATTCCATATAGTGTATAATCAGTGTAACCGCAAGTAAATGAGCCGGCAAACGGCTGAACAATCAAACAGAGGAGGAACATCAACATGAAAAAGATTCTGGCAATCGTTATGGCCCTTGCAATGGTATTCACGGCAGTGACCGTACTGGCGGAGGAAAACGCTTTCACCTTCCGCAGCGGCGTAACCTTCGGCATGAACATGGACCAGGTTATGGAAACGGAAACAGGCCTGTACGAGATCGACAGCGAGCATACCCGCGGCCCGGTAACATTTGATGAACTGGAGTATGAGCACGTCAGCGTCAACGACAAGCCCGCTGATCTGACTTACCTCTTTGTGGGGAATGAGCTGGTTGCTATCCGGATTGACCTGGAAGAGTATGCAGCTACCTTCGACCAGGTAAAAGCAGATCTGACCGCGAAATACGGTGAGTCCGCCCCGGTGGATCTGGCCAGGCTGGGGAACGGCATCTATGCTGTGGACGATAACGGACGTTTTGAGGGAAGAGCGGAAGCGATCATTTCCGGCAACGTGATGATCATCATTGAAGCGGATGAGGAAGATGTTAACGTGATCTACGTTGACCTGAACGCGGCCTATATCAATGTCTGACCTGAACGGTCCGGCCGGCGGCGCGTCAAAGGGCCGCTTACCGAGCATCTGGCAGACCATCGGCAAACCTCTGGTAACAGGGGTTTGTTTTTTTCTTGTCCATAGGGATTAAAGCGCTTTTTTCACAAAAGCAGGGAGGAAGAGGGGACACCCGGACCGCACAGGATACGGATCATGCGTTTATTTCTTTCAGGATCCAGGCAAAGCCTTTGGCGGTTCTCCGGTCGGGATCCATGAAATGATTTCCTTTGTTCCATTCCAGGCAGCAGGATACACCCTGCTGCGCCAGACGTTCGTGCAGTTCCCGGATCCGGTTGCCGACGGCAGCCAGGACCGGGTTCTTTGTTTTTTCCTCCCGGTCCCCCAGACTGAGATACACCTGTCCGGTATGCAGCGGATGGGACAGCGTATATTCCGCGAACCCTGGAAACCAGACGGAAGGGGAAACAGCTGCCACCCCGGCAAATGTATCGGTCTGATACGCTGCCCAAAGGGCGAAAAGACCGCCCATGGAATAGCCGCCGAGAACATATTGTTTCCCGGGCTCCATGGTCAGCTTCAGGATTCTTTCCAGCGTTTCCTGCGCTCCGTCGCCGAAGGCTGTATTCCCGAACGCCGGAGGCGCTGTCCAGGGGGAGAGGTCCCGGAACCAGTCGACTGCAACAGCGCGCAGCAGGAAATCATCTCCGGCAAGCTCCCGGATGATTTCCGCCTCATTTGCCATCCCTTCAACGGTGTGGATCGGCTCAATCAGCACGACAGAAGCGCCCGGATTTCCGAATTCATACGTCTGCATTTTCCATTCCCATCTTCTTCGTCAGGTCACCAAGCGATTTGTCGTACTGCGCCTGAGAGATGGCACCCCGTTCCAGGAACAGGTCCAGCATATGCTTCTGGTCCAGATAAAGCGTCTTCAGCTGTTCTTCATGAGACGGCCGCTTATCATTTTCGCTCATAACCTGCCCTCATCTTTGAAGTTGTGCCAGTCTTCGTATTTATATTTCTTGCAGACTTTGTCAAATTCCTTTTATGGAACCATGTCTCCTCTACGACTTGTTTGATCGGACTGTATATGATATGATTACTGCACAATGATCCAGACAAAAAAGGGGATTCCGGCCGTGAAAAGAATGACGCTTATCCTGCTGGCATTTGTGATGCTCTGTTCCTGCGCACTGGCTGAGACAGCCGAAAAAACCGTTTATGATTTTGACGATTTCACCATCGAATGGTATAAGGAAACACCCTGCAAGACGGGGTACAAGGTTGAAGGGCAGTCCTATCTTGATATTTTTCCGGCCGGGAACAACACAGTGGACGCCTATCCGCATTTCAATGTCGTCTGGTCCTCTGCTTCAGCGGATATTGAAAACATTGCAGACAAGGAACTCGAAGAACTGGCCAGGGAGTATGAGGCGGAGGTCAGCAGCAAGTTTGTAGCTGAAGAGCTCAAAATCAGCCGGCTGGACATTACGGAATACGGCAAGAATATGGTTGACGGCAAACCGGCACTGTACCTGAAAGCCCTGATGCGGATCGACTACAGCGGCATGGGGGAACAGTATGAAGGCGTTGTAAGGGATCTGATCATGTGCCAGTGGGTTGTCTATCCCGAAAACAAGGGCTGCTATACGTTTACGGGCACAGCCGTCAGCCAGCAGGATATCAGCCGGTGGATCCTTCCGCTGATGGATTCGATCCGCTGGAAATAAAAAACGGGGAACCAAATGACACTTTACAGCGTCATATAGAATGATCAATTCAATAAAACAAGCAGGAGGGAAAGAACATGAAAAAGATGGTTGCTTCAATGATGGCGATGCTGCTGGTCCTGGCGCTCTGTATGACGTCGGTTTCAGCGGAACAGCTGATGGGCGGCTGGGAGATCCCTGCGGCGGAAGCCGGCCCGCTGACTGAAGAAGCGCAGGCTGCTTTTGACAAAGCGATGGAAAAACTGGTCGGCGCGAACTATACGCCTGTCGCGCTGCTGGCTACCCAGGTCGTGGCCGGAACAAACTACTGCATCCTGTGCCAGACGACGCCTGTTGTTCCAGACGGAAAACCGCACTGGACGCTGGTCTACATCTACGCGGACCTGCAGGGAAACGCTGAGATTATGAACGTTTATGACCTGGACATCAGTCTTTACGCCTATCCGGAAGAAGCGGAATAAAACCGATCAACGAAAAGGAGAGGAAACCGATGCCGTTTATCGACACAAAGGTGACCATGAAGGTTGCTCCGGAAAAGAAAGAGATCATCAAGCAGGAACTGGGGAAGAGGATCTCCGCGCTGAACAAGACCGAAACTTATCTGATGGTCGGCATTGAAGACGGATACGATCTCTGGTTCGGCGGGGAAAAGCTGGACAAGGGCGCCTATGTGGCTGTCAGCCTGCTGGGGGACGCCCCGAAGGACTGTTATGAAAAGATGACGGCGGAGGTCTGCGAACTGATGGCCGACCAGCTGGGCATTCCCGGGAACGCTGTTTACGTAACCTATCATCCCGTCAGAGACTGGGGCTGGAACGGAAGCAATTTCTGATCTTTACACCGGTCTTTCGGATGTTTTCGCCGTCTGAACTGCTTACGCAGACGAGACGGCGATTTTTTTATCAGACGGGGCATGGTAACTTTCGGACAAGTATGATAAAATAGGCACGCTGTTCAATGGAAATAAAAGATCGTTCCGGGCAGGAACGGGGAGGAGAATAACATGAAAAGCTCACTGACGCGGTCCGCGGCCGCAGGCATCCTGATCTGTATGGGCTGCATTGTTAACCTGAAGGTCGGCGGCGGAATCCCGGGAGCGGTGCTTTTCAGCGCCGGCCTCTGGTTTGTTGTGAACTTTGACGCCGAACTGTTTACCGGCCGGGTAACAAGGGCGGATTATGATCCTCTCCAGAAGGTGATCATGCTGGTGATGAATGTTATCGGCGCCGGCGTATGCGGTATCCTTGCCTCCATCTGCCTGCCGGACATTAAGGAAGCAGCGGTAAAGATCACCGCAGCGTACCGGGATCCCCTGAAGGTGATCTGGCAGAGCGTTATGTGCGGGATCTGCATGTATCTGGCGACGACGCCGCCGAAGAACAAGGATATCAGCCGCCTGCCTTTTGTAGTATACGGCGTGGCGCTGTTCATCCTGTCCAGCTACGCCCACTCGATTGCCCTGGCCGGATACGCGGCCATCGCGCAGGGCATCGCCTGGTGGGTGATTCCGCTGGCTGCTGCCGGAAACGCGGCAGGAAGCTACCTGATGAAATTCCTGCTTACATTTCAACCCCATAAGGGAGAAACAAAATGAGTGAAAACGCAGGTGCCAAGCGGAGCCGGAAGGAGACCGCCGGCCTGCTGAAACGGTTCATCTCGTATTACAAACCGCATAAAAAACTGTTTGCCATGGACATGACGGCAGCGTTATTTGTGTCGGCCATCGGAGTTGTATATCCGATGATTACCCGAACCATGCTGAACACACTGATCCCGGAACGGAACTACAGGATGATCGTAATCTTCGGCCTGATACTGCTGCTGCTCTATTTTGTCAAAATGGGACTGAATTACTTCATTCAGTACGAAGGACACATGATGGGCGTGTATATGCAGGCGCGGATGCGGACGGATATGTTCGCACACCTGGAGACGCTTCCTTACAGCTTCTATGATACCCATGAGACCGGGAAGATCATGACCCGGATGACGAACGACCTGTTCGAAGTGAGCGAGCTTGCACATCACGGCCCGGAGAATATTATCATCTCCGTGCTAAGTATCGTGATCTCATTTATTTACCTGAGCACAATCGATATCCGGCTGACACTGATCATTTTCGCCTGCGTTCCGTTCCTGCTGATTATTTCTTACAGCCTGCGGAAAAAGATGCGACAGGCTTTCCGGGACACCCGTTCCGCCATGGCGGAAATCAACGCGAGCATGGAAAGCTCCATCTCCGGTATCCGGGTGACCAAAGCCTTTACCAATGCGGACAAGGAGCAGGAAAAATTCGAGGTTGGAAACGACAAGTTCCAGAAGGCCCGGAAAGTCGGCTACAGCGCGATGGGCCGCTTCTTCTCCGGCAATACGTTTGTGACGGACGTGTTCAACGTGGTGGTGCTGATCGCCGGCGGGTTCTTCCTGTATAACGGACAGATTAAGTTCGGTGATTATTCCGCTTTCATTGTTTCCGTGAATATGTTCATCGCCCCGGTGATGACGTTGATAAATTTTATGGAGCAGTTTGAGAACGGTATTACCGGTTTTGAACGGTTCTGCGAGATTATGGACGCGAAGCCGGAGACCGACAGCCCGGACGCCCGGGACGCCGGACAGCTGGAAGGCCATATCGAGTTCCGGGACGTCAGCTACGCCTATGACGAAGACAAGAACGTGCTGCGGCATGTGAACCTGAATATCGAGAAGGGGAAGACCTATGCGCTGGTCGGCCCTTCCGGCGGCGGAAAGACGACGATCTGCCACCTGATCCCGCATTTCTACGACGTGGAAAGCGGGGAGATCCTGCTGGACGGAAAAGAGATCCATCAGCTGACGCTGGAAAGCGTGCGTCGGAATATCGGCATCGTGCAGCAGGACATCTACCTGTTCAACGACAGCATGAAGGAAAACATCCGCTACGGAAAGCTGGACGCTACGGACGAGGAGATTGAACTGGCGGCGAAGCGAGCGAATATCCACGACTATATCATGTCGCTGCCCAACGGATACGACACGAACATCGGCGAGCGCGGCGTGAGGCTGTCCGGAGGGCAGAAACAGCGGCTGTCCATTGCCCGTGTGTTCCTGAAGAACCCGCCGATCCTGATCCTGGACGAGGCAACGAGTGCGCTGGACAATACGACGGAGATCCTGATTCAGCAGGCGCTGGACGAGCTGTGCAAGGGAAGGACTACGCTGGTGGTGGCCCACAGGCTGAGCACGATCAAGAACGCGGATGAGATTGCCGTGGTGGCGGACGGAATGATCACCGAACAGGGCACCCATGAGGAACTGATGGCGAAACAGGGGATGTATTACGACCTGTATCAGCTGCAGTTCAGGGCCAACAGCGGAATAATGTAAGGAAATTCAAAATTGACAATTGATGAAAAGCATTGAAAAAACAACAGGGAATGTGCTATTATATTTATGTATGAAATAAAACTCGATAGAACAAGCTTAGGCAAAGGAGCTTTATGGAACGCAAAAAGATCGCTGTTTTCATTTCCGCTCTGTATGAAGACATGGTTTCGGAAACAGTGGCGGGATTGCTGAAAGCAGCCGAGGAAGAGAACGTAAAGATCATTCTCTTTACGAGTTTTGCGGACAATCATACCAGCCGCACCTATGACCGATATCAGGACTATGATACCGGCGATTTTGTGGTGTATCTGCTGCCGGACATGAAGGAATACGACGGCCTGATCTCCTTTGATACCTATATGACCGGTTCCTTTATCGAACCGATTGACCGGCTGAAAAAAGCGGTGCACTGCCCGGTTGTTACGCTGGGAACGGTCAAGGAAGGAACCGTCAGCATCATTAACGATCAGGAACGGTCTTTTTCCGAAGTGATCGAACACCTGATCGAATTCCACGGCTGCAAGGACATCGTCCATATTGCCGGTCCCGTTGAACGCTCGTTCTGCATGGAACGCATCAATATCTATAAAAAAGTGATGGCGGAACATGACCTGCCCTGCGGTGAGGACCGGTTCTATTACGGCACCCTCCGGCCGGAATGCGGCGAAGAAATCGTTCCGCAGATCCTGGCTGACTATGCGGCCAAGGGCAGAAAGAAGCTGCCGGACGCCATCGTCTGCGTAAACGATTATACAGCCATCGGTGTGATCCAGGCACTTGAGAACCAGGGCTTCAGAGTGCCGGATGACGTGATCGTGACCGGGTATGACGACATCCTGCGGGCCCAGTTCAACGAGCCGTCCATTACCACATCCGCGCAACCCTTCTTCCGAGTGGGCCAGACCGGTATGGAAGAGCTGATGAAGATCCTGCACGGGGAAGATGTAAAGCCGGTGACAGCCGTCCCCGGCGTCCTGTGCCGACGCCAGTCCTGCGGCTGCGAACGGATGAACGTGTATAAAAAGGATATGATCCGTGACGATTATATCCAGCGGGTTTCCAATCTGGAAAGTCTGACCCTGTCCAACACGAATCTGGTCCTCGGCGGGGCCGTGGGCGAGACCGCGGATGAGATTTACCAGGAGATAGAGGACGGCTGCCTGCGGGAGACCGGTTTCAAGGATGCCGTCCTGTGTCTGATCGACGGATGGGAACAGCGGAAGCTGATACAGCACCGTTATACCCTGAAGAAAGAGACCTTCAACGTGGTCTGCGGCTTCTGGAACGGGAAACCGGTGAAGCGCCAGCGGATGCGCACGGGCCAGCTGCTGCCGGACGAGATGATGGATGACGATAAGCCATATTATATCTTTCCGGTTCATCATATGCAGTACTTCCTGGGATACTTCATCGTCAACCCGGAACTCAAGGGCATGGAACAGCTTCATATCAAATCCTGGCTGGTGTCCATCAGCACGGTACTGGTGAACTGGTTCTTCCGGAACCAGCTGAAAGACACGGTGGATGAACTTGAAGTGCTTTATCAGACGGATATGCTGACCGGGCTGTATAACCGCCGCGGATACTACCGGTTCTTTGAAAGCTATTATGAAGAGTGCCGCAGCGCGGGAACGGAGCTGGCTGTCTTCCTGATCGATATGAACGGCATGAAGAAGATCAACGACCGCTACGGACACGCGGAAGGCGACTTCTGCCTGTGCACGATTGCCGAGGCTATGAAGAAGAGCGCGATTCAGGATGAGATCTGCGTCCGTACCGGCGGCGACGAATTTGTAGTGCTGGCAAAGCATTATGACCAGCAGAAAGAGCAGCAGTTCAAGCGCAGCATCCGGGATCATATCGATCAGGCGCTCCGCCGGGCCGGAAAGAATTACCGGTTCTCGGTCAGCATGGGCTGCTGCCGGAGGATACCGGATCCGGATGATACCGTATCCATCCAGAGCGAGGCTGAACAGTTCCTGAGGAATGCAGATCAGACGATGTATGAAGAAAAACAGGCCAGAAGCGACAGAAGGGAATAAGATCAAGAATAAATAATGATCAATGAAAAGAAGACCTTGGCTGAATCTCAGTCAAGGTCTTCTGTGATGATTCCGGAGATATCAAGTATTCTGTCCAGGCTCAGGCTGATCTCTTCCGGCGGGGTACCGCTGCCGAGGAGAATCAGCTTTTTTTCGACCGGATCCAGGCGTTTGGCCCGGCCGGCTGCGGCCTCGTAGCAGCCGCCGGCTTTATGGGTGTCCGGAATAAAAACCAGGGCGGATATTTCCGGCTGCTGACCGGCGGACAACCGGGCGGAAAGACTGCGGAAGATCCGGTCCAGCCGGTCCAGATCCGATTCTCCCGGAGTGATCTGACGGTCTGTCAGGCGGGCCTCTTCATCCACCATTTCGTCATATCCCACGAGCGCTGCAAAAGGTGCGAACTGTGCCGCACGGTCGTGAAGGGACATGTGTTTCCGCTTTGCGGACTGATGATGGGGAAGGTCGATGATGTCTGCGTAGACGGTACGCGGATCAGGTTCTTTTGACATAATGCCTCCTGCTCATACGATCATGCTCTGTGACCGCCGACCTGGCCGTTGCGCTGGATGGTTGTGCCGTTCTCTTCCAGGTTCATGCCCTTGACCATGGCATTTTTGCCGAAACGCTCCTGAATATTGAGCGCTGCTTCCTGCAGGCGTTTCTCCCGGGCGTCGTCGGCAGCTTCCGTTTCCATTCGCCGGGTCAGTTCTTCGTAATCCGTGAACAGATCCAGCTGGATCGGGCTGTCCGCCGGGACGTCATTTTCCCGGAGCAGGTCTGCCGCGACCACATAAACACGGCGGACCAGCAGGTCAGGGAAGACGATGCGGTCATAAAGATCCAGGACTGCATCCCCGATACGCCGGGTGCTGCTGGTCCAGCGTTCCAGGTTGACGGTTCCGTGGGCGTGCTTCGGGATCACACGGCCGTAAAAATCCACGGCCAGGGGACCGGTGTATACCTCGCCGCTGGAAGCAACCTGAAAGACGGTGTCCTGTACCGTACGGCCTTCATGTTTTATTTTCAGGCTTTCCCGATCATAACAGACGGTGAGTTCCATCTTCCGGGTGACCAGCTTTTTACGGACCAGGTCGAGGGTCAGGAGGTCTGTCATCTCCCGGACGATCAGGCGGCCTTTCCGGGTGTCACAGGCTTCGGACAGCACCTGGCCGCTGCTGAGGCTGTTGGACTCCGGACGATAGGTCTTAATCTCACGGATGACGGTTGGTTCCCAGCCCCAGGCATGGTCAATCAGCAGTTCTGCATTGATCCCGAAAGTTTTGTAGAGGAGATCTTCGTCTTTCAGGCTCAGCCGGGCAATGTCTCCCATGGTATGGCAGCCCAGTTTCTCCAGCCTTCGGGCAATCCCGTGACCCACGCGCCAGAAATCCGTCAGCGGCTGATGACACCAGAGCAGTTCCCGGTAGCGGGTCTCGTCCAGTTCTGCGATCCGGACGCCGTCCCGGTCAGCCGGAACATGCTTGGCCACGATATCCATGGCGATCTTGGCCAGATACATATTGGTGCCGATTCCGGCGGTGGCGGTGATGCCGGTATTGTACAGCACGTCCCGGATCATGGTCATGGCGAGTTCGCGGGCGTTCATTGCATAGGTCTCCAGGTAGCCGGTGACATCCATAAAGCACTCGTCTATGGAATAGACGTGAATATCCTCATCGCTGATATATTTCATATAGATGGAGAAAATCTTCGTGCTGATATTCTCGTACAGTTTCATCCGGGGAGGGGCGACGATATAACCCAGTTCCAGAGAGGGATCCGCTGCCAGTTCCCGGGCGTCCGCGGAAACACCGGAGAAATGATACGCGCCGTCCGGGCCACGGGAGACTTTTCCTTGCCGGATGGCGCTGCGCAGGCGGTCCGCGTTGATCTCTTTTATTTTCCGGACAACATCAAAAAGCCGCACACGGCCGGGAATACCGTATGCCTTGAGACTTGGGGTGACGGCAAGACAGATGGTCTTTTCCGTCCTGGAGGAATCCGCCACGATCAGGTTCGTGGAAAGCGCATCCAGATTCCGGACAGAGCACTCCACGGAGGCATAGAAGCTTTTCAGATCGATGGCGATGTAGGTCTTTTGAAAATTCATAATTCAATATAATGTTTGTCTCCACGTGTGATCGTCGCAGCCGCTCTGACTTCGTTTACACTCGTCAATCGCGGGCTCCTGTAACATGGGAGCCATTCGCCGTGCTAAAGCACGGATGGCTCCACAAACCATCTGCCCGGTGAGCAGGAGAAAGGGCCGGTGCAGTGTTCAAAGAAGAGACGGCGCTCTTTCCCATGGATGATGACGGTATAACAGTCCAGCGTGTGTTTTTCGTCGAAAGGACGGAAGGAACGGACGTCGTCAATGGGGAAACAGCGCCCGTCCGGCCAGGCGATGGACCGGGGCTTCATATAGCCGGTGGGATCAAAGTCGGAAGTGACTTTTACATAAACGCGGTCCGGCATGATACAGACGTCCTTTCCATTCGTTTTTCTGTATCATAGCACAATGGAAAGATATTATCAATATAAAAGCACAAAAATATTGTGTTATTCTTAATACAGGAAGAAGTAGATTCCGAACCAGTGGACAACTGCTCCGAAGAAAACAAAGAAATGCCAGAGGAAATGAGCGCCTTTCCGTTTCAGCGCGAAGGGAATGACGCCCACGGTGTAGATGATCCCGCCGGTCAGAATAAAGAGGAAAAGGGGCAGGTTTTCCCGGACCATGCGGGGCAGGAAAACCAGGCCGACCCAGCCGAGCACCACAAAAAGAACGGGATGGAGGGCCCGGGGTCTTCCGGGGCCGAAGACAGCCACGAAAATGATGCCAAGCAGGATCAGCGCCCATTGGGCAATGCAGAAAGCTATTCCGGCCTGCCCGCCCCAGAAAAGCAGCCACATGGGCGTAAAGGTGCCGCCGATCAGCAGATAGATGGAAATATAGTCGAACCGCCGCCAGAGGCGCTTGACTTTAGTGCCCCAGCGGAAGGAATGGTACAAACAGGACATGAGAAACATCATCAGAAGGCAGATGCCGTAGACAAGGGCACAGATAAGGCCGGTGGAGGTCTGCGCTTTCAGCAGGAGCAGTACAAGCCCGGCCACGGCAAACAGCGCGCCGACGCCATGAGTGACAGCATTGCCGACCTCTTCCAGAACGGAGCGCTTCGGCGGTTCATTCATCGTCCGGCGGTCCTTGTCCATGCACATTCATCTCCGTTAAAACGATACAGAAAGAATACCACAAAACACAGGTATAATCTAATCAAATACGGATTCAAAACAATTGACAGAAAAGAGACTGATTTGATAAAATAATCGTTAATATTACAGGGGGAGGATATGAGGGATGCTGCAGGACAGAATCAAGGAAGGACTGACTTTTGACGACGTGCTGCTGGTACCGGCGAAGAGCGAGGTACTGCCGCGGGACGTTGATCTTTCTATCCAACTGGCAAAGAATATCAAGCTGAATATTCCCATGCTCAGCGCGGCGATGGATACGGTGACGGACAGCCGTATGGCGATTGCGATGGCCCGCGAAGGCGGATTGGGTATTATCCATAAAAACATGACGATTGAGGAGCAGGCTGCGCAGGTTGACAAAGTCAAGCGCAGCGAGCACGGCGTGATCACCGATCCTTTCTTCCTGAGCCCGGAGAACCTGATCTCTGACGCGGAAGAACTGATGAGCCGCTATCGTATCAGCGGCGTGCCGATTACCCGGGAAGGGAAACTGGTCGGCATCCTGACCAACCGGGACCTCCGGTTTGAAACAGACTACAGCCGTCCCATCGGGGAGGTTATGACGAGCGAAAACCTGATTACTGCGCCGGAAGGCACCACGCTGGAAGAAGCAAAGAAGATCCTCGCCGGACACCGGATCGAGAAACTCCCGATCGTGGATAAGGACGGATACCTCCGGGGACTGATTACGATCAAGGATATTGAAAAGACGAGCAAATATCCGAACAGCGCCAAGGATGAGAACGGCCGGCTGCTGTGCGGTGCTGCTGTAGGCGTTACGAACGACGTGTTTGAACGGATTGATGCGCTGCTGGCTGCAAAGGTCGACGTGATCAATATTGATACGGCGCACGGCCACAGCCTCGGCGTGCTCCGCCAGGTTGAAAAGATCCGCAGTAAGTATCCGGATATCACACTGTTCGCAGGTAACGTGGCGACGGCTGCTGCCACCCATGACCTGATCTCTGCCGGCGTAGACGCCGTGAAGGTCGGCATCGGACCCGGATCCATCTGCACGACCCGTGTAGTGGCCGGTATCGGCGTGCCGCAGATCACTGCCATCTCCGACTGTGCGGAAGAAGCGGACAAATATGGCATTCGCGTGATCGCGGACGGCGGGATTAAATATTCCGGCGATATCACCAAAGCCCTGGCAGCCGGCGGAAGCTGCGTCATGCTGGGCAGCCTGCTGGCCGGTACCGAAGAGAGCCCCGGCGCTATGGAAATCTACCAGGGACGTTCCTTCAAGGTCTACCGCGGCATGGGCAGCCTGGCGGCAATGTCCGTCGGCTCCAAAGACCGCTATTTCCAGGAAGGCCAGAAAAAACTGGTGCCCGAAGGCGTGGAAGGACGCGTGCCCTACAAGGGAACGCTGGCGGATACCATTTTCCAGATGGTTGGCGGTCTGCGCGCCGGCATGGGATACTGCGGCGCGAAGAATATCGACGACCTGCGGAAAAACAGCGAGTTTGTCAGGATCACCGGCGCGGGCCTGGCGGAAAGCCATCCCCATGATATCTCCATTACAAAGGAAGCGCCGAACTATTCCAGATCCAATTAAGGAATTCACTGCGTTCCGAATGACAAAAGAACGAGGTGCTTAAATGGGAAAGCGGTTTTATAAACTGGCGGGAGCCACGGTCAGGCTCTTCAGTCCGCGGATGAAAACGGAATGGGAAGTTCCTTTTGAGGACGGCCCCTGCGTCTTTGTCGTGAACCATGCCGGCTCCAGCGGACCGGTGGATATGTGCGCCAAATTCCCGCTGCGGGATAAGATCCATCCCTGGGTCAACAGCGAAATGCTGTCCGCAAAGGAAGTGCCCGCCTATGTCCGGAAGAGCTTCTGGTGGAAACCGGACAGCTTCTTCGCCCCGCTGAAGAACGTGACGGTGCCGTATATTGCAGCTGCGCTGATGCCCCCGTTCCTGCGCAGTACACCGAATATCCCGGTTTACCGAGATCAGCGGATCATGCTGACCCTTCGCCAGAGCATCCGTATCCTGCAGAAGGATCACTATTTGCTGCTGTTTCCGGAACTGCCGGCACCCGGAAAAAACAGCCACCGGCGGATCAATACCGGGTGGCTGCGCCTTGGACAACTGTGGTACAAGTCCAGCGGCAGGGCATTAAAGATGTATCCTGTACATGTGGATTACAAAAAGCATGTGTTCAAGGTCGCCGCACCTGTCAGTTACGATCCAACCCGCCGCTTCAGCGAGCAGGAAAAGGAACTGGCCGAGAAACTGACCAGGGGCCTGCGGGGAGAATAAATAACAGTAAAAATGAGCAGCCTTACGGCTGCTCGTTTTGCTGTTCGCCTTGTCCGAGGGGTTCATTGATCATGTCACGGCAGATGATCCGCATGAATTTCGCTGCGTTTTCCTGGTTCCTGCCTGTGACCGGCATACACAGATAGCCGTCTGTTGCATAGGCGTACAGACTGAGGCCGGAGAGCCTGCTTTGCGGAATGCCGTAGAGATGAGTTTCACCGGTTTTCGTATCCCTGCGCCAGCCGCTCTGAAGACTGACGCCGCTGCTGTCGAAGAGCGCCATCAGTTCCGGATCGTTCTCAAGCGGGATCATGGAACCGTCTGACGCATAGGTCAGGAAGGTATCCCTTGACAGAAGATACAGATCTCCTTCACCGGCGCTGAAATATGTCATCAACTGCATCGGGCCATAGGTGCTGTCGTCCAACATCCGGACGCTGGAGATCTCTTCCATATCGGCCAGTTCCGTTTCCCGGATATTCTCCAGGTATGACGTCAGTTTGAGATCGTCCGTGTAGCCGTACACATACAGTGAAAGCGTTTTTTCCCTCGGCGGATGATAGGCAGTGACCGTGTACAGCAGATCCACCAGGCCGAAACCTAGCAGGACGATCAGAAGGTATTTCCACCAGTTATACCTGAAATGCTCTTTCAGCCTGGCTGAAGTGACGGGTGTTTTCATAGAAACTCCGTTCCGATCAATTCATAATTCATAATTCATCATTCAGAATTATGTGTACTTGACCAACAACAAGAAGCATATCACGGAACGATAGGAAAAACAAGGAGACACAGAAAAGTAAAAGCAGGAAAACAAAGCATGGAAAGCGAATAAAATAATAAAGAGATAAGAGGAACACATTCCTTAAGACAGCCGTTATAAAAACAGAAGGGGAGGGAGCTTTCATGAAGTATCAGCCGATCATCACCGTAGGGAGACAGTACGGATCCGGCGGCCGCTATGTGGCCAGACTGCTGGCGGAGAAACTGAACATCCCTTTCTATGACAAGGAACTGCTGGCAGAAGCGTCCCGGGACAGCGGGATCTGCCAGGAACTGCTGGAAAGCTACGATGAAAAACAGGGGAAGAACCTTCTGTTTTCCCTGATCAGCGGCGCACAGCCCCGGGGAGAAGCCGGGACGATGTATATGGATATGCCGCTGAACCACAAGATCTTCCTGGCACAGTTTGACACCATCCGCAGGATTGCAGACGAAGGTCCCTGTATCATCGTCGGCCGCTGCGCGGACTATGTGCTGCGGGATCATGAGAACGTCATCAACGTGTTCGTCAAGGCGAGCACTGAAGACAGGATCCAGCGTATTATCAAGTATAACGGCGCAGATCCGGTCAAGGCGGAGGAGATCCTGCGCAAAGCCGACAAACAGCGCGCCGCCTACTATAACTATTACGCTACCGGTACCTGGGGAGACGTGAACAACTATGACCTGTGCGTCGATACAGGCACCCTGGGGATCGAAGGCTGCGTGGATCTGATCTGCAAATGCGTTGAGATCAAGCAAAAACAGGCTGAGGAAGAAGAAAAAGAATGGTAAGACGGATATGCGCGCTGCTGGCGGTTCTCCTCCTGCTGATAACCGGAAGCAGTCTCGCCGATCTGAAACTGAGAGATAAAACCCCCGCCCAGAAAATGCTCGCAACCTATATCGGCAATGTGAACGGATTTTTGGCGGATAACGGGGAAATGGAACTCAATCGGATCTTTGACGAACAGAACAGCGTGGTAGAACTCGGGATCACCAGTTCGGATGAAGATTTCGAGCCTGATATTGTTGCAGACATTTATATGAGATACGACAGCCTCCATTATCTGGTGCTTCGAGTCAACAGCACAGATCGTTTTCCGGCTGTTGCCGGCGCTTTTCTGCGTGCGCTGAACCCGAAGACCATGACGCAGGAGGAGTCCCTGAAAACACCGACGGAACGGGCCAAAAAAGCAGCCGCAAATCCGAACGATTCCTTTTCGGACCATGAGTTCGATATTTACGCCGAGAAGGAGCAGGAAATCCTGAACGGCGAAAAGCCGCAATCTTTCTATGCCTATTACCCGAATCAGTATCACAACGGAGAAAACTGGCTTCAGCTGATGATCATATTCCCGCTGGACGGTTACTGGAATGAGGAATCAGGCGTGATCAACGATGAGGCCCAGCCCAGAACGCCGGACCGTGACAGCGATCAGGACAAGGAATATGACGGATATTACGCTACAGATGACTATGAGCATCTGAGGGTTTTTACCACAGCGACGCCCGAACCGGATTCCGCGGCGGCGGAATATAACGAATTCTTCAAATAGTTGTTTCTGTGTTGTTTTTTGCCGGCCTGCTTGTATCTCTCTGCCTGAAGGAATAAAATTCACAGGACAGAGAGTTTTTTGATGAGGAGACAGCCATGAGCAAGATTCAGATGAAAACGCCGCTGGTGGAGATGGACGGGGACGAAATGACCCGGATTCTCTGGGCGGAGATTAAAAAAGAACTGCTTGAACCGTTTGTGGACCTGAAAACCGAATACTACGACCTGGGACTGAAACACCGGGACGAGACCAACGACCAGGTGACGGTGGACAGTGCGAACGCAACGAAAAAATACGGCGTGGCGGTTAAGTGCGCCACGATCACGCCCAACGCGCAGCGGGTGGAGGAGTATAACCTGAAGGAAATGTGGAAGAGCCCCAACGGCACCATCCGCGCGATCCTGGACGGTACCGTATTCCGCGCACCGATCCAGGTGAATGGCGTGCATCCCACCGTCAGGACCTGGAAAAAGCCCATTACGATCGCCCGTCACGCCTATGGCGACGTGTATAAGAATTCGGAGATCCGGGTTCCCGGCGCCGGGAAGGCGGAACTGGTGTTCACCGGCGCGGACGGGAAAGAAATCCGGCAGACGGTCTTCGATTTCAAAGGCCCCGGAATCATCCAGGGAATCCATAACCTGGACAGTTCCATTACATCCTTTGCCCACAGCTGCTTCCAGTATGCGCTGAGCGTGAAGCAGGATCTGTGGTTCTCCACCAAGGATACAATCAGCAAAACCTATGACCACCGCTTCAAGGATATCTTTGCGGAGATCTTTGAGAAAGAATATAAAGAAGCTTTTGAAAAAGCCGGCATCACTTATTTCTATACTCTGATCGACGACGCAGTGGCGCGGGTGGTCCGCTCTGAAGGCGGGTTTATCTGGGCCTGCAAGAACTATGACGGCGACGTGATGAGTGATATGCTGGCCACGGCTTTCGGTTCTCTGGCAATGATGACTTCCGTGCTTGTCAGCCCAAACGGACAGTTTGAATATGAAGCGGCCCACGGCACCGTGACCCGCCACTATTACCGCTACCTGAAAGGCGAGGAGACCAGTACCAACCCGGTAGCCACGATCTTTGCCTGGAGCGGCGCACTGCGCAAGCGCGGCGAGATGGATGATCTGCCGGATCTGCAGACCTTTGCCGACAGGCTGGAGAAGGCAACGCTGGACACGATCAACGACGGTGTCATGACCAAGGATCTGGCTTTGCTGTACGAAGGCGAAGCAAAGGCCGTGAACAGCAAAGAATTCCTGGCTGAGATCCGGAAACGGCTGGAAAAATAAAACGAATCAAACGACAGCGGAGATAACGACTTCTCCGCTGTTTTACTGCGGGTTGTACTTGACTGACAATACCACTGGGGATATAATAAAGACAGACATCCTGGGGTTCGCGACAGCTTTTCGGTTTTCCCCACATTTCACAAAATGGAGCCCGGGTCCAGTGAACGATATGCCATGCCCCCGTTTTTAACGCCAGGGGACGGCAGAAGCGTTCGGCAGGGCACCAGCCTGCTTTACAGAGCGGGTGAAAAAACGAGGGCATCGGCTCCCTGGGGTTCAGAAAAAGACCTTCCGCATTACGGAAGGTCTTTTCAATACATGCTTATTTGCCCAGCGTCAGCTTCGTTGTGAAAGGAATGCCCCAGAAATAATAGGAGACGGTCGCTTCGCGGACGGAATGCATCGCGCGATCAGTCAGGATTGTTGCAGACAGATCCATCTGTTTTCCGGAAGGAAGATCATATGCGGATTCTTCTCCGATCTGGAGGACGTCGCCCTGCATCGGGGAGATGCGGATTTCAATCACTTCTGCTTTCAGGAAAGAGTGATTGTTGAAATGAAGCGTATAGGTCAGGAACTGATACTGGTCCGCTGTGGTCAGGTCGTCATTTGTATAGCGTGTGCCGACGAAGGTCGAAGCGCTGACCTTTGATTTCAGATTATCAAAGAAATCAATCTGGGTGATCCCGTCGGTGGCAATGCATTCCCTGAAAGTGATATCCAGTTTCGCGTTCAGATAAAGATATCCCACCGCAACTACGGCGACAAGCACCAGAATGATTAAGATAATACCAAGGGGTTTCATAATGCCAACTCCTTAAGATCATTACTGGCCGGAGAGAATCTGGTTCATTTCCTCGATCATTTCCGAATCCTTCAGACTGAACTTGAATTCCACCCGGCGGGAGGCGCTTTTGTCTTCCACGCCGTCCACATAAACCGGATCGGATTCGCTGCGTCCGGTTGCGGTCATGATTTCCTGCAGCTTGGCTTTCTGGGCGGAGGTGAGGGAAGGCATATTCAGGCAGTACAGCGAAACCTGCAGCGCGCGGTTCTGGCTCAGCTTCAGGTTGGATTCATAGGAACCGTCCGTATCTGTGTGGCCTTCGATGATGATTTCGCCGAGATAATCCGCATACTCGGGCCGCAGCAGCACATCCAGGTAGACGGGGATAAAGCTGTTCAGCAGTTCCTGACCTTCCGGCCGGATGGTGGAACTCCCTGTTTCGAACAGGACGGAACTGTCCAGTTTGATATCGCCGCTGTTCGGATCCACCGCAGCTTTCAGGTTGGCGGCGGAAAGTGTGCTGGACAAATCCTGGATCATCGTGGACCGGATGCCGATCAGCTTGTCAATCCGTTCCGCCTGGGTGGCAAGCAGGTCCTTCTGTTCCTGCAGTTTCAGGGTGGCGGCTTCCAGGTCTGCTTCCCTGGCGGAAAGGACGATCTTCAGATCTGCCAGGGACTTTTCCTGTTCGTCCAGCTTTACTTTCAGATCATCCAGATTACCCTGGATGATAACCAGCGTAGCTTCCTTTTCGTCCAGTTCGTCCCGGGCCAGCCGCAGGTCGATGGCCTGCTGGTCCAATACGATCTGCTGGTCGTTCAGCTCCTTCGTCTTGGTTTCCAGCATGGTAAAATATTGGTAAAGACTGTAGGTGAGGATCAGGACAAAGATGAGCAGCAGGGCGGCCATCATATCCGAATAGCTGATCCAGCTGGCGCCGGTTCCGGAAGAGCCTCTCCCGGCACGTCGGTTATGGATACGTTGACGCGCCATGATCAGGCCTCCTCCGACAGACGGGCGAGGGTATCGGAAACGGTTTTCACCTGGTCGTTCAGGCCGGTCATCAGAGCGCGGATCTCTTCAAGAGTTTTGTCCGCAGAGGAACCGTCGGGAACGGAAAGGCCCTGCATTTTTTCAGTCAGGCCGCTGATCAAAGCCGTCATATCCTTGCTCTCCCGGCGCATTTCACCGAGCAGTTCGGCTGCGTTCTTCTCAAAGTTTTCATCCCGGTCGCTGACTTTGTCGATCCGGGTCATATAGCTGTCAAACTGGTCCAAGGCATGGGAGGTGACCTCCTGCAGGGAACGGGCGTTGCGCACGATGCCTTCCGCGGCGGTAAGGTTTTCACCGGTGGCGGCGGCGGCGCGAAGCTGGCTCTGTTCCAGGTTGCCCATGGTCTGGGCAAGGGAGGAGAACTGGTTTCCCAGACTCCGGTCCATTTCAGACAGGAAGCGGCTGACGATATGGTTGACGCCCTCGATCTGGTTGCGGGTCGTGCCGACGATGAAGCGGTCCATGGACTCGGCCACAGGATTCATGGTCATGGAAATGGAGCGGCTGACGCTGTCCGCCAGGCGGTCCACCAGTTTGTCGTTGATGCCCTGGAGCATGAAGTTCCGGTCCTGATTCTGGATGATCATCTGGACGTCGTTATCCAGCGGACGGGACATGGCCAGTTGGGTGAAGGAGGACACAAAGTCATCGATCGCCCGGTAGCTGGAGCCCTGGGAGATCCGGTTGATCATGTTGAAGATTAGGCTGCAGCTGATACCGGCCACAGAGGTGCCGAAAGCGAATTTCATGCCGCTCAGCAGATCCGGGATGCCCTGGATCAGCTGAGTGGAATCGGCAAAGTTCAGGGAGGAAAGACCGCGGGACAGGCCCATGAATGTACCCAGGATGCCCAGGGAGGTCAGCAGGCTCGGGATCAGTTCAGCCAGGCCGGCATTACCGGGACCGTGGGTTACCGTATCGTCGTTGATATAGTCCTCCACGTTAGTGGGAAGACCGCGGCGGTCCAGCTGTTCCGCGTTCTGGAGGAAACGGAGCCAGCTGCCTTTCAGGCGCTTGCCGACAAAACGGGCTTCCTGCCAGACGGGTTTCTCCAGCTGCTTGCCGGCATTTTCCTGCAGGCGGGTGATGGCCCGGCGCAGGGCAGCGGTGGTTCGCCACAGCGGGATCAGACACTTGAACAGACCGATCAGCGTGACAACCGCAATGGCACCGTATACAACATAATCAGCGATGTTCGGAAGGATCGCCGTTACTTTCGAAAGATCAGGCAAGGTATTCGCCTCCCTTTGACAAAGGATGGAGTGATTATATCATAAATGACACAATAATGAAACGATTAAGTAATAAGTATTGTTCCGATAAAAAACAGGAAGGCAGACGCCTTCCTGCAGGAAACAGCGGAATCAGGTAAGTGAAGAGAGGACCTCTCCGACTTTGTCGTGGATGACAAGGTCACACTGGCTGTCCATGGGGGTTGAATCACGGTTGATCAGCACCAGGTGCTTTCCCCGGAAGTACCGGACCAGACCTGCAGCGGGATAGACCGTGAGGCTGGTGCCTGCAATGATCATCAGATCCGCCTTGGAGATGGCACTGACCGCGCCGGAAATCACGTCGTTATCCAGACCTTCTTCATACAGCACAACATCCGGTTTGAGCCGGCCGCCGCAGGAACAGACCGGGATACTGTCTTTGCTGTCGCGGATGTATTCTGCCGGAAAGAACTTGCCGCATTTCATGCAGTAGTTCCGGTGGACGCTGCCGTGGAGCTCATAGACCTTTTTGCTGCCGGCGGCCTGGTGCAGGCCGTCGATGTTCTGGGTGACCACAGCCAGGAGTCTGCCTTCCTTTTCCCACTCGGCCAGCTTCAGATGGGCTTTGTTGGGCTTCGCATCCAGGGGCAGCATTTTGTCCCGGTAGAATTTGAAGAATTCTTCGGGCTTCTTCATGAAAAAGGTATGGGACAGGATGGTTTCAGGCGGATAATCATATTTCTGGTTATACAGGCCGTCCACACTGCGGAAGTCCGGAATACCGCTTTCGGTGGAGACACCGGCACCGCCGAAAAAGACGATCCGGGAACTTTCGTTCACAATTTTCTGAAGTTCTTCGTAGGCCATGGGAACCTCCGGTTCATAATTTATTATTCACAAATAATGCTGAGATTGTGAAAAGATCACACTTCGGATTCGGGAGCATCGGTCTCGGGAACGGCGGATTCGGATTCGTCAGGTTCCGCCGGCGGTGCTTCGGGAACAGGGGCAGGATCCGGAGCAGGCGACGGGGCGGGAACGGGGTCGGACTGTATTTCTGCAGCGGTCTTTTTCCGGATTTTCCGCTTGAGAAGCAGAAAGACAACGATATCCAGCACGGCTTCAACGGTCAGCAGGATGCCGATGACCAGTTCCTTCTTATCTCCGAGGAAAGCCGGATTCAGCAGGGAAATGACACCGAGGATGATCGAGAAGGCGGCCAGGATCAGCAGAATCCACCATTTTTCAGCCCCGAGGGATTTCCGGTCAAAGGCGTACTGGATCTTCAGGAAACCGCCGAAGAGCAGCGCCAGGCCCCAGGCATAGGGCAGGAGATCCTTCAGCGATTCCGGGCTGAAGGCGAGCATGGTGCCGGCGACCAGCAGGATCAGGCCGACGGCGAGTTTTGCCTCGACAATCCGAGCCATCGGTGTGGACCGGATGTATTCGATGATCAGCCAGCCGCCGTAGATGATCAGCATGGCTGCCAGCACATAGCCGGTAATTGTCATGGTCAGGTTTTCAAGCAGGATGAGCAGCAGGCCGCTGATCAGGCAAAAGACGATGGGGAACAGCATCGGTCTTCCGATTTTTTCTTTGCTGCTGTCGGATTCGTTTGGACCCTGAACATGTTCAGACGTATTACGCTTGAAGAATTTCATGTATCTGTATCCTCCGCTTTTTCGGTATAGATGATTTCCACGAATTCATCCAAAAATCCTGCATTTCAGTTGTTCGGAACGGCAGAATCGGTTGACACAGGGGGGTACCCATGGTAATATGCTTTGTAATCACGGGCAGCGCCCGGTTTTTTGCTAGATGGAGGGTACCGCAATGAATCAGTATCGCGTCGGAATCATCGGAGCAACAGGTATGGTAGGGCAGCGTTTTATCTCCCTGCTGAAGGAACATCCCTGGTTCAAGGTGACCTGTCTGGCGGCTTCTGCCCGCAGTGCCGGCAAGACTTACCGTGAGGCGGTAGGCGAGCGCTGGGCTTTTGACTGGCCGATCCCGGATTACGCCGCGGATATGACCATCGTGGACGCTTCCGATATCGAAGCGGTAGGCGCGAAGGTTGATTTCTGCTTCTGTGCCGTGGATATGAAAAAGGACGAGATCCGCGCGCTGGAAGAAAACTACGCGAAGCATGAGATCCCGATCGTGAGCAACAACAGCGCTTGCCGCGGAATCGAAGACGTGCCTATGGTGGTTCCGGAGATCAACGCTTCCCATCTGGCGGTGATCGATACCCAGCGGAAACGCCTGGGCAGCAAGTACGGCTTTATCGCCGTAAAGCCCAACTGCTCCATTCAGAGCTATGTGCCCGCCCTGACGCCCCTGCTGGATTTCGAACCCACTCAGGTGAGCGTATGTACTTACCAGGCGATCAGCGGCGCCGGCAAGACCTTCAAGAGCTGGCCGGAAATGGTGGACAACGTGATCCCCTATATCGGCGGCGAAGACGAGAAGAGCGAGAACGAACCCCTGAAGCTGTGGGGCAGCCTGGAAGACAAGGGCAACGGGCCGGTGATCGTCAATGCGGCGGAGCCGGTGATCAGCGCACAGTGCCTGCGTGTTGCCTGCAGTGACGGCCATATGGCGGCTGTGAGCGTGAGTTTCCGCAAGAAGGTCACAAAGGAACAGATCCTGGAACGCTGGGCCAATTACGAGACCGAAGCCCAGCGGCTGGAGTTGCCCAGCGCGCCCAAGCCCTTCCTGCAGTATTTTGAGGATCCGTCCCGTCCCCAGACCCGTCTGGACCGGGATTTCCAGAACGGCTTCGGCGTGAGCATCGGCCGGCTTCGCGAAGACAAGATCTTTGACTGGCGGTTTGTGTGCTTGAGCCACAACACCATCCGCGGCGCCGCCGGCGGCGGCATCCTGACAGCAGAGCTGCTGTGCAGAAAAGGATATATTCAGGCGAAATAAAACGAATCTATTCGTATTGCGATCGCTGTTACCAAAGTACCGTTCATCTTTGATTCCGGTACTTTGACAGCTGTAGCATGGGAGGCATGAGCCGTGCTGAAGCACGGATGCCTCCGCAACGCAGAGTAGCGTTTTCCGCGTAAAGTGTTCATGAACGGGGAGTTGTCATGAAACGAAACGGCGAAAGCCGTGCGGTGGAGGATGCGCATCCCGCTGCTATTTACAGCAAGAGCCTCTGCGAATCACAGGAACTTTCTCTTGAGATTGGAAGGAGGCTTTTTTCATGCAGAAAAACATGACGAAACGGCTGTGCGTCATCGCAGTGCTGATTGCGATGCAGATTGTGCTGGGACGGATCGCTGCAATCAACGTGGGAAGCTATCTGAAGATCAGCTTCGGATTTATTCCGATCGCGGTATGCGGGATCCTGTGCGGACCTTTGTGGACCATGCTGATGGCGGCGATATGCGATATCCTGGGTGCGCTGCTGTTCCCGAGCGGGGCTTTCTATTTCGGGTTCACCCTGGTGGCGATTGCCGGCGGGCTGATCTACGGCCTGTTCCTGTACAACCAGAAGGAGAATATCATCCGCTGCCTGCTGTGTACGCTGACGGTGGCCCTGATCTGCAATATCCTGCTGAACACCATATTCCTGATCCAGATCGGCGCGATGGTCGGACCCGGGAATGAAGGCTTCTGGTCGGTAATGTGGACCCGCGTTATCAAGAACGCGGTCCAGTTCCCCGTGAACGGTATCATCCTGTTTGGCGTATGGAAAGCGCTGAAGCGGATTCCCGCGCAGCTGAGGACATTCTGATGAAGAAAGAACAGAAACTTGCGATCCTGGCAAAGCTGGAGGAGACATATCCGGATGCAAAGGCAGAGCTTGTCTTTTCCAATCCCTATGAGATGCTGGTGGCGACGATGCTGTCCGCCCAATGCACCGACAAGCAGGTAAACAAGGTTACGCCGGCGGTTTTCAGCCGCTGGCCGGACGCCAGCGCTATGGCGGAAGCAGAAGTGGAAGAACTGTTTCCGATGGTGAAGAGCTGCGGCTTTAAAAGCAAGGCAGGGAACATCATCGCGGCCTGCCGGATTATCAAAGAGCAGCACGGCGGACAGGTGCCGGACACCATGGAGGCACTGACCGCGTTGCCCGGCGTTGGGCGGAAAACGGCTAACGTGGTGCTTTCAAACGCTTTCGGAATTCCCGCCTTCGCGGTGGATACCCATGTGTTCCGGGTGAGTAACCGGATGGGACTCTGCAAAGCCGATACGGTGGAAGAAACGGAAAGGCAGATGACGAAACTGATCCCGCGGGAAAAGTGGGGAATGGCGCATCACTGGCTGATCTGGCACGGAAGAAGACTGTGCAAGGCGCAGCGGCCGCTGTGTGATGAATGCCCGCTGCAGGCAATGTGCAGTTATCACAATTCATAATTCAGCATTAAAACAGGGCGTCCGGTTTCCGGACGCCCTCAGTGTTTTTTTGGATTATTCGAAGAAGAGATAGTCGAAACCGGGGTAGGAGACGGTACCTTCTTCGGACTGGATCTCATAAGGACCGGTGCAGGTGCCGTAAATTTTCACTCTGCTTTCAGTGACAAGGCCGGGATCTTCGTCAGCCATGTAGATCAGGTAATTGGAATACTTTTTGCGGTTCAGTTTCTGCGCCGCAGTGATCATCCACTGATCACCGACCTGCTTTACGTCAGTCACATACACATCGAAGACGATGGTCTGGCCGAAATAAGTATCGATCTTCTTCACCAGCGTGTTATAATTGACCTTTTTCGCACTATTGGAGATATTGGCTTTGTTGTCCGCTTCAGTAAATGTACGGGTTGCCTTCCGGGTGATCCGCTCAGTGGAAAGGTTCTTCTTGGAGAAGACCAGTGTGATATCGTATTCACCCTCAACTGCTGTCGGCACCTTAAATTTGAATTTGCCGGTTCCGTTTGTCTTGACGGATTTGATCGGGATATTTGTGCTGCCAAGATTTACGAGACACTGGATTTCAACGTTTTTCTCCGTGGTGCCGGATATGACCAGTTCATCGGAAGTCAGTTTCTCGGGAATTTCCGCATCCAGGCTGTAAGGCAGGACGGATTTGTTGAAGGTGACCGAATTCAGTACAGCATCCGCTACAGTGGAGTTGTTGATGCACATATTGACTGTGACCTGGTAGAGACCTTCATCCGGCAGAGTGACCTTAGAGGAGAATTTTCCGTTGTTGCCTGCGACGGCAGGGAAACGGTAGGCGGAGCCAGACCAGCGCATCGCAACAACGATTACCTCAGAACCGGGATAGGCGGTCCCTTCGACTGTGAAGACGCCGGTGTTTGTCTTTTCAGGGGGCTGAACGGTTACGCTGAGCGTGTTGGCGGCGCCGGCAGGAATGCTGGGATCGGCGGCGCTTTCGGGGGTTCCTTCTCCGGAGGCAGTTGATGCAGGGGCAACGGAGGCGGCCTGCTCAATCACGACAGTGTTGATGATGTGACGGATACGGTCCTCGTCAGACTTACGCGGTTTACGCTGATATGCCTGGTAATCTACACACAGCGTGTAGCCGTTCCGGACGATTTTGCGGATGTAGCCGCGGTGTTCTGTTCCTTCGCCTTTGAAGAGATACTCGAATTCAACATAATTGCCGCTTTTTCCGTGGTTTTTGATGATCGGATCAAAAACAGCGTAACCGGCCTGCTTTGCTTCGGAAATCACATCGGTCATGTACTGCTTGCGGTCTGCCCGGGTCTGCGCTTCTGTATCAAAGTATTTTGCGGAGAGCTCGTCCTGGATCAGGATTACCTCGACACAGGTCTTCTGGTCTTTGGACCAGGCCTGGAACAGGACACCGCGGGTGTCCATATCAGCTCGCAGTTCATCTGCGGATTTTCCAAGGGTCTGGAGCAGGTCCGGATGCTCGGAAAGCGTTCCGGGCGTCAGCACGATAAATGTACCTTCATCAAAGGACATTTTACCGGATACAGCCTCCAGGGGGTATTCCGTTTCAGCAGCAGCGCAGGCACATAATGCCGTAAGCAGCAGTACCAGGATCAGCAGTAAAGCTTTCCGCACGGGATCACCGTCTTTCTCAGTTAAAATCGTCGATCAGTACGTAAACACTGATAAAATACCACAGATAAATATACCATAAAACGGGAATCATTGGCAAGATTCCGGCTGTTCAATGCCACGGGAAATGACAGCTTTCCGGCGGCGAAGGAAGCTTTCGCGATCCAGCATAACAATCCTGCCACAGCCGCTGCAGCGGATCTTGATATCAGCTCCGGTGCGGATCACCGTCCATTCACTGGACCCGCAAGGATGGGGTTTTCGGGTTGTGATCACGTCTCCGATAAGGATCTGCTCAACCATGATGAACCTCGTTTCCAATTCATAATTTATCATGACAGATGGTTCCACAAGATAATGATAGTTCATGGAGGAGGAAAAATCAACGAGGTTTACAGGACAGGGACAATTTGATAAAATACCTGCAGACGAACGGGACAGAAGAGGAACGAGAATGAACCAGAAACGCGATCCGATCGGGGTTTTTGACAGCGGGGTGGGCGGTATCAGCACCCTGCAGGAAATGATCCGCGAACTTCCGGAAGAGCGTTTTATATATTTTGGCGATACCGCTAACGCCCCCTACGGTACAAAGAGTACGGAAGAAGTAATTGCCTGTGTCCGCGGAGTGGTTGACCATCTGCTTCATCAGCATATCAAAGCATTGGTGATCGCCTGCAATACAGCGACCGGCGCTGCTGCCGCCACCCTGCGACAGCAGCTGAGCATTCCAGTCATCGGAATGGAGCCGGCGCTGAAACCGGCTTCCAAGATCCGGAAGAACGGCAGCGTGCTGGTACTGGCCACGCCGCTGACCCTGCACCAGGAAAAGTTCGAAAACCTGATGAAACAGTATGGCCAGGGCGCCGTGAAGGTTCCATGCCCCGGGCTGATGGAACTGGTGGAGTCGGACGACCAGGCCGGAATACGGCGATACCTGGAAGAACTGTTTAACCGGTATCCGCCGGAAAAGGTGGACGCGGTCGTCCTGGGATGCACGCACTATGTGTTCCTGAAGGACATGATCCGGGAAATGCTGCCGGAGCGCATTGCCATCACCGACGGCAACGCGGGTACCGCGCGGCAGCTGAAACGGGTCCTGGAGCGGGAAGGGCTGCTGAATGACGAAGGCCCGGGCAGCGTAGAGCTGGAAACCAGCGGCACGGAGAGAGATATAGCCCTGATGAGAAAGATGCTCATCAATTCATAATCCATCATTTCCAATCAAGTATTGAATGGTGTGAATCTGACCGAAAAACGCATTTTTTGCTTTTCATTTGCTGATCAATATGGTATAATTACATTTAGCTTTTGATTCCCGCGTTTCGCGAATTCGGAAAGCGGGATGATCTTCGTTACGAAGAAAAATGAGGAGGAATGACAACCATGGCTGAATTCGCAACCGGAAACATTCGTAATATCGCCCTCATGGGGCATGGCAGCGAGGGCAAGACCACGCTGACCGAGGCGATGCTCTTCGCTGCCGGCATGACAGACCGTCAGGGCAAGGTGGAAGACGGCACCACCGTATCCGACTTTGATCCCGAAGAGAAAAAGCGCGGTTTTTCCATCAGCGCTTCCTACGCTCCGATTCCCTGGGCGGGAAAAGTAATCAACGTGATCGACGTCCCCGGATACTTTGACTTTATCGGCGAACAGATGGGACCCCTGCGCGTGATCGAGACCGCGGTCATCGTGGTCGGCGGCGTGAACGGACTGAGCGTCGGCGCCGAGAAGGCGTGGGACAACGCCGGCAAGGCCGGCCTGGGCCGCATGTTCATCGTGAACCAGATGGACCGCGAGCACGCTAACTTTGAAAAGGTCGTCGCCCAGCTGCGTGAAAAGTACGGCCCCAGCGTTGTGCCGATCCTGCTGCCCCTGGGACAGGGCGCCGGTTTCAAGGGCGTTGTGAACGTCCTTGAAAAGAAGGCCTATGAAGGCTCCTACAAGAAGAGCACCGAAGTGCCAATGCCCGCCGACCTGGAAGGCGAAGTCAACGAAGCCTATGAAAACCTGACTGAACAGGCGGCTTCCGCGGATGAAGAACTGATGGAGAAGTACTTCGAAAACGGCGAACTGAGCCATGAAGACGTTATGGCCGGTTTTATCAAGGGCATGAAGGACGGCAGCATCGTTCCCGTCGTGGCCTGCTCCGCCCTGACGGGCGTGGGCATCGCCCGGACGCTGGACCTGATCGCCAAGTACCTGCCTTCTCCCGGCCATGAAGGCCTGACCCAGAAAGGCAAGAACCCGAAGAGCGGCGAAGAGATCGAGCGCGCCTGCAAAGATGACCAGCCCTTCTCCGCACTGGTGTTCAAGACCATCGCTGACCCCTTCGTCGGCAAGCTGAGCCTGTTCCGGATCTTCTCCGGTATGCTCACTTCCTCCACCCCCCTGTATAACGCCAACAAGGAAAAAGCTGAAAAGGCCGGCGGCCTGTTCACCCTGAAGGGCAACAAGCAGACCAACGTTGACAAGCTCCACGCGGGCGATATCGGCGCCCTGGCAAAGCTGCAGATCACCTCCACCGGCGACACGCTGTGTGATCCGAACAACCCGATCATCTATCCCGAGATCGAGTTCCCGGCTCCCTGCATCTCCAAGGCTGTCTTCGCCGCAAAGCAGGGTGAAGAAGACAAAGTCTTCAGCGGCCTGAACCGCCTGGCGGAAGAAGATCCTTCCATCAAGATCGAGAAGAACACCGAGACCACCGAGACCGAACTGAGCGGCCAGGGCGAAATGCATCTGGAAGTCATCAAGAACAAGCTGGCCTCCAAGTTCGGCGCCAATGCCGTGCTGCAGGATCCCAAGATCCCGTACCGTGAGACCATCCGCAAGACCGTGAAGGTCCAGGGACGCCACAAGAAGCAGACCGGCGGCCACGGCCAGTTCGGCGATGTGTGGATCGAGTTCAGCCCCATTACCGACAGCGACGCGGAATTCGAGTTTGAAGACGCGGTCGTCGGCGGCGTGGTACCGAGGAACTTCATCCCCAGCGTTGAAAAGGGCCTGCGTGAGAACATCGTGAAGGGCGTTCTCGCCGGTTATCCGATGGTTCACCTGCATGCGAAGCTGTACGACGGATCATACCATCCGGTCGACTCTTCCGAAATGGCCTTCAAGACCGCTGCCCGTATCGCCTACAAGAAGGGCTGTATGGACGCGAGCCCCGTTCTGCTCGAGCCGATCATGCACGTCGAAGTGCTGGTTCCCAACGAGTACATGGGCGACATCATGGGCGACATGAACAAGCGCCGCGGCCGCATCATGGGTATGAACCAGGTGAACGGCATGCAGCAGCTGGAAGCGGAAGCGCCCCTGGCTGAAATGTTCAAGTACGCCACTGACCTGCGTTCCATGACGCAGGCGAGAGGTTCCTTCTCCATGAAGTTTGAACGTTATGAAGAAGTGCCGCAGGTCGAAGCCCAGAAGATCATTGCCAACGCGAAGATCGAAGACGACGACGAGGAATAAGACACAAATCAAAGCAACTCCGGCAGCAATGCCGGGGTTGCTTTTTTGTATGAAAAAGCCCCGCTGCGGGAGGCAGCGGGGCAGGGAACCAACCTATGAATTACTGTTCATTCGCGATAGTGTTCGCAGCGGTACGGCCGGAAACGAAGATCTCAACGATCGCGTTGCCGCCCAGACGGTTACCGCCGTGGATACCGCCGGTGACTTCGCCCGCAGCGTAGAGGCCGGGGATAATGTTGCCTTCTTTGTCCAGCACATGGCGCTGAGTATCGACGACGATACCGCCCATGGTGTGGTGCGTAGAGGGAGCCATCAGACGGACGATCAGGTCAGCGCCTTCCAGATCATAGGTGGAAGGATCATACTTACCGTTTTCATCCTTGGCGCAGTTGCCGATGGTGCGGGAAGCGATACCCTTGCCGACATCCGGGAACTCACCCTGGCCCATAACCGCCTGGTCGTAAGCCTTGATGGTTTCCAGCATGGTGGCCGCGTCCGCGGTCACGCCTTCGAACTCGGGATCCTTCAGCAGTTCGGCCAGCGCTTCCTCGGTGCCCTTGATGTGGTAGTAGCGACCGGCAAAATCGGTCGGCTGCAGCTGCGCGGTGGGCGGTCCGGGGATCTTCTGCTCAGCGTTATAGAACTCGATGAAGACGCCGGGGGTGTTGTTCTTTACGATACCGTTGCGGAACTCCGCCAGGGACAGCACGTCACGCTCGGAACCTTCGTCCACGAAGCGCTTGCCGGTGGTGGGGTTGATCCAGCAGGCATAGTTGCCGCCGCCGAAGGCCAGGTTGCCGTTGTCGACCCAGGAGATAGGCATCAGCTGGGTGAAGCCCATACCGGTGGTAGCAGCGCCGGCTTTTTCAGCCATGACGATACCGTCACCCACCTGGGAGGAACGGTTGGTGGTCTTGGTGGAGGTGGTCAGGTAAGCGGTATCCCAGTACACGTTATTTTCGAGCACCAGGTTGATGTTGGCTGCATAGCCGCCGGTGGCCAGCACGACGCCCTTGTTGGCGCGGGCGGTCACTTCGGTGCCGTCGAACTTTACAGCTTTCACGCCGACGACCTTGCCGTTTTCAATGATCAGGTCGGTAGCGGTGGTGCGCAGCATAATGTTGTCTTCGCCGATGGTCTTCACGGGACCGACGAAGTAGGTGCCCCAGTTGCCATCCTGCGGCTCGTATTCATTCTCACGATACCAGAGGGCGCCGATCAGGGTGTTCTGCTGGTCTTCGAGGAAGTGAGCG
Source organism: uncultured Clostridia bacterium (assembly GCA_946414315.1). Lineage (GTDB taxonomy): Bacteria > Bacillota > Clostridia > Christensenellales > Aristaeellaceae > Aristaeella. The sequence goes on from CAMKNZ010000009.1 coordinate 64,733, forward strand.
CCCTGGTCTTCCAGCCACTCTTTCAGGCCCTGGCCGTCGTTGATGAACTGTTTGACCAGGTCGATGTCGCCGTAGATCCACTGGGACTTGTCCGCGCTCTGGCGCAGGCCGCCGTAGTAGGTCTGGAAGATATGCAGGTTCAGGGTGGAGAAGAGGGCCAGCTGGGACTCATCAATGCCGGAATCCAGCTTGGGCTGCGCCCAGTCGAGGTAAGCTTGGATCTCTTTCTTCAGCTCCTGCAGCACGGGCAGGTATTCCTGATGCACGCCGTGTTTGCTCAGCTCGGCAGCGTCGCCCGCCACAAACTCGTTCTCTTTGTAGTACTCTTCATCAAAGGGCTCTTCGCTCCAGTTGAGGATCATCTTGAGCTCGTTGATACAGCCGTTGACGGACTTATATTTGTTGTAGGTCTGGCCGTTGTGTGCGTACACGCCGGTTTCGGCATCCGGATCGGCCGGATCCCAGACGACGTAGGGCATCACGGACTGGAACTGACCGCCGGAAACCAGCGTGTTGCCGCCGACTTCAGCGTTCTTTTCGATAACCAGTACGGTCTGGCCGTTCTGGGTGGCCTGGGCCGCCGCGGCGATACCGGCGCCGCCGGCGCCGACTACGACTACGTCTGCGGTCACTTCGACGGGTTCACCGGCAGTGTGCTCAATCTTGTTTGCCTTGAAGGCGTCCAGATTGGTGCAGGCAGCCTGCTCGGCAGCATCGTTCACGATGGTCTTCAGCGCGCGGCTGGTAAAGGTGGCACCGGAAACGGTGTCTACACCGGAACCGTTGGCCTGGAGCATCTCAGGGATCATGATGTCATAAGCGACATCGCCCACATGAGCGGTCTCGACAGACGCGGTGATCTCAATATTCTCGAGCTTTGTCTCGGAGAAGGTTACATTGGCTGTCACATTGCCGTTGTAGCCGTAAGCAGTGGCTTCGTAGGTGCCGGCGGTGAAAGCAATATCACCGGCGGGAGCGGCATCCTCGCCGCTTTCAGCCAGGGCCTTGTTCACGGCTTCAACGATCGCGGTGCAGGTGAAGGTGGCGCCGGTATTGACGTCAACGCCGTCAGTGCCGTTCGCTTCGATGATTGCAGCGACGACTTTTTCAACGCTGTCTTCACGCGCGACAGGGTAGGTTTCTCCGGAGTCGTCCACATCGATCGCGGTGATCTTTCCGTCTTCGACGGTAACGGTCACCTTGACCTCACTGCCAAATCCCTGGGCAGAGCCGGTTTTCGTTTCAGCGGAAGCGACGGCCAGCATGCCGAAGGCAAGGCAGAGGGACAGGAGAAGAGCAACAAGTTTCTTCATAGGGTTCCTCATCCTTTCCAATAATATATTGGTCCTGCGAATCGACTGATCCGCACCCGTAATTGTAAAACTTTGGAAACGTTTACGTCAATCGGTAACGTTACCAATATTTTACGGAATCGGTATCTTTTTTTCCGGAATGGCAAGAAACGGACAGGATCAGACAAGAACAGATGAGACGGAAAGTTCAGTTGCCTGAACAGGGTAAACAGGATATAATAGCGTCAGTCTGAGTAAAAAGGAGGGGGAACGGTGAACAAAAAAACGAAAAAAATCGCCCTGTTCGGCCTTCTGACCGCACTGGCCCTCGTGCTCGGACTGATGGACCGGGCGATCCCTCTCTCTGCCCTGCTGGGCGGCGCTGTTCCGGGAATCAAGCTTGGGCTGGCGAATACTGTCCTGCTGTACGCGGTCTACCTGATGGACTGGCCGAGCTGCATCCTGCTGATGCTGACAAAGGTCGTCCTGAGCGGGCTGATTTTCGGATCCCTGTCCGCGATCTGGTTCAGCCTGGCCGGCGGTGCGCTGAGCCTGGCGGTGATGTTGCTGGTTCGCAGAAACCCGTCCCGGGGTGCCATGTGCATGGGCATCCTGGCTGTCGCCGCCGAAGCGGTGCTGCTGATTACCAGGGGACCGGTCAAAGGTCAGCTTTTACTGTTTGCGATTCTTACCGGTACGGGTGCGCTGGTTTGTTTTGTTCTGTGGTACCTGATGAAACGTGGCGTACTGTGCAAAGTACAGGGCACTTCCGTAGCCGGAGCGGTAGCGCATAATACCGGACAGGTGATTGCCGCCTGGTTTGTGGTCCGGACGCCGATGCTGATGAACACCTATCTTCCGGCACTGATCGGCGTGGGGATCATCGTCGGGTGCCTGACGGGCATCGTGACAGACCGGGTGTTCAAGGTGTTGAAAGTTAATTCAGAATTCAGAATTCATAATTCATAATTACAGGAGAAGCTGCTTGAAGAAACGAAGTTTAATTACTCTGTTAGTGGCTGGACTACTGCTGTGCGGCGGATGCTCGGTGCAGAAGGATTTGCCAAAACAGACTGAAGTAGGATACTATCTGGATACAGTGATCACACTGACTGCCTATGTGGAGGATCCGCAGGTGCTGAAGGACGCGCTGGAGGAATGCGGACGGTATGAGCAGTTGCTGTCCAGAACCGTGGAAGGCAGCGACGTCTGGTGGATTAACCACGCGGAAAGCGGGACTGTGGAAGTATCAGATGATACCATCGCCATCCTGCAATGCGCCGGGCGGATCAGCGAACTATCCGGCGGCGCCTTTGACGCGTCCATCGCGCCGGTGTCCACGATGTGGGATTTCACCTCCGGCAGCGCCGTGCTTCCGGACGCGGAAGCGATCGCCCAGGCCGCAGGGCTTGTTGACTATACAAAGATCCGGATTGAGGGAAACCGCGTAACGCTGCCTGCCGGGATGATGATCGACCTGGGCGGTATTGCCAAAGGTTATATTGCAGATCAGATCAGAAACTATCTTGAAAAGCGCGGCGTAAAGAGCGCCATCCTTTCTTTCGGCGGGAATGTCGTCGCCATTGGGACCAAGCCGGACGGAAGCCAATGGACCATCGGGATCCAGGATATCGACAAGGGGACCGGCACATCCATGCTGAAAACATGGAGCAGCGGCGGATCCGTGGTCACCAGCGGCATCTATGAACGGGGATTTGATCTGGACGGCGTACGTTATCATCATCTGCTGTCACCGGAGACCGGCTGGCCGGTACAGAACGAACTGGCGTCCGTGACGATCATCTCCGAAAGTTCCATGGAAGGCGACGCCCTTTCCACGGCGGCTTTTGTGCTCGGGCCGGAAAAAGGGATGGAACTGATCGAGGGCATGGAAGGCATTGAAGCGGTGTTTATTGCCCGGGATCGGACCGTAACCGGCACTTCCGGAGTAAAGTATGAATGGATCGAACAGGCAAAATAAGATGAAGAATAAAAGAATAATGATCATCCTTGCTGCGGCGCTCCTCCTGCTGGCAGGATGCAGTCAGCAGAAACAGGCGTCCTCGGAGGAAACGAAACCGGCGGAGACCGTTACGGAAGTCTCCGCGACGGAAACCGTCACAGAGTTACCAACGACGGAAACCATAACGGAAGCTCCTGCGGCGGAAAAGACCGGGCAGCAGCCTGCGGAACAGCCCTTCCTGGTCCAGGTTACGGACAGCGATCCGTCCATCGCCTATGTGCTGGTGAGGATGCCGGAGGCGATCGGCTTGCTGCCGCTGCCTGTGGAGGGAGAGTATACCCGAACCATCCGCCAGGTGATGGCGGACGGAACGGAAGCCGTCAACGTGCTGCATCTTACGGCTAACGGCGTCTGGATGGAAGAATCCAACTGTGAAGGACACGACTGTATCCTGGAGGGGGAAGTGACCCTGGAGAACCGGGAGGAACGGGTCCTCTGGAATATGATCATCTGCCTGCCGCACCAGCTGTCACTGGAACTGATCACCAGGGAGGAAGCAGTTCAGCTGATCGGTCGATAAAGATTTTTCCGGCAGGATGAATCAATCCGCTTTTTGATTCGTTTAATTCCCCGGGAGGAGATTGTTCAATGAAAAAGATCGTATTATCCGTTCTGATCATAACCCTTGTTTGCCTGCTGTGCGCAGCCGCGGGCGCGGCGCCTTCCGTTACGGACGGTAAGGCGACCGGATGGATTGCCGAAAACAACTATCTGTTTCTGCAGACCACGGGCGGAACGGTCGCCCAGTTATCCATGGAGATCAACGACCTGATCCGGATCACAGAGGATGAACTCATCTGCCTGGGCGGGAACGACCAGATCATCGCGGTCAAAACAAACGGATCCGGCAGCCGGATCGTGCCGGACGCGGAAACGGCCGCGTTGAAAGAGTCGCAGCTGAAGACGGAAGAGGGGAAGCTGCTGATGGACGGCCGGACGGTTTCGGAAAAAGCCGTTGTCGCTGCAACGGACGGCGTATATGTTTATTATGTCGAAAAGATCGGCCTCTCTTCTTTCGTCCTGCGGGTAACTCCCGTCGTGAACGACGGAAGGCTGGTCCAGTCGCGCACCAGGGATGCATACGCTGCATCCTTTTCGGATAAAGCGGTTACGGAACCGGCAAGCCTGACCGTCACCCGCGAAGCGCTGACCCTGACGGATACAGCCCGCAATGTGACGGTGATGAACCTGCTCACCGGCGAGATGGCTACCTATCCCGCTTCAGCCGGACAAACGGCTGCCGCCTGCGTACAGGGCGGTATGCTGTACCGGTATCTGCTCACGGAAGAGGGGCATTGGGTACTGGAGACCGCTGCGGCAGTTTCCACTCCGACGCCTTCGCCCACTCCGACGCCTACACCCAGACCGACTGCAAAACCCACATCCTATTACGATGACGACGGCACGATCTATTACGGCGCTTACGGAAGCAAGGTCAGAAAGATCCAGGCCAGGCTGAATGAACTCGGTTATCCGATCTGGGGCATCGACGGGAAATACGGCGAAGAGACACAGCTGGCGATCAACCTGTTCTGTGACGCCATCCACGTCCGTGAACACCGGTATATTACGGAAAGGGTCCAGAAAAAACTGTTCGCCTGGGACGCGCCGTATTATGATCCTTATCTTCCGCTGAAGAAAGGCGATCAAGGCGTCAGCGTGTATTATATGCAGGCACGGCTGAAGGAACTTGGATACGATCCGGGAAAACTGGACGGAATCTACGGAAAAAACACGATTGCGGCAGTGGCGTCTTTCCAGGCGGACAACGGAATGCTGCCCGGTCCGGGAGAAAAAGAGCTTCCCGGTGAGATGGCCTCCCATGAACTGCTGGAGCTCCTGTACAGTCCGGAACCAAGTCCCGTGCCTACGGCAGATCCGACGCCTACCGGGACGCCGACACCCACGCCGACAGCTACACCAACAGCAACAGCAGCACCAACAGCAGCACCAACAGCAGCACCAACAGCAACAGTTACACCCACGCCGACAGCAGCGCCAACGTCTGCGCCGACGCCGACGCCTGCATCTCAGACAGATCTTTGATTCCTGTACAGATGATCTAAAACATACATCAGCGGCTGTTTTACAACAGCCGTTGTTTTTCAATTGCTTTGAGTGCTGCGGTGATCCCGTCGGCTGCAGCGGAGACGATGCCGCCCGCGTAGCCGGCCCCTTCGCCAACCGGATACAGGCCCCGGAAATCTTCGGCTTCACCCAGGGAATTCCGGACGATCCTGACCGGGGAGGAAGAGCGGGTTTCGGGTCCGGTCAGGACTGCATCCGGATTTGCGAACCCGGACAGCTGGGCATTCATGGCGCGGATCCCTTTCTTCAGATCGTCGATCATCCAGGCGGGAAGGACAGCCCGCAGATCGGCGGGTACTGTGCCGGGACGGTAAGAAGGAAGGATTTCGCCGAAGGAGACAGAAGCCCGTCCTTCGAGGAAGTCCCCGACGCGTTGGGCCGGAGCGATGAAACCTCCGCCGCCCGCCTTGAAGGCTGCTTTTTCGATGCTGCGCTGGAGGACAAAGCCTGCAAGGGGATGATCGTCCCCGAAGTCTTCAGGCCTGACCCCGACCAGCAGCGCGGAATTGCTGTTGACGCCGTCCCGGGCGTGAAGGCTCATGCCGTTGGTGACTACGCCCCCCGGCTGTGACGCTGCGGCAATCACTTCACCGCCGGGACACATGCAGAATGTATAAACGCCCCGGCCGTCCGGCGTATGACAGATCAGCTTATAGGAGGCGGCACCGAGGGCAGGATGTCCCGCAAAAGCACCGTACTGGGATTGGTCGATCATCACGCGGGGGTGTTCGATCCGAACGCCCATGGCAAAAGGCTTCTGTTCCATTCGCAGCCCCTGGCTGAACAGCGCCTGAACCGTATCCCGGGCGGAATGGCCGATGCACAGCAGGATCGTATCCGTCAGAAATTCCTGCTGTTCCCCGTTATGACGCAGGGTTGCGCCTTCGATATGTCCGCCCCGGAGGATCAGTTCCTCCAGGCGGGTTTCAAACCGGACCGTGCCGCCCAGGTGGATAATTTCATTCCGGATGGAGGCAACGACGCCTTTCAGCCGGTCCGTACCGATGTGCGGTTTCTGGTCAATCAGGATTTCCTCCGGTGCTCCGTGGGCAACGAAGGTTTCCAGGATGTGCCGGACGTGGGGACTTTTGACGCCGCAGGTCAGTTTGCCGTCGGAGAAGGCGCCCGCGCCGCCCTCACCGAACTGGACGTTTGAATCCGGATTCAGGACGCCGTTTTCCTGCAAAGCAGCGACGTCCATTGTCCGCTCGTCCACAGGTTTGCCCCGTTCGATCAGGACGGGCTTTAAGCCCGCCCGGGCGAGCGTCAGCGCGGCGAAAAGCCCGGCAGGGCCGGCGCCTACAACCAATGGCTGCGCCTTCAATTCAGAATTCATAATGCATAATTCATCATTGTTATGCTTTGATTTTTCCGGGTTCTGAACAGGAGCTAGGCTTTTGTTATGTTTCAGAACGATCTGTTCATTTTTGAGCTTCAGGTCAACAGACAGGACGAAATGGACGTCCTGCTTATTCCGGGCGTCGATGCTGCGGCGGGAAATTGTAAAGGAGAGAAGCTGATCAGGGGAAAGCCGGAGCTTTTTCAGGAGGATCAGCTTCAGTGAGTCTTCCGTGTAATCAAGGGGAACGGAAAGGTTGGTCAGTCTGAGCATGTTGTCTCTTCCTCATGCCATCTTAATGACGCGGGATCCGTGAAGGCTTTTTCCGGATAGAAAACTTTGGTCAGTTCGAGACCGTGGGCCGGAGCGGTCATGCCGAGGACCAGGCGGTCTTTTGTCTCAAAGGCCCGGGTGAAAGCGTCCGTGCAGAGCCTGCCGAGCCCAATCTCAGCGGCAGTGCCGGCGATGATCCGGACCATATTATAGAGGAAAGCGTCTCCGGTGACGGTCAGGATCCACTCGTTTCCCCGGGTTTCAAGATCAACCGAACGGATCGTGCGGACCGTGGTTTTTGCCGTGCCACCTGCTGCCTGAAAAGCAGCAAAATCATGCCTTCCGGGAAGGGCTTCCAATGCGGTCCGGACCGGCGCTTCGCTCAGCGGAACGGGAATATGCCAGTGGGTGTTCCGTCGCAGGGCGCTGCCATGGCGGGCATTCCAGATCCGGTAGGTATAGGTTTTTCCGGAGGTCAGGAAACGGGCATGAAAGTCCGGGGGAACTTCCCGGCCTTCGGTGACACGGATATCCGGAGGGAGCATGGTATTCAGTACAAAGGGATACTTTTCCGGCGGAATGCCGCTGTCCGTGTCGAAATGGACTTGCTGGTCCAGCGCGTGGACGCCGGCGTCCGTCCTGGAGGATCCGGTTACGGTGACAGGATGGCCGCAGGCAGAAGACAGCGCCTCCTCCAGCACCTGCTGGACAGCGAGTCCGTTGATCTGGCGCTGCCAGCCGGCATAGGCAGTGCCGTCATATTCCACCGTCAGCAGAATCCGCTTCAAAGGAATATCCCCTCCAGAATAATCAGCGCCAGCAGCACAGCCATCACGCCGCAGGCGATCCAGTCGTTCTTTGTGATCTTCAGCACGCGAAGCCGCGTCCGTCCGTCCCCGCCGTGATAGCAGCGGCTTTCCATGGCCATGGCCAGGTCGCCGGCCCGGCGGAAGGCACTGACAAACAGCGGCACCAGCAGCGGCACCATCGCCTTGGCGCGGGAAATCAGGTTTCCGCTCTCAAAATCCGCACCGCGGGCCATCTGAGCTTTCATGATCTTGTCCGTTTCCTCGAGCAGGGTGGGGATGAAACGAAGCGCGATCGTCATCATCATGGCCAGCTCATGGGCCGGAAAATGAATCTTCTTCAGGGGTGTAAGCAGGATCTCAATCGCGTCGGCAAGTGAAACGGGAGAAGTGGTCAGCGTCAGCAGGCTGGTACCGATGACCAGGAAGACCAGCCGCAGGGAATAGAATGCGGCCTGCATGAACCCTTCTTTCGTGATCCGGACAATCCAGAACTCCAACCAGAGCGTTTCGCCTGTGGTGAAGAGCAGGTTCAGCAGGAATGTCAGGATAATGATCAGGCGCAAAGGTTTCAGCCCGCGCAGCAGCATGCGGAAAGGAACGTTGGCCAGGCGGGAGGCCAGGTAGACGAAAGCGAGGATCACCGCGTATCCGAGGAAGGTTCTTGCTATAAAGACGATCACGATGAAGACGATTGTCAGGATCAGCTTGATCCGGGGATCCAGTCGGTGAACCCTGCTGTCCACGGGATAATACTGGCCCATGGTGATGTTGTTCAGCATGCGGATCCCTCCTTCCAGAGGCGGAGCAGCTGCTCTTTCAGCTCCTCCGGCCTGAACAGGTCGGCGGGGAGATTATATCCCATGGTGCGCAGGCGGGCGCACAGACGGGCTGCGTCCGGCACGTCCAGTCCGATGGAGGTCATCATGTCCTCCCGGGCAAAGATTTCCCGCGGCGTCCCTTCGACGACGATCTTTCCTTCGCTCATCACAATCAGCCGTGTGGCGAGGCGGGCCATATCATCCATGCTGTGGGAAACCATCAGGATGGTGGTGTTCTCCCGGGCGTGCAGTTCCTCCAGCATGGAGAGGATCTTGTCGCGGCCCCGGGGATCAAGGCCGGCAGTGGGCTCGTCCAGGATCAGGACAGAAGGCCGCATGGCCAGGACGCCCGCGATGGCGACGCGGCGCATCTGGCCGCCGGAAAGCTCAAAGGGACTCCGCTCAGCATATTTATCATAATCCAGATGAACGCAGTCCATCGCGTAGCGGACCCGCTCAGCGATCTCATCGGCGGACAACCCCTGGTTCTTCGGACCGAAAGCGATATCCTTCGCTACGGTTTCCTCGAAAAGCTGGTACTCAGGATACTGGAAAACCAGGCCGATCCGCTGGCGAAGCGCACGGCGGTTGACATGTTCTCCGTTCAGGTCTTCTCCGTTGATGAGCACCTGGCCGGAGGAGGGCCTGAGCAGGCCGTTAAGATGCTGCACAAGGGTGGATTTACCACTGCCGGTATGGCCGATGACGCCGACGAACTCTCCGTCATCGATCCGGAAGGAAACGTCGTCCAGGGCGACGGTGCGGAAAGCACTGCCTTCGGAATAGCAGTGGGTCAGGTGGCAGACTTCAATGGGCACAGCCTTTCCACCTCCTCCGCAAGTTCTTCTACGGTCAGAATTCCGGGACGCAGGGGCATTCCGGCTTCCCTGAGTTCGCCGGCCAGGGCAGTCATATGGGGGACGTCCAGATGCATCTCCCGCATTTCTTCCACCCGGTCAAAAACTTCGGCCGGTGTGCCGGAAAGTTTGATCTGTCCGTCCGTGACGACCAGAACCCGGTCCGCCAGCGCAGCTTCTTCCATAAAGTGTGTGATCCAGACAACGGTAATCCCTTTCTGGCGGTTGAGAGTGCGGATCGTTTCCAGCACTTCCTTCCGGCCGGAAGGATCGAGCATAGCGGTGGCTTCGTCTGCGATGATCACGGAAGGCTCCATCGCCAGGATGCCGGCGATGGCCACGCGCTGTTTCTGGCCGCCGGAAAGCATATGCGGGGCTTTATCGGCGTAGGCGCTCATGCGCACAGCCGAAAGGGCACTTTCAATCCGGGGAATCATTTCTTCCGTAGGGACGCCGAGATTTTCCAGACCGAAGGCAACGTCTTCCTTGACGACGGTGGCGACGATCTGGTTGTCCGGATTCTGGAAGATCATGCCGGCCCGCTGGCGGATCTCCCAGACCAGCTTTTCTTCACGGGTGTTGTATCCGCAGACGACAACATTGCCTTCTGTGGGAACAAACAGGGCGTTGAGCAGCTTGGCCATGGTGGATTTGCCGGATCCGTTGTGGCCGAGGACAGCAACAAACTCACCCGGCTGAATCAGGGCGGATACGCCGGAAAGAGCAGGCGCTGCCTGCTCTTCGTATGAATAGGAAACATCGTTCAGCTGAACGCGGGAATCAGACTTCATCGGGTACTCCTTCGCGTTTAATGGATCGTCAGTAAGTGACTTCGATATAGTGGATCTGGGGGAGACAGAAGAGCCGGCCGGGCCAGACGGAGGTGCCGACGCCCCGTGAAATGAGCAGGTCCACCCGGTTTTCCTTGAGCCAGCCGCTTTTATAACGGTCCGGTACGTCTTCATCAAGTCCGAGCATGGAAGAGAAGAACAGCATCTGGCCGCCGTGGGTATGTCCGAACAGCCCCAGATCGAACCAGCCGAGATTGCCGGACCCGTCGGTCATCAGCTGCGCGTCCGGGATGACGGAGGGGTTATGGCTGAGGAAAATGACATAGTCGCTTGAAGAAACGGAGCGGGTCACAAGCTTCAGATCAGGCTGCCCTGCAATGAAATCGTCCACACCGGCAATAAAGATCTGCCTGGCGCCGATGTTTACAGCAGCAGTCTTGTTGACAAGGGGTGTAACGCCGGCGTTAGCCATGGCTTCCGTCAGCTGGGCGCAGGTGAAATCGGAATCGCCCCGGTCGGTTTCACCGATCACGCCGTAGATCCCGTAACGGGAATGCAGCGTATCGTGCTGCTGCAGGGACTGAAAAAATTTAATCGCAGTCTGGTTATCTGTCGCATAATCCCCGCCGAACAGAATGAGGTCCGGACGGAGGTTGTTGATCTTTGCGACCAGGCGGCTGACATCTCCGTCTGAAAACCAGAAACCGTAATGAATGTCGCTCAGGTAGACAATCCGCAGATTGTTCGCTTCCAGCGGCAGATCGTCCGCTTTCAGCGACTTTTTTTCCGTCTGAATGAGCCGGGCCTCAATGAAAGGATAACAGAAAAGGATCACTGCGAGGACCAGGCAGAAGATCAGCCAGCGACGGTGGCGACGGTTTTTGACCTGATGCCGGCCGCGCCGGAAAGAAGCGGAGGAGGTCTGCCACGGAGCGGATGAAACGTGCTTGCCGCGATAGTTGTTCATGGCTGCTCCCTCCTTTCGTCAAAGACCATCATCGGTGATTGACTGCATAACAGAAATATTATACACTAAATCCATGAATCTTCAAGGACTGGAGCGAGATAATGAACAAGCCGGAATACATTCTGCTTCCACCTTCCACCCTGCTGAGCCCGACGCCTGTCGTGCTGGTCAGCAGTGCCGATCCGAAACAGCCGGAAAGGCCGGATATGGTTACTGTCGCCTGGGCCGGAACAGTCAATTCCGAACCGCCTATGGTTTCGGTCAGCCTGCGGAAAGACCGCTGGTCTCACGGCCTGATCACTGCTTCCGGCGAATTTGTTGTAAACCTGGTCGATGAAAAAATGGCCCGGGCGCTGGACTTCTGCGGCGTTCGCAGCGGCAGGGACACGGACAAGGCAAAGGAGACAGGGCTCAGTTATATCCCTGCTGACAGGATGGACACCGCCCCTGCTGTCGCCGGATCACCGCTGAGCCTGTGCTGCAAAGTGCGCCGGACGCTGGAGCTTGGAAGCCACGACATGTTTATCGGCCAGGTCGTTTCCGTGATGGTCCGCAAAGACCTGCTGGATGAAGAGGGTAGGCTTCATCTTGAAAAGGCCGGGCTGATTGCTTACAGCCACGGCCTGTATCAGAAGCTTGGAGATGTGATCGGCTTTTTCGGATGGTCGGTTGCCCGCGAGGATGTATTCGAGCGCCGGATGAAGGATTATCGCTGAACGTTTTCCCAGTCGGAGCGCAGGATCGCATACAGCACTGCGTCCACATATTCTCCTTTGTTCACAATGCGGTCCCGCAGGATCCCTTCCTGCCGGAGACCGCATTTTTCCATGACCCGGCCGCTTGCCGGATTGCGAACGTCATGCTGCGCTTCCAGACGGTTGAGCGGCAGGGATGTAAATGATGCGTCAATCACAGCACCCAGGGCCTGGGTGGCGTATCCGTGATTCCAGTATTCTCTTGAAAAACTGTATCCGAGTTCCGCGGAGCGGTTTGTTTCTGAATACCAGATGAACCCGATTGTGCCGATAACGGCGCCGGTTTTTTTCAGGACGACAACCCAGGAAGAAGGATATCCGGCATGGATCCGGCTGCGAAGAAAGCGGACAAAAGACCTGGTTTCAGCTCTGCTGCGATGGGGTTCCCAAAGTACATACCGTGCGACTTCGGGATCGGAGGCGTAACGAAAGATATCCCCGGTGTCTTTCATAGCCGGCTTCCGGAGAATCAGATCAACTGTTTCCAGCGTCGGAAGACGGTAAAAAAACGCGGAAGGGGACATGATGCCGCCTTCGTTTTCAGGCCCGAAGAAAAAGAGGTTCCGGAAAAAACTCATACAGAACAGACCCTTTCGGGAACAAAACGGGCTAAGGCCCCGTTTTTATGATTGATCACGTTCCATCCATTTCGACGGGCCGGAGAGGATTTCCTTCCGCCGGTCAGCCTGCTGCATACGTTGACAGAAAAATGAAGCAGCAGTACAATATATAGGAATGATTTTTAAACATTTATACAAGATTTAGGAGGACCGGATTATGAAGAACAGGCATTCGTGGATCCTGAAAAAGGCGGCTGCGCTGCTGATCGCGCTGACGCTGATGATGTCCGCACTGCCGGCAGCTATGGCTGTGGCTCCGGACTGGAGTGACCTGAAGATCACTGTCAGCTGGGTCGACGCTGCAACAGGAGAGGCCGTTTATGCAGACGCTGCTCCTGTATATGACGCGGAAGGGAACTTCTGGATCATGATCTCTCCGGAAGCGCCGCTGGACGGGCTGACGATCTTCGTAACCCATCCGAACGGAACATATCAGATCTCTCCTGCTGCAGGTGAGGCACTGGGATATGTGACCGTTGTCGGTGACACGATTGACGGGATCAACTATCTGCCGATCACTGTTACCGATCCGGAAACCGGCAGTACGGAAACATATTTCCTTTATATCTCCACAACAGCGCCGCAGCCCGTAACCGGCGAACCGACAGAAGATCCGGAGGATGCCGCACGCAAAGCTGCTGAAGAAGAAGCGGCCCGGATCGCCGCTGAGGAAGAAGCAAAGCGCCTGGCTGAGGAAGAAGCGGCCCGGATCGCCGCCGAGG
>CAMKNZ010000010.1 GCA_946414315.1 uncultured Clostridia bacterium
AGGAATAATGCCGGTACATGGCATGGGCAAACTTCAGGTAGTCGTATTCCTCCAGGGCTTCCACAATCGCTTCGTGCTTCACGACAGAATTTGCCAGATGGGGCAGCTTTTCCTCCAGCTGATAGCCGGAATCCACGGCCCAGATCGCGTTCAGCAGGGACATGAGCACCGGATTACCCACGGAGCTGAAAAGCAGCTGGTGAAATTCCCGGTCCTCCCGGGCAAAAGCGCCGCTCTCCTCCCAACTGACGCGCATCTGCGATACGATCTCCCGCATCTTCGCGATATCCTCCTGCCGGATGCTGTCAAATGCCTGGCGCATATAGCCCAGCTCCAGCGTTTTTCGGATGTCGAACATCTGGCGGATCTTCTTCTCATCCTCCGCCAGGCGGAAGAAGAGCGCGTTCTGGAAAATGAAATCCATCGTGAATTCCCGCACTTCCGTTCCCCGCCCCGGGCAGGCCTCCACCATGCCCATCAGCTCCATGCTTTTGATGGCCTCCCGGATCACGTTGCGGCTGACCCCGATCTCCCGGGAAAGCTCTGCCTCACTGGGCAGCAGATCCCCTGGCTTCAGCTGGTGGCGCAAAATATAGTCATGGATTTCCCGGAAGGCAGTGATGTATCGTTTTTCCCGCTGTTTTTCCTGTCCTTCGGCACTCAAAACGGTCACCCTCCTGTCATTCGGTGCTAAATGTCCTACATTTCGAGACCATTATATCGGAACCAGGGAAGCGTGTCAAGGCGTAACACGTCATATTTGGCTTGTTTTATCCCATTTTTTCAATTTTTTCTTCAAAACAGGGTTGACAGACGTTTTTAATTGTAGTATATTTCAGTCAGAACCTGTGAAACGCAGGAAGAGAACCGTTATCAGCCGGGAAAACCGGCCAATCAAAAAAGGAGGATCCAGATTATGAAGAAACTCATCGCCCTGTTCCTGTGCCTGATCCTGGCGCTGCCGGCGTTCGCTCTGGCGGATGACCAGGTGGAAATCACCCTGTGGACCTACCCCATCGGCAGCTGGGGAAATGCCGAAACCGTGGACGGCATCATCAAGGACTTCAATGCCGTGCATCCTGAGATCAAAGTGACCGTTCAGTACCTGGACTACCAGTCCGGTGATGATCAGGTGACCACAGCCATCGAAGCGAAGACCACGCCCGACATCATCATGGAAGGTCCGGAACGCCTGGTCGCCAACTGGGGCGCGGCCGGCAAGATGCTGGACATCAGCGACCTGTGGGCAGACACGAAGGATGACATCATCGCTGCCAGCGCTGCCGTGGAAGCGGCCTGCAAAAACGCCGAAGGTGTCTACTATGAATATCCGCTGTGCATGACCACCCACTGCATGGTCATCAACTACAACGATTTCGAAAAAGCCGGTGCCCTCCAGTATATTGATGAAGAAAAGCACACCTGGACCACCGAAGGCTTCCTGAACGCACTGGACGCGCTGAATGCAGCCGGTTTCGCCCCCACCGCGGTCGTATACTGCGGCGGCCAGGGCGGCGACCAGGGTACCCGCGCGCTGGTAACCAACCTGTATTCCGGCCAGTTCACCGCGCCGGATCACTCCGCCTACACCATGGACAGTGAAGCGAACATCAAGGCGCTGCAGCTGCTCCAGCAGCTCGTGAAAGACGGGAAGCTGGATGCTGATGCCGGTATCGTCGCCGGTGATGAAATCGCCCTGTTCTGCAACTCCACCATCTCCATCGGCTTCTGCTGGAACGCCTCCGCAGCCGTTTCCAACAAAGCCAGCCTGGCGGAAGACGTGAAGGTATTCCCGATGGCCTTCCCCTCTGACGACGGCGTGCCGGAACTGCAGGGCGGCATCTGGGGCTTCGGCCTGTTCGACAATGGCGATGAAGCCAAAGTGGCCGCTGCCAAGACCTTCGTGAAGTGGGTATGTGACGATCCGGCCCAGGCCGCGAAGAGCGTATACGCCTCCGGTTTCTTCCCCACCCGCGCTTCCCTTGGCGACATCTACGCCGGCACCGACAAGGCTGAGAACGGCGAGTATGCCATCTTCATGCCCTACCTCGGCGACTATTACCAGGTCACTCCCAACTGGGCCGCGCAGCGGACCGAATGGTGGAACCTGCTCCAGCGCATCTTCGCCGGCGGCGATGTGGCGGCTGAAGTAGCGGTCTACTGTCAGAACGCGAATCAGAAATAATCCATAGAACCGGTATCAATCCATGACGAATCAGGCGCGTCTCCGTTCCCCCTCCGGGCCGGGGGCGCGCCTGTCCTTTTTAAGGAGGGAAATATCCCGATGACGACCCGAGCTTTCCCCGCCCGCAGGGTGGTTTCCCCGGCCATGAGAGCGGCGCGCCGGCGGGAAAACATCGCCGCTTATCTCTTCATGGCGCCCAGTCTGGTCTTCTTCCTGGGCTTCGTGATTTTCCCCATGGGCATGTGCCTGGTCACCAGCTTTTTCAATTACACCATGACCGATTTCAGCTGGATCGGTCTGGCCAATTACGTCGAAATGTTCCAGGATGCCATCTTCGGCAAGGCGCTGGTCAACACGATTGTCATCGTGCTGGTCAGCGTGCCGGTCACCTGTATGTTTTCCCTGTGGGTGGCATCGCTGATCTATAAAATGAGGGACCGCCACACATCCTTCTTCCGGTGCGTTTTCTACCTGCCAGTGGTCACCGGTTCCGTAGCGGTCACCGTGGTCTGGAAATGGATTTTCAACAACTATTACGGCGTGCTGAACTATGTGTTCAAAAACCTCGGGCTGATCACCCGGAATATCAACTGGCTGGGCAATCCGGACTACGCCCTGGCCTGTATCATCACGATCCTGCTGACCACTTCCGTCGGGCAGCCCATCGTGCTCTACGTCTCCGCCCTGAGCAACGTGGACCATTCCCTGATCGAGGCGGCTTCCGTGGACGGAGCGACAAACATGCAGGTGTTCTGGAAGATCAAATGGCCCCAGGTCATGCCCACCACCCTTTATATCCTGGTCATCACCACGATCAACAGTTTCCAGTGTTTCGCACTGATCCAGCTGCTGACCTCCGGCGGGCCAAACAATTCCACCCAGACCATTATGTACTACATCTACTACAACGCCTTCAAGCTGAGCCGCTACGGATACGGCAGCGCCATGGGCATCATCCTGGCGATCATTATCGCCGTGTTCAGCGCGATTCAGTTCAGGCTGGCCAAGACCGATAACGGCTGAAAGGAGGAGACCTTATGCAAACGACTGCAAACCTGCCGCGCCGGATCAAAGACAAGCCGGACAATACGGATCACAGCGTCCATCAGGTAACCGCCTACACCGTGATCGGGGTCATCCTGCTGATTATCCTGGCGCTGCTGTTCATCTTCCCGCTTTACTGGATCCTGACCGGATCCTTCAAGACCCAGCAGGCAGTCAATTCTGCCGTGCCGGTCTGGTTCCCTACGGGTGAAACCGTCACCATGCGCAACTATAACGAGCTGTTCAACCGCCCGGCGATTACCTGGCTGCTGAACACCGTGTTCATCTGCGCCGCGGCTATGGGCCTGACCTGTATTGCGGCCTCCATGGGCGGTTATGCACTGGCCAAAAAACGCTTCTCCGGGCGGGTGCTGCTCTTCTCCGTATTCATCTGCGCCATGGCCCTGCCCAAGCAGGTTATCCTGATCCCGCTGCTGAAGGAACTGGCTTTCCTGAAGCTGCACAATACGCTCTGGGCTGTGATTCTGCCGACTGTAGGCTGGCCCTTCGGCGTTTTCCTGATGAAGCAGTTCAGCGAGAATATTCCCGGGGAGCTGCTGGAGGCCGCCCGGATCGACGGCGCCGGCGAAGCACGGACCTTCATCGAGATCGTCATTCCGCTGATCAAGCCGGGCATCGGTGCCCTGGCGATCTTCACCTTCATCACGGCCTGGAACGACTATTTCCTGCAACTGATCATGCTGAACGATACCAAGGTGCTGACAATCTCCCTGGGCATCGCCAAGCTGCAGACGGAACTGTCCACGGACTTCGGCCTGATCATGGCCGGCGCGGCCCTGGGTTCCGTCCCGATCATCATTATTTTCCTGATCTTCCAGAAATTCTTCACCCGCGGCATCACCATGGGTGCTGTCAAGGGCTAACCATTCCAGGGAAGGAGTATGCATATGTCTGTTCAGAAATACCGGGGCGTGATCCCCGCGTTCTATGCCTGCTATGACGAGGAAGGCCGTATCAGTCCCGACCGGGCCAAGCGCCTGGCCAGGCACCTGGTGAACAAGGGCGTTCAGGGCCTCTATGTAGGCGGTTCCTCCGGGGAATGCATCTACCAGGAAAAGGAAGAGCGCATGGCCCTGCTGGAGGCGGTCATGGAGGAAGTGAAGGGCGAATGCCTGATCATCGCTCATGTGGCCTGTAACAATACTGAGGAATCCTGCCAGCTGGCCGCCCATGCGGAGCGCGCAGGCGTGGACGCCATCGCCAGTATTCCCCCGATCTACTTCCGGCTGCCAGAATACGCCATCGCGCAGTACTGGAACGATATTTCCGCAGCGGCGCCAAACACTGACTTCATCATCTATAACATTCCCCAGCTGGCCGGCGTCACCCTGACCCCGGGGCTCTTTAAAACCATGCGGCAGAATCCGCGGGTAATCGGCGTCAAAAACTCCAGCATGCCCACCTATGATATCGAGATGTTCCTGCGGGCCGGCGGAGAAAACTGTGTGGTTTTCAACGGACCGGATGAGCAGTTTGTCGCCGGCCGCTGCTGCGGCGCGGCAGGCGGTATCGGCGGCACCTATGCGGCGATGCCGGAGCTGTTCCTGACCATGGACCGGCTGATCCGCGAAGGTACACCGGAAAAAGCCCGGCCCATCCAGCACGAGGTCAATGCCATCATTGAGGATATGTGCGGATGCCACGGCAGCATGTACGCCGTCATCAAGGCCATTCTGAAAATCAACGAAAACCTGGAGCTGGGTTCTGTGCGCAGGCCCATGCCGGCGCTGATCCCGGAAGACATGCCGAAGGTGGAAGCCGCGGCAGCGAGGATCCGGGAAGCCATCCGGACCTTTGCCGGCTGAGGGGGAAAAAGCCTATGAAAAAGCATATTGTCTGTTTCGGGGATTCCAACACCCACGGGTACTGCGCAGATCCGAAAGACTGCGCGGACGGCGGCATCCGGTACAACGAGTCGGAACGGTGGACCTGCCTGCTGGGAGAACGGCTGGGCCCGGACACACTGGTGCTGGAGGAAGGCCTCAGCGGCCGGACAACCGTCTTCTCCGATCCCCTGCATGAATGCATGTCCGGCCTGGACGCGATCTACAGCGTGCTCATGAGCCATGAACCGGTGGACCTCCTGATCATCATGCTGGGCACCAACGATACGAAAGAACGCTTCAGCGCCAACGCCGCGTGCATTGGCATCGGGATGGAGCGCCTGATTATGAAGACGAAGGAAATTCCCTGCTGGCGGGACAAGCCCCGGATCCTGGTCATCTCCCCGCCGCATATCGGCGAAGGACTTTACGCGGTCCCCGAGGGAGAGCCTATGGGCGCCGGATGTCCGGAAAAATCCCGGCAGCTGGCGAAATACTTTGCCGCTGCTGCGGAACGCCAGTGCTGCGCGTTCTTTGACGCAGAAGGTGTCGCAGAATTCAATACCCTAGACTGCATGCACCTGACCCGCAGGGGCCACCGCCAGCTGGCGGATGTTCTGGGAAAGATCGTTCCCGAACTGCTTGACTGAACCGGAGTTTCTTCTTCATCTCCTCATTTTTTTCGGTACCCTTAAAGGGAAACCGAGGTTGTAAACCCCGGTTTCCGGCCAACGGCAAACCTCCAGAAATGGAGGTTTGTTTTATTCAATTGGTTGTACCAGGTTGTTCGAAGCAGGTATAAAAACACAACCGGATTATGCATGTTTCGCTGTATTGTGCCCCTGAATCCTGTTCAGGCCCGGGGCTTCCTGCGCAATACGCCGCCGGCGATATCTGACAGCATATGCCCCATCGTCTCATCCCGGTCGTTTTCCAGGGGCGGGACCAGGCATACCGCCACCAGGACGCGCAGAACCGTGGACAGGATGACCAGCGCCTTGACCCGGTCCAATCCGCCCGTGAACCAGCCCATCCCTTCCCAGGTCTCCAGGAGCGCCCCTCCGCAGAGCGTGCTAAGGGCAATCCCGACCAGGCAGGTGATGCAGGCGAAGACCGCGATATCTTTACCTTGTTTACTATGCCTGTATAATACGTAATATGTTTTTATCGGGATCAAACTCAGCAACTTTTATCTTGCCGAGCAAGTGCCGATTAGTTCTGTAATAATAATCTATTTAAAATCGATATTAACGGGAATGCCGTGTTCCCTGGCAATCCGCTCCGCTATCCGTGTAACCGGACAGGCATCCGCGTCAACATAAACAGTCAAACGATCACCTCACAGTATTTGCAGCGGTACCCAATTCAGGTAATCGCCGGAAACCAGCCGGTACATGATTCCGTGATGTCTCTTTTTGCAAAACGAGTTTATCACATTCATTAAAAACATCAAGTTTGCAAAGTGCATTTTGCAAACTTCTTACATCTGACCTGTCCGCCAGTTGTGTTTAGTATATTCGTTGCAGTATCGAATCCCGCCGGGTTCCAAACGGAAGAATTTGCACCGGTGGGACGTCATTATTTGAGAGTGAATGTTAACGCTTGCGTGAACTGAGCCGGCGTGGTGGACAGGAGACGAACATGATGGTTTCTAATATCAGGAGATGGTTGTGCGTTTTACTGATAATTTGTCTGTCTTTCTGTTCCCTTCCCGTGTGCGCGGAGACAACAGATGTTAAAAAGCTGCAGGAGCGCATGCTTTCCCTGGGATACGAGATCGGAAAAGCAGACGGGATACCGGGAGCGAAAACTTCTTCTGCGATTCTGCTGGCGCAGACTTTATTGGCCGATAACGAATATGATGTGCCGTTAACCGGCTCCCCGGATTCAAAAACGGTTGAGCTGATGATGCAGGAGGAAAACAGCAAACTGTTGCAAACGCTGCTGAAAGGAAGCTGGGGCTCCCGGGTCAAGGAAGCGCAGCGAAAACTGATCGAATTGAATTTCCTTCAGGACAGCGCTGACGGGAAGTATGGCGCAAATACGGAAACAGCGGTCCTTGCTTTTGAGGAGTGGCTGGCCGGGCAGGTTCCGGATCAGGTTCATACGGACGGAAGGCTCTCCGTTACGGAATATGCGCTGCTGATGAGTGATCTGAGCGTATATGGATTTGAAGCTCCGATCTATTTTGATGATACGTATCCGGAAGAGCTGAAAGACTCCTTCCTTTATGCGGAAAATGTCTGCCTGATCAATGCGGTAACCGGAAAAGTACTGCTGGAAAAGGCAGCGGATGAGCCAGCTGAGCCGGCCAGCACCACCAAAATCATCACACTCCTGACAGCGCTTTCCTTATGCGATCCGGATGAAACGATCGTCATTCCCGACGAAGCTGCCGATGTACCGAAGGACAGTACGCTTGTTCCGGTATCCCCGGGCGAAACAATGACCATGCGGGATCTGCTCTATGCGATGATGATTCGTTCGGGCAATGATGCGGCCAACGCTGTCGCGGTTCTTTGCGCAGGAAGTACAGAAGCTTTCGCGGAAAAGATGAACCGGACGGCGGCTGACCTGGAAATGGAGAATTCACACTTTGTCAATGCCCACGGTTATACAACGGAAGGGCATTATACAACCGCCAGGGATCTGGTAACAGCAGCACGGTACGGACTGACGCTGACGCTGTTCCGCGAAATTGTTACCTGCCTGAAATATATCTTGCCGGCAACTGAAAAGCGGGATGAACTGGTCCTGAACCTGAAATGGGAGATATTTGATCCTGAATCTGCGTACTATATTCCTCATGCGGCCGGGGTCAAAAGCGGGTATACGTCCTCTGCCGGTTTCTGTTATGTCGGTGCGTATCAGGAAAACGGAATCACCCTGATTGCCGCAGTGATGGGATGCCGGACCCGCAATATGGCCTGGACGGATCTGAAAAGACTGTTTGCCTATGGCATGGCTGTATCCGAATAAGCTGATGAAAGCCATCATGTCTCCCGGCAGCAGCTGCCGGCAAATTTGAAAAAGATTTTTTCGGGACCGGACACGTTGTGTCCGGTCGATTTTCCCTTATGTTTCAACGGATCGGAGGTTTTCCGCAGGATGACTGGCAATATCTGGTAATCCGTGGATAACTTCTGCGCAGGTTGATTCATAAGGCTTAATAAGGTTTTTTCATGCATCTGATTTTCTCAAAGGGGGTGACACGCCGTGTCCGGGTCAAACGGTTCCTTTTCGGTTATGCTCTTCCTGAAAACAACATCCCCGGATGCCCGGGGTGAAGAAAGGATGTATGGGAATGGAATGGTTCAAAGTTTATACAGACTGGAATGACGCAATTAACCTGCTGACAGACGAAGAAGCCGGGCAGATGCTCAAGGCGGTCTATGCCTATGTGCTTCGCGGGGAAAAAAGAAACGGTCGGGACCGGCTGGAGCTCTTTCTGACCACGGTCTATAACGCGCTGAGCCGAGACAAGGAAAAATACGATCTCGCGGTTGCCGAAGAGACGCAGAAAAAGGAGGAGCGGCAGGAGCATGCGCGGCACGCGGCGGAGGCACGCTGGAAGCGGCAGCAGGAGAAGCAGTTGGGAGCATGTGGGGAGCAGAATGAGCATATTTGGGCATGCAAGAATAAGAATATAGATAAAGATATAGATACAGACAAAGATACAGAGAAAGAAAAAGACTCAGAGAGAGAAAGAGAAGAGAGAGAAACAACCGAAGAAACAGAAGATAAATATGATTACAGCTCTGAGCCGCCTTCGGCGGACTCAGAGCAACCGGTGATCCGAATTCCCCTGAAAAACGGGAGCGGTTATCCGATCTACCAGAGGGATGTGGATAAATACGCCAAACTCTATCCTGCCGCGGATGTGGAGCAGGAACTTCGTAACATGAAGGGCTGGTGTCTGGCCAATCCCACGAAGCGAAAAACCATAAACGGGGTGAACCGGTTTATCAACGGATGGCTGTGCAAAGCCCAGGACAAGGGCGGCAGGAAGCAGGAAGTACCGGAGAACCCGTTTCTGGCCTATGCCCGGGGAGAAAAAGAGATCGGGGACTGGATTTTTTGAACCGGAACGAACCCGGAATAACCCTGTCGGTCATCTCAGACGCCAGTTGTTGCAGCGTTGGTTCTCCTATCCCCTTCTGGTTCTTGACAGGTAAACCATCGATCACTAGATTTTGAGTAAGATAAAGCTTATATTCCCGGACAGAGAAACACATTCAGCATATGAATCAGGAAGGATGCAAACGGCAGTCCCGTCTGGAAGGATACCTACGTGTATGTAAAACTGTGTACGGACCAAGATTGATTCGGAGGGAATAACATGGACAAAAACTGGTCTGAGATGAACAAAGATATGCAGGCGCTGCTGTCAAAGGAAGCAACGTTCAGGGACGGGATCAGCAAACTGCTGGAGCTCAGGGAAAGCCTGTTTGAGCAGGTTGCCCAGATTATAAACACCTTCCCGGAAGAGGCGTTTTACCGGATGCCGTTTGCGGGAGCGGAAGGCTATCACAGCAAGACGCTGGCCTATTCGATCTGGCATATCTTCCGGATCGAGGACATCGTGGCCCATGAGATGATTACGGAAGACCGGCAGGTTCTTTTTGCCCAGGGGTTTGACAAATCGACTCACTCCCCGGTCATCACAACGGGAAATGAGCTGTCCGGAGATGATATCACGGCATTCTCGAAGCAGCTGGATGTGAAGGAACTGTACCGGTACGCGCTGGAAGTAAAACAATCCTCCGATCAGATCCTGCAGCAGCTGAAGTATGTCGATCTGAAGCGCAGGTTTGGCGAAGAAATGATCGCGAAGCTGCAAGGCACCGGCTGCGTCAGCGAGGATGAAAACGCGAACTGGCTGATCCCCTACTGGTGCGAAAAGGATATCCGGGGACTGATCAAAATGCCTTTCAGCCGGCACTGGATCATGCATATCGAGGCGATGCGGCGTATCAAGAACAGGCTGTGCAAAACAGCCCGGAAAGGCGTTGATCCGGTTGCGTACTGCGGGCTGTCCTGCAATCACTGTTTCCTGGGCGAGTGGTGCGGTTCCTGCAGGACGGTCTACAATACCTGTTCTTTCGCCACCTACTCCCCGGACGGAATATGTCCCAATGTGAAGTGCTGCAAAGAAAAAGGGATCGACGGATGCTATGAATGCGACAGCCTGGAGTCCTGTGAAAAAGGATTCTATGTTCCGTCAAACGACGGCGCGAACGCGGCAAAAGCCCAGGCGCTGTACATCCGGAAGCACGGAAAGAAGGAATTCCTGAAGGTGCAGGACCGGCTTCATCAAAAGTACGATTTTTCCATGTCCCCGGAGATCCTGGGGCAGGATTACCGGGAAGGATTCAGGATCCTGGAAGAAAACTGATAAGGAGGATTGAAATATGAAAAAAGTAGCGATCGTATGGTCCAGCCCCAATACCGACGGCCTGACTGCAGCCGCAAAGAACCAGATCATGAACGGCCTGACGGAAGCCGGCGTCCAGGTGGAGGAGATCCACCTGAACCGTAAAAAGCTGGAGCACTGCCGGGCCTGCGGGAACGGCTGGGGAACCTGCCGCACAAAAGGCAGCTGCGTGATCAAGGATGATTTTGCGGAGATTTACCGGACGCTTGCGGAAGCGGACGGAATCGTCTGGATCAGCGCGGTTTACTGGTCTGATATGACAGAATGCTTCAAAACGTTCTTTGACCGGCTTCGCCGGTGCGACGCGGTATTTAACCATTCCCTCGCGGAAAAGCGCTGCGTCCTGGCCGCCTGTGCCGGAGGTACCGGGCGGGGTACGCTTGAATGCCTGCAGCAGATGGAAAGAGGCCTGACGCATATGGGGATGCGCGCCTATGACCGGATACCTGTCGTCAGGTACAATCAGGACTATATCCTTCCCGCGCTGTATGAAGCCGGAAAAACATATGCGGACCGTCTGGAAAACGGTTTTGACATGTACTATTGAGGAAAAGATGAAGATCATGGTCAGCGCCTGCCTGCTGGGCGAAAACTGCAAATACAGCGGCGGGAACAACCTGCGGCCGGAACTGCTCCGCCTGCTGTCCGGGCACACGGTCATTCCGGTCTGCCCGGAAGTCCTGGGCGGGCTGCCCACGCCGCGCGTTCCCGCGGAAATTGTCGCGGGAACCGTTTGGAACCGGGAGGGCGTTTCGGTAGACGACGCCTTCCGGCGAGGCGCGGAAGCTGCGCTGGATGTTGCTGAGCGGGAAAAACCGGACCTGATCATTCTCCAGTCCAGAAGCCCCAGCTGCGGGGTAAAGGAAGTCTATGACGGAACCTTCTCCGGCCGGTTGATCCCCGGCCGGGGCATATTTGCCGGACTGGCGCAGGCGGCCGGTTTCCGCGTAATGGATGTCGATGACGTCCTGGCGGAAGGAACAGAACGCCTGCTGCGTTTATGATTCATGGAAAGAGCAGCTTGAAGGAATAACGGATTCCGGATATACTGTTCCCCGAAAGCCGTGTGAAGGAGGTTGATGATCATGGCCAGATTTATCCCAAAGGACAAACTGAGTAAAAAAGCTCAGAAGGAACTCAACCGTCAGCGGCGTGTTACCTGGGAATTCAGCCCGGTCACAAAAACCGTTGACAGCAGGAAGATTTATTCCCGCAAGAGGAAAGCTCAGAACCGAGATGATTACGGCCTGAGCTTTTTTCATGCCTTGCAGGGCGCAGCGGCAATCCTGTGAATCCTGTAGACAGGATCATGATAAAATATATATAATACACATACAGAATAAAAAGAATTGTGAGACGGTATATGATGAATCAGAATCATGATGTTTATCTCTTCGGGCAGGTGCTGGGAACCCATTCTTTTCTGCTGAGGGACGGATTCCTTCAGCCGGACGAATACTCGGAAATCGCGGACCAGTACTTCCTGCCCGGCGGCGAAACGGGTACGGCGGCTACGGTACTGGCGTCCCTCGGCGTATCCGTCAGAATGGACGGCACATGGATCGGCACGGAGGTCGCGCCGATGCTGAAAGCCTTCTATGCGGACAAGTCCGTGGATTTGTCTTCCATGACCTTTACAGACGAACCCGGCGTCATGGATTATGTGGTGATCGCCGATCTGGTGCGTTCCCCCATGGGCCGGTTCCAGACGCTGTTTGAGACCGGGAAACGATGGTGGAGCATACCGAAGGAAGCGGACATTGCCGGCTGCAAAGCGGCCGCTGTGGATCCCTTCTTCCGGGAAGAATCCCTGCTGGCGGCGGAACTGTGCTGCCGGAACGGCGTGCCCTTTGTGACCATCGACAGCCCACATGATTCTCCCCTGCATAAACTGGCCGCTGTGAATGTCGTCTCCAAGGAATGTGTGGCGGAGCATTATGCCGGCATGGAACCCGAAGCAATCGTCGAAAAGCTCCAGCGTGAAACCGACGGCCTGACCATTCTGACCCAGGGCGGCGGAGACATGCTGTATGCCCGGAAAGGCGAACCCGTTCACCGGATGAAACCGTTCTCCGTAACAGTCCGGAGCACCCTGGGGGCCGGCGATACCTTCAAAGCCGGCTGCGTTTACGGCCTGCTTCACGGGATGAAGGACGCGGATCTGGTTCGCTTCGCCAGCGCCTGCTCGGCGATTGCCATCTCCCGCTTCCCGCTGCCGCTGAATCCGCCAAGGCCGGAAGAAGTACAGAAACTGATCGAAGAATAATGGCTGTTCATGGAGAGATGCTTATGGACCTGACCTTCCGGAAAGCAACGGTCGACGATATCGATCTGCTGACAAAGACACGGATCGAAGTGCTTCGGGCTGCCAACAGGCTGCCTGTTGACACTGATATGGGCGACGTGGAGAAGCAGTCCCGGTTATATTATGAAAAAGCGCTCCGTGACGGAACACATACCGCCTGTCTGGTCTTTGACCGGGACCGGTGGGTCGGTGCCGGCGGGATCAGTTATTATCAGGTGATGCCGACATACCACAACCCGAGCGGAAACAAAGCATATATCATGAATATGTATACTCATCCGGAATACAGAAGGCAAGGGATCGCCTTCAGGATGCTGGATCTCCTGGTCGGAGACGCCAGGTCAAAACAGATCGCTTTCATCTCGCTGGAGGCTACCGCCATGGGCCGTCCGCTGTATGAAAAATACGGATTTGTCCCGATGGATGATGAGATGATCCTCCCGGACGGATAACCGTCTTTTTCTCTTCTTCGTATGTATGATATGATAGAAAAACAGGTTTGTTCAGAGAACGATCATCATCAACCTTTCGGAGGTACAGATCATGAGTGAAGAAAAGAAACTGTTTGACATTTCCCAGGAAGTGTTCTCCTGCAATGTCTATCCCGGTGATCCGTCCCCGGTCATGACGCCGAAGCAGCGGATCGCCGACGGTGCGCACTGCAACCTGACCGCGTTCAGTATGTGCGCCCACAACGGCACCCATATCGACGCGCCATTCCACTTCATCCGGGACGGAAAAACCGTTGATCAGATTCCGCTGGACCGCTTCACGGGAGACTGCTTCCTGGCCCGTCACGAAGGCGATGTATCCGCCGAAGACGCCGCCGCGATTCTGCGCCGTGCGATCGATGCCGGAGCGTCGCAGCGGATCCTGATTGCCGGAAAGGCAACCGTCACGGAAGACGCCGCCCGGGTATTTGCGGGCGCCGGGCTCCTGCTGCTGGGCAATGAAAGCCAGACCGTCGGCCCGGAAAGCGGCCCCATGCAGGTGCATCTGATCCTGCTCGGCGCCGAAGTCGTCCTGCTGGAAGGGATTGTACTGAAGGATATTCCCGAAGGGAAATATTTCCTGAACGCCGCGCCGCTGAACCTGGGCGGCGTCGACGGCGCGCCCTGCCGCGCCTGGCTGATGGGCTGACTGTTGTATAAAAAAACGTCCGGACCGGTTACGGTTCGGACGCTTTTTCAATTCGATCTTCCACTGCCCTGCAGAATTCGGGCATCACCCGTCTCATCCGGACGAATCTCCCTTCCTGGTCCAGGAACACATGTTCCGAGGTTCCGCTGAAAACCGGCTCGCCGTTCACCCGCATGTCATACATCATGGTGATCACCACGCCGTTGAACTCCTTCACGCCGACCGTGATGTCCACCTCGTCGCCGAATGTGCAGGGTTTCAGGTAGTTCACCTGAATGCTTTTCACCGGAGAAAGGACGCCCTCCGCTTCCATCCGTTTGTACGGGAAACCCATCCGGTCCATGAAATCAATCCGGGCTTCCTCCATCCAGTGGATATAGTTCGCGTGATGAACCACGCCCATCATGTCCGTTTCGTAATACTGCACCTTACGCTTCATCTTCCGGTTCCTCCGTCTCTGTTTCAGGAAGACCGGCTGCAGCCCGTCTTCTTTTTTCCGCTTCCTCCCGGTTCCGTCTCGCCTTGTTGAGCGCGTGCATCGCCTCAAAGGGGCCGACGATCGCCGAGATGATGATCAGGATCCAATACCACGGCATGATGCTTCCTCCGCCATCTCCGGATGCTGTTTCAGGTATTCCGTGAATTCCGGCGTCCGGGACCAGTATTTTACGCCCCAGTTGTCAAAATTCCATTCTTCCATGTAATCATTGCATTCATAGTCAATATACCAGATCAGTCCGTCCCGGATCACGAAATTCGTCGGAAAATAATCGATGTTCAGTCCGGCCTTTTTCGCCTGCGCCGCCATCTTCCGCACCTGTTCCAGATACGGTTCGGCGTTTCCGCCGTCCCGGATCAGTTCAAAGACGGTCTTCCCCTCGATATATTCCTTGACCACCCGTTCCGCCTCATCGTCCACGGCGATCATCCCGGGGATCCGGATCCCGGCGTGCCGCAGCCGCTCCAGGTCATGCCGTTCCGCCTCGATCTTGTTGCCAAAGGCGTAATAGTCGCAGGGCTCATGGTGGATCTGCTTGAGCACGACCTCTTTCCCGTCCGCTTCCGCCAGGTAGGAATAGCCGCCTTTGCCGTGGCCCAGCAGCCGCAGGATCCGGTAATCCTTTCCGCAGGCCAGCAGGTGCATTCCCTCAGCCAGTTCCGTCAGATCCCGGACGATCCGGTCTTCCTTCCCGGTCGGCTCCACACAGGAATCCTCCGGCAGATACAGGATTGCCTGCACGCCTGCGTCCTTCGCGCAGAGTACATCCAGCGTCCGGTCTCCCACATAGGCGGTCTTCATCCGGTCCAGGCCGTATTTTTCCAGCAGGTATGTGACGCCTTCCCCGGAAGGTTTCGGCCTGAAGCCGTTCTCGGAGGTCACGATTTCCGTGAAAACCCCTTTGATCCCCAGCCTTTCCAGCAACGGCCTGCTGGTGGCGCCCCGGTGCGTATAGACAAAGTGCTTTGCTCCTTGATCCTGCAAGGCTTTCAGGGTCTCTGCCGCGCCCGGGATCAGGATGATCTCCCCGTCCTTTGCGTGGCCGACAGCCCGGTACATCTGATACAGCGCTTCGGTGCTCCTTCCGCTACCGGCGGACAGGTCCCGCAGGTATCCGGAAACCGATCCCTGTTTGACCGCCTTCAGGATCTCTTCAGGAGTATCCGCGGCTCCGCATGCCCGGGCCACATCGACCAGGCTGGACACAATAGCGCCGTAGGAATCAAACAGCGTCCCGTCCAGGTCCCAGATATAGGCTTTCAGTGTTTCCATGCTGCCATCCTTTTTTCTTATACTTTCCGCCTGAACAATCCGTGGCGGTTGCAGTAAGTATACACCCATCCGCTGCCGCGGAAGAAGAACCGGGCTTCCGCGTTCCCTTCCGGATACAGGGCTTTGATCTCGCAGTCATCCGGCGTCATATAGGCGATAAAGGAAAGATAATGATCCTTGCTCATCGGGTGATCCGCAGCGATACAGATCTCATCTTCCACACGCTCCGCTTTGATCCCGTGTGCCTCATCCGGCTCCTCCGCTTCCAGAGCCGGAAGCCGGATCCCGCAGCAGGAGATCATGGTTTCCCCTCTCGCAAATATCACGTTTCCGCAAACCGGGCATACATAGAACCTGCTCTTCAGCATATTGGCGGACCGGTTCCCGTTCACGACCGCCTGTCCGCACAACAGTTCCGGAATGGAAATCCGCAGTGCTTTCCCCAGCGGTTCCAGCAGGGATACATCCGGGAATCCCCTTCCCGTTTCCCATTTTGATACGGCCTTGTCGCTCACGCAGAGTTTCTCCGCCAGCTCCGCCTGCGTCATTCCCTGCTTCTCGCGCAGCGCCCTGATTGCGGCGCCTGTCACATAGTGGTCCATTGTTCACCACTCCTTTCACGAAAAGCATACTGCCTGTTCCGCGCGTATACAACCTACGCTCCGTAGAGCGCTACCTGACCTTCAGGATCAGGAAGCCCTTGATCACAAGCACGGCAAAGAAGATCAGGCCGGCATAGGGCTGCCGGGTGATCAGGAACAGGGCGGATCCGAGAATCGTCAGCGCAATGCCGGTCACCAGGCGGTGCCTGTTCCAGACCGGTTTGTCAAAATTGCTGATCACTGCCGTGCAGATCCCGTTCAGCACCGTCAGGGAAATGACGATGATAAAGAGGATACGGATCCAGGAACTGATGCCGTCCAGGCCGGACAGGGCCACCGTTTCACGGGATCCAGCCCCGTTTCCGAACGCCGGGATAAACAGCAGGATCGCGGGCAGGATATCCAGCACGCCGCAGATCAGCGTCAGATACCTGCTGATGAAGTCTTTTTTCTCGTTTTCCGCAGCGGAGATAATCTCCTCCGGGCAGATCAGTTCGTCCACCGTCACGGAAAAGAACCGGGCGATCTCCTTCAGGGAATCGATCCCCGGATATCCCCGGCCGGACTCCCATTTGGATACGGCGGTCCGGGAAACAAACAGCGCTTCCGCCAGTTCCTCCTGCGTCAGCGACCTGCTTTTTCTCAGTTCCTGCAGTTTCTCATGAAATTCCATTGCTTGCTCCTTCAGCCTTCCTTTGGTCCGCCCGGACAACCGCGGCGCGGTACAGCAGATACAGAGCGCCGCTGAGCAGCACGGATCCGATGATGTCCGTGATCCAGTGCACGCCTGAAATCAGCCTTCCGGTCACCATAAAGGTGGAAAACAGGATCACAAACCAGGTCGCCAGGCGCCGGACCTTTGCGTTTCCGCACCGACGGTCTGTCTGAAACTTCAGGGTAGGCATTACGCTCAGCACCAGAAGCGTCGTGGAGGACGGGTAAGATGCTTCCAGATATCCGTCAATCAGCACCGGCCGGTAATTGACCGGTACCATTTCAAAGAACAGATATCCGAAGATCACCAGCAGGTAGTACGCGCCGAGCAGCAGGATATCCGCGTCCACCCTGAGCAGTTTTTTCCGCCGGATCCACTGAACCAGGCCGGCAACCCCGTAGCATCCGCAGATCAGGACCGGCACCAGCCCGAGCCAGTCCGTTACAGTGTAAAGCAGCCAGTTCACGCCGGTCAGCGCATGAAACCGGCCGTTCAGGCCGGCAAACCCGACCCCGGTTCCTTCCGGTCCGATCTTCTGCACATCGATGTACATGATCGCTGCGGTCCACAGGGCGAACAAGGCCAGCAGGCCGGCGGCGGCCGTCAGGATCTTTTTTCCTCTCATGGTCTTTCCATCCTTTCCGTCCCGTTTCCGGGGCAGATGGAAAGTTAGCATACCCGCGCTGCGGAGAAAAGAATCAGTCCGTCACATCCGTGACACGATTCGTCACGTCGCGCTCAGCCGTTGCAGAGAAAGGTGGTAAAGCCCAGGTCGTATACGGTGATCTGCTGCCCGAAGAATTCCACCTGATGCCCTTCCGCTTCCCCGTTCAGGATGCTTTGAGCCCCGTCACGCAGTTTCCGGATGCACCCGGGGTAAATCGGAATGTCCGCGTGGGACGGCCAGATCTCGTCGAACTCCCCGGTCCGCTTCTCCAGCTTTTCCAGGCTGAGGATATAATCCCGCATGTTCCGGCGTTCGCCGAACATAAAGATCCTTCCGTGCTCCTGGATGGGATCTCCGCTGATCAGCACCCGGTATTTCTCATCAAGCACCGCGATGCTTCCGGGCGTATGTCCCGGCAGGTGGATGATCTTCAGTTTCCGGTTCCCCAGGTCGATCTCGTCGCCGTCCTGAACCGGAATCACCTTTCCGGATTTGCCGGACCGGCGGTAATGGCTTTCGTCCGCCGGGTGCATATAGAAGGATTCGAATGCTTCGTTACAGCCCGTATGGTCCCCGTCGGCATGCGTGTTCAGCAGTTCAACCGGCAGGCCGGTGAGCGCTTCCGCGATCTTCCGGGCGTGGCGGACCGTCATGCCGGTATCGATCAGGAGCGCTTTGTCCGTTCCCTTCAGCAGGAAAAAGCGGACCATGCCGTTTTCGATCCGCCAGGTATCCCCGTTCACCTGGACGGCCACAGCGCCGTACTGCTTTCCGCATCCGCTGCAGATTCCCGTATGGACGGAAACGATATGGCCGCATTCACTGCAGGTCCACTGTTCCCGTTCCTGCTCCAGGAACCGGTCCATGCCGATCTCCCGGATCGTCTGCAGGTTCTTCTTCGGCGATTCATACAGCGGATATTTCGAGGTATAGCGGTTTTCCTTCTCCATCACGTCGCCGCAGGGATAGTCCGGGCACTCGTCGCAGTATTCATACCCCTTCTCCCTGCGTTTGGCGCAGAGAATGATCCCGCACCGCTTCGCGCAGAACTCGGGCTTGTGTTCATCGGGACCGAGGCAGCCCGGGCACGGGTCCGTCTCCGCCAGCGCCCGCTTGCAGATGCTGCAGTCCAGCCCGCAGGGCGCGATCATCCGGGCGGTGATCCGTTCATTCTTCATCAGTTTCCTCCTTACGGTTCTTTCCAGAACCCGCCTTTGTGGAAGTTCTTGTTCCCCAGCGGTTTCGCGGTCAGCCGGAACAGGACGCAGCCGTCCGGACAGACAATCGTCTTGGTATACTTGCTGTCCCCGCCCAGGTTCTCCAGGTCGCCGCCGCTGCGGATGGCTTCCATCAGCGGATAGAGCATCATCATGGTCTTGGAGCAGATGCCCTCCCCGTCCTGGTTTACCGGACAGCCGTAAGTGCACCTGTAAACGTCGCCGGGCTCTTCCCCGTTGCGGCAGTACCGTTCCGTATGGTCGCCCCGCAGAAAGCCGGTCACTTCGACCGTAAACTCATACTCCTCGTCATACCATTTTTTCATTGGTTCCTGTTCCTCCTTTTCAGGCGTCGCCGTTTACATTGCGGATGTAATCTTCTGCGGAGATCATCGGCGTTTCCAGCGCCGCGACTGTTTCCGCGGACAGTTTCAGGCTGGCGGCATATTCGGCGCCGGCCTGCTCAAAGCGCGCCAGCAGCGGATCCGCCACGACGGCTGCCGCGGGCACGTTCAGCAGCGGCGTTTCCGGAACACATACCATGGTCGGATCCCCGAAGCAGGTTTTACACATCATCTTCAGGCCGTCAAAATTCCCTTCCCAGTGCGGGAAACCGCAGCCGCAGATCACCAGGGTATGGATCCGGGAGAAATCGGCCAGCGCCTCATGGCGCACCGTTCCGTCCGCCTCCTGTACCATTTTCATCTGAACCAGCGGGATCGTCCGGTCCAGGAAAGCCTTCAGGTGGGAAGGCATGCCGTAGCAATACAGCGGGAAGCTCCAGATGATCACGTCCGCGTCCCGGTACAGGTCCAGGATCCCGTTCTGGTCGTCCTGGATCACGCAGTGGCCGTCCATCCGCTGCCAGCAGCCGAAGCACCCTCTGCAGGGCGCGATTTTTTTGTCAATCACGTTGATCACATGGATCTCGTGCCGATCCGTCCCCATGCCCTTCAGGAACGCTTCCGTCAGCCGGAATGTATCGCTTCTCTTTTTGGGGCTGCCGTTCAATACAAGTACTTTCATTTGCTTTCTCCTGAATAATCCGTGAATATGCTTACAGGTTATACTGCATGAATTTTCCGTTCTTTTTGAATCCGAAGGCTGTATAGAGCAGCACGCCCATGTCGGATGCCGTAATCTGCACACATCCGCAGCCGTAGGCACGGGCTTCGTCCGTCACCCGTCTCAGCAGTTCCTTCCCGATTCCGAGCCGGCGGTAGCCCGGATCCGTAAACATGCTGGAAAGCAGTCCGATCCTGCCGGAGGGGCAGCTGAAATACGGCGGTTTCTCCACAAAGGACATTCCGCTGGTTCCGACGATTTTTTCCCCGTCCAGCGCCAGCCAGGAAACAAAGGTCCCGTCAGCCAGGTGCCAATGATAGTAATCTTTCAGGGCGGGAACCAGGTCAATCTGCTCCGTCGCGCCTTCCTCCCGCAGCTGCGTGATCCGCATGCTGATGAAGGTTTCCAGATCATCTTCCGTCAGTTTTCTGTAGGTGATGTTCATTTCCTTACCTCTTCATACCACTTTCCGTTCCGGGCCGCCTGCCGCAGGAACCGGTCCGCTTCCCCGGTCAGTTCCTCCACCAGGTCCATGTCGATGTTGTGTCCGCAGTTGGAATACATAACCAGCTTGCAGTGCGGCAGGCACTGTGCCGTCCGCATCATCAGGGCAGGCGTGCTGATCGGGTCCTCCGCGCCGCCGAGGATCAGCACCGGCGTCCGGATGCTCTTCAGCGCCTCCTGCAGTTTTTCTTCCGAGCCGAGGCCCATCAGGGGCCGGCCGTAGTCGACGGCTTTCTCCCGCGGATCCGCTTCCGGCAGGCTTTTGAGCCATTCCGCCCGTTCCGCGCGCCGCGCCTCCCGGGCTTCATCCTGCTCAATGGGCGGATCAAAAGGCGGCGGTGCGGAGATGATGCCCTGCATCAGCATCTGCCGGTAGGACATGGTGCCCTCCGCCAGGCTGTGCGGTCCGGGAACCACCGCGACAAAGGCTGCCACCCGTTCCGGATGCCGGAGGGCCAGATGCCAGCCGACACCGGCCCCGTGGGATGCCCCCATATAGAAGAACGTATCCAGTCCCAGTTCATCCGCCAGGCAGGCCACGTCATCCGCGAACCGGTCATACCAGCCGGTACCGTAATCCTCCGTCACAAAGGACGAAGGGGCAAAGCCGCGCAGCGTCATGCAGTATACATGGTATCCCCGCTCCGCCAGGCTTTGCTGCAGGCCTTTGGGATAGAATCCGGCCTGCGCTGAGAGAATCACTTTGTCTCCGGTTCCGTATTCGTCATAGTGCAGCGTCATTCCGTCCGCTGTGGTGAATGCATATCCTTTCATGGTCCCTCCGCGTTATTCCGGCTGTTTGCACACGTCCACCCACTCCGTATAGCCGCTGCATCGTTCCAGCTCCGGAATGGTCAGTTTCACCCCGCTGTGGTCATTGCCCACCGCGGGATAAACGATCTCATGTTTCCGCAGGCTTTCGTCCAGGTATACGGTCACGCCCTCGTTCGCGCCGAAAGGGCAGACGCCGCCGATCTCGTGCCCCACCAGTGGTCCGACCAGATCCGCCGGGATCATCTTTGCCTTGCAGCCGAACCGGTCTTTATACTTCCGGTTGTCGATGCGGGCAACGCCGTCCGCCAGGATCAACACCGGCTTTCCGTCCTGCAGGAAGGACAGCGTCTTGCAGATCATCGCCTCTTCGCAGCCGATCGCTTCGGCCGCTTCCGCCACTGTCGCGCTGCTGTGTTCCGTCTCGATGATCCGGTCCGTCAGGCCGTAACCGTCCAGGTATGCCTTTGCCTTCTCAAACGCCATAGTTCTATGCTCCGTTCCTTTCATCGTATCACGAGTATTGTACCGCCGCACCTTGGTATCTGGCAACAGAAAAGAACGTCTATTCCAAAGAAGAGACGTCCTTTTCTTATCCCGTTAGTCCTTTCGCGAAACAATCATCAGGTGTTCCGTGTGGGTCAGGTAATCCCGCTTTTCGCAGAACCGGAGCGCGTAGTCATACCAGGCCATCCGGATCTTTTTCGGCTGCTTCGCCAGTTCATTCCTGTAGGGTGCAAGGATGCTCTCCTGGCCGAAAACAGTCTCCGTACTCAGCCCCGGAACGGATGCCAGCAGCTGCTCCGCGTCCCGGACCGTAGTCATATACGAATAGGTAAAAGCGTCAAACGCCAGGCTTTCATCCTTCGCGGCCACTTCAAAATACTGCTGTTCCCGCGGCATCAGGATGGTTTCCTGCAGATCCCGCAGTCCGTAAACCACGCCGCCGAACATCAGGATGAAACTGCTGAACAGGAATCCGCCGGGCTTCAGCACGCGCTTTGCTTCCTCAATGGCCCGGATCCTGCTTTCCTCGTTCATCAGGTGATACAGCGGTCCCATCAGGAATACGGTATCAAACGAATCGTCTGCGAACCGGGAAAGGTCCGCCGCGTCGCCCTGCTCCGCGGCAATCTTCACGCCGTACTGCCTGGCCTTCTTTTTCGCAAAGCGGACGTTCTCGTCACTCAGGTCCAGCAGCGTCACACCGTGTCCCTGCTTCGCGTAATGAATGGCGTAATGCCCGGGGCCTCCGCCGATGTCCAGAATCCTGTCACCGGGTTTGATATACCGATCCATCATCCGGATCGTGATGTATTTTTCATAGGGATGCTTTTTCTTCAGCCGGTCCCATTCCTTCTGCGGATTGGCGTTGTAATGAGATCGGATCTCGTCTTTCTTTTCCTGCATCCTGCTTTCCTTCTTTCTTCTTCAGCCTGGATTTCTGCTCATCGCCCTGTCGCCTGCGGATCCAAACCCGTACTGCGCATACAGTCCGTGAGCGTCCCGGGTCAGCAGAAGCCCGCGCAGCCCGGAAAACTTTGACGTGATATGGGATACCAGGGCTTTGCCCAGTCCCTGATCCCGGTATTCCGGGTCGATGATCACATCGCACAGATACCAGGTGGTGGCGTAGTCGCTGATCACCCGGGCAAAGCCGGTCAGTTTCTGGTCTTCCCCGCTCCGGATCCCGAAGCAGGCCGAGTTGCGCATGGACTTTTCAATGGTTTCCGTGGGGCGCCTGTCCGCCCAGTAGGTCATCTTCAGCAGCTTTTCCACCTCACAGACCTTCATCTGATCCGCGCCTTCAATGATCCTGTATTCCATGGCCGCTCCTCCCTTTATCTCCTGATCTCCCGGATCATACAGTACTCGTTCAGCAGCGTGCCGTCCCTCAGCCGGATGGCATTCGGATTGATGCCGGTGATCCGGAAGCCCATTTTCTCATACAGCGCCCGGGCCCGGGTATTGCCCTCCACAAACTCCAGCTCCATCTGGATCAGGTTTTCATTCGCCTCCGCGATCCGGATCATCTCCTCAAACATCCTGGTTCCGATACCCAGATTCCAGAATTCCTTCAGCAGCGCGATCGCCACGCTGGCCCGATGCCTTGTTTTGATCCCGGTCTTCCACGCGATCTGGCAATTTCCCGCCACCTTCCCGTCGACGATGCACACAAGCATAGCCTCGTTTTCGGAAGCGTTGATCCGGTCAAAGAGGGCTTTCTCCCCCTCGTATGTATATTTGCCGCACTCCTCGGGATAGCGGAGAATGAATTCCGTCTCCCCCGCGGACACATACAGGTAATCCAGCACGCCCCGGATATCCTCGTCCTTCGGGCTGCGGAGCAGGGCCTTCCGGCCGTCTTTCAGTGTAAACGCTGTATCTTTGATGATCATTGTTTTATCCCCCCGTTTTATTTCTTTTTCAGGATATCCAGCGTGTGGTGCGAGGCGCCGATCAGGTCCTGGCGTTCGCAGATCGCGAAATGGTATTCCAGCCATTTGCCGAAGGTTTCGTCATCCATGGCGTCGATGGTTTCACGCATGTAGTTCGTCGCGCCGTCCGTCGCAACCAGCTTGATCCGTTCTGCCGGAAACTCGGCGTCCAGGGACGCGATATCCTCCGTGCGCACGAGGTCGAACAGTTCCGACGGATCGCTGGCGCAGTGCCAGTCCGGTGTAACCAGGTTCCGGTCCAGTGCGTAACGCAGGTTGTTGCCCCGGAACATAAAGCCGATCACGCTTCCCTCGTTCATGCAGTAGGCAACCAGGACAGATCCGCCGGGTTTTGTCACCCGCATGGCTTCCGCCAGGGCCCGGACCTTGTCCTCCCTTGTGTAAAGATGGTACATCGGTCCGAGCACCATCGTCAGGTCATACGCTTCGTCCGGCAGAAAGGACAGGTCCAGCGCGTTGCCCTGAAGCGCCCGGATGGGTTCCGTTCCGTCCAGCTTGGACTTCAGGACCTCCAGGTTGTGCTGAATCAGTTCCACCGCCGTGACCCGGTATCCTTCCTTCGCCAGGGTAACGCTGTACCGGCCTGTACCGGCGCCGACTTCCAGGATGTTCGGTTCCGCGGTCTCCCCAAGACATTCTCGGATGTATTTCATGGTGGTCAGGTATTCCACCTGCCCGTGGCGGGAAAGAAGCCTTTCCTCCTCGTTATAGTTGTTGTAGTATTCGTCAAGGTAATTCATCCGA
Organism: uncultured Clostridia bacterium; assembly: GCA_946414315.1. GTDB lineage: Bacteria > Bacillota > Clostridia > Christensenellales > Aristaeellaceae > Aristaeella. The sequence goes on from CAMKNZ010000010.1 coordinate 24,468, forward strand.
ACAGCCTCCTGTACAGTTTTGCGGGAATCACTTCGCTCCCGTCCAGTTTCCGGATCTCCGTTTCACCCGCATAGGTCATGCCGAGCTTTTCCATCACGCGCCGGCTTTTATGGTTCTCGTTGGCGAAGCTTCCCTGGATTCCCCGGACTTTCCGCTGTGTTCTGACATATTCCAGAACGCCCCGGATCGTTTCCCCGGCATACCCGTGTCCCCACTGGTCCTTCCGCAGGTTGTACCCGATCGTCCACAGGTCGTCTTCCGGCTTGTAAAACAGCCCGCCGCTGCCGATCAGCTCCCCGGTTTCCTTCAGGACGATCCCGGCATCGTAATCATCCGGGTCTTCCGGATCCAGGCTTTCCAGCCAGGTCCGGACGTCCTCGGCCCTGGTATAAACAGGATAGACCATATACCTCACAACATCCGGATCGCCGCACCACCTGAATGCCGCCTGCCAGTCGTCAGGCGTCAGGTTGCGCAGGATCAGCCGTTCGGTTTCAATGTGGATTTTCATGGTCTTGTCCTCCTGTAAAACAATATATCAAAAAACCGCTTATCTGTCAGAGATAAGCGGCTGTTGATCGATATACGGATATACCGGCTACGCTTCTCTGACGGTTGGATAATGGTATACGGAAACAGAGCGGACATGGTCTTCAGTGTTCGCCGGCAGGATATTGACAAGCCAGAACCGTTTCATGCGAAGATCCGCTCCTTTCCGAATGAATTGCACAGACTATACAACGAAAAAACAATTTGTGTCAAGCAGAAATTAACGGGATGCCCTTATTCTTCCGTCTGCTGATTCTGATGCTTCTTCTGAATCCGGCGGCGGACCGCCTTTTCGATCTCCACGATCGGGATCACCGCCAGGGCCAGCGCCAGGGCGACAAGGTATTCCGTGATGCTGATCGGCTGGAAGGAGAACGCCCTGTTCAGGAACGGCACAAAGATTACGGCCGCCGTCACCAGCAGGGAGAACGCCAGCGTTCCCCACAGCCACAGGTTCTGCTTCTTCAGGCTGAACAGGGACCTGTTCCGGGAACGCATGTTGAAGGAATGGAAAATCTCGATCATGCTCAGGGTCAGGAAAGCCATCGTCATCCCCGCGGAAGATTCCGCGATGGCCCAGGTGCCGCTCTCCATCCGGTGGCCGGCAAAATAGCTGAACACCGTGATCGCGGCAATGACCAGCCCCTGGAACGCGATGTCGAATCCCAGGCCGTCGGCAAAAACGCTTTCCTTCCGTTCCCTCGGCGGCCGCTCCATCACGTCCTTTTCCGCCTCTTCCATGCCCAGCGCGATGGCCGGCATGGTGTCGGTGATCAGGTTGATCCACAGGATGTGGACGGGTTTCAGGATGGAGAAGCCCATCAGCGTGGCGGAGAACACTGCCAGCACCTCCGCCAGGTTGGCGGAGAGCAGGAACTGGATCGCTTTGCGGATGTTGTCATAGATGCGGCGGCCTTCGCCCACCGCGGATACAATCGTGGCAAAGTTGTCGTCCGTCAGGATCATGTCCGCCACGGACTTGGTCACGTCGGTACCGGTGATGCCCATGCCCACGCCGATGTCCGCGCTCTTGATGGACGGCGCATCGTTGACGCCGTCGCCGGTCATGGCCGTCACCTTGCCCAGGGCTTTCCAGGCGTTCACAATGCGGACTTTATTCTCCGGCTGCACGCGGGCGTAAACGGAATACCGCCGTACGTCGTTCGCGAAAACCTCGTCCGGAATCGCGTCCAGCTCCGCCCCGGTGATCGCCATCTGTCCGGGCTTCAGGATCCCCAGCTCCCGGGCGATGGCCATCGCGGTATCCTTGTGGTCTCCGGTGATCATGATTGGCCGGACGCCGGCGTCCCGGCATTCCCGGATCGCGTCCCGGACCTCAGGACGGATGGGATCGATCATGCCGCACATACCGATCCAGGTCAGATCCTGTTCCAGCTCTTCCGGCGCGTTGGAAGCGGGCCGTTCGTCATAGATCCGCTGGGCGGCGCCAAGCACCCGCAGGGCCTGGTCGGCCATGGTCTTGTTTGCTTCCAGAATCTGCTTCCGCTGGGCGTCTGTCAGCGGCACAGCCTGCCCTTTCTGCCAGATCCGGCTGCATCGGCGCAGCACCTCATCCGGCGCGCCTTTGGTAAACTGGATAAACCCGTCTCCGGCGCTTGCCCGGTGCAGGGTGGTCATCATCTTGCGCAGGGAATCGAATGGCGCCTCGTCCACTCGCGGCAGGTCCGCGGCTAGCTCGTTCTTCGGCAGCCCGTTTTTGTTCGCGTCGTTGACAAGGGCGCACTCCGTCGCCTCGCCCACCGCCTCGCCCTGTTCCAGTTCCGCGTCGGAGCACAGGGCCATGGCGGTCATCAGCAGTTTCTCATCCCCGGTCACTTTCCGGACCACGGTCATTTTGTTCTGGGTCAGGGTACCGGTCTTGTCCGAGCAGATGATCTGCGTGCAGCCCAGGGTTTCCACCGCCGTCAGTTTCCGGATGATCGCGTGGTTTTTGCTCATCCGCGTCACGCCGATGGACAGCAGCACCGTCACCACGGCGCTCAGTCCTTCGGGGATCGCCGCCACCGCCAGGGAAACAGCAATCATAAAGGTATCCAGGACGGCCTTCCCGCCGTTCCGCACCAGGTTGATGATAAACACAAAGGCGCAGATCGCCAGGATCATGGCGGACAGTTTCCGGGACAGCTCATTCAGTTTGATCTGCAGCGGCGTTTCTTCTTCCTTCGCGCTGGTCAGCGCGTCGGCAATGGCACCCATCTCCGTGTCCATACCGGTGCCGGTCACCACGGCGTGTCCCCGGCCGTAGGTTACGATAGAGCCCATATAGACCATATTCTTCCGGTCGCCCAGGGAGACTTCCCCGTTATCGGCAGCCGCAAGCGCTTCGCTCTGTTTTTCCACGTCTGTGGATTCCCCGGTCAGGGCGGCTTCCTGGGTCTTCATGGAAGCACATTCCACAATCCGCGCGTCCGCCGGAACTGCGTCCCCGGCTTCCAGGATCAACAGGTCCCCCCGGACCACTTCGTCTGCCCGGACGGTTTTCTGGTGTCCGCCGCGGATGACCTTGGCCGTTGCCGCCGCCACCTGCTGCAGGGCCTCGATGGCGGCCTCCGCCTTGCTTTCCTGGTATACGCCCAGGCAGGCGTTGACCAGTACGACAGCCAGGATAATCGCTGTGTCCGTCAGGCTCTCATGGGCGTATACGGCGGTCACCGCGCTGACGATTGCCGCGATGATCAGCACGATGGTCATCGGGTCCTTCAGTTCCCCGATGAACTTCTTCAGCAGGCTGTCCTTTTTGGCTTCCCTGAGTTTGTTGGGGCCGTCGCGGGTCAGCCGCGCGCCGGCTTCTTCGTCGGTCAGGCCTTCCATGCCGGAACCGGCTTCAGCCAGCACCGCTTCTTTTTCTTCCAGATACGGTTTCAATCGATTTGTCCTCCAGTGTCCGGCCCTCAGAATAGTCGGGTCGTTTGATCCATCAGTTTATGATACCGGTTTGATCGGATGATCAGCGGGCGCTGCTTTCTCTTCCGGTGCCTGGTCCAGCAGCATCGCAAAAGTCATCTGCGCTTCATCGGTCTCCGCTTTCTTCAGCCGGTCAAAGTACTGCTTATGCGTATCCTCCAGCACTTTTCTGTAAGCAGCGTCCCCGTTCTTGTCCAGCGTTTCCAGGAACAGGTGTTCTCTGGAAGCAAGTTCGGGATGGATGCGGACCAGCGTCGCCATACCGGTATTGGAACAGGTACCCGCCACCCGCTTGTATTCCGCCATCAGGTTGGAAAAGATCGCGTCCGCCAGCAGGGAACACTCCCCGGCGCTCATCCGGTTGAAGTGGTTTCGCGTCATTTCGTTGATCAGGTCGGTCACCACATGAACCTTCGGTTCAATGACAGTCGCCGCTTCCTCGCTGCGTTCCGCAAAGGCTTTCTCCGCGTCATCCAGAAGATCCCGGATCAGTTCCTGGAGAACTGCCAGTTCTTTTTTACAGGTGTCGGAAAAGCCGGTGTTATTGTCGGACAGTTTTGCCGCGATCCCGGCAATATTGACCGCCTGGTCTCCCAGCCGTTCAAACTCTGTGGTCACCTTGTAATACTGGTTCAGCATCGAAACATGGAGCTCACCCTGAAGGTGCGGAAGCAGTTCCACCAGGTAGCGGCTCAGATGGTCTGTCAGCCGGTCGATCTGCATTTCCCTGGCCGCAATCTCCTCCTGCCTGGCCCCGTTGTATTCTTCCATCTGCAGCTGCGCTTTTTCAAGGTTTTCCCTGGAAAGGCTGAACATCGTCCTCAGCACGTTATAGCAGCTCTGGAGCGCCAGCGCGGGTGTGGCAAAGAACACCGGATTCAGCGCCTTGATCAGTTCCCCGTGCGGGTCTTCCTCTTCTTTCTTCTTACGGACAATCTTGTCGCTCAGTTTTTCAAAGACGCGAAGCATCGGCAGCAGGCTGATCGCGCAGACCAGGTTAAACACGGTATTGGTATTGGCGATCATGCCGGAATTGACCGTGGCGTCCCATAACCCGTCCAGCAGGCCGAGATGATGGATGACGGTGATGACCACCAGAACCATCACGGATTTACACAGGTTGTACAGAATATTCACGATGCCGACCCGCTTTGCTTCCCGGTTTGCCCCGATGGAGCATACGATGGCCGTGGTTACGCAGTCGCCCAGATAAACGCCGACAATCACGGAATAGATCGCCTTGAACGTCAGCAGGCCGCTGGCGGAAAATGCCTGCAGGATACCGATCGTCGCGGAGGAACTCTGCAGCGCGAAAGCCACGCCCGCGCCGGTCAAATAGCCCAGGAAGGGGTTATCGCCAAGGCCCGTAAACAGGTTATCCACGGCGCCGGATTCCTGCAGCACACGGACAGCGCTGGTCATATTCAGCAGGCCGGAAAAAAGAATTCCGAATCCGATGGCGATATTGCCGATGGATTTGGAATTCCGGAGGATCCCGGTCATGATCAGAACAATTCCGATGATCAGGGCAATCGGAGCAAGGGTGGACGGTTGAAACAGACGAAGGAATGAAGAACCGGACGCGTTGATATCCAGCAGCCGGATGATCTGTCCGGTCACGGTCGTGCCCACGTTCGCCCCGACAATAATGCCAAAGGACTGCCGCAGTGACAGGATCCCGGCTCCGACAAGGCCGGAAGTGATCACAATCGTCGCCGTGGATGACTGAATCAGCGCGGTCACGGCAATCCCAAGCAGGAAAGCTTTCAGTGCGCTGTCGGTCACTTTCTCCATCACGACTTTAAATGTTCCCGATGAGTTTTCTTTCAGGGAATCCCCCATCAGGCGCATGCCGTAAAGAAACATCGCCAGGCCGCCGAGAAGCGACAGGATATCAAAGAAATTCATAAAGCCTCCGCTGTGTACCGGTTTCCGAAGCCCGGACTGATCCGATGCGAGCCTGCAGCTTCATCATTCCGGCTGCCGGGAGTCTGTATCCTCCTCCGGCAGGCAGATCAATGCGCTGTTATCTGATATCGTATCACCGTATGATGCCGCTGAACAGTTGTTTTGGCATTATTTAACACAAATTTAAGGCTGCCCAGCCGCAAACAGTTCATGAGGTGCGTTTCCGCACCTCATGACTCCGGACAGTTCTGTTGTTTTCAGCAGCATCCTTTAAACGTACCCGTACTTCCGGGACGCGTGATACTTTTCATCCTCATCCGGGAACTGAATCACCGGCACGTCCGCAGCCATCGCGGCCGTCCGTGCGTCCCTTTCCAGATCTTCCGCCAGGTCCCGGATTTCCTTTGCTTCCCGGGTATCGCATTCCGGTAGCGCATAAACTTCCCGGCTGCCTGTCTCTGTCTTTTGCTCTTCCCGCGCCGCTTTCCGGGCTTCCCGCTCAGCTCTCCGGGCTTCCGCCTCCGCGTGAATGGCCTCCATGCGTTCTGCGATCCGCTGATCATGCTCCGCTTTCCGGGCATCGCGGATTTCTCTCCGGACAGCCCTGACAGCCTCACGGGCGGTTTTCTCCGCTTTTCTCGCCGTCTCCCGGACATCTTCCTGTACCCGGTTCATATTGAAGTCCCGGTTCGCGAAATAGCCTAAAAGGGCGCCGAGCAGCAATCCCCTGCGCAGCGCGCGGCGGTGACGCCGTCCCCCGAACAGAAGATTTCCCAAAGACAGAATACCCAGCAGCCGAAGCATTTTCCTTTTCCTCCGTTTCCGGTGATTCTTTCACCGTGATGACAGCATATCACCGTTCAACGGCGGAATACAGGACGCGCTTCGAAAGATAGCGCTGTTTATTTCTCTCTCCGCAGGAAAAATATCCCCGTGTCCTTCTGTTTCAAAGGTCCATTCCCATCAGCAGATTACAGTTCGCAGATCAGTTTTACTTTCAACGACCTTTTCGTCAGAAATTCGGCATTCTCGTCCATGGATGACCTTGGATGCTGACAGACATCAACGCCTGCGGCAATCGGTTCATCAATCATATACAGATATCCTTTTTGCGTGCCGTTATGGGTTATCACGCCGTCATCGTCATACAGAACTCTTCCACACGATCATCTTCATTCCTCCTGTGAGCGGTTTGCATCGGTTCTGTCCTCCGCCCGATCAGATCAATATCGCAATCAGCACCGCCGAATAGTAGATCACGGAAATCAGATTCATCCATCCGCCCGAAATAATCACACGTGCGCCTTTGGGCAGTCTGCTGACCGCAGGTTTCAGCAGAAACAGCATTCCTGGGCTTAAAAGAAATATCCACCTTGGCAGTACTGTCTTCCCTGTCACGATCAGAAAGATCAGCAGAAGAAATCCAATTCCTTCACCGGCATACAGGATCAGCGGCATCTTCTGAAAATACTTCATGGCAGCATTCAGGGCGTTCCGGCCCCCGTCGTCTCCCAGAAGTCCAAGATACGCGCAGTGGCTGTGATAGGCACCGCCGATGATAATGCCAAAGCAGGATAGAAGAAAGGCAGCCATGGCAAGCGTGTATGTCTGTTCGTTGGTCATCAGCACGATATGATAGAACCCGATGCAGTACAGAAAGGCCGCGATGGGTCCGATCATGCCGCCGGCCATGACACGCCCAGCCGGCAATTCTTTCATGACGTCAATGATGGCATTGATTCTTTCTTCTGCCGAACTTTTCGGGCCGCAGGCGAAATCCTCCGGAGTGTAGTAAAGCAGCATATCCCCCGCGAACATCAGCAGAGCTCCCGCAAGTCCAATCCAGAGTGTTGTCAGCAGCATCTTCCCATCTCCTGTTTCATGGTATCATCCTCCAGGGGCTTGCACAACCCACGGGATGTCCGCCGGTCGCAGCGCACGCCGCACAGGACCGGCAGGCTTTTGTTATTGATCGCCGCAAGGGTGAAACTGCATGATTTCCTGCCTGCGGTATATCACAGCACCATGAACAGCGTTCCCGCGCCGATCAGGATGCAGCCGATCAGGGATTTTGCAGTGAATTCCTCGTGCAGGAAAACAAAGGCCAGCACCAAGGTAATAACCACGCTCAGCTTGTCGATGGGCACGACCTTCGAGGTCTCTCCGACCTGCAGGGCTTTGTAGTAGCACAGCCAGGAGGCGCCTGTGGCCAGGCCGGACAGGATCAGAAAGATCCAGCTTTTCTGGCTGATGGACTTGATGCCGCCCTGCGTGTTCGTCAGGAACACCATGCCCCAGGCCATCACCACCACGACCACCGTGCGGATGGCCGTGGCCAGGTTGGAATTTACGCCCTCAATGCCGATCTTGGCAAGGATGGACGTCAGCGCCGCGAACACCGCAGATCCCAATGCGAACCAGTACCACATGTTTCTGCCTCCGATCTTTTTCGCAATAAGTCATTTTAGAGGATAAAGCTTCATTCTGTCTGCAACCGGCCTGAAACGGACAAGTTCCTTCTTCGCGAAGGGCTTCCCGTGACCCGGATACAGTATGTCCGCATCCTCCGCGGTCAGGAGATCCCAGGACCGGCCGAAAGCAGCCGGTTCTTCCACCCAGATCGTGATCCGATGGCTGCTGGGGAAACCGTTCATGGCCGCGTCTCCCGGGAAGATCGCCCGGCCCACCTTCAGCGAAACGGAATCGCCCGTGTGGCCCGGCGTGAACAGGATCCTGCCGCCGAGCCGTGTTTCCAGATCTTTCCGGGTTTCTTCCGTGATCCACACGATCCGATCGTCAAAGCCCTCGGAAAGAGGCGGAAAAAGATGCTTCCCCTTGCCCCACAGAGACATGCATTTGCAGAAGAGGAACGCTTTCAGGGTGCTGCATCCCCCCTTGAACGGGTTCCGGCCCTTCCGGAGAACCGGCAGGCTGTCCGGATTGGCGATCACCTGAATGTGCGGGCATTTTTCCATCAGTTCATTTAAAAACCCGGCGTGATCGTCGTGGGCATGGGTCAGAAATAGGCAGCGGATATCCGACCATTGGATCCCGTGCCGCTTCATTCTTTTTTCCACACTTTTCAGTTTGCCGGGATAGCCCGTATCAATCATGACATATCCCTCCGGGATTTCATAGATCCAGGTATTCATGACACGGTCTCCGGCGTTAATGATCCTCATCATTCTTTCGTCTCCAGCCTGATATGTGTTCTTCAGTCATTTTCCATGAACTATGCCCGGTGATACCTGCCGGCAAAATCGGGGAGATTGTCACCGGGTTCAGATGACTCCGGTCACGAATATCTCTGTTCCGATCAGAATCAGGATGATTCCTCCGACAATTCCGGCTTTTCCCGAAATCCGGCTGCCGATCCTTCCCCCCAGAAGAAGGCCTGCCAAACACAGGCCGAAAGTGACAATACCAATGATCAGTGATTCTGTCACGGCGAAAATCAGTTCATATTCTGCAATCGTAAATCCGACTGACAGAGCGTCAATGGAAGTGGCGATTCCCTGGATAAACAGCGCGCCGCCCTGCAGTGATTCTGCTTCACTTTGATCATGAAGTCCCTCCCATATCATCTTTCCTCCAATAAATGCCAGCAGAACCAGAGCAATCCATGGAATATAGGGTTGGAAGGCCTGAAACGCTTCGGCGATGGAATGAACGCAAAACCAGCCCAGCAGCGGCATCACCGTCTGGAAACATCCGAATGTTCCCGCAATAATCATCCTGCGGGAAGTATGCATGTGTGGATTGCGCAGGCCGTTGGCTACCGAAACAGAAAAGGCATCCATCGCCAGCCCGATTCCGAACAGAATGCTGTTCAGGATAAAGAGCAGATTGAAAGTCATATGATCCGCCTCCGTAAAAAAGATCAGGTACGGCGAAACCATACCCGATCTTTCTGAAGACAAATCATGTATAGCTTCGCAGTTATACATGAGTCTCGCATATTAAAGCAAGCCAGGCCTGAAGGCCAGTGTGTTGACTTACTGCGATTGACGCTTGCTACTCCCCCATGGAACAGGAAAAGTGTACAAACACATTCTACAGTTAGTCAACACTAAAATCTTCCGTGATGATCAACCTGAAAACGGCAGCCAGTCATGACTGGAAAATATGTTTCCCCTCTTGTTTACAGGGATAATGGGATATATGGATATCCGGTTTCGATCATTCCAATGGGGCGCATTCCTCTCCTCGAGTGAACATGTTTTTGCGGATGATTAGAGGAGAGGAAAAATCACATGCAACGAAAAAAAGGAAAGCCTTGAAACATTGTGTCTCAAGGCTTTCAGTGCGGGAAACAGGACTTGAAATTGTTGTTGTATGATTCCCGCCTCTCCTCCATGTTCCCAGATCGTTTAATATCAACGCTTTCACGTTTCTGATCATTCCTCGTTTTTCCCACTCCATCCCAAACGGTGAGGGATTTCTGAGGGATTTTGGCAATGCAAAACTGCTCCGGTTTGTGCCTTGTAATCTGCTGCTCACCGATCCTTTCTGTTCGAGTTCCTCTGCTGAAGTTTACCTATTCTGGAAGTTTCCAATTTCTTCTGATCGGATGTCGTATCACCGTTTTCAGTTTCTCCGGAGCAACTTTTCTGGCATCGCTCAGGTAGATCTCATGGTGAAGCCTCTGATCTGTGATATCCAGTGCATAACCTTGCTGTTCCATATATTCATGCATCAATGCGACTGTCTTCGGTTCCTCATCGTAGGAACCGATATGCATGCACTGTACGCAAAGGCCTTCGTCATATGTCATATACTTAACTTTGGAGAAATCTGTTTTCTTTTTCTTTGTTGCCTCATCAACAGCCCAGTCAAAATCCGCTTTGGTCACAAAATCCGGCAGGCGGATCACAGAAATCCACCGGAAATCCTCTTTGTGGGCATAGTTGATTCCCGTAACGCCTTCCTGCCACCAGAAGCCTTCGAGCGGCGGAACAACATAATCGAAATATCCGTCAATCTGATGGTCTCCCTTTTTGCTCATCTTGATGGTGAATGCGATCCCATAGAGCAGTCCGATCGCCTGCTTGTATTTGCCATCCTTCTGGTTAGGATCACCCTGCCCACGAACAGCAAGATAATTCATTTTCGGGACCAGAACGACGCTGGGCTTTTTGTCAGGCAGATAGAATTCCTTGTATTCCTTTTTGAAATCAAAAGCCAAATTGCGGACCTCCTTATTCAATCGGCAGCTGAATTTCTGTCAGCCATTCCTCCGGACTTTCTTTGTTCCAGATTCCGTCAATGTAACATTCCCGCGCCAGCCCTGCCGGTTTGTAGTTGTTCTGCTCTGCGTACTTCATTATATAAGCGTATGCATCACCAATGCTGTCATATGGTCCCTTATGAAAGATACTGAGCACTCTCGCCGGGGGAAGAATCCGGAAACTGATTTTTCCATTTCCCCTGCCCATTGTGGTCACAGCTTCATTGTGGCGGATCCTGATATCGGTTTCCTTGTATTCACCGTCAGGATATTCGCAGAACTCATAGGGAGGTTCAGCGCATTTGATTTCCGGATTCAGCTTCAGGCATTCTTCTCCGACTGACGGAATCCACTGCATGATGTCCGAATAATGCTTCAGCACAGTTTCGGAAGAATAGATGATCTTCTCCGGAATTTGTTTCTCTGTAACCTGATACTTCATTTCTTTGTCCTCCAAAATATGATTGATGATGGAGAGACGGCTGTCGATACGATTCTTCTCTTCAGTCAATGCCTTTGCCTTTTCGGACAGGATCTGCCGTACGTCCGTTCCGGCAAGGATTGCCCTGATCTCATCGATGGATAATTCCAACTGCCTGTAAGCCCTGATGCGTGCAGCCGCTTCCAGCTGACTGGTTTCATAAAACCGGTATCCCGTCCACTCGTCAGTGGACGCCGGCAGAAGAATCCCTTCTCTTTCATAAAACCGAAGCGCTTTCACCGTCAGGTGGGACAGCTTTGAAAACTCACCGATCTTCAGCATCTGATCAACCTCCTCTCCTCAACGCATATTCTGGATGCTCCCCTTAGGGGAGAGTCAAGAGAACAAGTGATTTTACAAAATTATCAATCCATATCAAACACGACTCGTCCTGCCTTTCGGGTTTCTATTATTCTGAAGCCGCCTTCTTCGCAAATTCTTTTCGGCATATCTCCATCCGGCCAGAAAAAAATATTATCTCTCTGTTAATCGCCCATAAACCATTTCTCCTCATTCATAACCGGATCAGTTCTCTTCCAGAATCCTTAATCCTTCCCGGCAATCCTGTCCCAGGATCTCCTGGGTTTTGGAAAAATCATACTTCTGATGCAGCCGGTCATGCACCTTCAGGAATTCTTTCTTTCCGTGTTTGCGGATGTACAGCGACTGGGCTTTCGCCGCGTTCGCGCCGTCGTTTGACGGGATATAGAATCCTTTTTCACAGGATTCCAGGCTGTCACATTCATAGCAGCCGTCGATCCCTTTTCCTTTGCAACACTTTACATTGGGACATATTCCGTCCGGGGAGACGGTGGCGAAGGAACAGGTATTATAGATTGTTCTGCAGGAACCGCACCATTCGGCCAAGAAACAGTGATTGCAGGACAGACCGCAGTAAGCGACCGGATCGACGCCTTTCCGGGCTGTTTTGCACAGTCTGTTCTTGATGCGCCGCATGGCTTCAATGTGCATGATCCAGTGACGGCTGAAAGGCATTTTGATCAGTCCCCGGATATCCTTTTCGCACCAGTAGGGGATCAGCCAGTTCGCGTTTTCATTCTCGCTGACGCTGCCGGTGTTCTGCAGCTTCGCGATCATTTCTTCTCCGAATCTGCACTTCAGATCAGCATACGTCAGCTGTTTCAGCATCTGATCGGAGGACGTTTTCACTTCCTGAGCGTACCGGTACAGTTCCTTCACATCCAGCTGTTTCGAGAACGTTGCGATTTCATCTCCTGACAGCTCATTTCCCGTCGTGATGATAGGGGAGCAAATCGATTTGTCAAAGTCCCGGGCGAAAAGAACCTGCCGGTCTTCCGCGATCATCTCATGCGCCACAATATCCTCGATCCGGAAGATATGCCAGATCGAATAGGCCAGCGTTTTGCTGTGATAGCCGTCTGCACCCGCAAACGGCATCTGGTAAAACGCCTCTTCCGGGAAAGTGTGCACAATCTGGGCAACCTGCTCAAACAGGTTTCCCCTGAGTTCCAGCAGTTTGCCGACCCCATCCCTGAATGTTGCTTCTTTTGAAAGCAGCGCCTGCATCTCTTTGTTCATCTCAGACCAGTTTATGTCCATAATAACCCCTCCGGATCAATATATCATTGTTTCACAATGGTTTTTCATACAGAAGGAAGTCTGTCCAACCGGTGTTTTCCGCGTACCAGTGCTCTTTACCCCGATAAATAAATCCGTTCTTTTCATACAGATGCTGTGCCGGAAGATTGGATTCCAGTACATCCAGCCGTACAGCTTTCTTCCCATGCTGTTTTGCCAGTTCACCGGCCAGTTCAAGGATCGTACTGCCGAGGGCTCTTCCCCGGTATTCAGGGCAGACAGCCAGGAGATGCAGCGTTGCCACCTGGTCGTTTCCCAGTTCTTCTGTCCAGGGAACAGCTTCATAATCCGACCCCTGATGCATAACGATCGCAATCATTCCGGCAACAGTATCCTGATCACCCATCAGTAGGTACATTTCACCGTCTTCAATATACGATCTGAGCCCTTCATCCGTCGGATGCCTGCCATATACCCAACGGGCGGTTTTATCGATCTCCGGTGTGTTTTCAATTACATGGATGTAATGCCTCTTCACTGTCTCCAGATCATGCGCCTGTACCAGATTCATTTTTTTCAGCATTCTCCTGTCTGCTTATTTTGGCGAAAAGAAAGTTTTTCCTTTCCCATATGCTTTTTGAAGATTCACATCCCAGTTTTTCTCACGGAGTTCGTTTTCCCTGGACGTATTATCATAAACGATGAATTCCATTTCCCGGGCGCGTCCGAAAAGCCTGTCGCCCAGCATTACTTTTTTCATACTGTCCAGGAGCCCGAACTGTTCGAGCCGTTCAATCGGATTGCCTGCGGAACAGAGAACGATTGCTTTGTCAAGTTCTTTCATGGCCTTTTCTCCGTATGCGAATCCATAAGACCATACCCTGTCAAACCAGCCTACCAGCTTCGCCGGAGCTTCTGTCCAGAATACCGGATAAATAAATGCGATTGCATCCACTGAATTGATCTTCTGCTGCTCGGCAAGCACGTCACTGGCAATATCCGGTGTGTTCCTGTAATATGCATCCCTGAGGTATTCTTGTTCAGTCATTGTCGGATCAAAACCCATCTTGTAAAGATCCGACAGAATATACTCATTCCCGGAATCAATAATCCCTTTGATAAATGCGTCACGTATGTGCCTGGTGAATGAATCCTCCGACGGATGGCAGTAAACGACAAATACCTTCACAGATTGCCTCCTGTTCTATCCCTTGACCAGTTCACAGATTCCCGACGGTTTCGCGACCAGGTAATCTGCCCCGGCGTTCTGTAGTTCTTCTTCACTCCCGTAACCCCACAGGACACCGGCACTGTGCAGTCCGTTAGCCTTCGCCCCGGCAATATCCTGATCGCGGTCTCCAATCATCAGAACAGTCGATTTATCGATGTCTCCGAATTGCTCCAGGAGACGGGCAATGACATCCGTTTTCCTACGGATGCTGCCGTCCATTGTTGCGGCTCCGTAATAATCGAAATATTGGTACAGTTCAAAGTGCTGCAAGATCCTGATCGCGAATTCATGCGGTTTGGATGTTGCCAGCGCAATGGTGATCTTTTCCCGTTTCAGATCCTCCAGAAGTTCTGGAATGCCGTCATAAACCGAGTTCTCATAAATACCGCCCGCCCGGAAATACTCCCTGTAATACTCGACCGCTTGATTAGCCTGCTCTTTAGAAAAACCGTAATACTTCCGGAACGAATCCTGAAGCGGAGGACCGATAAATGAGTAAAGCTCGCTTCTGTCAGCTACATGGATATTATACTTTTTAAGCGCATACATAACAGAATTGGTTATTCCGATACCGGGATCTGTTAGGGTGCCGTCGAGATCAAATAAACAAAACTGGTATTTCATGCGTACTCCTTGCTCAGTTCACTTGAGACTTTGGGAATTGGCTTCTTGTTTGCCGGACTATTGTCTGCCCGTCAATTGGACTTTAGCATTTCAGATAATTCTTCACATCTGCAACAAACTGATTTCCGCAACGGGCAAGTTCTCCGAGAACCCGATCTATCCCTTCCTCAGTAGTATACCAATTGTCTTTTGTAATGTTATAGCAATGAACCGGCTGCACAATAAAGGATACGTCCGGGAAAGCCATCTGATAAAGCATTAGGCAGCGTCGCGCATGAAACGCCTTGCAGACAATCATGGCAGTTTTTATCTCAATGCCTTTCTCGTCAATGACTTTCCGGGAGAAGAAAGCATTATCACGCGTGTGCCCGGATTTGTTCTCACCGATGATAGCAGATGCAGGCACCCCGTTTTTCAGCAAAGCATCTATGAAGAACTCGCAATCAGAATGATAATCGCCGTCGTAGATCTCTGCTTTGGCGCGAACTCCGGGCCATTTATCTCGTTTCACACTGAGTCCGCCGGAAGGAATGATCCAATTAGCATAGCCTTCCCGATAAAGCTGCGCAGCATATTCCGGTTGTTCAGGGTGAGAACCTCCGGGAAGAAAAATAGCGTCAACTTTTTGTAATTCATCAGCAACAAATATGTATTTGGAAATATCCGATATAATCCGGTTTTGCATACCTCCCGGTTTTCTTTCCGACAGAGTTATTGAATAATACTGGCTGATTTTGTTTCCTTTGTAATTGTTGTTCTCTGCAGTAAGGATACCGCCATTTTTTCTTATTGTCGCTGCTGAAGCAAGGTTGTCTTTATAGCAGCCGAGAACCACTTTCTCCATACCTTTTTCTTTACATACTGACAAAGCGTATCGGAGCATGGCTGTTGCATAGCCTTTGTTCCTTTCAGACGGTCGAACTCCATAACCAATATCTCCGTATTTTTCAGACAGTTCCTTGGGCAATTCATATCGAATGCTGAGCAGGCCAATCAGGCGGTCCTGATCAAAGCAAAGATACAGCAACGATTTCCCCCAAGCCTCATCACCGGTCAAAGCGTTTCTTTGTATTTTCTCTACCCACTCGGAATAATCAGAAGATGCTAAACCCAGGCTGGCGCTGATGCTGGTTTCACCATGTTCATGATGCTCACGAGCATATTCATTGAGCATCTTTTCATCGTTGATACAAGGAAGGCGGTAGCACAGGCAATCGCCTTTCTCCGTCCGGATTATATGATTCATAGTGCTATTTTCCCCGCAATGATGTCAGATATAACTTCCACTAAGAATTCATGTTCTCTCTCCAAAACTCTGGCGGCTAATGTCTCAGGTGTATCATCCTCATTTACTTTCATAACTGTTTGCGCCACAATTTCTCCACTGTCATACTCAGCATTTACTCTATGTATTGTTACTCCGGTTTCTTTCTCCTTCGCCGCGATAACTGCATTATGCACATTCATACCATACATTCCCTTTCCTCCATATTTAGGAAGGAGAGCAGGATGTATGTTAAAGACTCGATTATTGTATTTTTCAAGAATTGATGTATGCAACATCCGCATATATCCTGCCAGGAATATCATATCAACAGAGTACTCATCCAATACCTGCAAGATTTTCTTTGCAAGTAATTCTTCACTGTCATATTGCCTGGAACTTAAGTGATAATTAGGAATGTTTTCCTTAGCAGCTCTCTGCAGTGCCATTGAATCTGAATTGTTGCTGATAACAACTACCACTTTAGCGTCTATGGCATGATTATTGCATCCATCGATGATTGCTTGCAGATCGCTTCCTCCGTGGGACGCGAATACAGCAATGTTCATATTCCTTCCTCCATAAATCCGGATCTGTCGATAATCCATTCACTCAGGATTGATCAGTCAGCCAACTTACTTATCCTTCTCTTCGTATGGTTTATTCCACGAACCGATCTCAATCAGATTGCCTTCGGGATCGGCAATATAGCAGGTCCTTTGTCCCCATGGTTCCGTTTCCGGAGGTAAAACAGATACTGCGCCGTTCTCAACAGCATCTCTGAAAGCCGCGTCAACTTCATCAAATGTATCTACATAAAGAGCAATTTCCGAATGACCGTTAAGTCCCTTTACATACTCATACCGCCGGTGTGTCATCTCCTCAAAGTCTTTCCTGCCGTAAAGCAGAAACAGGGTTCCGTCTTTAACAAGATATACGTTTCCTGCGTCTTCCGCTTCTTTGATCTCAAAGCCAAGAACATCCCGGTAAAACCGGATCATTTTTCCCATATCATTAACCAACAGCCCAAAGCCATCCAGCCGCATTATACTATTCCTCCCTGTTCTTCCGTTTGTTCTCTATTTGATCTCGTTCTTACAGCTTACGAATCGGGAAATACATATAATTCTTCCCGGTTTTCGGATTGCTGAAATCATTCACCGCACCGGCCAGCGAAAGATTGTTTCCGCTCATGTATTTCAGCATCTCAGCAAATGTCTGATCGTTCTCGTGTTCCACAACCAGAAACTCATATCCGGGAATGACCCATTTCACCCATCCTTCAGGGGCTTCTGCGTCATCCCTGCATTCTGCCCCTGCCAGATATAGTCCCCTGTTGAAATCATCCCATGGCTTAAAGGAACGGGAAAAATCAGTCATGGTCCCCCATATGCCGACGAGGTTACCGGATTCCTCTTTTTTTGCCAGATCAGCGATCTCATCAAAATGGGTATTGGCATCCTGCCAAAGTCTCTGAATGAAGCCTTCTCCATCCAGGGTTGATCCTTCTTTTCCGATGACCACAAACGAGTCTTTGCGGATTTTCTCAATCTTCATCTGTTTTCACTCCTTCCTTCGGTGAAATTCATTGTATCAGTTCATCTGATATCTTTCCCGACTTTTCCTGCTCAGGTTTGTCGGATCTGCCTGCCGAATGGAAGAATTAACCGTTTTTCCTTATGCTGTTCCCGATTCAGGTATATCCATTGTTCTTTCTGACCTCAGCCATTTCTGCAATTAATTCCTCCAACGGGCGGTATTCGCCGCCCCACCATTCAAACACATGCATGCCTTCTTCTTCAAGAACCGGCCCGGTCAGTTTCATCTGGATGCCAAGCTTTTTGAGCAGGCCCTCACGGTCAACCGGGATTGCATCGTTTGGCGTTAGCTTTGAAAACGCTTCATAGGACACGCCGAAAACAACGTTTTCGACGCCAAGGGACGCGATCGCGCAAAGGCAGCGTTCGCATGGAGCGCAGCTAGTATACAGCACGGACTCCTTCAGAACAGTATCAGAATACCGGTTGGCGCATTTGTGAATCAGGTTGAATTCGGCATGGCCGAAGATACCTCTCTTCCAGTCTGCTGTGTTCTCAGCTTCCTCCAGGATCTCTCCGTTATGGACGAGTACTGCTCCGAAGGTGTCAAAGCCTTTCTTTCCCGCCTGGATCGCCAGTTCGTAACAGCGTTTCATGTATTTTTCGTTATCCATAGGCCCTCCTGTTTTCCGGGATCCGGCGGACGGTCACAGCCGCCGGATCATCATATACTCATTCACAAAAGTACCGTCCCTCATGCGTATGGCATCCGGCTTTACGCCTGTGATACGGAACCCCATTTTCTCGTACAGGCCCCTTGCGCGGCTGTTTCCTTCGATAAAGTCCAGCTCGATCTGGCGGATGCCGTCCCGCGCCCTTGCCGTGCGGATCAGCTCTTCAAACATCCTTGTCCCGATTCCGAGATTCCAGTATTCCTGCAGGAGGCCGATGGCGACGGAAGCCCGGTGGCATTCCTTCATGCCTGTCCGGAACGCGATCTGGCAGTTTCCGGCGATTTTTCCGTCCACAAGGCAGAGGATCATCATGCCATTCGGGTTATCACAGTTTCCGCGGATAAACGCCTTTTCCTTTTCAACAGGAAAACCGTCAAACTCCTCAGGGTATCTCAGGAGGAAATCCGTCTCCCCGGAGGCCTGGGTGATGAACCGGAGCATTTCTTCCGCGTCACCTTCGCACGGACTCCGGAGGATCGCCTTCCGGCCGTCTTTCAGGATAAATTCCGTATCTTTGAATATCATGGTTTCTTCCCTCCGTATCCTGCTTACGGTTTCCTGGCCATCTGCAGGTCGATGGTGTCAAAGACCGAGATGGACCCGCCGTGCCGGTTGATTGTTTCTTCGATGGCATCGAAAAAACGTTCCCGGATGCTTTCCTCAATGGTGATATGGTCGGAGTACGTGCCGATCAGCTTCCTGTATTCAGCCGCCGATAGGTTCCGAACCCTGCGGAAGAGCATATACACCGTTTCCGTAAATCCGTACCTGCCCGCTACTGCTGCCCGGGCCGCAGCCTGCTCCTCCGTATACTCAGACAGCTTTCCGGGCTGCTTGTTGTAATAGGGGTAATAGTATTGGGCATAGGCGTCCTGGATCTTCCGGAAAAGCACGGGATTGTCCTTTGCCTGATACGGATGGTTGGCAAAGCGGGCAAAGGCGCCTCCCGGCTTCAGCATCCGGAACACCTTCGGATAGCCGATTTCTTCCGGCACCCAGTGAAACGCAGAAGCGGAATAAACAAGGTCAAAGGAATCCTCCGGAAAGTCAGCGTCCTCGAATTTTCCGGTGATGACGGAAAAGCGGGGATAATCCCGGAACTTTTCCCGGCACAGCTGCGCAAGCTGATCGCCGTACTCCACGGCCGTCAGTGCGCAGCCTGCTTCCAGGATGGGCAGTGTCGCCTGGCCTCCGCCAATGCCGACTTCCACGGCGCTGCGGGAGGCGTCCAGCGGCGCATAGGCAAACAGCGCCCGGTACAGTTTTTCCGGATAACCGGGCCGGATCTTCTCATAGGTATCCGCCACGGTATTGAAGGTCCATTCTTTTCCATGGTTCACTGGCATAAGCGGAAACACCCCCTGTTCTGCCCGGTTATCATTTTTCAAAGCGTGATCCAGTATTTCTCCAGCTCGATCTTTTCATCCGGTTCATACACCGTGGATTCATATACGCCGCCGTTGTTCAGGATCGTCCTTTTGCTGCCCTCGTTTCCTTTGATGCAGGTGATCAGCACCCTGCCGATGCCAAGCTCTCTGCACACCGGGAGCGCGGTCTTCAGCATCTGCGTCGCATAGCCCCTGCGCCGTTCGCTGGGAGCAACGGAATAACCGATGTGGCCGCCGAACTTTTCCAGGTACTCGTTCAGGAAATGCCTGATATCAAGCATCCCGACGATTTTGTCATCCTCTTCCCGCACAAAGATGAGCTGTGTGGCCGGCACCCGGCCTTCCGGGATCGTCTTCGGATCCCTGTGCTTTGCCAGGAAATCGATCCATTCCTGCGGATCGTCGAATTTGCTGAGTCTGCCGGTACCGTCCATGGAGTCTCCGCTTTCCATAAACTCCTGCCGGTACGCCCGGATCTGCCTGTCGTATTCCATCGTCGGCTCGATCAGTTTCATTTGTTCATCACGCCTTCCAGTGCAAAAGATGCGATTTCCCGTGTTGGCCAGAATGCGCACAGATGCAGCCGGACGATTCTGGCTGTAAACGGAACAAAAGATTTCACGAAAACCGGTATTGCCGCACAAATTGTTTCCGGTTCGTCAATCAGCATGGTGACATGCAGCGTCCATGGATACTGCTGCGGCGCATCCGACCGGCAGGCTTCCTGCAGCGCGTTCAGTTCCTCATTCTTCTCCGGCGCGGCAAAGAGAACCTTTCCTCCGGCGAACATGCCGATATGGCTGAGATGCACCGGTACAGGCGCATGTTCTGCCGCGGCTTTTCGCGCGATTTCGGCAGCTTCTTTCTCCTGGTCCGGGGAAAAGGTTGACAGGCTGATATGGTAAGGAAGCCCTGGCGTCTGAATGCCGGTAAATCCTGCCTCCTGCAGGGAACGATACCATCCGGACATCCGCGCCTGCGCTTCATCGTCCAGGTCTGCCATCAGTGTCAGGAACTGCTCTGCCATTTTTCTTTTTTCTCCTTCCAGCGGAATCAAAAAGCCGCTTACCTGTCAGAGATAAGCGGCTGGCTGACTGATATGGATTGCCAATTTACTCTTCTCTGATCTTCCGGTAATCGGATACGACAATAACGCGGACATGTTCAACAGTGTTCGCAGACAGTACAGGGACAAATCCGAACCAGTTCATGAGAAGAGCTCCTTTCCGAAAGTTTGCGCTCACTATACAACGGAAAGCAAGTAAAAGTCAAGTATTCTCCGTCTTTTGCCGGCTTTGCAGCAAGCGTCGGCTGAAAAAAAGATATTAGTGCCTTACACGCCAGTACCCTCGGGTGTCCCGGTCCATCAGCCCTTCTCCGATCATATCCCTGCGGATCGTGCAGAAATCATCATAGAAATCGGCAATAATGATATTGACCTCGCGCTCAGAATAGATCCGGTCATACTCGAATTTCTGCACGATCACATCCAGAATAATCCGTTCTTTCTTGCGCTGGGTAGGAATCGCCTTCAGCTTGCCATACTCAAAGAAAGCGTCGATTACTTTCTGACGATATACGGCGTCACGCTGGGCCTGGGCGTCCGCTTCATCAGACTTCTCGCGGATGATGTCCAGCATGCTGGTTTCAAAGATGTCTTTATTGAGTGAATACATCGTATAGTACTGGCTTTTATACGATGTGACAGCGCCTGCATCCGCCAGTTTTTTCAGGTGGAAGGAAACGGTGGGGGCGGTGATCCCAAGCCGTTCAGCCAGGCGTTCGACATACATATCTTCCATCGCCAGCGATTTCAGGATCTGCAGCCTTGACTTGTCAGACAGGCATTTGAAAAGACGAATAGCCTCGGTCTCCGTCATTCCGCTCCCTCCCATATCTTTGAAAACTTTTCCCGGATTTCCTGAACTGTGTCAAGCTTGATCTGCTCCGTCTGCATTCTGACGGTGTCATTATGCTCTCTGGCTTTTTCCAGGGCAACAGCCCAGCCTGCCGGGATCTGCTCTGCTCTCTGGACAAAAAAGGTTTTAACTGCATCTGCGTCTTCCTTGCCGGTTTTCACGGCAACGGAAAGAACAGTACGGAAAACGTCATAGATATTTGCTTTTATCTTTTCAAAGATGGCTTCATCTGTCCGCCCATCCCCATTCAGTTCCTGATTGCGTTTACCACACAGAGCAATCTTTTCCTCAAACCAGCTGTTCAGTTTTGAAATCTTCTGATCAATCATAAATCCAATCTCCTATCTTTCAGGCTCGCAACTATTTATATCATAATATTATCGGAATTGCAATATTGTTTTGATGATTATCTAATTATTTTCTTCAAACAGATTAATCAGTCTTTCAAGTGTTTTATTGTTTATGAAATAACCTCTGCAGCATAACCACATATTGCTCCAATACGACCACTTATTGAAAATCAGTGGAATTCAGGATGGCTTTCCCATATAATGCAATCACCCGGGAGAAAGGAAGCGAAAGGCGTGCAGGTAGAAGTCAGACTTGATTCAGCAGTGTCTGTACCCAAAGTGATCATCCTGACCGATCAGATGACGGAAGAGGTCAATGCAATTGTCCAGATGCTGTCTGACTCAGAGCCGAAACTCATTGCAGGATTCCGCGATGATACCGTGACGGTTCTGGATGAAAAAGATATCCTGAGGATTTACGCAGCAAACGGTAAAGTTTTCGCTGTGCTGCCTTCGGGAGAATACATGCTCCGGCTACGTCTGTATGAAGTGGAGGAGAGGCTGAAGCAGCACCATTTTATCCGTATCTCCAATTCCGAGATCATCAACCTGAAAAAGGTCAGGAGTTTTGACCTGAGCTTTACCGGAACGATCTGTGTGGTCCTGAATGACGGCAGTAAAACATACGCGTCCAGAAGATATGTGACGAGACTGAAAGGGGTACTTGGAATATGAATAAACAGCTTTGGAAGAAAGCAGGTTTGCGTGCTTTGATTGGCGCTCCGATCGGACTGGCGATCAGCATAGTCATTACAATTATCATTTCACTGGCTATGGGAGATGGGAAATATTATGCAGTCGTTCCTGAACTGACAGCCGATCTTGGTTCAGAGATCGGTGCCGTAGTGGTCCAGACGCTCTGTTCAATGCTGTACGGAGCGGCTTTTGCCGGCGCTTCCGTGATCTGGGATACAGACTGGAACCTGACAAAGATGACAGTCATTCATTTCCTGATCTGTTCCGCCGCCACATTCCCGATTGCTTACCTCATGAGATGGATGGAGCATACAGCCAACGGCGTCCTGAAATACTTCGGGATCTTCCTGGCTATCTATATCGCCATCTGGATCAGCCAGTATGCAAGACTGAAAAAGAATATCAGCGCCCTGAACAAAAAAGTGAATAATCTTGCCTGACAAAGAAGCCTGCGGCAGACTGAGCCGTAGGCCTCTTTTACTTTTCATCCTGGTTCATAATCCATGTTCCTGAGCAGAGTTCCAAGTGCCATGCACACCAGGCCCCGGATCAGGGTGTTTTTTCTTTTCCTTTGCCCTGTTACTCATGCAGTTCCCGTTCTTTTTCCAATGCTTCTTTCTTGCCGTGAATCCGCCCCAGAGCATACATCAGCAGCGTCGCACACAGCAGATTGATCCAGCCAAGGCGGATACTGGGATTCCATGAGTTAATAACACCGATGATCAGGTTGGCACCACCAATGGCAAGCAGTACCTTGCCGATCCGGTCCAGATGGGAGATTTTTGAGTCAATGTCAGAATACAGGTCAAAGACCCCGTCCTCTGTCTTCTTGCGGAAATAAATCCACATCATCATCCGTCCGACATATTCCGCGCCGGTTTCTTCCATGAACTTTACATATTGATCGTCATAGGGATGCATTTCTGTCCGGACGGTATATTCTCCGGGTTCACAGCGGACAAAGGTATATTTGCAGAACCCTACCGACTCCAGCACCCAGCCGTTTGCGGCCATTTCGTTCAGCCATTCTTCTTCTTTTTCAAACTGCCATACCCAGAACCATCTGGTGATTGTTTTTCTTTCCATCTCACAGTTCCTCCCCGAGAATCATTTCACCGTTCCGCGCCAGTTCCTTCAGGCGCTTTACCTCATTGATCAGGATTTCTCTTCCTTTGTCTGTCAGCAGGTATTCTTTCCGGCGGCTGTCTTCATCCACGGTTTTAAGGACAATCCATCCTTTATCGCAAAGGGTGTTCAGCGCACCATAGAGCGTTCCGGCTGCCAGCCTTACACGTCCGCCGGACAATTCCTCCGTCTGCTGCATTATTCCGTATCCGTGCCGCGGCCTGTACAGGGACAGTAGAATATAATACGTTGCTTCTGTTAATGCAGGAGTTCCTGGCATGTTACTCACCTCCATCGCCGTCCGATATATCGTCATTCGATATATCGTGATGTGATTATATCGGCTTCCGATATAGTTGTCAATACCCGAAATGAAGAAAATTGTCAGAAGCAACTCTCCTGACAATCTCAATGAAGCAAAGAAACCGAATACCTTCCTATTATATTCCACAGTAAAGAAAAGATCACTGTTTCAAGCGGCTTCTTTCACACATATAAATGGGGTTCCACGTCTGTTCAAATTCGGAGCGCACTTTATTTTTCGTTTGATCCTAGCATAATCCATAATGCCATTACAAGAATTAATAGTGAGATCGCAGGATTAATATCCATATTTAAACGATTATTGTTCAGTTTAATCCGACACCGCAACCAACTAAGAAATACTCTATCTTTTTTTGTGTCCTAAAAAAAACGAACCACGAAGCATATGTCTTTAGTTTAGTGAGGGATTTTTGAGGGATTTTGGAGTTTTCAAGTCATCAGATGTGGGACATAATGGTTTGATTCCATTCCCAACCTTGTTTTTACGCATCCGAATGGATACCACTACATTCAGCCGACGATCTGGAAGGAATTCCAGAAAATTCTGAAGAAAGCCGGCCTACAGCATTACCGGGTCCATGATCTTCGTCATACATTCGCTGTAAACAGCATTAAAGCCGGCGATGATATCAAGACCCTGCAGGAGAACATGGGGCACTATTCCGCAGCTTTCACGCTGGATAAATACGGCCACGTTGTTGACGAAATGCGTAAAGCCAGCTCTGAAAGGATGCAGAAACTGATCGACAGTATGAGCATGTAGTCTGTGAAATGCCTTACCGAACCTTCCGGAAATCCGGAAGGTTTTCTTTTGTACACAATCTTTGGTTATCGGAAACATACCGGGAATCTGTTTCCCAGGTAACTCCACCGCCAAAAACCGCCCAGAATTAAGCCAAAATTTTGCCAGATTAATCTGGTAGCCAAAACGAAAAAAAGGCTCCCATGCGGGAGCCAAAAATCCGGTAGCGGTACGGTAGCGGTACGGTAGCGGTACAAAAGGACAGAGCCCTTGAAAATCAAGGGCTCTGAGTGCGGGAAACAGGACTTGAACCTGCAAGTACGTACGTACACATGAACCTGAATCATGCGCGTCTGCCAATTCCGCCATTCCCGCAGAAGATGGTGGGCAGGGGTGGATTCGAACCACCGAAGCTAATAGCGGCAGATTTACAGTCTGCTCCCTTTGGCCACTCGGGAACCTACCCATATTAAGTTCCCTCTTGACCCAAAGGGTGGAGCTGGCGATGGGACTCGAACCCGCAACCTGCTGATTACAAATCAGCTGCTCTGCCAATTGAGCTACGCCAGCACGAAGCTCGTTACTGCGGATCCAACCTGAAAAGTGGCGACCCGGAAGGGGCTCGAACCCTCGACCTCCAGCGTGACAGGCTGGCGCTCTAACCAACTGAGCTACCGGGCCAAATAGGCTGTGGGCCTTCAGGGACTTGAACCCCGGACCAACCGGTTATGAGCCGGCCGCTCTGACCAACTGAGCTAAAGGCCCATATCGGAAAGGAAGAAAAAGTGACTCCGCCGGGATTCGAACCCGGGTAGCCGCCGTGAAAGGGCGGTGTCTTAGGCCTCTTGACCACGGAGCCACGTACGAGGCGATTTGAGTCGGGGTGAAGGGATTCGAACCCCCGGCCCCATGCTCCCAAAGCACGTGCGCTAGCCAGACTGCGCTACACCCCGGTGCATCCTTCCCGCGGTCTATCCCGCAGGCGACTCTGATAATATACACGAATTAAAACCGATTGTCAATCACTATTTTTCCATAGCGAAAGAAAATCTCCGTTCGGATTCATTCCCTGAACAAACCCTGTGCCTGTCAGTTTTCCGATTGTTTTCTGTCAAGCACAGACATAAACCAGGCGATCGCGAATCCGATGACCAGGCAGACGGCGCAGGCAATCCAGACGCCGGTGGTTGCCAGCGGGAAGCATTCGCGGTTCTGCATGAGCAGCGTCACGGGTGATCCGATCACCAGGCCGAAAATTGCGCAGAAGGTCAGCGCGGCATGCTTTTTAAGCAGGTAATTCATGAGCTTCGCAATGACCACGATGCCCACGATCAGACCGATCGCATACGGCAGCAGGATCGCCAGGCTACCCCAGTCCCCGCCCCGCAGGTCGTTCATGGCGTTGATGACCGGGTTGTAGTAGCCCAGCAGCATCATGATCATGGAACCCGAAACGCCCGGAATGACCATGGTGGAAGAAGCGATCGCGCCCAGCGGGATCATCAGCAGGATGGTGCCGATGGAATGATCCACTGTCCGTGCTTCCGGCGGATTCAGCAGGGGCAGTACCACCACCAGCGCCAGGAAGAGCAGGAACAGGATCAGGCCGGGCAGTTTGGCTTCCTTCATGTTGACCCGTTTGAAAATCGCGGGAAGCCCGCCGAGGATCAGGCCGATAAAAGCAAAATTGGTAGGAAGGCGGGTGACCGGAATCTCATCGGACTTTGTCCCCAGCAGGGTGCCGATGAGCGCGGCAAAAGCAAACAGGCCGATCAGGATACCGATCAGGATCGGCAGGATCTCCCGGAAGCTTTTTTTGAACTGTTTGAAAATATTGTTGACCGCATAGATGATACGGTCATAAATACCCATGGACACCGCCATGGTTCCGCCCGATACGCCGGGAATGATATTGGAGACGCCCATCACAGCACCGCGCAGAATATCAAGAATCCAGTGCAGCATTGATCAAACCTTCCTTTCAGGTAAACAGTTGTACGCCGTTGATGACAATCAGGCTGCCCACGCCCATGATGATAGCGGCAAGCAGCACACCCAGCAGCACCGCCACGATGCTGGATTTGAAATCCATATCCAGAATGCTCGCGGCCAGGGTTCCCGTCCAGGCGCCGGTGCCTGGGAGCGGGATGCCGACAAACAGCAGCAGAGCGATGAACAGTCCCTTTTTCCCGGCTTTTTCCTGGAGCTTTTGACCCGCTTTGTGGCCTTTTTCCAGGCACCAGGTAAAGAAGCGGCCGATATACTTCTTATCCGCACCCCATTCAAGCACCTTGCGGGCGAAAAAAAAGATCACCGGTACCGGCAGCATATTTCCCACCATGCACACAAGATAGGCCGGCAGTGTAGGAATGCCGTTGGCCAGTGCGTAAGGTAAAGCACCCCTGAGTTCGATCAGGGGAACCATGGAAATCAGGAAAGTGATCACATAATGCTTAAGCATATACCCCTCCGTCGATCAGTGCCGAACGTTCAAACGTGCGCATTATAGCATAGCCGCAAAACCATGTAAAGCCGTTCAGAACTGCCCTGTCATACTGTCATCGTACCATGCGTCGTCTTCCGTTTTTTCAAAGGAAGCCGCCAGGTTCTCCGGGGCGAACCGGGGATCAAAGGCCAGGTCTTTCAGCCGGTCGCGGCTGACCACCGTGTCTGTGCCGAGGCAGTCGTTGCAGCGGTAGCCGCACTCCGGGCAGACACAGCCCAGATAATCGCTTTCCGCCTGGATCATATAGGTTCCGCATTCCTTGCAGCTGCACCTCATGTCCGCGCCTCCCCTTTCATCCATAACAGAAAAATTATAGCATTTCCCCGTATGCGGTTCAAGGCATAAAAAAGTGGGGCCGCACCGTGCGGCCCCGGGGTCAGGTTGTTCGTTCGGATCTCAGGGGATACTGTGTCGGCCTGATGCTTTCGATTCGCTAATCGCGTCAGATGTGCATGGTTCCGGTTTCCGGACGCCTCATGCTGTTTATGCATTCCGCCGTTTCCTGATTTACCTGTCCGAACGTTGAAGTCTGATTATGCTTCCGGCTCCAGGAGACCCAGGTCTCCGTCCTTTCTCAGATACAGGACGTTGGTCCGGTCTGTATCTATATTCACAAAGGCGAAGAAGTTGTGGCCCAGCAGTTCCATTTCGATGGCGGCGTCTTCGACGCTCATGGGCCTGACGGGGAAGGTCTTCAGTTTGACGACCTTTCTCTCCTTCTCTTCTCCTTCCGTTCCTTCCTCAATGTATTCCGGCACATCCGGGATTTCTTCTCTCAGGTTCTTGCCCAGCTTAGTCCGGTGCTTACGGATCTGCCGCTCCATTTTTGCCAGCGCCTTGTCGATGGCAAGGAACAGGTTGTCGTCCGCGGAAGATTCGCTGCGCAGGATTACGTTCTTTCCCATGGGAACGGTGATCTCCACCACCCGCCGGTCATCCTTCTCCTTTCTCATCTTGACCAGCATCTCTGTTTCCGGCCAGAGATACTTGCCCATGGTTTCCGTCTTCTTTTCAATCCTCTGGGTGATTGCCGGGCTGACCGACATGTTGCGTGCCTGAATTGATAGTTTCATATATCCGATGGGCTCCTTTCAAATTAGTGAACCGGAATTTCTCACAGAAGGGCCTCCATTCCTGTCAGCCGTTCTGTGAAAGATCGTGTGCCATCGGCACCACACCCTTTCATTTTTCCTTGTATTTATTTATTTCTACACACCTCGGAAAACTCCTTCTGTGTTTTGTATTTTTTTTGAGATTTTCAGACCATTTTTAACATGAATGGGTTCAGGCCTGTTGATTCCTGTATTCTCCGGGTGTGCAGCCGGTGATTTTCTTGAAGCTTCTGGAAAAATGCGCCACGTCGGAAAAACCCGTTTCCTCCGCGATCTCGTGGATCCTGAGCGCGGGATCCTTCAGCAGCTCCTTGGCCCTTGCGATCCGCATGCCCGCAAGCAGGTCAAAGAAACTCTGATCCGTTTTCCGGTTCAGCAATTTGGAAAGGTGCCACTGGCTCACGTATACATGGTCCGCCACTTCACTCAGGGAAAGATGCTGTTCCGTGCAGTGTTCCTTCATATAGGCCAGGGCGGCCTTGACCAGATGGTTGCCAGCCTCCCGGACAGACTCCTCGTCGGTCGTTTCTTCCCGCAGGCGGGGCATGGCGTCCAGCCGTGCGACCATCTGCCGGACCGTGTCCTTCAGCTCTTCCAGGTCGCTGGGCTTGAGCAGATAGCGGCATACGCCCAGCGTGATCGCCTGCCGGGCATAATCGAAATCACGGTACGCCGTCAGGACACTCATCTGGATCTCCGGAAACTCGCTGCGAATCGCGGCAAGCATGGTCAGTCCGTCCATATTCGGCATCCGGATGTCCGTCAGCACGATATCCGGCCGGAGCTTCCGGATCTGTTCCAGGCCGTCCGCTCCGTCGTGCGCCGTACCGGCGACCTCACAGCCCAGTTCCGCCCACGGAACCACCGTGGACAGACCGCGGAGAATCAGCCGCTCATCGTCCACCAGGATTACACGGTACATTTACACACCTCACTTCCCGAAGGGATTCATCTCCATGACCCGCTTCCAGCATTCCCCGGGCGTCATCGTTCCCGCCGCCAGAGCGGGAATGCATTCCAGCAGCCATACCTCCCGGGCGTTGTTGTTCATCGCGTCCTGAAGCGGACTGACCATATTCCTGCCCGCCTTCATATCCTCCGCGGAATCCAGCAGGCGCCCGGAAAGGGTCGAGCTGCCCAGTTCCCGGATGCTTTCCTCGCCGGTCAGCTCCGCGAACAGGGCTACGGCAGCGTCCCTGTGGCCCGATTCCCAGGCCCGGCGCGTCAGATAGAAGCCCATGGAAACGCCGCCGAGATAACAGTCGGCAGTTCCGTTCCCGTCGCGCCGGGGCATGGGCAGCACTGCCAGCGTATCCATCATAGCAGAGGAAAAAGCCGAATCCAGCCAGCTGCCGTCCATCTGCATCGCGGCCTTTTTGCGAAGGAACAGGTCTGTGGACTCGCTTTCGTAGGTGCTTCCCGCGTTGTCGGCAAAAGCGCCGGCTTCCGCCAGTTCCCGGATCACGCCCATGGCCGTGAACCAGGAAGCAGGCACCTCCTCAAAGGTCTTCGGCCGGGCCTGCAGGTCTTCCCGGGAGGCGCAGGCAAGCAGTGCCATCTCCGCCAGATAATGCGGAATATCGGACAGGGAAACCGCGATCGGGATAATCCCGTTCTTCCGGAAGATCCGGATTGCCTCCAGCAGGGAATCCCAGTCTGTCGGCAGCGGCGCCCCATACTGTTCAAACAGGTCCGTATGGACATACAGCCCTTCCCAGAATCCCCGGACCGGTACGGCATAAACCCGGCCGTCCTCCTCCCTCAGAGCATCTGTCTCCGGCAGGCGCAGCTCAGGATACGCGGCATTGATTTCTTCCAGGGAGACCACCCGGGACAGGAGCGGCGCAGAATCAGCACCCGCGGCAAAGAAGAACAGAACATCCGGTTCATTGCCTGCTGCAAAATCCTTCAGCACCGCCGTCTTCCACGCTTCATCGCTGGCGGAGGAACGGTCGCTGACCGTATTGCCGGTTTTGGATTCATAACGTTGCAGAATTTCCACATACTCCTCCGCCGACCCGTCCTGGCCCGCGAAGCAGCTGATCGTATGCAGCGTAACGCCGCCCTCCGCCATGCCTGTGGCGGATACGGCCAGCGTCAGCAGGATCACCGCTGCAATCCATCTTCTGATCATGTGCATGATTGTTTTCCTCCTACTGGATCTGCCGGGGCAGCACGATCGATACCGACGTCTGCCCGGGCTGATCCGTATCCACACGGATGCTCACGGCTTCGCCGTAGATCAGCCGCAGCCGGTTGACGATATTGGCCAGTCCGAGATGATTCCCGGTGGGCCGCCCGTTCAGCGCTGCCTCGATTCTCTCCCGGTCTTCCTTTCCCGCTTCCTTGCCAGTATTGATGATCTCGATCCGCATACAGGCGTCGTTCATTCCGCACCGGAGGGTGATCGTTCCGCCGCCCGCCGGGGCGATTCCATGCTCCACGGCGTTTTCCAGCAGCGGCTGAATCGTCAGCAGCGGCAGAACGCCGTCCATCGCTTTTTCACTGATTTCCCGGATGATCGTCAGATCGTTCCCGAAGCGCTGCTGGATAAAGAATACATAGGCTTCCGCCACTTCCATCTCTTCCCGCAGGGTGACCAGCCGCCGGTCCTGTTTCGCCATGGAAGCGTTCAGCAGCACGGACAGGGAGGTCACCATGGAGGAAATGCTCTCCGACCCCTCGATCCGCGCCTGCCAGTTGATATCCTCCAGCGCGTTGTTGATGAAATGCGGATTGATCCGGCTCTGCAGCGCCAGGATCTGCGCGTTCTTCAGCTCTATTTCTTCTTTATAGGTCCTGTCGATCAGTTCCTTCATCCGCAGGGACATATGGGAGAAAGACTGCCCCAGGCGGCCCAGTTCATCACCGCCGTTCAGCGGAACTGTCACACCCAGCTCTCCCTCCTCGATCCGCCGGCTGGCGTCGGACAGGAGCGTGATGGGCTTCACGATCCGTTTGCTCAGGTAGATACCGATCAGGATCAGGATGGGAATCAGCAGCAGGCACATGATGACCAGCCGCTGCCGGAACAGATAAATCTCTTTATACTGTTCCCGCCGGTCCATCGTCAGCCTCAGGTCCAGAGCGTTCTCTTCCCCGCCGGACAGCCGGACGTAAACCAGTTCTTCGCGGCCGTCGTCCGTCAGGCCGGGTGCTGACGCGTTCCAGTCCGCTTCTGCGTCTCCGTACGCGTCCAGGTGGATTTCCGCCCTCGCGTCCCAGGTTCTCTGCAGTTCAGTCACCGGCCCGAACAGGCGTTCGCTGTCGATTTCCAGAATCAGCATGCCATAACGTTCCATCCGCAGGCTCAGGAGATTCCGCACCAGGTACATCCGCTCTCCGACGCAGATGAACCTGCACCGGGTATCCAGCGTTTCCCCCTCCGCCAGCACAGCCTCGCGCAGGTCCTGCAGCTCCGCGGTGCTGTAGGCCGTTCCTCCCCGGGGATACATAAAGATTTCCGGATTCTTGACCGGGAAACAGGCGGCAAAGGAAATCAGCTGTTCCCGGCTGTATTTCCGTTCCAGATAATTCCGGCACAGCCGCATGTATTCCGCGTCTCCGATGGCGCCGTCGTTCCATTTCTGCCAGGTGTCCGTCAGTTCACCGTCATAAGTGGCGTCTCTGGCCAGCTCCAGCGTCCGTTCCACATTCTGTTCCGTCAGCGTCCAGGCCTGCTCCGCGCCAGAGGTGACCGCAGCCCGGGTCTGGTCCTCCAGCCGGCGCAGCAGAAGGCTGCCGGTAAATACGCCCAGGAGCAGCACAGGGAGCAGATAGCTGAGCAGCACGATCAGGCTCACCTGTGCGCGCAGCGATTGCCGGATCCGCCCGAAAAAGCGGATCTTCGGTTCCCTTCCCCTGTCCTTTCCCATACGCTTTCTTCCCTTCCGGTCCGTTTCAGTCGTTCCAGTCCAGCCCGGCGAATGCCGCCATCTGTCTGACGGTCTTCCTGGCTTCCGTTTCGGTTTTGCCTTCAGCAAAGATCCGAACCCTGGGTTCCGTGCCTGAGAAGCGGACAATAACCCAGCCGTCTTCCAGATAAATCTTGCAGCCGTCCATGTAGCTGATCTTTTCCACTTTCCGTTCGAAAACCGGCAGCTGCTTCTCCGTCAGGATCAGCTTCGCGATCCGCTCCTTGTTTTCCGGTGTCAGCGCCCAGTCGTATTCCGCGGTATGCAGTTCGCCGTACTTGTCGTACAGATCCTGTAGCAGCTCGCTGAGCTTCTTTCCGCTGACGCTGAGCATTTCCACCAGCAGGCTTGCGGCATACAGGCCGTCCTTGCCGGATATATGCCCGCGGACCGTCAGACCGCCGGAGGACTCTCCGCCGATCAGCGCGTCGTGCGCTTCCATACCGGCGGAAATATGCTTGAAGCCGACCGGCACCTCGATGCATTCCTGCCCGTAAGCCGCCGCGATCCGGTCCAGCAGGTGGGTGGTGGCGATGTTCCGCACCGCCGCGCCGCGCCATCCTTTGTATTCCAGCAGATAGTTGTACAGCAGCGCCAGGATTTCGTTGGCCGTTACATACCGCCCGTTTTCGTCAATAATCCCCAGCCGGTCCGCGTCGCCGTCTGTGGCGATGCCCACGTCCGCGTTATGCTCCTTTACCGCGTACTGCAGGTCCACCAGCGTGTCCGGATTCGGCGCCGGCAGGTGCCGGCCGAAGAACGCGTCGTGCCGGTCGTTGATTACGTCGATATCGCACCGGCAGCTGTAAAGGATCGTCAGCAGGCCGGTCAGGCTCACGCCGAACATCGGATCCAGCACGATCCGCAGCCGGCGTTTCCGGATCGCGTCCGTATTGACCTGTTTCAGGATGGAATCCAGATAGGCGTCCCGCGGATCGATGATTGTGACCCTGCCCGCCGCCTTCGCTTCCTCAAAATCCATATCCCGGATGTCCGCTTCCGTCAGGCGGTTCGCTTCCTCCTGGATTGATTCCGTGACGTCCTGCGCCGCGTCCCGCCCGCCGAAGGTAAACAGCTTGATCCCGTTCCAGATTGCCGGGTTATGGCTGGCCGTAACCATGGCCCCGTAAGGCAGTTTCTTTTCTTTTACCGTAAACATGATCTGCGGTGTCGGGCAGCTCATGTTCACAAAGAACACCCGGATTCCCTCGCCGGCCAGCACCTCGCAGAACCATATCAGGGCCTCCTTGCTGAGGAACCGCCGGTCATAGCCCACGCAGATTCCGTCTTCCGCCGCGCCTTCCCGCTTCATCCTGCGGGCCAGGGCCGCAGCCACCAGCCGGATATTCGCCTTTGTAAAATCCTCACCGATCACGGCGCGCCATCCGCCCGTACCGAATTGTATCATAAAAATACCTCTCTTTTATTTTTCTTGGTTTCCAAGCGTAACGACAATCCGATGGATTCCGTCCCCATAGGCCGGGATCCGGTCCACGGGTGTTCCGTCCGCGATGATCCGGCGGACGCCCTTTTCCACATGGTCCGGATTCTCCACTTTGATCCAGTACTCCACACCGCGCCATTTCCGGACGGCGTCAAACCCGTCCCATTCCGCCGGGATGCAGGGATCAACCGTCAGGCCGTCAAAACCCGGCCGGATGCCCAGCATGTAGCGGGTCGCCGCGTAATATGCCCAGCCGGAGGATCCGGTCATGAAGGGATGCCTGGCCCTTCCGAAGGCCGTATGGTCTTTTCCCATGATGAATTGGCAGTAACTGTAGGGCTCCGCCTGCCTGATTTCCATTTTGTCGTTCTGATTTTCCGGCAGCAGGGCGTCGTAGAACTTCATCGCCCGGCTTCCCCGTCCCAGCATGCACTCCGCCACCCATGCCCAGGGGTTGGGATGGCTGAAGATCGCGCCGTTTTCCTTCACGCCCGGATAGACCCGCGTCACAAAACCGATGCTGTCGTCCAGCGTGACAAAGGACGGCGCGTTCAGCATCAGTCCCCAGGGGGTGTAGAGCCATTCGTCCACCGCGTCCATGCAGCTCAGTCCCTGTTCCCGGTCCGCGGCGCCGCTGATCACAGCCCAGGTGTTGCTTTCCATGTGGACCTTGCCTTCCCGGGCCGTCTGTGACCCGATCGGATCGCCTTTGCCGGTGTATCCCCGCAGGAACCATTTGCCGTCCCACAATGCTTTCCGGCAGGTCTTTTCCATCTTTTCCTTCAGCGCCCGGTACTTTTTCTCATCCGTTTCGCGCCCGAGCGCTTCTGCCGCGTCCAGGAAGTGGTTGGTCGCCCAGATCAGCAGGAAGGCCACCATCGCGCTCTCCCCGCCGCCCAGGTTCAGGCAGTCGTTCCAGTCCGCCCGCAGGCCCTTCGTCACGCCGTGGGCCCCAACCTGGGCGTAGGAAAAGTCCAGCGCCGCCTTCATATGTTCCCACACGGTGGCGCTGCCCTCGTCGGCATAGGGAATCTCCGTATCAAAGAAGGAAAGCTCTCCGCTCTCCCGCACGTTTTCCACGATCGCCGGAATCAGCCACAGCGCGTCGTCCGCGCAGGCGTCTTTCAGCCCGTGGAGCATGCTCTTCTTGTCCGCCTCCGGAATCACCGTCGGGGATTTGAATCCGTCGTCCTTTTCTTTTTCCAGCACTGCCGGATCGAACAGGTGCAGGCCGTAGCCGGCGCTCATCTGTCCGTGCAGCAGCTGACGGATCCGCTTCAGGCACATTGCCGGTTCCGCGTGGGGAATGCACATAGCGTCCTGCGCGGTATCCCGGTAGCCCAGGCCCGTCCGTCCTCCTACTTCAATAAAGGAAGAGAAGCGGGAGAACAGGACGTTGACCTCGCTCTGATACAGGTTCCAGATGTTCAGGGACCGGTTCATGTTTTCATGGGGCGTCCGCACCTGCAGGACGCCGAGCTTTTCGTCCCAGAAACGGCGCAGGTTTTCAAAGGCGCGGTCCGTCCCGGCCTCGTCGTAGCGCTGCCGCGCCCGGTCCGCCGCTTCTCCCTTGCCCGTGCCCAGGTAAAACAGCACTCGCGCTTCCTCGCCCGGCTTCAGAATCAGCTTTTTCTGCAGCGCGCCGCAGGGATTTCCGCCCAGCTCCGTGGAGCCGCTCAGCTTTCCGGAAGATACGCCCAGAGGGTCCTTTTCCGTGTGGTACGGGCCGATAAAGGCCTCCCGCACGCCGTCGTGCCCGTCCGGCACAAAGTTCCCCGCGAAGAACTGCCAGGCGTCCTTTTCATAATGAAGCTCGCACAGCGCCGCGTCCCGGTCGTAATGGGAGCCGGCGGCATACAGGCTCATCTGGAAGTTCTGGTTGTCCATGTCGATTTCATGGAAGGAGAACTCCACATAGCCGAAAACGCTGACCGCCCGTTCCCGGTCGGACCGGTTGGCGACACGCACGTCAAAGATCTCCACCGGATCCTCTTCGCCATCCTCCCGCGGGATGAACAGCGTCTGCTCCGCATGGATTCCTTCATATTTACAGAGGAAACGGGAATAACTCATCCCGTGCCTCGCTTCATATTCCGCTTCTTCCAGCGGCAGTCCCGTCGGCTGCCAGCTCACGGACCAGAACTTCCCGGTCTCGTCGTCCCGGAGATAGACATAGTGTCCCGGCCAGTCCATCGGCACGCCGTTGGGCCGGAAGCGGGTGATCCGGTGATGCTGCGGGCTGTCCAGCCAGCTGTAGCCTCCAGCGTTGTGGGAGATCACGGTGCCCATTCGCTGGGTGCCCAGATAATTGGTAAAAGAAACCGGCACGTTGACCCGGTCGATGACATATTCGCGCGCGGCGTCGTCAAAGTACCCGTAACGCATATGGAACCTCCTGTGTCTGTATTTTCATTATAAGCATAGCAAAAGAAAAGCACAAGCAGAAGGAACAGTCCTGTCATTTTTTGTCTGGGATTGGCATTCTGGTCCGGCTGCTGCCTGTCCTGTTCTTTTTCTGTAAACCACTTGAGCCAACACAACAACCGGAGTCAAGATTTGCCAAACTGGGATAATGACACGAAGAATGTCTTTTTTGTAGAATTCAATTACCAAATCGGACATTGAAGGAAAGGAGCAGGCAACAAAGCATGACGACCATTCAGACTGCTGTTCCGAAACCGCATCGCAGATACAGCAGCATCGCCGCAAAGAAAAAAACGTTCTGGCTGACCACCATGGCGCTGCCGGGTGCCGTCTGGCTCCTGCTGATCCGTTATCTGCCCATGTTCGGTATCGTCATCGCCTTCAAGAACTACCGTGCCTTCCGTCCCAACACCTTCTGGAACAACATCATCCAGAGTGAATGGGTGGGCCTGAAGAACTTTGAGTTCCTGAAATCCCCGGATACCGGCATCATGATCCGCAACACCCTGGGCTACAACATCCTGTGGATCATCCTGGGCCTGGTTATTTCCGTAGCCTTCGCCATCATGATGAGCGAGCTTACCTCGCGTTTCCTGGCCAAGACCTACCAGACCCTGATGTTCTTCCCTTACTTCCTTTCATGGGTTGTGGCCAGTTATTTTGTCCTGGCCTTCCTGGATCCCACCAGCGGCATGATCCCCTTCTTCCAGAAAGCCGCCGGCTTGAAAGCCACAAACTTTTATCATGATACGACCTGGTGGCCCCTGATCCTGACGATCTGTAACCTGTGGAAAAACCTGGGCTACTCATCGGTCCTGTACCTGGCCGCCATCACCGGCATCGACACCACCCAGTATGAAGCAGCCGCAGTAGACGGCGCCACCAAATGGCAGCAAATCTGGCATGTGACCCTGCCCGGCATCCGCCCCATGATCGTCATCCTGCTGATCATGAACGTCGGCAAGATCTTCAACGCGGACTTCGGCCTGTTTTACAACGTGCCCCAGAATTCCGGTTCTCTGTATCCGGTCACGCAGGTCGTTGATACCTATGTATACCGGGCCTACGCGAACACCCACAACATGGGCATGAGCTCCGCCGCCGGTTTCCTGCAGAGCTTCGTCGGTATGATCTGTATCATCGGTGCCAACGCGCTGGTCCGGAAGATCGACGCGGAAAGCTCCCTGTTTTGAATGTGGAGGTGAAGAAAATGACGACCATCAATCCCTCCGCCCGGAAAAAGATCAAGGCCGGATCTTTCTCCCTGAACCGGTTCGGTCCCGGAGCCCAGGCAGCGTTTCACATCATCCTGGCTCTGTTCTCGCTGCTGTGCATCATTCCCTTTATCTTCGTTGTCATCATCTCTTTCTCTTCAGAGGAAAGCATCCGCCAGGTCGGC
Organism: uncultured Clostridia bacterium; assembly: GCA_946414315.1. Lineage (GTDB taxonomy): Bacteria > Bacillota > Clostridia > Christensenellales > Aristaeellaceae > Aristaeella. The sequence goes on from CAMKNZ010000010.1 coordinate 61,852, forward strand.
TTCAGTTTTACCCCGGTTTCCTGGAGCGTCGAAGCCTTTACATATACCTTCCGTCTTGGGAACGCGCTGTGGAGAAGTTACTTCAACTCTTTCCTGATCACAATCGTCGGTACGATCCTCAGCGTCGCCATCACCATCCTCTATGCCTATCCCCTCTTTCGCAAGGATTTCCGTTTCCGGGGATTCTTCAATTTTCTCAGTTTCTTCACGATGATCTTCGGCGGCGGCCTGGTACCGACTTTCGTCATCTGCAAGAGTGTCCTCGGTCTCAGCGACAACTATGCGGCGCTGATCGTACCGATGCTCTTCAGTCCGTTCAATGTCATCATCATGCGGACCTTTTTGCAGACCGCCGTACCGACGGAACTGATCGAAGCCGCAACAATTGACGGCAGCGGTGAATACAACACCCTGGTACGGATCGTCCTGCCGATCGTCAAGCCCGGCATCGCCACTGTCGCCCTGCTGGTCGCCCTTTCCTACTGGAACGAGTGGTTCCTGTCCCTCTTGTACCTGAACAAGAACATGGACATCATGCCGCTTCAGTACCTGCTCATGCGCATGCAGCGGAACGCGGACTTCCTGGCCAAGAATTCGTCGATGCTGGGGGCCGACGCGGCCAAAGCCGTGGCCCAGCTGCCTTCTCAATCCCTGAAAATGGCGCTTGTCGTATTCATCGTCATCCCCATCGCCTGTGCCTATCCCTTCTTCCAGCGCTATGTGGTCGCCGGGCTGACAATAGGCAGCGTTAAAGGATGAACTCAAAAGCATCAGGCTTTTGAAATATAGGAACTCAGCATCCCCGGAGGTGCTGACAATAAAAAGGAGGATAATCCCATGAAAAAAGTCCTGTCTCTCATTCTGACCCTGGCGCTGATCCTTTCCGTTCTCAGCTTCGCTGCAGCGGATGATCTGCCCACCATCACCATCATGTTCCATGGCAGCAACGTCACCGACGACAAGGCAGTACTCGAAAAAGTGAACGAGTATATCGCGGACAAAGTCGGCGCAAAGCTGGAAGTCATCTGGGGCACCTGGGGCGATTTTGACGAAAAATCCGTCAAGGTCCTGGAAGGTGCCGACAAGGACGTGGACATCGTCTTTACTTCTTCCTGGAGTGACGACGAGTACAACAGCTTCGCCAAGAAAGGCTATTTCCTGAAGCTGGACGATCTGTTCGCGCAGTACGGCGCTGATCTGATCGCCGCCCTTCCCGAGGACCTGATGAAGGCTGCCACCATTGAAGGTGCTGAAGGCAAAGGCGTCTATGCCGTCAACGGCTTCAAAGACACAGCCACGCAGAACACCTGGGATATCAACGTTACCCTGCTGAACGAGCTTGGCTACACCGTGGATGATGTCAAGGAAAAAGGCTTCTTCGGCTGGGGTGAAATTTTCGCCAAGGCCAAGGAAGTCAAGGGCGACAGTTTCTATCCCTTCCTGGTGGAGCCCGTCGTTGCAGAACGCATGGTCACCAACTCCATTATTGTCAGCGGTGACGGAAATGCCAACCTGCTGTCCCTGTATCTCAATCCCGACGACGTCTCCGCCGAAGGCCCCTACGGCAACAAGCTGCTGAACAAGTTTGCAACGCCTGAATACAAGGCTTTTGTGGAAAAGATGCACGAGTACTACGAAGCCGGCTACATCGATCCCGCCCTCTCCGTAGGTGAAACTTCGAACGACTGCCGCGCCAATCACCAGAAGGACGCTTCCTACCTGATCGGCACCCAGGTTTATGCTTTCGGTTATGAATACAGCCCGGACGTCCTGTCCCGCGGTGTGGAAGTCCAGTTCCTGCCCTGCACCGAACCCTATATGGATTCCACCGTATCCCAGGGCGCCATGATGGCAATCAACTCCGCCTCCGAGCATCCGGAAGAAGCTTTCAAGTTCCTGGTGCTGCTCAACACCGATCCGGTGCTCATGACCCTCATGAACTATGGTGTGGAAGGCATCCACTACACCCTGGATGAAGACGGCCTGGTCGTATTCACTGATGAACGCGCGAACTATTCTCCCTGGACCAACGGCGTAGGCAACGTCACACTCCTGCCGGACACCAAGGATGAAGGCAAAGGCTTCCGTGAATCCTTTAAGGCGTATTATTCCACAGGCAAGGTTATTCCCTCCAACGGTTTCTTCTTCGACCCGGAAAAAGTAGAGACCGAAATGGCCCAGCTGGCCAACGTCAATGCCCAGTATGCCCTGGCACTGGACTGTGGCGCAACTGATCCGGAAACCGAACTGCCCGCCTTCCTGGAAGCGCTTGACGGCGCCGGGATGCAGGCTTATCTGGATGAAGCCAATGCCCAGATGGATGCCTTCATGGCAAAATAAGCTCCGACCCCCTCTTCCCGGAACCGTCGGATTTTATCCGGCGGTTCCTTTTTTGCGTCAAAAAACTCCCTGTCCGTCCGGACAGGGAGCTGTGCTGTTGATAGGATTATCCGAGGATGACTTCCGCCTTGTGGGTCTTTCCGTCGCCGAAGGCCGGCAGCACATTGCCGCTGATCTCTTTCCCGTCGACGGTCACCTTCTTCACGCCGCGGCAGACATGGTCGGGATTCTTGATCTCGATGTCGTACATCGCTCCGCGGAAGCGGCGGACGATCTGGTAGCCGTCCCAGGTATGCGGTACGCAGGGATCGATCTTCAGGCCGTCCCAGTCGGGCTTGATGCCCAGGATGTAGTTGCTGATGACGTAGAAGTTCCACGCCGCGGTACCGGTCAGCCAGCTGTTCTTGGCCTGGCCGAAGTTCTTGGCGTCCTTGCCGGCGATCATCTGGCTGTAGACGTATGGCTCCATCTTATGCAGATCGGAAATTTCTTCCCGCCAGGCCGGCGCGATGCGGCTGTACAGGTCGAAGGCCCGGTCGCCGTGGCCCACCACGGTCTCCGCCGCGATGATCCAGGGATTGTTGTGGCAGAAGATGCCGGCGTTTTCTTTGTATCCCGGCGGATAGGAGCTGACTTCGCCCAGTTCGAGATGATACTCGCTGTAGGCGGGCTGCAGCAGCACGATGCCGTGCTCGGTTTCCAGGATCTTGTGGACGCTCTCCAGGGCCTTCTCGGCCTTGCCGTTCTCCACGCCCACGCCGGCCATCACGCAGTAGCCCTGGCTCTCGATGAAGATCTTGCCGTCCTCGCATTCCTTGCTGCCGACTTTGTTGCCCATGGCGTCATAGGCGCGTACGAACCATTCGCCGTCCCAGCCGTCCTTTTCGATGGCGGCGGTCATAGCGTCGATCTCTTTCTGATAGGCGTCCGCCTTGGCGTCGTTGCTCTTGCGGCGCTCGATCGCGACCAGTTCCGGTCCGATGGACACGAACATGCCGGCGATCAGCACGGATTCGGCCACACGCTCGTCCGGCGCGTTGGGATTGGAGAAGGTCTGGAAGCTCTCGTCCGGCGTGTCGGAATAGCAGTTGAGGTTCAGGCAGTCGTTCCAGTCAGCCCGGCCGATCAGGGGCAGGCCGTGCGGTCCGCGGTTGTTGACCACGTGCATGAAGCTCGCTTCCAGATGCTCCAGCAGCGTGCCGCAGTCGTCCGGATTGCAGTCATACGGGGTGGATTCTTCCAGGATTCCGAAGTCTCCGGTCTCCTTGATATAGGCAGCCGTACCGGCAATCAGCCAGAGCGGGTCGTCGTTGAAGCCGCCGCCGATGTCGTTGTTGCCCTTCTTGGTCAGGGGCTGGTACTGGTGGTAGCATCCGCCGTCACGGAACTGGGTGGCGGCGATGTCCAGGATCCGCTCCCGGGCCCTTTCCGGAATCTGGTGGACGAAGCCCAGCAGGTCCTGGCTGGAATCGCGGAAGCCCATGCCGCGGCCGATGCCGCTCTCGAACATGGAGGTGGACCTGCTCATGTTGAAGGTCACCATGCACTGATAGGGGTTCCAGATATTGACCATCCGGTTCAGCTTTTCTTCGGAGGAGGTCAGCGTATAGGCGCTCAGCAGGTTGTCCCAGTGCGCTTTCAGCTGGGCGAAGGCCTTGTCCACGTTTTCATCGGAGGACAGGGCGGCCAGCATGGCCTTCGCGGGCTTCTTGTTGATGACGCCCTTCTTTTCCCATTTTTCTTCGACGGGCAGCTCCACATAGCCCAGCACGAAGTTGTATTTCTTTTCTTCGCCCTTTTCCAGGTGCACTTTGATCTGGTGGGCCGCCATCGGCTGCCAGCCGGAAGCGACGGAGTTGCCCATCTTGCCGGTCATGACGGCCTGGGGATTCTCAAAGCCGTTGTACATGCCCAGGAAGGTTTCCATATCGGTGTCAAAGCCATCCACGGGAGTGTTCACCGCATAGAAGGAATAGTGATTCCGGCGTTCCCGGTATTCGGTCTTGTGATAGACGACGCCGTCTTCCACTTCCACTTCGCCGGTGGAGAAATTGCGCTGGAAGTTCAGCATGTCGTCCTGCGCGTTCCACAGGCAGAACTCCACAAAACTGGTCAGGATCACGTCCTTCGCGGCGTCCGATTCGTTCGTCAGGGTGATCTGATGCACTTCGGCGTCGTAACCCATGGGCACGAAGCTCTTCTGGGAAGCCTTCAGGCCGTTCTTTTTGCCGGTGATGATCGTATAACCCATGCCGTGGCGGCAGGAGTATTCATCCAGCTCCGTTTTGACAGGCTTCCATCCGGGATTCCAGACAGTGCCGTTGTCGTTGATATAGAAATACCGGCCGCCGTTGTCCACCGGCATATTGTTGTACCGGTAACGGGTGATGCGGCGAAGACGGGCGTCCCGATAGAAGCAGTATCCGCCGGCAGTATTGCTGATAATGCCGAAGAATTTTTCGCAGCCGAGATAGTTGATCCAGGGATACGGAGTCCGCGGCGTATCGATGACATACTCCCGCGCTTTGTCGTCAAAGTGGCCGAATTTCATGGAGCATTTTCCTCCCGTATAATTTGTCCGTACATAAACGGTCATTTTTTAGTATAACATACATTTTTTTACTGTGCAAACGTTTCCTTCAGTTTCTCGAGGTATTCTTCATAGTTGCACAGATAATCCGCGATGGTGCCGTCCGGACGGATCTCGATGATCCGGTCCGCGATGGTGGTAATGAACTGATGGTCCTGGCTGGTGAAGATCACGTTGCCCGGGAAATTGATCAGGCCGTTGTTCACCGCCGTGATGGATTCCAGGTCCAGGTGGTTCGTCGGCTGGTCCAGCATCAGGAAGTTCGCGCCGGAAAGCATCATCCGGCTCAGCATGCAGCGGACCTTCTCGCCGCCGGAGAGGACGCTCACAGGCTTGTACACGTCGTCTCCGCTGAACAGCATCCGTCCCAGGAAGCCGCGCATGTATGTCTCCAGCTGCTCGGGGGAATACTGGGCAAACCACTGCATCATGTTCAGGTCGCAGCCGTCAAAGAACTTGCTGTTGTCCTTGGGGAAATAGCTCGTGGAGATCGTTACGCCCCACTTCACCGTGCCGCTGTCCGGCTGGATCTCCTCCGCCAGGATGCGGAACAGCGCGGTCTGGGCCTGCTCGTTCCCCACCAGGGCGATCTTCTGGCCCTTGGTTACCAGGAAGGACACGTTCTTCAGCAGCTGTACCCCGTCCTGCGTATAGTTCAGGTCGGTCACCTGCAGGATGTCCTTGCCGGCCTCCCGGTCAGGCGTAAACGCCACCCAGGGATAGCGGCGGCTGGACGCCGGCATCTGTTCGATCGTCAGCTGGTCCAGCAGTTTCCGGCGGCTGGTGGCCTGCTTCGCCTTGGACTTGTTGGAGGAGAAACGCTGGATAAAGGCCTGCAGTTCGCGGATCTTATCCTCCCGGCGTTTCTTCTGGTCGTTCATCAGGGCCTGCATGATCTTGCTGGATTCATACCAGAAGTCATAGTTGCCCACATAAAGCTTCACCTGGTTATAGTCGATGTCCACGATGTGCGTGCAGACGTTGTTCAGGAACCACCGGTCGTGGCTGACCACGATCAGGGTGCCCGGGAAGTCCATCAGGAAATCCTCCAGCCAGGCAACGGAGCGGTTGTCCAGGTTGTTGGTCGGTTCGTCCAGCAGCAGGATATCCGGATTGCCGAACAGCGCCTGCGCCAGCAGCACCTTGAACTTGTCGCCTGCCTGCAGCTCGGACATGAGCATCGTATGCTCCTCCGCCGGGATCCCCAGGCCGGTCAGCAGCGTCGCGGCGTCGCTCTCCGCGTTCCAGCCGTCCATTTCGGCAAACTCGCCTTCCAGCTCCGCGGCTTTTTCCCCGTCAGCTTCACTGAAGTCCGGCTTGGCGTACAGCGCGTCCTTTTCCTTCATGATGTCATACAGGCGCTGGTTGCCCATGATGACCGTGTCCAGCACCGGATAGGCGTCATACATGAACTGGTCCTGCTTCAGGGTGCTCAGGCGTTCCGTGGGCGGGATGGACACGGAACCGGTCGTGGGTTCCAGTTCCCCGCTCAGGATCTTCAGGAACGTGGATTTTCCGGCGCCGTTCGCGCCGATGATGCCGTAGCAGTTGCCGGGCAGGAACTTCAGGTCCGCGCCGGAAAACAGCTTCTGTCCGCCGAATGTCAGGGATACGTTGCTTACTGTAATCATCGTTTTTCTCCTTTATTCTCCTGCCAGCCGGATCAGCGCGTTCGCGTAGATCTTCGCAGCCAGCATCAGCCGGTCGATCTCTTCATATTCGTCCGCCTGGTGGGCCAGGTCCTCTTCATCCGGGAACAGCGCCCCGAAGGCCACACCCTGCTTCAGCACCTTGGCATAGGTACCGCCGCCCGTGGACATCGGCTTCCCTTCCAGGCCGGTTTCTTCCTCATAGGCCGCCAGCAGGCTGCTGACCAGCTCGCTCTCCGCCGGCACATGGTGCGGCGGTTTCTGAATTGCAACAGTTACGTCAAATCCCGGCAGATGTGCGGCGGCCGCCTGTTTCAGGGCCTCCTGGTCCGCGGTCACCGGGCAGCGCATGTCCAGCGTGCCTTTCCATGTTCCGTCTTCCTGCAGGCGCAGGATTCCCATGTTGCAGGTCAGGCCTTCCGACACCTCGTCCCGGCAGGCACAGCCCAGGGCGGTTCCGTCGCTTTCCGTGCCGACCGCCTCCGCCAGCACCGCGACCGGGCCTTCCGCGCCCAGTTCCTTCAGCAGCAGGAGCATCATGCCGATGGCGTTCCGCTTTCCTTCCGGATAGGCGCTGTGGCCGGGAATCCCGGTGGCGGTCAGCAGCACGCCGCGGTCCGTAACCTCCGCCGTATAGGGCAGCCCTGTCTTCTCCGCGTATGCCCTGACTTTCTCGGCGGTTTCCGGCCCGCCTTCCGCCAGGGCTTTGCATTCGCCCGGGATCACGTTGATCCGGTCACCGGTGGCGAACTCCAGGACCTTCAGGCCGGTCCGGGCTGCCGGCGCGTTCAGTTCGAGCACCAGCATGCCTTTTTCCGTGTTGATCAGGGGAAAACTGGCGTCCGGGCTGAATCCGACATCCGGAATCCGCTCATGCGCCCCGTAATACTCCATGTCTTTCCAGTCGCTTTCCTCGTCGCAGCCGAGGATCAGGCGGATGCTCTTCTTCAGCGGGATCCCGGCTTCCCTGACCGCCTTCATGGCGAACAGCGCGGCCAGCGCCGGTCCCTTGTCGTCGTTCGTCCCGCGGCCGTAAATCCGGCCGTTTTCGATCAGGGCCTCAAAGGGCGGTTTTGTCCAGCCGTCCCCTACAGGCACCACGTCCAGGTGCCCCAGCACGGCAATCTTCTCGTCCGCTTCGCCCAGCGTCACGTCGCAGGCATAACCGTCAAAATCCCTGACGTCAAAACCCAGCGCCTTCGCGTCCGCCATCGCCGTATCCAGCATCCTGCGGACTTCCCGGCCGAAAGGCGCGCCTTCCTCCGCCGCGTCCTTCACCGACGGGATCCGGACCCAGCGCTGCAGCATTTCGGTATAAGCCTCCCGGTAGCTGTCGATCAACTGTGATACTTTCTGGTCCATGTTCTTCTCCTTGATGTTAAAACGCGTTCCGCGGATCCCGGCTCTTTTTCTTCGGCGCGTCCGGATCGATATATTCAATCTCCAGCCGTTCAAAGGGAACCGTCTCAAAAAAGGCGTCAGGCAGGAACCGGGTCATGCCGAATTCGTTCCATTCCCTTTCGTTCTTGTCCAGCCAGATCGGTTCGGGAAGATCCAGCTCATGGCAGGCTTCCTGCAGTGCCGCGTGGGCGTCCGCCCGGGTGCACGGAACCGTGGCCTGCCGGTCTGTCCGGTGATGCAGGATCGTTCTGACCCATAAAGAAGTCATGCGAAAAACTCCCTTCCCGTTTGCCCGGAAGGATTTCAGGGCAACAATATATTATTGCATGAAATGATATATACTGACAACCTTTATTTTTGTTCAGCCCATCTGCGGACAGCCTCGGCCGCGGCACGGTTCATGCCGGGCACGGCAGCCAGGGTTTCGGTATCCGCCGCTTTGATCGCCTTCAGGCTGCCGAAGGCTTTCTGCAGGGCCCGGCGCCGCGCCGGCCCGATGCCGGGGATATCCTCCAGCCTCGAATGAATGGAGGCCTTTCCCCGCAGCGCGCGGTGATGGATAATACCGAAGCGGTGCGCTTCGTTCCTGACCCGCTGCACCAGCTGCAGTTCCGGCGTCCGGTGGTCCAGCAGAATCGGTTCTTCCGCGTCCGGCAGCCAGATCTCCTCCAGCCTTTCCGCCAGGCCGAACATCGCCGGCGGCTCCACGCCCAGGTCCAGGATTGCCTGGCGGGCAAAACGCAGCTGCTGCGGGCCGCCGTCGATCAGGATCAGGTCAGGCAGGTCCGTAAACTTTCCGTTCTCCGCCCCCTCTTCCGCTTCCCTCGCCGCGTGGGCATACCGGCGGCTCAGCGTCTCATACAGGGACGCGAAGTCATTGGCGCCTTCCACGGTTTTGATGCGGAAATGCCGGTATTCCTTTTTCGCCGGCTCACCGTCAATGAAAACGACCATGGCCGCAACGCTCTGCAGGCCCTGGGTGTTCGAGATATCATATCCTTCGATCCGCCGGGGGTAGCGGTCCATCCCCAGGATCTTTCCGAGGTTCTTCGCCGCTTCCACGGTGCGTTCCTCATGCACCGTCCGCCGGGCGTTCCGTTTCAGCAGGGCGTCTTCCGCGTTCTTGGCCGCCAGCTGGACCAGCTCGTGCTTCTCGCCCCGCTGCGGCGTCGCCACGGTAACCGCCGCGCCTTTTTTCTCCCGCAGCCAGGCTTCCAGCTGTTCCGCCGCGCCTTCCGGCAGCGTCTGGCACAGGACGTTCCGCGGGATCAGGCCGGCCTGCTCGTAATACTGGGTCATAAAGGAGGCAATCACTTCGCCCGGATCTTCCCCGCCTTCCCGCGGCAGGGCAAAGTGGTCTCCGCCCACCATCCGGCCGCCCCGTACATACAGGATCTGGATCATTGCGTCCAGGCCGTCCTGGGCCAGGGCGATCAGGTCCTGTTCACTCCGGTCTGTCCGCAGGGCGATCTGCCGCTCCATCAGTCCTTCCACGTCTTTGATCTTGTCCCGGATCTTCGCGGCCTTCTCATAGCGCATCGCTGCCGCGGCTTCCTCCATGTCCGCCCTGAGCTTTTTCACAACGGTCTCGTAGTCGCCGCCCAGAAAGCTCAGTACGCCTTCCATCATGGTCCGGTAGGTCTCCTCCGTGCATTTTCCCGCGCACGGGGCCATACACCGGCCGATGTCGTAGTTCATGCAGGGCCGCTTCGGGTTCTTTGCCGGCAGCGCCTGACGGCAGGAACGGATCGGGAACACGTCCCGCACCGCTTCGATGACCTGCCTGACGGCGTTCGCGCCGATATACGGGCCGAAATACTTCGCCCCGTCCTTTTCCATCCGCCGGC
>CAMKNZ010000011.1 GCA_946414315.1 uncultured Clostridia bacterium
GGTCTGTTCTGCGGGCGTGGCGGAATGGCAGACGCGCCAGACTTAGGATCTGGTGTCGAAAGGCGTAAGAGTTCGAGTCTCTTCGTCCGCACTGTTTCCCGGTTTCCTTTATGCGGTAGTAGCTCAGTTGGTAGAGTGCCACCTTGCCAAGGTGGATGTCGCGGGTCCGAGTCCCGTCTACCGCTCCATTTGCGGGTGTAGCTCAATGGTAGAGCTCCAGCCTTCCAAGCTGGTCACGTGGGTTCGATTCCCATCACCCGCTCGCAAAACGGCCGATGCAAGATGCATCGGTCATTTTTTGTACCGCTTCCGGCGGTTCAAGCCGGAACTTGACTACCTGCCTTGTCCAGCTTCAGCACCGTTTTTCTCCGGTATGCTGCGCCTGATCCTTCGTTGACACATCGAATAACGCCTTGTTATAATCACCCTGTCTGATGCGCAGGGCTTTCTTTCTTGGCAGGCCGATGCGATCAAGCTGAAATCCGGGAGCGTCAGGATTATGAAAAAGCGTATTGTCCGAATCGGGGTTATTCTGCTGGCCAGCGTCCTGCTGGCCTTCCTGCTGGAGTTTATCCAGATCCGTACACAGCCGCCCGTCTATGAAGCAGAAGAGCGGGTGGTCTCGGAAGCCGAAACCCTGGATTTTGCCCAGGCGGAGCTGACCAATGCCGTCCTGAAAGACGAAAACGTCAAAACCGGCGGCGAAGGATCGGTGATCCTCTTCCGTTTTCAGCCCGCAAAAAACCTTTCCTATGTGACGATCGAATCCAAATTGCATATTCACAATGAAATCCCGATCAGGATCTCCTGGTCTGACGACGGTGAAACCTTCCCCGATGCTAACAATACCGTGCTCCTGGCAGATCCGGGAGCTGTTGTCTGGAAAGCGGAAATCCCCGAAGGTCAGTACGCCGCCCTGAAAATCGAACTGGACAGCAAACTGACCATCCGCCCCATCCGGTGCCGGGATGCGGTCACCGAAAAAGCCACCGTGCCGGAATCCATACGCCTCTGGCGGATCGGGATCCTGATCCCTGCCCTGTTCTTTGTGATTTCCCTCCTCTGCTGGTTCCGGACCGGCCGCCGCCTGGCTGCCGCTTTTCGCAGCGCCGCTGTTTCCCTGAAAAAAGCCGGATGGAAGACACCGCTCCACATCCTGGTTTTCCTGGCGCTGGGTTTCCTGGCTTATGCCATCCTCCGCTGGATTGTGTCCGGCGCTTTCTTCGGTCCTGTCGATATCCCGCGCCAGCTCTTCTGCATCCTGGCCGGCCTGGCCGCCGGGCTGCTTCTCGCTTTCCCGAAAACCCTCGGCAAAAAGCCGGAACGGCTGTTCGTGTTTTTCTGCCTGCTTTCCGGATGGTTGCTTGTTTTCCTCCTTCCGAATGATCCTATGGTCAACTGGGATATGGAATACCATTTTGAACAGACACACATTTATTCCTATCTTGGCGAGGAACGGCTTACCATACCGGATGCGGACATTGTCAATATGAGTAACACACATGATTCCTTCAACTGGGAAGAAAGGATCAGTTCCCAGGAAATGCAGGATGAATCATATGCTTACGGTGCCTATGCCACCGGGTACAGCGGGCTGATGCTCAACAGCATCTATGATATTTTCCCCGCAGCAGGCATGTTCCTGGGCCGTGTCTTCCGGATGCCCTGGTACTGGACCATGTACCTGTCAAAGCTTTTTAACCTCCTGATCTGTGCCGTCTGCGGCTTCTTTTCCATCCGCCGGCTGAAGAGCGGCAAAATGATCCTTGCCTGCGTACTGCTGATCCCTACGAATATTTTCCTGGCTTCCGTCTTTTCCTATGATCATGGCGTCATATCCTTCATGGCACTCGGCATGAGCTATTTCTTTGCCGAATGGCAGGAACCGGAGAAAAAGCTGTCCCGCCGCAATGCCTTTGTGATCCTCGGCAGCCTGACCTTTGCCTGTCTCACCAAGGCCTTTTATGCGCCGGCCCTGTTCCTTACCTTCTTCATGCCGAAAGGCAAATGGGCTGAAACCGCAGAGGAACGCCGTGAATACGTCTCACGGAAAAGCTATGCCCTTTTTACCGGACTGGCCCTGTTGATTTGTCTCCTTCCCTATATCCTGCCGCTGTTCCAGGGCAACGTGGTCACGGATATGCGCGGCGGTTCTTCCGCTGTGCCTATGGACCAGATCCGTTATATCCTGGAGGATCCCCTACGTTTCTTCCGGCTCCTCTTCTCCTTCCAGAGCGGTTACCTCAATCCGGCCAACAGTTCCGGTCTGCTGACTTTCTTCGCCTATTTAGGCATGGGGCCCGGTTGGGACGTCCTGTGCGTCCTCCTTATCCTCATCGCCCTGACAGACAAGAAGCCCTGCGACCGGACGCTGGAGAGAAATGTCCTTACGCGGATTATGGGGCTTTTCCTTTTCTATATCAGCGTCTGTATCATCTGCTTCTGCCTCTATGTCTCCTTTACGCCAACCGGCATGGATTACATCGACGGCGTCCAGCCACGTTACCTCCTTCCATTTGTCTTCCCGGTGCTGATGCTGTTCGGCTCCGGCCTGGCTGCAAAACTGCTGAATATTGACAGGGAATGGAAACAGCGCCTCTATAACGGCCTGGCTTTTCTCGGATCCCTGGTGATTCTCTTCAACACCATCTACACCGTCTGTATCAGCAGATTTACCTGATTGCTGTCCGGTCCGGCTCATCCGGCTAGTCACCGACGTCGCAGAAAGAACTGGAGCGCCATCCGACGCTCCAGTTCCTGTATATTGTCCTTTATGCTCTGGGCAGTTCAAACCAGAACGTGGTTCCCTGCCCTTCCTCGCTTTTGACGCCGTACCGGGCGCCGTGCTTCTCCAAGATGCTGCGGCAGATGTTCAGGCCCAGGCCGCTGCCGATCACCGCACGGCGGTGGTTCTCCCGGCTGCGGTAATACCGGTCGAAAATAAACGGCAGTTCATCCTTGGGAATGCCTTCCCCGCTGTCCGAGATTTCCACCCTTACCCTGGATCCGATGTCCTGCTGGGTGATCCGGACGGTTTTATCCTCACCCGTATAGGTCAGGGCATTGCCCAGCAGATTATATACCACCTGACTGATCCGCGCGCTGTCACCTTTCACCGTGCGCTCCTCCGCGGGATCAAATACCACGGTATAGCCTTCCACCGCAGTCATTTTGCTGACCCTTCCGACGATCCCGCGGATCTGTTCGGTCAGGCTGAAGGGCTTTTCCTCCAGCTCCAGGTTGCCGGTCCGCAGACGGCTGAAGTCCAGCACCTCGTTGACCATGGAATTCAGCCGGTTCGTCTCATCAATGATGATCTGCATATTCTCCGGGGTTACTTCCTGGGGAATATCCCGCATGGCCTCCGCGTAGCCGATGATCATGGTCAGGGGTGTGCGCAGGTCATGGCTGATGTTGGCGATCAGCTCCCGCTGCAGGTCTTCTACCTTGCCCAGGTCTTCCGCCGCCCGTGCCAGCGTATCGTTCAGCTCCGCAATCTCGCGGTAGCCGCCGCTGTGCGGCGGGCGCGTATAGCGGGATTCGCTCAGCTGTTTCGCCGCTTCGTTGGTCTCAATGATCGGCTCCGAGATACTCCGTGCCATCGTAAAGCCCACCAGCGCCGTTGCAACCAGGATTGCGCCCACGGTCAGCCAGAACTGCGTCCTTGACGCGTCCAGCAGCTGCTGCGGCACGTTCAGTCCCCGCGAAGCACCGTAGACCAGTACGCCCTGCAGCATCCAGACGGCAGAAATGATAAATCCCGCGAGAACCGCGAGATAAATCAGGATCTTTGCCCGGATCCCGAGGCGTCCTGCAAGGAACGCCTCCCGGTATGCCAGATTATTCCTTCTCAAAACGGTAGCCTACCCCTCTGAGCGTCGTGATCTTGTCCGCATAGGGCCCGAGCTGTTTACGCAGGAGTTTGATGTGGGTGTCCAGCGTCCGGTCGTCGCCGAAGAAATCATAACCCCACACGTCGCTGATGAGTTTCTCCCGCGTCAGGGCGATCCCGCGGTTGCGGATCATATAGAACAAAAGATCATATTCCTTCGGGCTCAGGTCCGCTTCCGTGCCGTCAACGGTCACCCGCCGGGCAGTGAAGTCTACGGTCAGGCCGCCGATCTTCACGATCTCTTCCGTTTTCTTTTCCGTCTCGCCGCCGCGGCGCAGTACGGCGCCGACGCGCATCATCAGCTCCTTCGGAGAAAACGGCTTGACCACATAGTCGTCGATGCCCAGTTCAAACCCGTGAATCCGGTCATACTCTTCGCCCCGTGCGCTCAGCATAATCACCGGCACAGGGTCGTTCTTCCGGATCTCCCGTACGGCGGAAAAGCCGTCCAGCTCCGGCATCATCACGTCCATGATAATCAGGTCGTAACGGTTCTTCCGGCACATCTCAATGGCCTGCATGCCGTTCTCCGCCTCTTCGGTCTCATAGCCTTCGAAGGCGGCGTATTTGGCGATCAGCGCGCGGATCCGCGCTTCGTCGTCTACAATCAGTAATTTCATTTATTCCTCCGTCGGTTCCTGAATGAACGCTTCCACCTTGCTCCGGTCCCCGCCGGCGTCCAGGTATTCCTGAATGGCTTCCTGCAGCTGTTCGGTAAACTCTTCCAGGCACAGGTTGTTTTCCCAGATATACGTCGCCACGGGAATGCCCACATAGCGCAGGTGCCAGGGCTCTGTATTGATCTCCGTAATGTCCTGTTTGTCTTCCGGATACCGGATGATGAAGCCGAATTCATAGCAGTGCTCCGCCATCCACTGGCATTCCGGTTCCTTCATCATCTTGTCGTTCATAGCTTTGTTTGCCCAGTTTTTCGGAACCACGTCACAGCCCAGGCCTGTCTGGTGGTCGCTGGCGCCGGGTTTGGAGACCCAGCCGTCATCCTTGCCGTGATTCTTCTTCAGGCGGTTGTTGTACATCGTCTTCTGGGTGGAATAGGAACGGTAGGCACTCTTCAGATACAGGTCTTTGTATCCGTATTCGGGTGCGTCGTCCCGGATGGCCTGGTTCATTGCGCACAGGGCTTCCGCGCACTCCTTGCGCAGCAGCTGGCCGCCCTTGGGCTTTACGGCCCACTTGATACCGCCGTCAGCGGGTTTGCTCGGCACCTTCACCAGGTCTTTGGGTACATAGTTCTTGTCCAGCAGGTAGTGTTTGTTCGCCAGAATAATGTACTCCGGATTCATATCCTCCAGCGCCACAGGAAAATCCCATACGGCCTTTTCAGCGGGAACGCCGGCATCCAGGTCGAACTCTTCAATCTCCAGTTCTTCCTCATCCAGCTCCGCCAGCGAAAGCGCCGGAATCATAAGAGCCAGTACGCACAGGACACATAACAGCTTTTTCATCTTATCTCCAATAATTCTGAATTACTCCAGATCCGTGGGCGTAGCAGCGATCGGAACCCTTCCGATCATATCCTGCATCGTCTTGATTCTGTAGTCGATCAGCCACGTTTCCAGCGGCACGTTTGCCTCATGGATTGCTTTGGCAAATTCTTTGCCGACATAGCGGAAATGCCAGGGCTCATACTTGTAGCCCGTAATGCTTTCCCATTCCTCGCCTTCTCCGTACCGTAGGATGAAGCCGAAGCGCCAGCAGTTTTCCGCGCACCATTTTCCGCCTTCGGTATCCCGGAAGGAAACCTCCAGGTGGGCCTTGTTCTTCTGGCCGATGTCCATAGCCAGGCCGGTCTGGTGTTCGCTGGCGCCGGGCGGCGCCACGTATTCCTGTGCCTTGGCGACATCCTTTCTCACGCTGCGCAGCTTGCGCGAGTAGATCCCCGCCTGCTTTTCATAGGAACGGAAGCCGCTGATGGATATCAGCTGGCATTTCGTTTCTTCCTTGCAGGCCTGGAACATTTCCTTCAGGGCGGCGGCGGCGTCCGGGCGCATACGGCGCACCTGTCCCGGCACATCGCTCATCTCCAGGTCCTCCGGCGTATAGCTCGCGGAAAGGGTGTACTGCCGGTTTACCAGAAACAGCAGGCCGTCCGCGTCATGCTGGGGCGCCGCTTCATAGACCGCACCGGAGATCAGCATCGTTCCCGCCGTCAGCAGGGATAACAATTTCGTTAAAACTGGCATCTTCGTTTTGCCTGTAATCCTTTGCTATGTTTGTCCTTATCTTTTTTATTCAATCCGAAGGCGATCGGAAAGCCCCTATGTATTATAGCACTTTATTCAGGAAATCCTTCGTCCGCTGTTCCTTCGGGGAAGAGAAAATTTCTGAAGGAACCCCTTCTTCCACGATCTTCCCTTCGTCAAAGAACAGCACCCGGTCTCCGACTTCACGGGCAAAGCCCATCTCATGGGTCACGCAGACCATCGTCATCCCGCTGCGGGCCAGTTCCTTCATGACGTCCAGCACCTCGCCGACCATTTCCGGATCCAGAGCGGACGTCGGCTCGTCAAAGAGCATGACCTCCGGTTCCATGCACAGCGCACGAACGATCGCGATCCGCTGTTTCTGGCCGCCGGAAAGCTGGCTGGGATAAGCATTGGCCCGGTCCGCCAGGTTCACGCGCTCCAGCAGCGCCATCGCCTTCTTTTCCGCTTCTTCCTTGCTCTTCTTCAGCAGCTGGATCGGGGCAATCGTCATGTTCCGCAGCACGGTCATATGCGGGAAGAGGTTAAAATGCTGGAACACCATGCCCATCTTCTGGCGGTGGATGTTGATGTTCACCTTCGGATCGGTAATATCTACGCCCTCAAAGGTGATCGTGCCGCCCGTAGGCATCTCCAGCAGGTTCAGGCAGCGCAGGAAGGTGCTCTTACCGCTGCCGGAGGGCCCGATGACCACCAGCACCTCGCCTTTATGAATATCAGTATCGACGCCGTTCAGGGCCTTGATGTCCCCGCCTTTGAAGTGTTTCTCCAGTCCCCTGACAGAGATAATGACGTCATTGTTTTTCAGCTCAGTGGTCACTGTTGCGCAGCCTCCTTTCCAGCTTTCCGACCAGCCAGGTGAAGAACATGACCATGATCAGGTAGATCACCGCAACGGCAATCAGGGGCATAAACGCCGAATACGTCACACCCCGGATAATATCGCCGCCCTTGGTCAGGTCCTTCACTGCCACATAGCCGGAAACCGATGTTTCCTTCAGCAGGACGATAAATTCGTTGGCCAGCGCCGGTAGCACGCTCTTCATCGCCTGCGGGATGATGATGTGCCGCATGGTCTGTACATAATTGAAGCCCAGGCTGCGCCCGGCCTCCAGCTGGCCGCGGTCCACGCTCATGATGCCGCCGCGTATGATCTCCGCCACATACGCGCCGCTGTTGATGCCGAAGGCCAGCATGGCGATCAGCACACCGTTGCGCGATGAAGCGAAAATGATGTAATACATGATCATCAGCTGGATGACCACAGGTGTTCCGCGGATCACGGTCAGATAGATCTTGCAGATTCCGTTGAAAAAGCCGAGGATCGATCTTCCGGGGCCTTTATGCATATTCTCGCTGTTCTGGTCCCAGGTGGAACGCACCGTGGCAACGATCACACCGATCACAACGCCCAGGAGCACTGCGGCAAATGTGATCTCCAGCGTTACCAGCAGGCCGTTCAGCAGATAGCTCCACCGGCTGTCGTCCAGGAAGTTCAGCTTGAAATCCGCCGCCAGCGGGCTGATCTGTTTCCCGGGCGTCACTTTCTGTACCGCCGCGTACAGCAAAGTCCGGACATCGTCCAATTCACGGTCCGCAGGCATTGAGGCCGTCACCTTGATACATACGTCCTCATAGGGTGACGCAAGGAATACGGTAGAGGTTCTCTCTTCCTCGGTAACAACTTCCCTCAGACCTCCGTAGAACTTATACAGTTCCCCGTCGGACGCGTCCGCTGTGAAACCGTCCCCTTCTCCGGTTTCCAGCAGGAAACCTTCGTCGTATTCACTGACGCCGGGCTTCCAGGGATACGGTTCCACCGTCACGGTGCCCGGATTCTGTTCCGGTTTCTTTCCGACAAACACAAAGTTGGTCGTAATCGGATCGCCGTCCGTATCCTCCGCGCCGCTGACCGCCTTGTAATCCTTCGGGGCGGATGCGTCGCCGATCTTGACATAGGTTTCCTGCCCGTTTTCCACGGTCGTGCCTACCAGCCAGGTCGGCTTGATGCCTTTGACCTTGCCGTTCTCGATCTTCAGGATATCGGCGTTATGGAATGAGGTGAAATAAACAATGACAGCGATGACGGCAACCGCCGCCACCGCGAGAAGGCATTTCAGTCCTTTTCTGCTTTTGCTCTTCATGAGTTTCCTCTCAAACAAGCAATAGGGAGCGACTGCTCGCTCCCGTATTGCTATTCATCAATGCGCTGCTTATTCGGCAGGGATATACTTCGCGATGATGGCGGCCACGGTGCCGTCTTCGATCAGTTCCTTCAGGGCGCCGTTGATCTTTTCGAGCAGCTCGGTGTTCTCCAGGTTCACGCAGATCGCGTAATCTTCTTCAGCGTAGGTGCTCTCCAGGATCTTCAGGCCTTCGTTGGCGGCCACATAAGCCTTGGCGGGCTCGTTGTCGATGATGACGCAGTCGACCTTGCCGGTCTTCAGCGCTTCCACAGCGTCCGCGCCGACAGCATACTTGGATACGCGCTCTTCGCCGAAATCATCCGTGCAGTAGATGTCGCCGGTGGTGGAATCCTGAACGCCGACCTTCCAGGCCGCACCTTCCGCATACAGATCGTCAACGCTGGCGATCTCGGAATCTTCCTTGACGATGATGGCCTGGATGCCGGTGGCATAGGTCTCGGAGAAGTTCACGCTCTGCAGGCGTTCTTCCGTAACGGTCATACCGGCCATACCGAAATCAATCTTTCCTTCGGTCACAGCGGGAATGATGGCTTTGAAATCCATATCCTGGATATCCAGTTCCATGCCCAGCTTGTCAGCGATGGCAGCGGCGATCTCAGCGTCGATACCGACGATCTTGCCGTCTTCGTAGTACTCATAGGGCGGGAAGCTCGCATTGGTACCCATGGTCAGGGTATCGGCCAGAGCGGCAGCGACAGTGCCCAGCATCATCAGGGCAACCAGCAGAGCAATCAGTTTCTTCATTGTTATTTCCTCCTCAAAAGTGTTCATTTCCAATGGATTGGCGTCAGTATAGCACCTGAATATGCACTTGTCAACACAATTTTTGCATTTTTATTCATATATTTCATCTATTCATGAATATTATGCATAAATACAACGGATATACATCATTTGCACCCTGTTTTATGCATCAGGGACGATCCCTTTTTCACTCAGTCCCGTGCATTCATCCGGATCCGGTACCGGGTAGGATCGAAATCCGGGGTTTCCGGTTTCATCCGGAACACGCCGTATTTGATCGGCACACCCTGGGCCATGTATTTCTCCTCGTGCTCGCTGACGTAGTTCGGGCTGAACCCGTCCGCGTGCAGATTCCTTCCGATGGTAACCGGTTCAAACCCGCACAGGTCAAAATACACCAGGGATTCATCAAACAGCGTATCGTCATCCGTCTTGAACCAGATCTCCCCGCCTTCCTTCAGGAAGCTGCGATACTGCATCAGCTGGCGCGGATGGGTCAGGCGGCGCTTTTCATGCCGCAGATGCTCCGTCCAGGGATTGCAGAAGTGGATATAGATCCGCTCCGGCGCGTCCTCGGGGCCGAACAGCTTGTCCACAAAGCAGATATCCGCCAGCAGGATCTGTACGTTCCCCGGTTCCTCCCCGCAGGCCGCCACGATGTTCCGCCTTGCCACGCCCAGCACGTCCGCGCTCAGGTCTGCGGCGACGTAGTTGACTCCGGGATTGTCCGCGATCATCTTCGCCGTGCTCACGGCCTTGCCGCAGCCCATTTCCAGATGCAGCGGCTTTCCAGGATCCGCAAACCGTTTCCGCCAGGTCCCCTTCAGGATGTCCGGTTCGCTGTCCGGTCCCTTGATTGAATTAATAAAGAAGGGGCAGGCCTGCAGCTCAGGTCTCGCCCACTTCTTTGTCCTCATGTGCATAGCGTTTTGTCTCCGAAATCAAACGTCAATGGAATCTTTTGTCTCGGTGGCTTCCGCGAACAGGGGCCTCAGCCTGTTCGCCAGCGCTGTCACCTGCGCGCCGCAGCGTCCCACATACTTGGCCGGATCCAGCACGGCCCGCATCTCCTCTTCCGTCAGGCCGAAATCTTTCTCCGCCGCCAGCCGCGCCAGCAGGTCGCAGGGCTCGCCCTGCTTCATCTTCTCTGTTGCGGCCATGGAGCACTTCCGGATAATCTCATGCAGCTGCTGGCGGTTGCCGCCCCGCTTCACCGCTTCCATCATCAGGTTCTCGGTGGCCAGGAAAGGCATATATTCCCGCAGGGTCTTGTCGATCACTTTCTCGTTTACCCGCAGGCCGCCGGCGATATTCCGGATCAGCCGCAGGATCGCGTCCGCGCACAGGAAGGCTTCCGGCAGGGAAATCCGGCGGTTGGCGCTGTCGTCCAGCGTCCGCTCCATCCACTGGACGGAGGCGGTCAGCGGCGCGTTCATCGCGTCCGCCATCAGGTACCGTGCCAGGGAGCATACACGCTCGCAGCGCATCGGGTTGCGCTTGTAAGCCATGGCGGAAGAACCGATCTGGTTTTCTTCGAAGGGTTCGTCGATCTGCCGGTCGTGCTGCAGCAGGCGGATGTCGTTCGCCATCCGGTAGCAGCTCTGGGCCAGGGCGCTCAGCGCGTTCAGGATCCGGGCATCGGTCTTCCGGGGATAGGTCTGTCCGCTCACCGTGAAGCACTCCGCAAAGCCGAACTCGGAAGCGATCTTCCGGTTCATCTCGTCGATCTTTGCTTCATCGCCTTCAAACAGGTCCATAAAGCTCGCTTCGGTGCCTGTGGTGCCCCGGCAGCCCAGGAAACGCAGGTGATCGATTACAAAATCGATCTCCTCCAGGTCGGATTCCAGGTCCTGCAGCCACAGGGAGGCGCGCTTGCCAACGGTGACCGGCTGCGCCGGCTGATAGTGGGTATAACCCAGCGTAGGCAGATCCTTATACTTCTCCGCGAAGCCGCACAGGCTCTTCATTGCGCCCAGCAGTTCCCCGCGCAGGTATTTCAGGCCGTCCCGGTAGATGACCAGGTCGGCGTTATCGGTCACATAGCAGCTCGTGGCGCCCAGGTGAATGATGCCCGCCGCGGAAGGAGCTGCCTTGCCGTAGGCATAGACGTGCGCCATTACGTCGTGGCGGACTTCCTTTTCCCGCGCCTTCACGCAGTCATAGTCGATATCCGTGATATGCGCGGCCAGCTCGTCCACCTGCGCCTGCGTCACCGGCAGGCCCAGTTCCATTTCCGCTTTTGCCAGCGCCACCCACAGCCGCCGCCAGGTCTGATACCTGGTGTCAGCCGAGAACAGCTCCAGCATATACTTACTCGCATACCGTGAACTCAATGGCGTTTCATACTGCTGTGTCATCGCATTAACCTCTCAGAATAATACTTTCTCTTTCCGGTCCGACAGAGATCCACCTGATGGGGCATTTGATAGCCCTTTCGATCATCTGCACATAGGCCTTTGCTTCTTCAGGCAGCTCTTCCCAGGTCCGGACCCCGCTGATATCCTTTTTCCAGCCCTTAACGGTTTCGATCACGGGTTTGCAGGCACCCAGCGCCGCCGGGAAGGGGAATTTGTCGGTCTCTTCACCGTTCAGCACATACTTCGTGCAGACCGGGATCTCGTCCATATAGCTCAGCACGTCCAGCTTCGTCAGGGCGATCTCCGTCGCGCCCTGGACCTCCACGCCGTAGCGGGTAGCCACCAGGTCCACCGGGCCGACCCGGCGGGGCCTGCCGGTCTTGGCGCCGTATTCTCCGCCGGCTTCACGCAGTTTCTCGGCTTCCTCGCCGAACATCTCGCAGGTGAACGGTCCTTCACCCACACAGGTGGAATAAGCTTTCACCACGCCGACAATCCGGTCCAGCTCAGCGCTGGAAAGGCCGGAGCCCACCGGCGCGTAGGCCGCGATCGTGTTGGAGGAGGTGGTCATCGGATAGATACCGTGGTCCAGGTCCCGCAGGGAGCCCAGCTGGGCCTCAAACAGGATCTTTTTGCCATTCTCTTCAGCATCCCGCAGCAGCGCGCCCGTATCGCAGATAAAGGGCTTGATCGCTTCGCAGCTGGTGTTCAGCCAGTTTTCGATCTCGTCCCATGTATAGGGTTCCGCGCCGTATACGCCCTGGATGATCAGGTTCTTCCATTCCATCAGGTCCTTCAGCCGGGCTTTCAGCACGTCCGGGTAGAACAGTTCGCCCGCCATCACGGTCTTCTTCTGGTATTTGTCGGAATAGAACGGCGCGATGCCCTGCTTGGTAGAGCCGTACTTCTTGTCCGCCAGGCGCTGTTCTTCCAGTTCGTCCAGGCGGCGGTGCCACGGCATCAGCAGGGAGGCGCGTTCACTGATCTTCAGGTTTTCCGGGGTTACAGCGACGCCCTTGTCGGCCACGTCTTTGATCTCGTTCATCAGGCTTTCCGGATCCATGGCCACGCCGTTGCCCAGGATGTTGACCACATTCTTCCGGAAAATGCCGGAGGGCAGCAGGTGCAGGGCAAACTTGCCGTACTGGTTGATCACGGTATGGCCGGCGTTGCCGCCGCCCTGGTAACGGACCACAATGTCAAACTGCTCCGTCAGCAGGTCGACCATCCGGCCCTTTCCTTCATCGCCCCAGTTGATTCCAACGATCGCTGTACAAGCCATTTTTTAATCTCCTCCGGTCGTCATAATCGTCCAAACCCAAACAATTTATTTTACTGCCGAAACCGTTATAAGTCAATCTTTCCGAATGTTTAAAACCTGCATATCAGTCCCTTGATATGCAGGAAAATGCATGATATAATGATTTTGTTGTACGTACAATTGCGAAACGCAGGAGGACGCCCATGAAAGACGCGCTGCAGTGCCCTTCCCTTTTCAAAGCTTACGAAAAATATTTCCGCATCGGTGCGGCGGTCAGCAGTTTCATGACCTTTGATCCAGCCTACCGTACCCTGATCCGCCGCCATTACAATTCCCTGACAGCGGATAACCAGATGAAACCGGAAAGTGTACTGGACCGGGCCGCAACCCTGGCGAAGGGTGACCTGCTCCACGCCGCGGTGGATTTCACCCGGGTGGACGCGCTGATGTACTTTGCCCGGGACAATGGGATCCCCATGCGGTATCACACGCTGGCCTGGCATAACCAGACGCCCCGCTGGTTCTTCGCGAAGGACTGGAGCGACGCGGAAGGCGCTGAACCCGCCTCAAAGGAAACCATGCTTGCTCGGCTGGAAAACTACATCCTGGATGTCATGACCCATGTTAACGAAAAGTTTCCCGGCCTGGTCTACACCTGGGACGTGGTGAACGAAGCCATCGAGCCGGAACTGAAAGTGCCGGGGCTGTACCGTACCTGGAGTCCCTGGTTCAAAACCTGCGGAGAGGATTTCCTCTTTACCGCTTTCCGGGCCGCCCGCAAAGGGCAGGCGCCCGGCCAGACCCTGTGCTATAACGACTATAACGCTTTCGAACCCGTCAAGCGGGACGCGATCATCGACCTGCTGAAGAAACTGCAGGCGGAAAACCTTGTGGATACCATGGGCATGCAGGGACACTATGTCATGGACTGGATGAACATTTCGCTCTGCGAAGAAGCCGCCCGCGCCTATGCCGCCCTGGGCCTGAAGATTCAGGTTACCGAGCTGGATATCCACTGCAACAGCGACGATGAAACCCACAGTCAAAGGCTAGCGCAGCTTTACGGCGATTATTTCGCCATGCTGAAAAAGCTGAAGGAAGAAGGCATCGACATCGAAGCCGTCACCTTCTGGGGCGTAACGGATCAGGACAGCTGGCTCACCGGCTTCCGCAAAGAAACCAGTTATCCCCTCCTCTTCGACCGCGCCAAGCAGGCCAAGGATGCCTATGACGCTGTCATGAAAGCCGCGAAATAAGAATAAAACCGGAGACGTTCTGTCTCCGGTTTCTTGATTCATTCTTTCCATGTCTCCAGCAATGTTCTCATCCACCCGTATACGTCCATATCATAAACGCTCTTCAGCGCTTCCGGAGTCAGCACTTCGGAAGCTTTTCCCTGTCCGGCGCACTGTCCTTTGTTCAGCAGCAGCGCGTGGGACCCGTACTTCCTTGCCAGGCTCAGGTCATGCATGACCGTGATTACAGCCCTTCCCGGTTCTTTCAGCCATTCCCCGATCATGGAGAACAGCTCCTGCTGGAAAGGCAGGTCCAGATGGTTGGCCGGCTCGTCCAGAATCAGGATTTCCGGATCCTGACAAAGAACCTGGGCAAGGAATACCCGCTGGCTCTCTCCGCCTGAAAGCGTCAGCATGTTCCGTTTCCGCATGTCTGCCAGCCCGGTCAGTTTCAGCGCCTCGTCAATCTTTGCCGCGCCGTCCGGGTCGCCTTTCCGCAGGAAGCCTGTATACCGGGCATATCGGCCGAGGTTCACGACCTCTTCCACCGTAAACCCGTAAACAGCGCTGTGATTCTGGCTCAGTACGCCGACTTTCCGGGCATATTCCTGCTGCGGGATCTGCCGGATATCTTTCCCCTCCAGGGTTATCGTCCCTTCATAGGATACGGTCTTTCCCAGCGCCCCCGCCAGGGTGGATTTTCCCGCGCCGTTCGGGCCGACGACGGTCCACCATTCTCCTTCACACACCTGCAGGGACAGGTCTTTCAGCACAGTCTTTTCCCCGTACCGGACCGTCAGGTGTTCCGCTTTCAGCATCAGCGAACCCCTCCTTTCCGGCTCCGGTAGAAGATCACAATGAACACCACCGCGCCGATCAGGGACGTAACCACGCCGATCGGAAGCTCCAGCGGACTCAGGAGGCTCCGGGCCGCCAGGTCCGCCAGCATCAGGAAGATCGCGCCGGCAAACGCGGACAGCGGCAGCAGCTTCCGGTGGTTCGGTCCCGCTGCCAGCCTTACCATGTGCGGTATGATCAGGCCGACGAAAGCGATGCTCCCGCCGATGGACACGCAGATACCGATCAGCGCGGAGGCGCAGATCATTACCGTCAGTTTCACCCGCCGCACCGGCACGCCGACATGCAGGGCGTTTTCCTCGCCCACCGCGAACGCGTTCAGTTCCCGGCTCTGCAGGAAAAGCGGCGTACCGAAAAGAATCAGGCCGCCCAGCAGCACGCCCGCCTGCTCATAACTTTTTCCGCTCAGGGAACCCATGGTCCAGTATGTAATGGACCGCAGTTTCTCCCCGGAAAAGGTGATCAGGATGCTCAGCAGCGCTGAAACCAGCATCGTAAAGACGACGCCGATCAGAATGATGTTGTGCGTCGCAAAGCTCCGGTCGATCCCCCAGGCCAGCGCCAGGATCAGCAGAAGCGATCCGAAGGCAAACAGCATTGCCATCGCTGCCGGTCCCGCAGTTTCCAGTCCGGGAATCGTAATACCCAGTACAATGGACAGGGCCGCGCCCAGCGCCGCGCCGGAGGACACACCAAGTGTGGAGCCGTCTGCCAGCGGATTGCGAAGCAAGCCCTGCATCGCCGCGCCGCAGAGGCTCAAAGCCGCGCCCATCAGTCCTGCGCAGAGAACCCGGGGCAGGCGTGTCCACCAGATGATGGAACGATAGGTCTCCCGGCTGACTTCGCCGCCGAAGACCGAATTCCATACATCCCGGAGAGAAATATTCACACTGCCGAGGCTGACGCATGCCACAAATGTGACCAGCGCCAGTCCGGTCCAGAGGACGGCAGGGCCAAAGCCCAGGCCGCCCTCCTTCTGAGGACTGTTTTTCAAGTCAGTTGTTTCCTTTCATGATCAGGCAGCGGGCGCCTCTTCCGCTTCCGTACCATAAACAAATTCATACAGTGAAACGACCGCGTTGATCAGACGGGGGCCGGGACGGGTGATTTCATTCTGGTCCGCGTTGAACACCTGGTCATTCTGTACTGCCTTCAGCTGATCCCAGCCGGCGCGTCCCTTGACTTCCTCCACCGGTGTCGGGCCTTCATTCCAGTACATGGCAGTCGTCACAATATAGTCGGGATCCTTTTCGAAAACCTGTTCTTCGGAAACGGCACCCCAGCCATCCACATCCGCAAAGGCGTTGGTCAGTCCGCAGATGGTTGCCAGTTCATCCATGAAAGTACCCTTGCCGGCAGCCCACAGGCCCCACTCCAGCGGGGAGACCTCAAAATAAACGGTCTTTCCGGAGTCCTGAACCTTGGATTTGATCTCTTCGAAGGTATCCTTCATCTCCTGCACGATCCCGGCAGCTTCTTCAGCCTTTCCGGTCACATCGCCGATCAGGGTGATCGCGGTGTAAACACCTTCCAGGTTCTGAGCGTCGGAAACAATGACCTTTACGCCGGCCTGTTCCAGCGCTTCCACCTGTTCTTTGGTCTGGGCCATGGTCGCCATGATGACGACGTCCGGTTCCAGCTTCAGGATCTCTTCCAGGTTGGTCTCTGCGCCGGATTTCACAACAGGTTTCTCCAGCACCTCCGCCGGATAGTCGCAGTATTCGCCGCGGCCCACCAGCAGGTCTCCTGCCCCCAGGGCATAGATGATTTCCACGTCGGAAGCGGTCAGCGCAACGATCTTTGTTGCAGGGCCGTCCAGCGTGATTTCCCGGCCGGTCATGTCAGTGACGGTGATTCCGCCCTCCGCCAGGACCGGGACGCAGGCGAGCATCAGCGCCAGCGCCAGGAAAAGGGAAACAAGTTTTTTGGACATTCTCTGTCCCTCCTCTGATAAGATCAGATGAATCAGCGGGAGCGATGCCTCACATAAAGAAAGACGTCCCTCCCCGAGGCACGCCAACAAAACCTGCAGCTTGACTGTCCGCAAGTTTTATAGCATATCCCACCCTGCGATCGCTGTTACCAAAGCCGTTTCACGCCTTTGACAGCTGTAGCAGGGGGCGTGTTACCCAAATCACAGATTCGGACACGTCCTCCCCAGGGGAATGATTATTCACGGTGTAAACAAGTCTCCCGGCTTGGCTTCATCCTACCTGGAACTCCTTCTCACAGCTTTCGCCGCAATGGATGAGACGGTTTTTCGTCCCGTGTTCCGTCGTCTGCTTCACGGTTTCTGGGAAAGCCCGGGAATCTCACCCGGTTCCTATGGCGCGTTGGATTGTTCCGCTGCGTCGCGCATTTCTGCGCAGATACACCGGCTATTCATCTGTCATATTCAATTATAGGCACATGGATTTTATCCGTCAATTTCAGTTTTTTACATTCTTCCCTGCACCATCGTCAGGGCAATCCGTTTCTTCTGCTCGTCCACGCTGACGACCCAGACCTTGACGATATCGCCGACTTTGACAACTTCTGAGGGATGCCGGATGAACTTCTCCGCCATACGGCTGATGTGCACCAGTCCGTCCTGATGAACGCCGATGTCCACAAACGCGCCGAAGTCGATCACGTTGCGCACCGTTCCCGTCAGTTCCATGCCGGGCTTCAGGTCCTTCATCTCCAGCACGTCTGTGCGCAGAACAGGTTTGGGCAGTTCGTCACGGGGATCCCGTCCGGGTTTGGCCAGTTCCGCCAGCATATCGTTCAGCGTCGGCAGGCCGACTCCGATCTCCTGCGCCAGCTTCTCATGGCCGTACCGGCTGGCCCGGTGAACCACGTCCGCCGCGCCGCCGCGGATCTCTTTCAGGTCGTATCCGAGCTTCTCCAGCAGCAGTTTCGCCGCGTCATAGCTTTCCGGATGCACTGCGGTCGCGTCAAGCGGGTTTTTGCTGTCCATCACCCGCAGGAAGCCCGCGCACTGCTCGAAGGCCTTCGGTCCCAGCTTCGGAACCTTTTTCAGCGCTGCCCGGCTGGCAATCCCGTTTTCTTCCCGGTATGCGACGATGTTCTTCGCCAGCGCCGGACCGATGCCGGCCACATGGCTCAACAGTTCCGCCGACGCCGTGCTGACTTCCACACCCACCTGGTTCACGCACTGTTCCACAACGCCGTCCAGCGCCGCGGTCAGTTCGTTCTGTTTCAGGTCGTGCTGATACTGGCCCACGCCGATGGCCTTCGGATCGATCTTCACCAGTTCCGCCAGCGGGTCCTGCATACGCCGCGCGATCGACACCGCGCTGCGCTGGGTCACGTCAAAGTCCGGGAATTCCTCCGCCGCCAGCTTGCTGGCGCTGTAAACGGATGCTCCCGCCTCGCTTACAATCATATAGGCCGCCCCCGGCAGTTCAGGCAGCAGGGAAACGATAAACTGTTCGCTTTCCCGGCTGGCCGTCCCGTTGCCAATGGCAATGGCCGTAATCCCGTATTTCTTCGCGAAACCCTTAATCAGCTTCGCAGCCTCGGCTTTGCGTGCCTCATTACCCGGCAAGGTAAAATAGCCCACGCCGGTATCCAGCACCTTACCGTTCTCGTCCACCACAGCCAGCTTGCAGCCGGTCCGGAATCCCGGATCCACACCCAGGGTCACCTTGCCCTTGACGGGCGGCTGCATCAGCAGCTGGTGCAGGTTGTCGCTGAACACCTTGATTGCGCTGACGTTTGCCCGGTCGGTCAGGTCGTTCCGGATCTCCCGTTCCAGGGAGGGAAACACCAGCCGCTCCCATGCGTCCGCGCAGGCTTCGGAAACCTGCTGAGCCGCCGGGGTGCTGTTCCGAACAAATGCTTTGCGGATTACTTCCAAAGCTTTCTCGTCCGGAACCTCCAGGGAAACCTTCAGAAACTCTTCCCGTTCACCCCGGTTCACCGCCAGGATCCGGTGCGCCGCAATGGTCCTCACCGGTTCCCTGAAGTCATAGTACATGCTGTATACGCTGTCTTCTTCCTTTGCGGCTTTGCTCCGGATCACGCCTTCCCGGTTCAGAAGCGCCCGAAGGTCTTTCCGGATCTCCGCGCTGTCGCTCACGGTCTCCGCCAGGATGTCCCGCGCGCCGGCCAGGGCCGTCTCCGCGTCCGGAACTTCCTTCTCCGGGTCGATATATTTCGCCGCCTCCGCCGCCGGGTCTCCGGGCTGCTGCAGCATCAGCCACAGGGAGAGGGGTTCAAGTCCCCGTTCTTTCGCCACTGTAGCACGGGTCCGCCGCTTCGGCCGGTACGGACAGTAAATATCCTCCAGTTCGCTCAGGGTTGCCGCCTTCGCAAGCTGCGCCTGCAGCTCGTCGTTCATTACGCCCTGCTCTTCCAGCGAGGCCGCGATTTCTTCCCGCCGTTTTTCCAGGTTCCGCAGGTATTCCAGGCGTTCCGCCAGTTCACGCAGCACCTGGTCGTCCAAAGATCCGGTGGCTTCCTTCCGGTACCGGGCAATAAAAGGAATCGTATTTCCCGCATCCAGCAGTTCCACCGCCGCCTGCACCTGCTGCGGCCTCAGTTTAAACTCCGCCGCCAGTCTGTTTATAAAATCCATTTTATTCTTCTCCTTTGGAATACCTGCACCCGCAGTAATCCTGCCTGTACAGCCCGTATTCTTTCGATAACTGCAGAGATCGCAGGTATCCGTTCTTTTTCTTGAAGTCCGCGAACAGATACTTCACCCCTGCCTTTTCCCCCGCCTCCGCGCCGATCCTGTTCACGTTGTCGGCGTTCTTGTGGGGGCTGACGGAAAGCGTGGTCGTGAAATACTCAAATCCGTGTTCCTTCGCCTGCCGGGCGGTATAGTCCAGCCGCAGGGCAAAGCAGGCCAGGCAGCGCTCCCCGCCTTCCGGCGCGTCCGCCATCTTCGGCGCAAATGCGTCAAAAGCCTCATGGTCATACGCGCACTCCAGCAGCGGAATCTCCTCCGGCAGCAGGCTGAGCAGCCGCTTCTGTTCGCTCAGCCGGTGAAGGTACTCCTCCTCTGGCTCAATATTCGGATTGTAATACAGAAGCGTCACGCGAAAATGTTCGCAAAGCCGTTCCAGGACCGCACTGGAGCAAGGGCCGCAGCAGCTGTGCAGCAGCAGCGGCGGCTTTCTTCCTTCCAGCCGCGCGATCTCTGCTTCCATTTCCCGCTGATAATTCCGTTTCTCCATGCCGTACGCTCCTGTTTGCCTGATATTGGAAACTTTACTCCCCTCTGCTGCCAAAGTCAACCGCGGGCCAATGTATGGCTCATACTCACTTCAGTTATAGATCCAATCTATATCTCCGGATAAAAAAACTCTATCTTATTACCTATTGACTCAATAGGTTTAATATGATATCCTTCTCGCAACACATCAAGGAGGTACTGATTATGGCTAAGATCTACAAAGGCTCCCTGGAGCTGATCGGGAATACTCCCCTGGTTGAGATCGTCAATATTGAAAAGGAACTGGGCCTGGAAGCCACCGTGCTGGTGAAGCTCGAATACTTCAATCCCGCCGGCAGCGTCAAGGATCGTATCGCCAAGGCGATGATCGAAGACGCCGAAGCGAAGGGCCTGCTGAAGGAAGGTTCCGTGATCATTGAGCCCACCAGCGGCAACACCGGCATCGGCCTTGCGTCAATCGCGGCTGCCAAGGGCTACCGCATCATCCTGACCATGCCCGAGACCATGAGTGTGGAACGCCGCAACATTCTGAAGGCATACGGCGCCGAGCTGGTCCTGACCGAAGGTGCCAAAGGCATGAAGGGCGCCATCGCCAAGGCGGAAGAACTGGCAAAGGAAACGCCCAACAGCTTCATCCCCGGCCAGTTCGTGAATCCTGCGAACCCCGCGATCCACCGTGCGACCACCGGCCCCGAAATCTGGAATGATACAGACGGCGCTGTGGATGTCTTTATTGCCGGCGTGGGCACCGGCGGCACCCTGACCGGTGTGGGCGAATTCCTGAAGTCCAAAAAGCCTGACGTCAAAGTCGTTGCCCTTGAGCCCGAAGATTCCCCCGTCCTGTCCGAAGGCCGCGCGGGCGCCCATAAGATCCAGGGCATCGGCGCAGGTTTTGTGCCGGACGTACTGAACACCAAGGTCTACGACGAGATCTTCAAGGCCGCTGCCGCGGACGCCTTTGCCGCCGCGAAGCTGCTTGCCAAAAAAGAAGGTATCTCTGTCGGCATCTCCTCCGGCGCCGCCCTGCATGGCGCCATCGAGCTGGCAAAGCGCCCGGAGAACAAGGGCAAGACCATCGTGGCCCTGCTGCCCGACAGCGGCGACCGCTACTACTCCACCGCCCTGTTCACCGAATAACAAATAGACAAACGCAACGGAGCACTCTGAATCCAGGGTGCTCCGTTTTCGTTTGGATGATTTTGCTCCGATTCCCGCTCTGTCGCCGGACACTTTCATCTTTGTGTTTCCGGATATCCTGTGATATGATAACTGCAGAGAACAGAGAACCCGGGAATGACAACTGAACAACATGCTGAAAGGAGAATCTCCATGAAATGCTATAATTGCGGATACGACGGAACGGTCAATCCATGCAAATGCCTTGTAATCAAACAGGTGAAATCCTTCAGCCAGATTGAGGAAAACCTGGTCGGCATTGAGGACGGCGGGCTGTGTGAATCCTGCGTGAAGGAACTTGCCCTCCACAATGCCCCGCGGCATCCGCTCTATCCGCTTCAGGCAGTGCTGATCGGCATAGGCGTCGCCTGTATCATCATGATGATCGCCGCCGGGGAAACTCATCCCCTTTTAATCGCCGTCGCTGCGGTATCGCTGATCCTCGGCCTGATCGTCTGGCGGGTTGTCGTCCCGTCTACAGCAGCCAAATATGCGTACCGCTGGATCGGATCCGTTTCCGAAGATAAAACAAGGGAGCGCATTCTGGATGTAAGCGTGATCCCCGCCCCTGTCGGTGAAAAGATGTACAGGAGCAGGAGGGCTTTTGACAAACTGAATCCGAACCTGACGGCCGGAATGCGCGAAAAGCTGTATACCCAGGCCATCACCAACGGACTGTGGAAGCGTCTTCCGGATGCCAGGGCTGTGGAAGAACAGCAGAAAAAAGAAGAGGAACTTCGGAAACAGGCGGAAGAAAAAGCCCGGCAGCCTCTGCCGGACATTTCCGATCCGGATTTCTTCTCAGCCTGCGTGGAACGGCTTGTATGGCTCTATCAGAAAAGACCCGGCGGTTACCTGACCAGCCAGGCGGATGAAGTGCGTGAAGTCGGAAGAAAACTGAACGAAGCCGGCGGCATGGACATGATGCTGGAAGCGCATGCCGCGTTCGCAAGGCAGAACGGTCTGATGGCACGCAACCTGGAAATGGTCTGGGACGGCATCGGGAACTGGGCTGGATAATTAAATTTTCAGGTCAACCCATTTTCCCTGCTTAAACCGCAGCGAAACCATAATGAACCGGGACAGTTGGTCCGCCAGGATGCCCAGCCATACGCCGTGCAGGCCCCAGCCGAGGACATTGACCATTACCAGGGTGGACAGCGTGCGGATGCCGGCGATGGAAATGATCGCGGCGATCAGCACATACCGGACGTCTCCCGCCGCCCGCAGGCAGCCGGTAAAGATGATCTGGCTGATCTGCAGCAGCACGATGAGGATCAGGTACCGGCAGATCAGTTCGCCCTTCTCCAGGATGTGCGGCTCCGTAAAATACAGGCCGAAGAACCACCGCCCGCCGAAAAACAGGAGCAAGGCCAGGATAAAGGAGATTGCCAGGCCGATCCGCTGGCAGATGCTGCCGTAGCGTTTCGCCGTCTGCTTCTGTCCCGCGCCAAGCGCTTCCCCAGCCAGCGCCACCGCCGCCACCTGCATGCCGTCGGCAAAGGAGAAGCCCAGGCCCAGGATACTCATGCCGATATTGTGCGCGGCGAACTCATCCGTTCCCAGCCGGGCGGCGATCATCGCCGTAGCCAGGAAACCGATCCGTGCCGCAATGTTTTCAAACGAAGTGTTCAGCGCCAGATGCCAGATGGATTTCGCGCACTCCCGGGAATAACGGAGTTTCAGCTTTTTCATCAGGGGAATACGTACATAGCTGCTCTTCCGGAACAGGGAGTAAACCGCCATGCCCGCCGCCACCACCGTGCCGAGCACCGTGGCAATCGCCGCGCCGCGGATCCCCCACCGCGGGAAACCAAAATGGCCTTCGATCAGCAGATAGTTGAAACAGATGTTGACAATGCTGCTGGTCAGGTTTGTGGTCATGGACAGCTTGGTATTGCCGCTTCCCCGCTGGGCGGAATTGATGACCATCGTGATTACGTTGAAGAACGTACCGCCCATAATGATCTGGAAGTATTCCACGGCCATCTCGTGGGTGTCAGCGTTGCTTCCCGCCAATTCCATCATCCAGGGCGCGAAGCCGACGAACAGCGCCGTTACAGCCACACAGGCGATACAGCCCAGGATGATGGCGGTCAGCAGGATCTGGTTGGCCGTATCCTGTCGCTGCTCCCCTTTTCGCCTGGCGACCAGCGCTGAAACTGCCACATTGATGCCGAAAAAGATCGTCAGTCCGATGAACTTCGGCTGGTTTGTCAGTCCGACCGCCGCAACGGCGGACGGGCCCAGTGCCGACACCATCATCGTGTCGATCATGCCCGCGAGGGCAACGAAAAAGCTCTCCGCCATCGCCGGCCAGGCAACGGAGAGTGCTTTTTTCGTCATTGCGCCGCGTGTCAGTTCGGTCGTCATGAATTTTCGTTATCCTTAAAATGTAATATCAGAATCCGTGGCTGCCGCCGCCACCGCCGAAGCCGCCGCCACCGCCGCTGAAGCCGCCGCCTCCGCCGCCGTGGAAACCTCCGCCGCCGGAGGAAGAGGAATGTTTCACCTTCCGGGTCAGCGTCTTCGCGGCTATGACCGCGCCGGCCCCGGCCGCCGTTGTCGTGATAATATCAGGCAGGGAGACCTTTACCTCCTGCTCCATACGGGCGGAGATAAACAGATAGGCCAGCAGGATCGCCGCCAGCAGGGCCAGCAAAGCATTGCTGATGATGCGCATGGGCCCTTTGACGTTTTCGCCGTTCAGGGCCTTGTTCATCTGGTTGAACGCGCTTTCCGCGCATCCGGCGTAGTCTCCCCGTGAGGCGTATTTATATACATTGTCGGTAATGGTATAGCCCTTGGACTGGCTCAGTGTCTTCTGTACGTCCGTGCTGGACCAGACTGCCAGCTGGCGCGTCGCCATATCGATGATGAACAGCGTGCAGGTGCCCGGAAAGTTGTCGTTCGCCCAGGCTTTCGCTTTGTCCATCACGTAGCTTGTGGACGAACCGCTGTAGGTATAGAAACCGACGTTGCAATGCTCCGTAATCGGCATCATCGTTTCCCATACGCCGTCGTATTCGGCGGCGTCCAGCAGGCTGCCGCTGTCGTCAAGCACGGCAATGTAGCCAGTGGATTCATTCGTCCTGGTTTCCGCCGCTGCAAAGACGGGAACCAGCAGGAACAGGGTCAGCAGGAAAGCAAGAATCTTTTTCACAGAAGCTCACCTCCTGTATGTGTTTCGAACTGGGGCAGCGCATTGGAGCACGACTTGTTGTAAAGCCGCAGCAGCGTCAGGCTTTCCCAGACCACGCCGGCCATGATCGCCAGCGTCACAATATACACCGGGGTGTCCGCGCTGTGGAACGGATCCAGCAGCAGGATCACGGTGCCGGCGATCATCGCGACAAGCGTGATGAGGCAGCCGACCGGCAGTTTTGACTGCTTTCCCCAGGGAATCAGCAGAAAAGCCATAATAACTGTCAGGATCAGCGAACCCCAGCGGAAATACATGACATTGTCCAGGCCGGAGATCAGGTTCAGTCCGATCACGGAGGCCGCGCCGGTGCCCAGTGCGCCGAGATAGCGGAAGATCCCGTGGTTTTTCTGGCGGTTCACCCGCGCCTCCAGCTTCCGCATCTTGCTCATCCGGTCGTCAACATCCACGGTCTCGCCCCGGACGACGGCTTCCGCCAGCTGTTTCTCCCCGATCTTTGACCGCCTGCCGTTCACGGCAATCTGGGCGAAAATCGCCAGCAGCATTGCCGCAATCAGGACCATTTCCGGGCGCAGGGTCAGGAAGCTGTTGAACAGGAAATACAGCGCCACGCCGAGCGCCAGCGTCACCAGGACAAAGCGGGAGATATCCATCGGGATATCGGCCCACATTTCCCCGGTCACAGCGTTCTGTACGGCGTAGAGCACGCGCTTCCCGCTCTTCATGGACATAAACCAGACCGGCAGCATGGTATCGCCGGTATATTCAGCCTGCGCTTTGGGCATCAGCGCCTTTTCCGCCGCGGAAGTGGAATAGCTGCAGGAGTCGTTCTCCAGCGTCGGCAGCGTATCCTCAAGACCCTTGCGGATCGTTTCGGACCGGGCATACGGAATGTAATAATCCGGATCGGTATCCGACACGTCCGCATAGAAGCCGCTCAGGTAAGCCGGCGAGAACGGCCGTACCATATCCCGTGCGTCTTTGGAGATGGAAATCGCTTCGGAGATGTTATCCGGCATTTCCCTGGACGCGTCATGCATGATCCCGGTATAGTGGTGGTTCAGGTGGATCCGGGTCTTGTAGTAATAGCTCGTATCGCCTTTGGTCTCGCTTCCTTCGACCGTTGCGCTGCCTTCCACTGAACCGCTGTAGGTATGGTAAGGCACATAGATCCCGCGGAAATCCTCCGCGCTGATATTCTTCTTCAGCCGGTGATCCGCGCAGAAACTGCCCTTCAGCATATTCCGGAATTTTTCAAAGCACTGTTCCCGCGTGATCTGGAACGGGATTACGGTTTCCGGAGGCACAAACTCCTGGCCTTCCTGCTTTTCAAGCATCACGGAAGAACCGCAGTAGCTGCAGAAAGATGCCGCAGCCGTATTGACGGCACGGATCTCCGCGCCGCAGGTCGGGCAGGTCAGCACATCCACGGCAAAGCTGCTTCCGGCCTGCCGGGCTTCTTTCTCATCTGCTTCCTCTATGCTCATGGTCCGGTCACACCGGCCGCACTTCAACTGCTGCCCGGCAATATCGAACAGCATCTGGGATCCGCATCCGGGACAACTGTACATTCAGGATCCTCCTTGTGTTATTTCAATCGATTTTTAAACCATGCCGAGATGATATGGCAGTCCCTGGCTGCCAGTGAAAACAGTCCGCCCTTGAAAGCACCGACCACCACGGACATCAGGACCGGGCCGCCGATCAGGCCGATGATCCCGCCGTAGCGCAGGCCGACAAACATGCCGATCAGGCTCTGCAGCGGCGTGATGCCGATCCTGTCGGCCATCAGCTTTGGTTCCAGCACCCGGCGGAGCAGCTGCAGCACCAGCGTCAGCACCAGCAGCAGGATTCCGAAGCGGGTGTTCCCCAGCAGGAACTGGACGATGGACATCACGATATAGGGCACGCCGCTTCCGATCATCGGGATCAGCTCGAACACACCGCAGCAAAGCGCAATGATGCCGGCGTAAGGGAAACCGAATGCCGTCAGATAGATCCAGGAAATGATCCATACCATCACGCCGAAGGTGCCCTGTACCCGCAGATAGCCGAAGAGGCTCTTCAGCGTGGAGTTTGTCAGCTGGGTCGTCGTGCTGTCCTGCTTCCGGCGTTTTCCGCCCGGCAGATAGCTGCGGATATTGTCGTAGTCCTTTGAGATAAAATACAGCCCGATGGTCAGGAAGCTGATATAAATGATGACGTACGGCATGGACGCGGCCAGGCTGATGGAGAAATTCACCATTCTCTCCGCCACATCGGTGCCGAACTCGCTCAGGCGCTCCATCGCCTGGCTGATTGCGTTCCGGAGCCACTGTTCCACACCGGGGCCGGAGGTCGCGCCAATGGAGGCCAGCAGGTTTTTCAGCGCCTGCCGGACGGAATTGACCGTCTCGGTGATCATGTCCCCGGAATGATTCACAATCCGTGTGACCTGGCCGATACCGAACGTGAACAGCCAGGTCAGCAGGCCCAGGAAGATGAACAGCAGCAGGAGCACCGGAATCAGCGACGCGGGGCTCCGCTTCATTTTAATCTTTTTCTGCAGGAACCGGATCACCGGCTGCAGCGCGGCAGCGATCGGGATCGCGATGATAAAGGGCGAAAGCTTGTCCCATACTTCGGGCAGGACCCAGCGCAGGATGACAAAGGTCAGCACAACACCCAGCAGCCGCAGCGCCAGCCGCTCAGCCGCTTTTCTTTCTTCGCTCATCCGCTCACCGCCCTTTTTGATGGATTCTATATATTTTACCCTTTTCAACCTGCTTTTGCAACCTTCCCGCAGCAGGAAAAGAAGCCCGGATCAACGGTGCGCAAGGGCTCTTCCGCATTTACAAGCCGGACGGCTCCATCTTCCGGATGCAGCTTCTTGTCTGTTGTCTGAGAAATGAGAACGGCCAGGATATCTTCCAAGGCCTCGCCATAGGCATAACCGGGGTCATGAACCTGAGAGAGCTGTCAAGGCGCTGATGACTGCGTACGGGGTTCCGATCGGTTCCACATAACCTTCAAGCATTTTGGCTTTGATCCGAAGTCCTCTGGACCGCGGATTGATAAACATCCTGCACTTGCCCCGGCCATTCTTCGCCTCCTGCATCAGGTTCTGGGCCGGCGCGTTGCCGTCAAAGGCGATCAATGCCGAATCCATCCGCTTGAAGACCTCATAGGAAAAGCTCTTATACAGTCCCATTCCGGAACTTTCGATGGAGATCCTGACCGAAACGCCCGCCGCGAGCAGGCGTTTTTTCTCTGCCCGGCTGATCCGGTTGGGCACGATTGCGACGATCTCAAACCGTCCCCTGTTCCGATCCGCCAGGTAACCCTCCTGCCCGGACAGGCTGTGGCCGATCACAAAATATGTTTTCGCCGGGTTCAGCGTGTCCAGCAGCCGGTCGATCAGCAGTTTCTCTTCATCCCGCACGTTGGAGCGGTGGCTTGAGTTGTTGAAGCTTCCGCCTGCGATCACCACCGGGAACTTCCCTTCCGGCAGCGGGGCGATCAGCTCCTTCAGTTCCTCCGCCGCGTCGATCCGTCCGGATTCCTTCCACAGGTCCTGTACGATCCTGGGCGTTTCCTCCAGCCGGCGCAGGTACCATTTCTCCGCGTCCCCGGCGCCGTACTCCTCATGAAACACCGTCATCCGCTTTTCAAACACGCGCAGGCTCTCCTGCAGGATCCGTTCCTCCGTCCTGCGCATCTTTTTCAGCTCGTCGCAGCTCAGTCCCAGCAGTTTCTCCAGCGACAGCTCCTCGTCAATAGAATCCGTTCCGTACAGCGCGCTGCCGTCCGTTCCCTGCACGCAGGCGACGCCTGCCCGCAGATACTGCCGCAGCGGATGGTTGTCCAGCCGGGACAGGTTGTTCAGCCGCACGTTGGAGGTGATCTGGAATTCCAGTGTCACCTTGTTTTTCTTCATGTCCGCCAGCAGTTTCTGGCCCTTGGGTTTTCGCAGGTCACAGGTGTACAGGCCGTGTCCGATCCGCAGGTTCGGCATCTTCTGCCCGGGCGCCAGCGCTTCCGTCACACAGGCGATGCTGTTTGCCACATTGTCCCGCAGGGAGTCGTTCTCGCCAGCATGAATGCGGATCACAAAGCCTTCGTTTTCCCCGGCAATCTTTACCAGTTCCCGGATTACCGCGCGCAGTTCCAGGATGTTGTTGATCTCCTCGCCGATGATATCGCTGCCGGCCACATAGGGATCCCCGGCAATTGCCCGGAGGATCTGCAAGTTGTCCGCCAGGTAGTCGTTGGGCGTAATCCGGTCTCTGATGATCGTCAGCGGAATCCGGCGTATGCCGGCCAGGAACCGGAGCGTCACGCCGGTTTCCCGGGTGACCGCCGGCATGATCTCGTGGATTTCCCGCAGTTTACGGGCAAACACGGCGCGGTTCAGCAGGCTCGTGTCCGATATCTCCGCATATTCAATTCCCCTGCGGCGGTATTCCCGGGCGATCCATAAAAGCAGGTCCTGGTACAGTGTATTGCTGCCGAAGCGTTCTGTTTCCCGGTCCCGGCGCATCTGTTCAGCGTAGGCAAGCACCTCCCGGTCCGGGATCAGGGCCAGGTTGATCCCGCTGTACTGATCCTCAGCCGGCCTTCCCTTGGTGAATACGTATCGATACAGGTAAACTTTTTCCAGATCGTTGAACACGGCCTGGCCGTCTTTGGGGATCGTCAGGGAATTCCGGATCCGGTCGATGTTGTACTGCGCGTCCGCGGGATTCCCGAGGATCAGCTCCGCAAAATTGATGAATGTCAGGTCGTCGATCCGACGCTCCCGGTGCTTTCCGGTCAGCGTAGTTTCCCCCAGTGCCGCTTCCGCCGCGATCCGGCGTTCCTCGAGCTTCGCCGTCTGGGAAAGGTCGCAGCGCAGTTCCAGCTTTTTGATGTAGTAATACGGGTACCTCAGCTGTCGCACGATGCCCAGGGCGATCAGGGCGTCCGGCGGAAGGTTCCCGTTCATATGCGTATGCAGGTCCGTCCGGAACTTGCAGTCGCCCAGGATATAGGTCTTGACGATCGTCTTGGCTACGCCGAGTTTATAATCCCGGGTCTGGCTCATCAGCGTCTTGGAGATCGCGGGAATCGACGCCTTCATCTCCACCCGGCCGTTCGGAAAGATATTGGCGATCTTTGTATTCCCGAGCCGCAGGATATACATCTTCCGGTTGTCCCCGTCGTAATAGCTGGGGATCTCGTCACGGATCACCTTCAGTCCCTGATCGTCAAGCTCTGTCTTCAGGTCACACAGTTTCGCCAGGTTCGTGATCAGGTTGCCGGAATGGTGGTTCGGCGTCCGGATGGTATAGAACAGGCGGTCTCCCTCCATCCGGAGGTCGACCGCGATATCCTTTTCTTTGTCAAGATAAAATTGTTGGAAGAAGATCATTGCCTGTTCCTCCGTCGGTCATGCATGTATTCCTGATAGAACCGTGCTTTGTCCTTGTACATTTTCTCATCCGCCCAGCGGATCAGATCCTGCACTGTGGCCGAACTGAGTCCCCGCATGGAATAACCGGTGGAGATAAAATATCCCCGGGCCTGGATCCGCTGTTTCAGATCCTTGATCACCTGCGCCACAACCTCTTCGTCCTGGTGGATAAACAGGAGAGCAAACTCGTCCCCGCCGATGCGGTACGGGTAGATCTTTTTGTTCCGGATCTCCTGAAGGTTCATACCGATGATCTTCAGCGCCTCGTCTCCCGCTTCATGTCCCGCCGAATCGTTCAGATACTTCAGGCCGTTCATGTCAATGGAGGCTACGGCGCTGATGGACGCGCCGAACCGGATGCAATCGTCATAGAAGGAGATACGGTTCAGCAGTCTCGTCAAAGGATCCCGGTTCGTATCAATGGAACGCTGGAATACATACAGGAACAAACTGCTGATAATAATCGCGGCGTTCAGGTGCGCGCTTTCCATCTCCATATCAATCAGCGCCGCGCAAACGCAGGCGATCGCGCAGACATACAGGATAAAGCGCTCCCGGGTATGGTCCTTTCTCCGGAAACCCCACCAGGTCATGATCACCGCCAGGGCAATATAGGAGAAGGAGACCCACATCACCGAGTAGCTCAGGGGCCCTCTTCCGAAATGATAGGTATCGCCGAAGTAAAACGCCACGTCGGAAAAAAAGGCGGTACAGTAGATGCACGCGTTGATGAGGTTCGGGATCCAGAGCCAGAACGGGCGTTTGGTTCTCGGATAAACAATCAGGCAGATGCTCAGCGCGGCAGTCGGCCTCATGATGTAACCAATGACTGAAAACAGTATACGCAGGAATCGCCGGGACGGATCCTCTGCCGCCCACAGTTCCCCGCTGTCCACCACAATCAGGATCAGCGTGCTGAGGATCGTAAGCCAGTGATAGCGCAGCGAATGGTCCATGGAACCGCGCTGGTGCCATAGTTTCATTGAAAAACCGACAATCAGGAAGAGTGTAAGAAAATGCCGGTAAACCAATTCAACTGCCATATGCTGATCCTTTCGACGCGGAAATGCAGGCTCTGTACTTTGTCATTCCACTTTGTGTATTGATCATATCATACATTTCCTAAGATGAAAAGAGCCGCCCGGCGTTATTTTACGCCAAGCAGCATTCTGTCATTGTCCAGTGTCCGTCCGCTGAGCTGCCGGAACTTATCTGTCAGGTCCGCGATTGTCAGCTGCGCCCGCTCCTCCCCGGTCACGTCATAGATCACCCTGCCCCGGTCCATCATCAGCGTCCGGTTACCCAGGTCCAGTGCGCTCTGCATGTTATGCGTGATCATCAGGCAGGTGATCCGGTTCTCTTCGACAATGCTCTTCGTCAGCGCGAGCACCTTTTCCGCCGTTCCGGGATCCAGGGCCGCCGTATGCTCGTCCAGCAGCAGCACCTGCGGCGCGTGGTAGGTCGCCATCAGCAGGGTCAGGGCCTGCCGCTGGCCGCCGGAAAGCAGGCCTACCGGCTGGCGCATCCTGTCCTCCAGGCCCATGCCCAGCAGGCTCAGCCGGTCCCTGAACGCCTTTTTGTCCGCTGCGGATACCCGGGAAAGCCAGCCGCCGTTCCCGGCTGCCAGCGCCAGGTTCTCTTCAATACTCATATCCGGCGCGCTGCCGCGCATCGGATCCTGGAACAGCCGGCCGATCCGCCGGGCTCTTTTATGTTCCGGCGTCATGGTCACGTTTTTCCCGTCCAGGTATACGGAACCTGAATCGATCACAAAACTGCCGCAGATGGCGTTGAACAGGGTGGATTTCCCCGCTCCGTTCGCGCCGATGATGCTCACAAAGTCCCCGTCCCCGATGGTCAGGGATACGTCGATCAGCGCCCGCTTTTCGTCCGGCGTGCCGGGATGAAAAGTCTTGCAGACGTTCTTCAGCTCAAGCATCCTTCAGCCCTCCTTCCCGGGAGGCTTTCCACCGGCGGAGCACAAGCGGAAGCTGCTTTTTCAGGTAAGGACCGGAAATCGCCAGTACCACGATCACCGAGGAAACCAGTTTCAGCATGAACGCCGGCATATTGAGCCGCAGCGCCAGGGCATAGACAATCCGGAAGAGGATCGCGCCGATCACCGCGCCGACTGCCCGGAGCGGTATCCGCTTATGCTTCGCCACGAACACACCGCCGATCAGCAGGCTCGCCAGGGCGACGGTCACCATGCCGGATCCCATATTGATGTCAAAGCTCTTCTGCTGCTGCGCCATCAGGCATCCGCTCAGCCCCGTGAACGCATTGGAAACGCAAAGGCCCACGGTCGTTGTGAACGTGGGGTTGATGGAAGAGGAACGTACCATATCCGTGTTGCTTCCGGTTGCGCGGATCGCCAGTCCCAGCTTCGTCTTCAGGAAGAAGCACAGGAAAATCACGACCAGCGCCACAACAATCAGCATGACGATCAGCGCGCTCTGGCCCGCAAGGAACGTATCCTTCAGCAGATCCTTTGCCATGGAGAAGATCGTCGTTGTCTTGTTCAGCGGCAGGGTCGCCTTGTTCCCTGTCAGGGCCAGATTGACAGAGTAAAGTCCGGTATTGACGACAATACCGGCCAGTAAACTCTGTACACCCATCCGTGTCTGCAGCGTCGCCGTCACAAAACCGGAGATCATCCCGGCCAGCATGGCCGCCGGCAGCGAAAGCCAGGGATACCCGGCGATCGCTGTCAGCGTACCCACTGCCGCGCCAAGCGTGAAGCATCCGTCCGTGGACAGGTCGCACACATTCAGCATTGAATAGCTCAGGAACAAGCTCAGCACCGTCAGGGCATTCACCAGGCCCAGTTCCGCAGCTGTCTGGCCCAAGGCCAGCCACTTATCTATACCCATAACTCAATTCCATCATGAATGTTGTTGGTTCTGCCGCCGCGGCCGATTATTCAAAAGCCTCCGCTGTCTGAATCTCCACCACCTGGGTGCAGAACGGGCCGAACGCTTCCCTGATCGTTTCAAAATCAAATCCGACCGCTTCGCAGGTTTCGGTATTCACAGTCGCTGTACCGTTGTCGAAGGTCTTCACGGCCAGCGTTGCAGGTTCCGCGCCGTCCAGCAGGATCGCGGCGATCATGTCCGCTGTTTCCCGGCCCAGGTTTGCATAATCCACGCCGAAGCCGAGGAACGCGCCGTTCAGGGCGAAGGAGTCCGCGCCGCAGTAATGCGGGATCTTCGCCTCGGCAAACTTCTCATAGATGGACAGTTCCGCCGCCATGATCGTATTGTCGGTAGGTGTAAATACCGCGTCCATTCCGTCCGCCACGATGGCGTCCGCCGCCAGCATTACTTCGGAAGGATTGGAACCGGTGTATTCCTTCACTTCGACCCCCTTGGCCGCCAGGACTTCCTTGGCCGTCACGATCGGAGCGGTGGAGGCGTCCTCGGAGGGATTGTAAAGCAGCGCGATCTTCTTCGCGTCTGGATTGGCGGCAAAGATCAGGTCCAGGATCGCGTTGGTGTTCAGGTAATCAGAAGTACCGGTGATGTTTGCGCCGGGCGCTTCTAGGCTCTCCACCAGGCCTGCGCCAACCGGATCCGAAACCGCCGCAAAGACGACGGGGATATTGCTCTCTTCCGTCATACCCTGCATGGTCTGGGCCACGGGCGTCGCGACGCCGACCAGCAGGTCAACTTCATCCGCAATATAGTTCTCGATGATCTGCTGCCGCACAGAAGCGTCCAGGTTGCAGTTCTGCTCAAGAATTTCAAACTGCACGCCTTTTTCTTCGCTGATTTCTGCCAGCCGTTCCCGGATGTTCTGGATGATCTGGTTCAGGCTTGCGTCATCCACCAGATTGCAGATACCGATGGTATAGGTCTTCGCATCCTCCGCAGAAGCCAGGGAAACCATAGAGAATACCATGATCAGAGAGAGTACCAGTGCCATTGCCTTTTTCATTGTTTTGTCCTTCCTTTCATCTTGTAAAATAATGAAATTCAGGGGGTCTTTTTGAGCCGGAAAACAAAAACCTCAGCGCGCATCTCTCACTGCGCGCTGAGGCGATTATTTCGCGGTGCCACTCAGCTTGATCTTCCTTGCGGAAAACCATCTCTTTCATCACGTACCCCTGATACGTGCCGCCCTGGTAACGGGTGCGTCCCCCGTCGCTTCCTACTCATTGCTTTTCGGAGCGCCCTCAGGAGCCCATTCACATCTTCCGCACGCACCGCCGTCCCACTATCGGCAGTTCCCTGTACCGTGCCGCAAAGAAGTTACTCTTCTCCCTCGCCGGTTTAGATGAAGGATACGCTTCCTCCGCGTCCCTGTCAATATGCCGGATTGTTTTTCCCCTGTACTGTCACTTTCCGATGTACTTCATCGCGGTTTCCGCGGCGATCCGGCCGAAGATGACGATATCCGCCACCGCGTTGCCGCCCAGGCGGTTGCCGCCGTGGACGCCGCCGCAGACTTCGCCTGCCGCGAACAGTCCGGGAATCGCCTTGCCTTCGGTGTTGATAACCTCCGCAGCCGTATTGATCTTGATGCCGCCCATCGTGTGATGGATACCGGGAGCGATCTTGATCGCGTAATACGGCGGGGTGGACAGGTCTTCGTTCATACCGGTGGTCCGGCCGAAGTCCGGATCCCGCTGGTTCTTCACGATCTCGTTCCAGTCGGCCAGCGTCTTCGCCAGCGTCGCCGGATCGATATTCAGCTGTTCCGCCAGGCCTTCGATCGTATCCGCCTGCACGGTAATGCCGCTCTTGACGTATTTCTCGATCGCTTTCAGGTTGTCCCTCAGTTTCTGGTCAAAGATGATATAGGCGTAGCTGCCTTCCTGCTCCAGTTCTGCGGCGGATACCGCGTCGCGGGTCAGCAGCTCGTTGGTGAAGCGCACGCCGCTCTGGTTGACCAGGATTGCGCCGTCACCGCGCACGGACTCAGTAATCAGGATGGAAGTCGTCTGTTCGACGGTGGGATGCAGCTGAATCTGCTCGATGTCCACCAGGTCTGCGCCCAGTTTCTGGGCCATCACGATGCCGTCGCCGGTGGCGCCGGGCGCGTTGGTGGTCACAGTGCCCTTCAGGTCCGGCCGGTAAGAGGTATACATTTCCTCATTGGCGCCGAATCCGCCGCTCGCCAGGATCACAGCCTTTGCGTTGATGGTATAGGCCGCGTCCGGGCCTTCCGCCTTCACACCGACAACCTTGCCTTCCCCGTCGGTAATCAGCTCGGTCGCCGCGGTCTCCAGCATAACCTCCACACCCAGCTCATTCAGCTTTGCGGAGAAGCGGTCCACCAGGTACGCGCCGACGCCGGAGCCGTCCTCAGGAGCGTGAATCCGGTTTACGGAAGCGCCGCCGGAGAAAGAGATCTTCGGCAGGGCCGCACCGATGGTGTCCAGCCAGTCGATCGCGCCCGCGGAACTGTTGGTCATCACGGC
This sequence comes from uncultured Clostridia bacterium, assembly GCA_946414315.1. Taxonomy (GTDB): domain Bacteria; phylum Bacillota; class Clostridia; order Christensenellales; family Aristaeellaceae; genus Aristaeella. The sequence goes on from CAMKNZ010000011.1 coordinate 35,157, forward strand.
TACCAGGGAAGCGTCGTTCAGCGCATGGCCGCCCTTCATGGTATCGGCGGCGAACAGCGCGTTGGAATCCTCGATTCCCTGTTCTTTCTGATAGTGCGTTTCTGATGCGTTCATACCGCCGGTTGCTTTGGTGGTGTTACCGCCGACATAGGGCATTTTTTCCAGGATCACAAAGTCGACCCCGGCCTGTTTCAGCATGATCGCCGCAGTCATGCCGGCACCGCCCGCGCCGACGATCACGACCTCGGTATCGATCGTCTTCTCGGCTTTGGGTCCGGTGTCTCCGGTATCCTTACGGTTTGCGTCCAGCACGGCAATGTCCGCACCGGCGCTTTCCAGCGCCTGGGTTGCCGCGGCGATAATGGCCTTGCTGGTCACCGTCGCGCCGGAAACGGTATCCACGTTCGGCGTCTGGGCTTTCATAATGGCCATCGCCATCTTTTCCGCCGCAACGCCGCCCAGCTCCGGCGTCTCGCCGGTCGCGTCGACCAGCACGGTCTGGATCTCGTTTTCAGAGACTTTGACCATCACTTTCACGGGTACAAAGATGCCCTGCGCCTCGCCGCTGTAGGTGCCCGGTGTAAATAGGGGTGCCTCCGGCTGCGCCTCAGAGAAGGCGGCCGCGCAGGTCAGGAGCATCGCCAGGGTCAGGAACAGGCAAAGAAGCTTTTTCATCGGTTTCCCTCCGTTCGATATTGTTCAGTTGTTGGGTTTTTCTTCCAGATACATCATACTATATTCTTCAGGCCGGGTCAATGAAAGAATATTTAAATGAAAGAGACCCCTGATTGCTCAGGGGCTGACCTTCTGTCGGATAACCGCTTATGGTATCTCAATGATTGTTTCTATTCCAAGCTTCACCCGTCCGGAAATCTTCACGGACAGGATCTTCCCGTTTTCCGCCGCGGCGGACACACGGATCGTTCCGCCCGGCTGTTTCACTTCGATTTCGGTTTCTCCCGTTCCGTTCCGGAGCGCTTCCGCCGCGCCGACCGCAGCGCTGCCGCTTCCGCAGCCGTGTTCCCATACCAGGCTGCCGCTCCCGCGGACAAAGACCAGGGGCTGCATATACTGCTCCGCCCGGTCCCACTGGATCAGTCCGATCGCTTCATCCGGCAGCAGGCCCGCGATCTGCCTGAGCAGGCTTTCCGCTTCCTCTTTTTCAAAAGCCCTGTCGTCGCAGATCAGGTGGGTGATGCCCTCCATCCGGACCGCCGTAAACGGAATGCCGCAGATTGTTTCAGTTCCGATCTCGGGAACGCCGGGCATTTCCACGGTCCCCTCAAACCCGTCCGCTGTTTTCAGGACCGTACAGCACACCGGATCCTCCGCGCCCGATATTTCCATCAGGAGCGCTTTCGTTCTGCCTTGCTCCGCTTCGTCCCGGATCAGCCAGGCTGCCGAGGCCATAGCGGCGTTGCCGCAGAACTCCCCGCCCATCAGGCGGATGGCCGCCACGGCGCCGGATTTCTTCGGCAGTTCCAGATAAGCCACCTGCTCGCTCTGCTTCAGCAGTTCACCGGTCAGCAGCCTTTCATCCGCCGGATCCGCTGGATCCAGCACCAGGGCGGTGAGGTTGCCGGTAGGATCCAGCAATACGTATCGATAGCTTTTCATGTCTCCTGCAGTCTCCGGAGGAACTGGATCGTCCGCTCGTGCGTCGGATGGTCGATCACTTCCCGCGGATCGCCCTGCTCGATGATCACGCCGCCGTTCATGAACACCACCCAGTCCGAAACGTCCCGGGCAAAAGCCATCTCATGGGTCACGATGACCATGGTCATTTTCTTCTCTGCCAGTTTCCGGATCACGCGGAGAATCTCCCCGGTCAGTTCCGGATCCAGGGCGGAAGTCGGCTCGTCGAAGAACAGGATCTTCGGATTCATCGCCAGCGCCCGGGCGATGGACACCCGCTGCTGCTGGCCGCCCGAGAGCTGGTAAGGGTAAGCGTCCGCCTTATCCGACAGGCCCATCTGGTCCAGCAGCGACAGCGCTTCTTCCTTCACTTCTTTTTCCGCCCGCTTCTGTACCAGCATCGGCGCTTCCATTACATTCTTCAGCACGGAATAGTGCGGGAAAAGATTGAAGTTCTGAAACACCAGGCCGAACATACCCCGGATCTTCTGCAATTCCGCAGGTGTCCCGTAGACAGCCTTCCCGTCCACGTCACGTGCAGCATAGTTCCCCAGATAAATCAGGTCTCCGCCGTCCATGGTTTCCAGGAGCGTGGCGCAGCGAAGCAGCGTGGACTTCCCGCTGCCGCTGGGGCCGATGATGGACAGCACCTGGCCTTCCTCCACCGAAAGGCTCAGGTCGGTCAGCACTTCATTCGTGCCGAAAGATTTCCGGCAGTGATTGATCTCAAGCAGTTTACTCATGTCTGTCACCTGTAATAACTCAGTTTCTTCTCAAACCGTCCCATGACCCAGCCGACGATCGCATTGAACAGGAAATAGAAAACGCCGGCGATCACAAAAGGCAGAAAACTGGTCTGAGAATTCGCGATCTGTTTACCGATGGTAAACATCTCCTGATAAGCCACAGTGAACGCCAGAGACGTATCCTTGACCAACGTCACGATCTCGTTGGTTACCGAAGGCAGAATCCGCTTGATCACCTGGGGCAGGATGATCCGCATGAAACACTGGAATCTGCTGTAACCCAGCACTTCCGCCGCTTCATACTGTCCCTGGCTCATGGATTCGATGCCGCCGCGGTAGATCTCCGCGAAATATGCGGCGTAGTTCAGGGCAAAAGCGATCACCACCGGGATCAGTTTTTCCCGGGATACGCCGATCCCGAAAAGATAATACGGTCCGTAGGTCACCGCCAGCAGCTGCAGCATCAGCGGCGTTCCCCGCAGGATAGCGATATATACCTTGGCGATCGAGGAAACGATCTTGTTTTTGCTCATCCGAAGCAGGGATACGATCAGACCCAGCGGAAGGCTGAACAGCAGCGTCAGAAAAAAGATCGCGCAGGTCCTGCCGAGGCCTTCTCCCATCTTGGTGATCATTGTCAGGATCGACATACAAAACTCCTTTAATACTGAAATCGCAGGGGCCCGGAACAGGGGCCCCTGCTGAAATGAGCGTCAGTACCGACAGTGATTATTCAGCAGCCTGAAGCAGCGCAAAGTATTCTTTTTCCAGATTGTACTTTTCCACCAGCTGCAGATAGGTGCCGTCCGCCACGAGCTGCATTACGGCTTCATCCATCTTCTTGCAGATTTCTTCGTCGCCCGCGCGGTAAAGGATCCCGTACTGCTCGTTGCCCAGTATTTCGTCCAGAATCACAAAGTCTTCGTACTTGGTGACCAGATCCTGCGCAACAGGAAGGTCAACAACGACCGCGTCCACGCCGCCGGCATCCAGCTCAGTCGCGCAGACCAGGAAGCTCTCCATGGTGATCGCGGCGCCGCCGTCAAAGGTCTGGGACAGCTCCAGCTGATCTCCCGCGAGCATGTCTTCACCGGATGTGCCCAGCTGTACCGCAACACGCTTTCCGGCCAGGTCGTCCTTGGAAGCAATGCCGTTGCCTTCCTTGGTCAGAATCACCTGTTTGTTCTCATAGTAAGGGGTGGAAATCACAAAACCGGCGTCGATCATGGACTGCTTGATCGTCATTCCGGACCAGACGCAGTCATGCTCATTGGCGTTCAGGGAATTCTCTTTGTTCTCCCAGTTGACCGGAACGGCTTCGTAATCCAGGCCCAGGATCTTGCAGGCCGCCTGGCAGACTTCCACGTCAAAGCCTGCATATTCACCGTTGTCGTCCAGATAGCTGAAGGGCGGGTATTCCGGGTCAATACCCTGTCTGAATGTGTCAGCCAGCGCGATGGAAGCGCCAAGGCTCAGACACAGCACCAGGACCAGAGCGATCAGTTTTTTCATTACAGTTTCCTCCTCAGGTATCAATTTGATGCTGACACTCTATCACTTTACCGAGCTAAAGTCAAGTTCTTTTCTTGCATAATTGCCGTTTTTCCCGTATACTCTCCTTTGATCAAAGCGACTCCGGAGGATTTTTATGTCAGACATCGTGGTCATCGGAGGCGGCGCAGCCGGCATGATGGCCGCTGTTTTTGCCGCCCGGGCAGGGGCCGACGTCACCCTGCTGGAAAAGAATGAAAAGCTTGGCAAGAAAGTCTATATCACCGGCAAAGGCCGCTGTAACCTGACCAACGACTGCGACCGGGATGAATTTCTCTCCCAGGTACCCCGCAATCCGAGGTTTCTTTACAGCGCGCTGAACTTTTTTGCGCCCCGGGATATGATGACCCTGCTGGAGGAAAACGACTGTCCGGTCACCGTCCAGCGTGGAAAACGGGTCTTCCCTTCCTCCGAAAAAGCCAGCGACGTGACCAAAGCCCTGACCTCCCTTCTGCGGAAGCTGAACGTCCGCGTCTGCCTGAACGCCGAAGTGAAAACGCTGACCGTTGAAGGCGGCAGGCTGACAGGCGCCAAACTGAAAAACGGAACGGTCCAGCGAGCGGACGCGGTCATCCTGGCCTGCGGCGGGCTGAGCTATCCTTCCACCGGTTCTACCGGCGACGGATACCGCTTTGCAGAAGACCTGGGTCATACGGTAACTCCCCGCTCTCCTGTCCTGGTCGGCCTGGAAACGGAAGAAACCTGGCCCCGGTCATTGCAGGGGCTGAGCCTGCGGAACGTGACGCTGACCCTGTCAAACGGCAAAAAGACGCTGTACACCGAACTGGGTGAAATGCTCTTTACCCACTTCGGGATCTCCGGGCCCCTGGCGCTGGAAGCCAGCTGTCACCTGCCGGATCCCCCTGCAGGCGCCGGACTGACCGTTGACCTGAAGCCCGGGCTCACCCGGGAACAGCTGGACGCGAGGGTGCGCCGGGACTTCTCCGAAGCCGGCAAAAAACAGCTGAAAAGCGTTCTGCCGGGCCTGCTGCCCGCGAGCCTGGCGGAGATCTTCCCCGGTCTTTGCGTAATCGACGCTTCCCTGCCCTGCAACCAGGTGACCGCCGCCCAACGGGAAAAGCTCCTGGTTATGCTCAAGGCCCTGCCCCTGACCGTCAAAGCCCCCCGGCCGATCGACGAAGCGGTCGTTACCCGCGGCGGCGTCAGTATCAGGGAGATCGATCCCGGCGCCATGCGCAGCAAGCTGATCCCGAACCTCTACTTTGCCGGCGAAATGATCGACGTCGACGCGCACACGGGCGGCTTCAATCTTCAGATCGCCTGGAGCACAGGAGCGCTGGCAGGTGCGTCTGCCGCAGATCATAATGAATTGTAAATAATGAATTGAGGAAATTATGACTTATATCATCCTGGATCTGGAATGGAACCAGCCGATCTCTTACCAGAGCAAAGCCTACCGCGAGGTCGGCGACAAACTCATCTTTGAAATGATCCAGATCGGCGCCGTAAAGCTGGACGGAAACCTGAATCCCGCCGATACGATCTCCATTCCGATCGCGCCGACCCACTATCTGCGCATTCATCCCCGCATCCGCCGCATGACCGGCCTGGATTCCGAGACGCTGGCCGGCGCCCCGGCCTTCCGGGAAGCCCTGGAGCAGTTCGCCGCCTGGTGCGGAGACGACTACACCCTGCTCACCTGGGGCATCGACGACGTAAGCGTGCTGTACCAGAACATCCATTTCTTCCATTGCGAGGATATCCCCCTGCCTCAGCTGTGCGATATCCAGCAGCTCTTCAGCCAGGAGCACAAGCTCAAGGACCGTGCCGGCCTCAAAGCCGCCATGGAACTGACCGGCATCGAGCCGGATGAGAACATGTCCTTCCATAACGCCCTAAACGATGCCTGGTATACGGCGCTGGTTTTCCGCACCCTGCCGGATCCTTCCGCCGTACTGAACTATGCCCGCGAGCCGAAGGAACTGATCCACGGCAAACGTTCCGCCCGCGAAAAGACGCCCGGCGAGGTTTTTGATTCCGTCAAAGACGCGCTCGAAAGCGAATCCGCAATTCATCCGACCTGCCCGCGCTGCGGAAGGGTTCTGGCGTTGGATGGCGAATATATTAAACAGAGCGCCGATAAATATATTGCTGTCGCCAGATGTAAAAACCATGGCCGCATCCTGATCCGCCTTCGTTTCCGGATCGATGATGACGGCAAAAAGATCATGACCCGCACCACCGCACCGGCCACCCATGCGAACGTGGCCTATGTGCATACCAAACAGATCCAGGTGCGCGAACGTCAGGAAAGATATCTGGCGGAACACGGCTCTCTTCCCGACCCGGATGAAGAGCTGCTGAACGCGGACGTGTCCAGCATGCCGTTTGATTGAGTATGATCGCCGTGACCCATCCTTGCGGCACTTCGTTTGCAACGATGGACGGCTGTAATATGGGAGGCACGTTACGCACTGAAGTGCGTGTGCCTCCGCAAGGAGGTATCCCCATGATCATCCGTTCAATGAACAACGAAAAAGAATTCCCGGAAGGCAAAACCGTCATGGATTGCCTGAAAGCGCTTGACGCTTTCCCCAGAGGCACCCTGGCTGCCCAGTCCGGCGGCGTCGTATGCGAACTGAACGACGTGCTCCGCCAGGACTGCACCCTGACGCCCCTGACGCTGGAAAATGAAGAAGGCCGCCGGATCTATGAGCGCTCCCTGCGTTTTGTAATGCTGCTCGCCCTTCGCCATCTTTATCCGTATCAGCGGGTCCGGATTGAATATTCCGTCGGCTACGGCGTGTTTGTCCGCCTGCCCGGCATTGAACTGCACCGTCAGGATATCGTCCGCATTGAGAACGAGATGCGCCGGCTGGCTGAACTGGATCTTGTTTTTGAAAAGAAGCGCTGGTCCAAGGAAGACGCGATCCGTTATTTCGAAGAAGAGCAGATGCCGGACAAAGTCAACCTGCTGAAACACCGTCCCGTTCCCTATTTCAACATGTACTGCATCGACGGAATGTGGGAATATTTCTACGGCGCCATGACCGTTTCCACCGGCTATGTCAAGGTCTTCACCATGTTCGAGCTGCGGGGCGGTTTTGTGCTGCAGCTGCCTGCCGGTGCGGACTTTGATCATGCCGCGCCGTATGTTTACCGTCCGAAGCATCTGGAAATTTTCAACCAGAGTGCTGAATGGTGCGAGATTCTGGGCGTCACCAACGTCTCCGACCTCTCCCAGATGATCGAGGACAAGAAGCTGCGCAATTTCATCCGCGTGAACGAAGCGCTCCATGAAGCCGCGATCCATAAGATCGCGAAAACCATCCACGAGCAGAACAAGCATATTGTGCTGGTGGCCGGCCCTTCTTCCAGCGGCAAGACCACTTTCGCCGGCCGCCTCGGCGTACACCTGCAGATGTACGGCCATGCCTGCCGCCGGATCTCCATGGACGACTTCTTTATCAACCGGGATGATATGCCCCTGCAGGTGGACGGCACCCGGGACTATGATTCCATCGACGCGCTGGACCTGAAGCTCCTGTCCGACAGCCTGACCGGCCTGCTCAACGGCGAGGAAGTCTTCATGCCCAACTTCGATTTTGCCTCCGGTTCCAAGGATTACCTGACGCCTCCCACGACGCTTGCTCCCGGCGAGATTATCATCCTGGAAGGCATCCACGGCCTGAATCCCCAGGTATGCGATATGCTGCCGGCGGACGAGATCTACAAGATCTTCGCCAGCGCGCTGACCGTTCTGAACCTGGACGATCACAACCGTATCCGCACCACGGACGTCCGCCTGCTTCGCCGGATTGTCCGGGACAACCAGTTCCGCGGTTATCCGCCGGAAACGACGCTTGAAATGTGGCCCCGCGTACGCAGCGCGGAAGAAAAATACATCTTTACCTATCAGGAAAACGCGGACAGCATGTTCAACACTGCCCTGCAGTATGAGCTGCCGATCCTGAAGCTGTACGCCTTCAACCTGCTCATGGACGTTCCGTCCTCCTCCCCCAACTATCTGCTTTCCCGCCGTCTGATCAAGGCGCTGAACTACCTGCCGGATGTGGACGAGGAGATACTGAGCGAAATCCCGCCGCTTTCCCTGCTGCGTGAGTTCATCGGCGGCTGCACGATGGAAGAAGTCTGATTCATTTATCATTCATCATTGTATTTGGAGGTTCTCCATGAAAATTGTCCTGCTGCTGATCCTTGCGCTTGTCTTTTGTGTTCTGCCGGTAGCCTCGTTCGCTGAGGAAGCGGGAACCGTCTCGGAAGATTACGATCCGATGTGGCAGCTGACCGAACCTTACGGATTCAAGTTCGGCGGAGCTTTCAGCTACAGCGATATGAACAACTCGGTCTTCATGGATTTCCTGGCCAGGCATTTCAACTCCCTGACCTGCTGCAATGAGACCAAGGCCTACTCCCTGCTGAACCAGCCGCTGTCCCGGGCTTCGAAAGACGGAATGCCCCGGATGTCTTATTCCCAGGCAGACGCCATGATCAGCTGGGCCCAGAAAAACGGCATCAAGGTCCGCGGTCATGTTCTGGTCTGGGACGCCTATATGACCCAGTGGTTCTTCCATGAAGATTACGAAACGTCCAAACCGCTTGCGGACAAAGAAACCATGAGAGCCCGGCTGGCCAGCTATATCGACCAGGTAATGACCCACTTTGAGGAAAAGTTCCCCGGCGTGATCTACTGCTGGGATGTGGTCAATGAAGCCATCGGTGACAGCGGCCTGGAATACAGTCTGACCGACCCCCGCCATCTGCGTACCAAGCGCAACGGCGGCTCCAACTGTTTCCTGGAATATCTCGGAGACGATTATGTTGAATATGCCTTCCTCTGCGCCCGAAACACCCAGGAAAAACTCGGCGCGGATATCAAGCTGTTCTACAACGACTATAACCTGTTCTTCCCGGAAAAACGGGCCGCGGCCTGCGCGCTGGTGAACAGCATCCAGTCCTACGCAAAGGACGAAGAAGGCAACCCCCGTTCCCTGATCGACGGAATCGGTATGCAGGGCTATATGGGCGGCTACGGCACCCAGAGCGGCTGCCTGGATCCCTCCATCATCACCAATGTGAAGACGTCCATCCAGACTTACGCTTCCAAGGGAATGGAAGTCCAGCTGACGGAAATGGCCGTCCGCAACTTCGACAAATCCAAAGCTGCGGAACATGACGCCTTCTATTCAAAGCTGTTCAGTGATGTGTTCATGCAGGCCAATACCGAAGAGAACGCACCGCTGACCGCCGTGTGCATCTGGGGCCTGGTGGATGCGTCCGGGAAAAAAGGCAACTATGTTTACGATCTGAACAGTCCCTACGGCTGCCTCCTGACCAAAAACTACAGGATCAAAACCTGCTTCGACGCGGTCTACCACACCCTCAAGGGCGAGTAAGCGTTCTGGGTGAAGATAAAAAACGGGATCAGGCTTCCACAAGCCTGATCCTTTTGATTTCTTCCTCTTCCGGCGTCATATACGCCGTTTTCTGATGCGTGTATATTACCTTCCCGGGCGCCGCCCCGGAAGGTTTTTTCACATACTTTTTCAGCGTATAGTCGATCGGTACCATGGAGCTCCGCTGGCCCTTGCTGAACCAGGCCGCTAGCAGCGCCGCCTGCTTCATCGTGGTCTGGGGGATCTCCCCTTCCGCGCAGATGATCACATGGCTGCCCGGCATGTCCTTGGCATGCAGCCACATTTCCTCCGGTTTTGCCCCGAGGGTGATGCGGTCGTTCTGCGAAGCGTTCTTGCCTACCAGGATCTCGATCCCGTCGCCGGACAGATACCGGTACGGCTTGCTCTGGGGCAGCTGCCGCTGCTGCTTCCGGCTGGTGGTCTTTTTCATGTAGCCGGTGCGCACCAGTTCCTGGCGGATTTCCTCCAGTTCGCTCTCACCGACGCATTTGTCCACATCCAGCAGCATCGTCTCCAGATAGTCGATCTCAGCCAGGGTCTTATCCCGCTGCTGTGCCGCGATTTCCCGTGCGGAGCGTGCCTTCTGGTATTTTTTGAAATACTTCTGGGCATTCTGCCCGGGTGTCAGTTTAATATCCAGCGGCACGGTAATCGTTCCGCCGTCCGGATCGTTCCAGTCCGTCAGCGTCGCTTCCGTCATGCCTTTCTTCAGCTGATACAGGTTGGCGTTGATCGCCTCGCCCATCCGGCGGAATTCCTCCATCCGTTCAGCGGAGGATAATTCCTCCATCTGGATTGCCAGCTTTCGCTGGCAGCGGTCCAGCTGGCCTTTGAGCATTTTGATCATGGAAGCGCTCCGCTGGTTCAGCCGTTCCCGGATATCCCGCGATCCGTAATAGATTTCCAACGCTTCGCTGAGCGTTTTGCAGGGGCGCTGCATATCCGTCCGCCTGGACAGATACGGGAAAGGAAATACGTCCTCCGCCTCGCCGCCCTCACCGAAGAGCACCCGGGCGTCCGCCATTTCCGGCAGCCGGTGCAGCAGGTCCGCGACGCGCATGCAGGCGTCCTTCAGGTCCTCCGGCCATTCGCCGCCCCGCAGTACGCGGCATGCCAGTTCTTCCGCCGACGCGCGGCTCAGGCCCGTAATATGATCTCCCAATGCCCTGCTGAACCGTTCCGCCGGCAGCGCATTCAGCCGGTTATACAGTTCCTCCCCGGTCAGCGTTCCCGGATCCAGCTTATCCTGCGCAGGCGGCGGCAGATAGGTCATCCCGGGCTGGATCTGGCGCACCCGGCTCATTTCAGGGTTCACGTGCCGGGTTGCTTCCAGGATCCGGTCCTGCTCGTCCAGCAGCAGCAGATTGGAATGGCGGCCCATGATCTCCAGCACCAGGCGGCGGAGCACATGGTCTCCCAGCTCGTTGACCGCATCCATATCCACATGGATGACGCGGTCTCCGCCGACCTGGCGGATCTCCGTGATCCGGGCGCCGGTCAGCTGCTTGCGCATCAGCATGCACAGTGCCGGCGGCTCCAGCGGATTGGAATAGGTTCCCATGGTCAGATGGCACCGGGCGTTGTTCGGCGAGGCGCACAGGATCAGCCGGTGATTCGCGCCTCCTGCGCGGATCACCAGCACCACCGTATCCCGCTCCGGCTGGGTGATCTTGTCGATCCGTCCGCCTGTGAGCGTTTCATTCAGTTCCCTGGCGGCAAATCCTGCCGTCAGCCCGTCCATCGGCATGAATCTTTACCTCATTTTTCCATGAAGAATCGGAGAAAGCGGTTTATAGATCAGCGCTGTCACAATGCTGAGCACAACGCCTTTCAGCAGGTTAAAAGGCCCGGTAACCAGCAGCAGCAGTTTCCACTCGCTGTCCACACCGGCCACGCCCGCAGCCTTGATGATCCCGTCCATATCCATGTGGAACGCGCCCATATAAAACGGCAGCATGACCCATTTGTTCATCAGCACGCCGACGATCACCATGCAGACCGTACCGATCGCCATACCGATGATTGCGTTCTTCCGGCTCTTGTTCCGGTGATAGATCACCGAAGCCGGAATGACCAGCGCGGCGCCCATCACAAAGTCCGCCAGCTCGCCGACGCCGGCGCTGGAAGAATGCAGCAGGCCGATGGCGCTCTTGAGCGCCAGGATGATCACGCCCGGCACCGGGCCCATGGAGAAAGCGCCCAGCAGCACCGGGATGTTGGACAGGTCCAGTTTGTAGAAGGCAACGATCGGAATCTCGATCAGAAACAGGATGGATGCCGCCGCTGCCAGAATGGCGATACGGGTCATCGTGGCTACAGAAAACCGGGATTTGGTTGTGCTTGTCATCTTCAAGCCCTCCTTATAATGCGCGCGCCTCCTTAAAGCAACTTCATTTGCTTCAAGGAGGCGGAGAGCTTTTCGCGCAAAAGCACGTTATTTCTCTTTTCCGTTCTTCTCTCATCCAGACTGTACTGTCGGCTCCGGAATCGAACCGGATCGGCTGAGCAATGCTCAGTTCGCGGGCTTTACCGCCGGTAGGGAATTTCACCCGTCCCCGAAGAAGCTTTAAGCGGTACGCAATGTACGGACATATTATAGGGGTTTCTCCCCCGTCCGTCAATCCCTGTTACATGTCTTCCCTGGCATAGATCAGTTCAATGAACGCCTTGATCTGTTCATCCCAGAATCCCCATTCGTGAATGGCGTCCGGCTCTTCATGGCTCATCACATCCCATCCGTTTTTCCGCAGTGCCGGGACAAAAGCCTTGTGTGCGTCAAAGAGGAAATCCTTTGTTCCGCAGCTGACATACAGCCAGGGCCTGCGGGGCGCCTTCGCGTTCTTCTCCATCAGGTGGAAAAGGTCAAATTCCGTTCCCTTGATCTCCTTTTTGTCTCCGAAGACCCGGTCGATCTCCGTGCCGAGATGCCGCTGGTAAAAGATTCCTTCCAGGTCCACTGCGCCGCTGAAAGACGCCGCCGCAGCAAAGTGGTCCGGATAGGTCAGCGCCAGCCGCATGGCGCCGTAACCGCCCATGCTCAGGCCGGCTACATAAGTATCCTCCGGCTTATCGCTCAGCCGCAGGAAACGGTGCATGGTCCGCGGCAGCTCGTCGCTCACATAGTCCCAGTATTTTTCACCGAGAACCTCGTTGCAGTAAAAGCTGTGGTTGACCGCCGGCATGATGACCGCCAGGTTATGGTTCGCCGCGTACCGTTCCACAGAGGTCCGCCGCATCCAGATGGAATGGTCATCGCTATATCCGTGCAGCAGATACAGCACCTTCGGCAGCCGCTCATCCTTCGAAGCACCCATGCCGATGCCCTGGTTGGCTTCCGGCATGATCACGTTCACGGTGGACGCCACATTCAGCGCCGCGGAGAAAAACTGGATCTGTAAGAATGCCATAGGAACTCTCCTTCTTACTTGCAAAGTTCAGACGCGACCAGCGCGCCGAGTTTCGCGTTGTTGAAGACCAGCTGGATGTTCGCCTTCAGGGAATCGCCGCCGGTAAGTTTCTGGATCTTGTCCAGCAGGTACGGCGTGGTCTGTTTGCCGTGGATGCCCAGGCGTTCACATTCCGCGATGGCTTCGTCGATGTTTTTGCTGATATAATCCGGATCCATGGAATACTCTTCCGGGATCGGATTGGTCACCAGCATGCCGCCCTGCAGTCCGCACTCCAGTTTCACTTTGAAAGCGTCCGCGATCTCCTTCGGCGTATCGAGGCGGTAATCCACCTTGAAGCCGGAAGACCTGGTATAAAACGCCGGCAGTTCTTCCGTGCCGTATCCGATAACCGGAACGCCGTGGGTCTCCAGGTACTCCAGCGTCAGCCCCAGGTCAAGAATGCTCTTGGCGCCCGCGCAGATGACCATGACCGGCGTCTGGGCCAGTTCTTCCAGGTCCGCGGAGATATCCATGGTCGTTTCCGCTCCGCGGTGTACACCGCCGATACCGCCGGTAGCGAATACCCGGATGCCTGCCAGTGCCGCGCCGATCATGGTTGTGGTCACGGTTGTCGCGCCGTCCTCGCCGCGCATCAGCAGCACGGGCAGGTCGCGGCGGCTGGCCTTGGTCACCGCCAGGCCCTTCTTCCCCAGATACTCAATCTGCTCCGGGGTACAACCCACGGTAATCTTCCCCTGAATAATCGCGATCGTCGCGGGTACAGCGCCGTTTTCCCGGATGATCTTCTCCACGTTCAGCGCCGTCTCCACGTTCTGGGGATAAGGCATCCCATGGGAAATGATCGTCGATTCCAGGGCGACCACCGGCCTGTTCTCCGCCAACGCCTGCTGTACTTCAGGGGACACGGAAAGGTATTTGGAAAGGTTATTCATCATACAATCTCCTTACATCGGGAATGCCAGTTTGATCTCTATTGCTTCCTGTGACAGTTTCGGGCTGACCGCCGCATTGTCCTCCGCGCAGATTGCGGAAGCCGCCAGCGCTCTCCTCGCCGCCTCCATGGTGTCCAGTCCGTTCAGGAACGCATCGGCTGCAGCCGCCACAAAAGCGTCGCCGCAGCCGGTCGTATTGACGATGGTGCCCGGCGCGCAGGGAATCAGCATACCGCCTTCCCGTACGTCATCCGCCCAGACGCCGCGGCTGCCCAGCGAAATATAGACCCGTTTCACGCCCAGCCTGTGCAGCGCGTCCGCTGCCCGGCTCAGGTTCAGGTCTCCCCGGATCGTCACACCGGTCAGCAGCTCCGCTTCCGGGATATTCGGTTTCAGCAGCGTCAGCCGGGACAGAAGCGGAAGCAGCCGGGGCGCTTTGGATACGGAAACCGGATCTGCCGCAACCGGCGCAGTGATCTTCTTCGCGATCCAGGCCAGGGTTTCTTCCGGCAGATTCGCGTCCGCAATCACCATGCTGCCACGGTTCAGCACCGGCAGCAGCGGTTCCAGTCTGGCCGGCGTCAGCCCGTCGCAGATGGTCATGTCCGAAACCGCGGCGCTCAGGTCGCCGTTCTGCTCATTGATACACAGATAGGCGGACGTCCGGCCCAACGGGTCGGTGAAACTGTACTGCAGGTCAACCCCGGCGTTCAGGCAGTGTTCCCGGATCACATCGGCATAGGTGTCCTCTCCCATGATCGTGATCAGGGAAACCTTCCGGCCGAGCAGGCGCAGGTTCTCCGCGATGTTGCGGCCGACGCCGCCGGGCGACATGGTGATCTTCCCGGGATTGGAATCTCCCATGCGCAGTTCGCCTGAGGGCGTGCCGGAAAGATCCATGTTTACCGCACCGATAACATAGACCGGCGTTTCGGTCCGCAGCAGCGTGCTGCGGTCAAAGATCGGTCCCTCCCGGCGCGGCGCCGGACTTGCGAACAGGTTCACTGCGCTTCCTCCCGCTAAAATGACAGCCGGGTGTTACCCGGCTGCCTTGATTTTATTTGAGCATGCTCTTTTCCCAGCAGTCATAGGGCTTCAGTCCCAGAAGCTCCACTACCGTGGGCGCGACGTTTGCCAGGCCGAAGGGGCTCTCCGTGTCCATCTCGTGGCGCTCGTCCGGATCATGGATGATGAACGGGACGGGCCGCAGGCTGTGGGCCGTACGGACGGAAACGACGCCCTTCTTGTTCTTCTCAAGCATCTGGTCGCTGTTGCCGTGGTCGGCAGTCACCACCAGGATGCAGCCGTGCTCGTCGCAGGCCTTCAGGATCCGGGTCAGGCACAGGTCCACGGTTTCCACGGCGATCTCCGTGGCTTCCAGGTTGCCGGTATGGCCGACCATGTCGCCGTTGGGGAAATTGCAGCGGATGAAGCCGTACTTGCCGCTTTCAATCGCCGCGATCACCAGGTCAGTGATCTCGGTGCCCTTCATCCAGGGGCATTCATCAAAGGAGCGGACATCGGAAGGCACTTCTTCCCAGGTCTCCAGCTCTTCGCTGAATTTCTCGCTCCGGTTGCCGTTCCAGAAATACGTCACATGGCCGTATTTCTGGGTTTCGGAGCAGGCATATTCGTTGATGCCGTTCTCCACCAGCAGCTCGGTCAGCGTATGGCGGATCTGCGGCGGGTTCACCAGGTACTTGTGCGGAATGTGCAGGTCGCCGTCATATTCCAGCATGCCGGCATACTTCACCTGGGGAATCACGCCCCGGTCAAACTTGTCAAAGGACGCGTCGCCGTCAAAAGCCATGGAGATTTCCAGGGCGCGGTCGCCGCGGAAGTTGAACAGGATTACGCTGTCGCCGTCTTCCATGGCACCGACAGGCTTGCCGTTTTCGCCGATGACGAAGGACGGAAGATCCTGGTCGATGGCGCCGGTTTCGGCGCGCAGAGTTTCAATCGCTTCGGTGGCGCTGCTGAAGAAAGCGCCTTCCCCGTCGATTACATTGTAGCTGCTCTTGCCGTGGACATGCACTTCCCAGCCGGCTTTGACCATGTCCCAGTTGGCCTGGTAACGGTCCATGGTGATCTGCATGCGGCCGCCGCCGGAAGCGATCCTGCCGTCAAAGCTGCCGTCGTTCAGTTCCTTCAGAACGTCCTCCAGCTGGCCGATATATTCCAGCGCGGAAGTGGCGGGCACATCGCGGCCGTCCAGCAGCGTGTGGATACGGACCCGCTTCACGCCTTCCTTTTTGGCTTCCCGGAGCATCGCGATCAGGTGGGAAATGTTGCTGTGCACATTGCCGTCGGACAGCAGGCCGATGAAGTGCAGCGTCTTGCCGCCGGAGATCACGGAGCCGACCAGGTCCTTCCATGTTTCGGAAGCATAGATGGAGCCGCTCTCAATGGATTCATTGACCAGCTTCGCGCCCTGAGAATATACCTGGCCGCAGCCAAGGGCGTTGTGGCCGACTTCGCTGTTGCCCATATCGTCATCGGAGGGAAGACCGACAGCCGTGCCGTGCGCCTTGATGATCCGGAAAGGATCGTTGGCTTTCAGCTCGTCCAGCGTCGGGGTCGTGGCCTTCATGACCATGTTTCCCAGCTCTTCGTTTGTTTCACCCACACCGTCCATAACAACCAGAACAACGGGCTTTTTCATAAATGGAGTTCCTCCTGTTGACAGTATTCTGAATCCCTTTTACAGGGAGGGGTCTAACCCTATAAACATTACAGGAAAAACGCCGAAAAGTCAATGTCAGTCCTGGCTTTAGTCCATAATAAACATGCTGATCACGGCTTGTTCAGAAATACCCTCGCTTCATAGGGCTGCAGCTTCCCGTCCTGATGAGACGGATAATTGGAGATCAGTTCTTTCCCAAGCTGTTCCTCTGCCATCGGGCAGGCTACCGTCCGTTCTGTCCAGTTCAGCAGCACGGTCAGCCTTGTCCCGTCCAGTTCCCGTGCGTAGGCGTATATCTCCGGATCCTCTTCCAGCAGGGGGATAAATTCTCCGTACACGATCACGTCATGGCTGTGACGCAGTGAGATCAGCTTCCTGTAATAATGATAAACGCTGTCCGGATCTTTCACCTGATCCTCCGCGTTGATCATCGGATAATTTCCTGTCACAGGCAGCCAGGGGGTTCCGGTCGTGAATCCGGCATGCTTCTCCGCATTCCACTGCATCGGCGTCCTCGCGTTGTCCCGGGCAATCCGCGCAAACCAGCGCATCATATCCTGCCCGTCTACGATGCCTGATTCCACCCACTGCCGCCAGGCATTGTGCACTTCCACGTCCTCATACTGTTCCAGGCGTGTAAAATACGCGTTGGTCATGCCCAGTTCCTCGCCCTGATAAACATAAGGTGTGCCGCGCATCATGTGGATCATGGTCGCAAGCATCTTTGCGCTCCGTGTCCGGAAAAGCTCGCTGTCATTGCCGTAGCGGCTGACCTGACGGGGCTGGTCGTGATTGCCCAGATATACCGTGTTCCAGGCTTTTCCCTGCAGGGCGGTCTGCCAGTGGTTAAACGCCGCCCGGACATCCTTCAGCGGCGCGCCGTGATCACTCCACTTACCCAGTTCCGTGCCGTCGTTCAGCCCGTCGTTGTGATCAAAGGAGAAAATCATGTCCAGTTCGGATCCGTCTTCGTTGGCGTAACGGATTGCGCTTTCCACCGTGCCGCCCGCTTCCCCGACAGTCAGCAGGTCATACTTGTCCAGCACTTCACGCCGCATTTCCCGCAGATAACGGTGTGTGGTCTCCGTATGCTGGCAGGATGGAATAAAACTCCCGTACAGCGCACCGGGCGCCACCGGACCGTCGTTGAAATTCTCTTTGCCGATCATGCTGATCACGTCCATGCGCCAGCCGTCAACGCCTTTTTCGCACCACCACCGCATCATGTCAAAGATGCCTTCCCTGACCTTCGGATTGGCCCAGTTCATATCCGGCTGTTCCTTTGTGAACAGATGCAGGTAATACTGTCCGCTGGCCTCATCCTTCTCCCAGGCGGATCCGGAAAAACAGGAGCCCCAGTTGTTGGGCGGCCCGCCGTCCTTTCCGTCCTGCCAGATATAATAGTCACGGTAAGGGTTATCTTTCCCTTTCCGGCTCTCCACGAACCAGGCGTGTTCATCCGAAGAGTGGTTTGCCACCAGATCCATAACCAGCTTCATGCCCCGGAGATGGATTTCCTTCAGCATCCGGTCAAAGTCTTCCATGGTACCGAATTCCTTCATGATCGCGCGGTAATCCGAGATGTCATAGCCGTTGTCATGATTCGGGGAAGCATAGACCGGCGAGACCCAGATCACGTCGATGCCCAGCCCTTTCAGATAGTCCAGGTGGGCTGTGATCCCGTTCAGATCTCCGATCCCGTCGCCGTTGGAATCCGCGAAGCTCCGGGGATAAATCTGATAGACCACCGCTTCCTTCCACCAGGTACGCTTTTCGTTATTCATCGCATTTCACTCCATCCAATTTATACAGAGAGTAAAACGGCAGGCCGAAACATCCGGCCCGCCGTAAGTATTGTGTGTTTACTTGATTGATCCGTCCACCATGCCCTGTACGATATATTTCTGCGCAAAGAGATAGAGGATGACAATCGGCAGCATCGCCAGCAGCGTCGACGTCATGATCAGATGCCACTGCTTGACATAGGCGCCGTTGAAGCCCTGTACCGCCAGCGGGATGGTTCGGATATTGCCGCTGGCACCCAGCACCAGCAGCGGAAGCAGGTAGTCGTTCCAGATCCACAGGCCGTTCAACACCAGCACCGTGACAAAAACCGGCTGAAGCAGCGGAAGCACGATCCGGAAGAAAGTACCCGCCCGGGAGCAGCCGTCGATGTCGGCCGCTTCTTCCAGTTCCAGCGGTACGCCCTTGATGAAGCCGTGGAAGATGAAGATCGACATGGCCTCGCCGAAGCCCAGGTAAGCGAAGATAATGCCCTGGTAGCTCCGCAGCATCGGAATGCCCAGGAAATCGCCCACAGACTTGAACCAGGTCAGCAGGGGGAACATCACCACCTGGAACGGGATGACCATAGCCGCCACATAGGCCATAAAGAGGAAGGTGGACCATTTTGTCTTGTTCCGTACCAGTACCCATGCCGCCATGGACGAGAAGATCGAAATCACGGCCAGGGAGAGTACGGTGATAATCACGGAATCACGCAGCGCGGACAGGAAATTGAAGTTCGGATTGTTCCAGATTTCAGCGACGTTCCGCCAGATCTGGCCCAGATCCGTCGGGAAACCCACCGGCGCGTTGATGATATCCTGGTTCGTCCGCATGGAGTTGAACAGCACGATGACGAAGGGCAGCATAAAGAGGATAAAGAGAATCAGGGTTATGATCTCAAGCGCGATCTTGCGGCCCTTGTTGGGTTTGTATCCCGCCATCCGTTCGATGGGGGCGGCAGCCTGCTTAGCCATTACGCCTCCACCTCCTTGCTCTTGTTCCAGGAGACCTGGATGATGGAGAAGATCGTCAGCACAATGAAGAAGATCACGGCCTTGGCCTGGCCCTGTGCCATATTGTTATACTTGAAAGCCGTATTGTAGATGTTCAGCGCCAGCAGTTCGGACGCCTGAACCGGTTTGTTCATGAAAACCGAAACCGGGCCTCCGTTGGTCAGGGCAACGTTCACGTCATACATCTTGAAGCTGTTGGTCAGCGTCAGGAACAGGGAAATCGTGAACGCGTTTGCCATCAGCGGAATCTGGATCCTCGTTACCCGGGTCCAGTAACGCGCTCCGTCCACCTCCGCAGCTTCCATAACCGATTTGGATATGCCCTGAATCGCCGCCACGTAGATCAGCATGATATAGCCGGCATACTGCCACGTATTCACCGTGACCAGGGTAAACATCACCGTGTCCTTATTGGAAATCAGGGACTTGCTCAGTGTCGGCCAGCCAAGCGTCTGCCCGATGGAAGGCAGGATATTGGAGAAAATGAACTGCCATACCAGGCCGAGCACGATACCGCCGATCAGGTTGGGAACAAAGAAACCGGCACGGTAGACATTCCGGCCCCGGATTTCACTGGTCACCAGCAGCGAGATGATAAATGCCACCACATTCACTGTGATGATATTCAGCACCGTGAACAGCAGCGTCACCAGGAAGGAATGAAGGAATCCCGGCTCCTGGAATACTGCCTTGTAATTCTCAAAGCCGACGGTCTGTGTCACCGCACCGGTTCCCTGCCAGTCGGTAAAGGAGTAGTAGATACCGAAAATGAAGGGAATGATGATCACCATCAGAAAGGCGATCAGCGTTGGAAGCAGGAACAGAAATTCTGTCAGTTTCCGTTTGGTTCTGCTGGTCATGGAATCCCTCCCGTACTGTCTTTCGAAAAAAGGGGATGACCCCAGAGGAAACCTCCGGAAGCCATCCCCGGGAATTGGATCTGATTACTTGGCGATGCCCGCGATCGCGTCCTTCATCATCGTTTCGAAGGTATCCACGTCGATGGCGCCGGAGGCAAACAGTTCATAGATCTGGCCCAGCGTGCCCATGCCGAAGCCGTCAGGCAGCTTGTACTGCTGCCAGTCGTAGGTCTTGCCTGCGGCGTTCCAGTCCATAACAGACTTGGACAGGGGCGTCGCGGGTGCCAGCGTTACATTCGTGAACGCGGGAACCATGGCAGCCTTGTTGACCATATAGTCGGCACCTTCTTCGGAAGTGGCCAGGAAGTTCAGGTAAGCCAGGGCTTCATCCTTGTTTCCGTTCTCGTTGATGACGTACCAGGACGGAGGATTGACCAGGATGCCGTCGGTTTCTTCATGCAGGAACGCATGGGGCGCGTAGGCGATTTCGAAATCAGGATTCAGCGCGACCAGGCTGGGATCCATCCAGTTGCCCTGGTGATAGAAGGCAGCCTTGCCGTTGGCGAATGCAGCCAGCTGGCTGTCCTGCGTGCCGTTCAGCAGCATGTCGGGATCGCTGTACTTGAAGATCAGCGCGACATACTGGCAGTACTGATGGAACCGTTCCTCGTCAACCTTGCCTTCAAGCACCTGATC
Source organism: uncultured Clostridia bacterium (assembly GCA_946414315.1). Taxonomy (GTDB): domain Bacteria; phylum Bacillota; class Clostridia; order Christensenellales; family Aristaeellaceae; genus Aristaeella. The sequence goes on from CAMKNZ010000011.1 coordinate 55,870, forward strand.
GATGTATGTAGTGTCGTTCCGCTCATTTCCGACGGTCAGGTATACGTTGAAGTTATGCAGGCCGGTTACCCAGGTCATACCGGTCGTTGTGCCGGCCACCATGGAAACAACCATGTCCAGTCCGAGCTCTTCCTTCATGCTGTCCAGCTTTTCGAATGCCGCTTCATAGGCATCGTAGGTGGTCAGCGTGGCGGGGTCGATCCCGGCCTTGTCCAGGATGCTCTTGTTGTACGCCAGGCCGTAGCCTTCCACAGCAACCGGGAAACCGACAGCCTTGCCGTCCACCATATAGGCCGCAGCAGTATACTGGGTCCATTCCGCGCCGGTCATATCCGCAATCTTGTCCTTCCAGAGATCATAGCTGCTGGGGCCTTCGATAACGAAGATGTCAGGCTCACGTCCGGACTGCATTTCAGCCTTCAGAACCGTGTTGTAGTCGGAAGATCCGCCGCCGGTGATGACCTTCACCGGAACGCCGGTCTTCTCTTCGTACAGTTTGGCAAACTCTTCCATCTGAGAGGTGATTTCGACCTTGTTCTGAACGATCACGATGTCCGCCAGAGCAGAGGCCGCTGTCATCATCAGCGCAAGAGTCAGTACAACAGCAATAAGTTTCTTCATGGGATACCCTCCTTTTTTATTCGCAGTCAAAGACTGCATGTTAAAACGGATCTCCGCCGTTTTAATTCCTTTCTCAGAGGTTCTGCATTGTTTCTGTATTGTTTGTTTTTTATGGTTATTGGAAACGTTACCGATGACAATTATGATTGTAAATGATGAACCCTGCTCTGTCAATAGATAATCCGACCGAAATAAAAAAAAGCCCGCGGAATGCGGGCTTGCTGGATGTCATTTCACTGCCGCGGCGCCGGCTTCCATTGCCTGGCGGTTGATGGGCAGCAGGTGCTCCTTCTTCGGGCCGAAAGTGGCCTTCAGGGCTTCCATGGCAGAGTCGATGGTGATCACGCCGGTCTTGGCGATGATCGCGCCGAGCATGACCATGTTCGCGGTCCGGCTGTTGCCGAGCTGTTCCGCGATGCCGTTGCAGTCCACGGGGATCGCGGTGATATCGTCCCGGTCCGGGGTGATATCGATCAGGGAGGAATTGTACAGCATGATGCCGCCCTTTTCCATCGCGGGGGTGAACTTGATCATGCTGGGCTTGTTCATGATCACGGCGATCGGAATCTCCGTCACCAGCGGAGAACCGATGGGCTCGTCGGAGATGACCACGGCGCAGTTGGCTTCGCCGCCGCGCATCTCAGGTCCATAGGAAGGCATCCAGGAGACGTTCATCCCCTCATGCATGGCGGCCTTGGCCAGCAGCTGACCGATCAGCAGCACGCCCTGTCCGCCGAATCCGGCAATCAGAAATTGAGCTTCCATGGATCACTCAACCTCCTTTTTCACGCCCAGCGGATACTGGGGGATCATGTTGGCTTCCAGCCACTTGAGCGCTTCCTGAGGCGTCATACCCCAGTTCGTGGGGCAGGCGGACAGCACTTCGACCAGGGAGAATCCCTTGCCGGCGATCTGCATCTCAAACGCCTTCTTGATGGACTTCTTCGCGTCCATGATGTGCTTCACGTCGTGCACGGATACACGGGAGATGAAGGCGGGACCGTCCAGGGTCGCCAGCATCTCGCTGACGCGGATCGGATAACCGCACAGTTTGGGATCCCGGCCGTAGGGAGAGGTGGTGGTCACCTGGCCCGGCAGGGTGGTGGGCGCCATCTGGCCGCCCGTCATGCCGTAGATCGCGTTGTTCACAAAGATCACGGTGATGTTCTCGCCGCGGGTCGCCGCATGGGTGATCTCCGCCGCGCCGATGGAGGCCAGGTCGCCGTCGCCCTGGTAGGTGAAGACGATGTTATTCGGATTCACCCGCTTGCAGCCGGTAGCGACAGCCGGAGCACGGCCGTGGGCCGCTTCCATCATGTCACAGTTGAAATAGTCGTAGGCAAACACGGCGCAGCCCACCGGCGCGATACCGATGGTCTTTTCCTGGATGCCCAGTTCGTCAATGGCTTCCGCCACCAGGCGGTGAATGATGCCGTGGGTGCAGCCGGGGCAGTAATGCAGCGGCTTGTCGGTCAGCAGCTTGGTCTTTTCATATACAACAGCCATGCTTATTTGCCCCCTTTCGCAAGTTCTTCCACCTGGGTGATGATCTCACGGACCGTCGGAACGATACCGCCGGTACGGCCGAAGAAGTGTACGGGTTTCTTCCCTTCCACCGCCAGCTTCACGTCGTCCACCATCTGGCCCATGCTCATTTCCACGGTCAGGAAGGCTTTCGCGTGTTCCGCAGCCTTCGCGATCGGCGCGGCCGGGAAAGGCCACAGGGTGATAGGCCGGATCAGGCCGGCCTTGATGCCTTCGTCGCGCAGCTTGCGCATGGCGCTGCGGGCAATACGGGCCGTGGTGCCGTAGGCCACGATCACATAGTCTGCGTCCTCGGTCATTTCTTCCTGCCAGCGGCACTCGTTTTCTTCCATTACGGCGTACTTCGCGTACAGCTTGTTCACGTGCTTCTCCAGCACGGCAGGATCGATATACAGGCTGTTGATGATCGCCCGGTCACGGCCGCAGCCGGGCTTCCAGCCGGTCGCCGCCCAGGTCTTCTCGGGCAGGTCAGCCTTTTCTTTCCGTTCCGGCATCTCCACGGGCTCCATCATCTGGCCGATGAGGCCGTCGCCCATGATCAGCACGGGATTGCGGTACTTGTCCGCCAGGTCGAATGCTTCCTGGGTCAGTTCCACCGCTTCCTGCACGGAAGAGGGCGCCAGCACCAGCATCCGGTAGTCGCCGTGGCCGCCGCCGCGGGTGGACTGATAATAGTCGCTCTGGGCGGGCTGGATGGATCCCAGGCCGGGGCCGCCGCGCACCATGTTCACGATGACGCAGGGCAGTTCCGCGCCGACGATGTAGCTGATGCCTTCCTGCTTCAGGGAAATTCCCGGGCTGGAGGAAGAGGTCATGACCCTCGCTCCGGCGCCGGCCGCGCCGTAGACCATGTTAATGGCGGCGACTTCGCTTTCCGCCTGCAGGAAACAGCCGCCCTCGATCTTCGGCAGCCGCTTGGACATATATTCCGGGATCTGGTTCTGGGGGGTAATGGGATAACCGAAGAAGAAGCGGCATCCTGCCTGGATAGCGGCTTCGGCGATCGCTTCATTCCCCTTCATGAGCATTTTCTCACCCATGGATTCGCTTCCTCCTTTATTTCTCCACCTTAATCACGGCGTCGGGACACATCCGCGCGCAGAACGCGCAGCCGATGCAGGCTTCCTGATCCGTGATTCCGATGGGATGATAGCCCTTGGTGTTGATCTCCTTGCTCAGCGCAAGCAGATGTTTGGGACAAACCTCGGCGCACAGGCCGCAGCCCTTGCAGGTCTCGCGGTCAATGGTCAGTTTGGCCATGGCTTCCGCCTCCTTACAAAATGATTAAACCTATTATAGATATTTGGTTTATATGAGTCAATGAAGGTACATAAAAAAGCCAAAGCGAAAAGGCTTTGATCTTTTCACCCTGACCTTATTCATTGTTTATGAAACATTACAGGCTGCGCATGAATTCCGCCAGCATCAGTCCGACCCGTTTGTTATACTCCGCGTTCGGGTGCCATCTCGCGCCCATGTCCTCCGGGCCGTAATCCGGGATGGTGAAGGCAAAAACATCCTTCATTTCTCCCTGCGCCCGCCGGACCGCTTCAGCGGCCAGCTCCGGACGGCAGTCACTGCCCGGCAGGATCCAGACGATCTTCGCCTGCGGATTGTGCCCGCGCACCTTGCGGATCAGGTCCACCGCGCCCAGGATGACCTTCTCCCTGTCTTCCTCAAAAGACCGGCGCTCGATCATGCCGTTGTTGTCGTTGGTCAGCAGGCGGATGCAGACGATGTCCGGCTGCCAGTCGCTGAAGTCCCACGGCTTCCTGCAGCCCCTTGCCTCCGCCTCCGGCCCGTTCAGCACGCCGACGGTATACTCATAGGCGTCGGACATATTGTTTGCTTCCGTATGCTGATAGTCCCAGCAGCATCCCCAGCCGCTCTGGGACAGGATGCTCCGTTCCGCGTTCAGCGCGTCGCAGGCGTACCAGGAATAATTGCCGCGGGAAGTGAACCAGGGCGTAACCCATTCCATATTGTCCCGGGCCGCCAGCGCGCCTTCCCCGCTGGTCAGGCTGTCGCCGATGAACTCGATCCTTTTGTTCCTTTCCGGCAGTTCCAGCAGTTCCCCGTCAATCCGCAGGCTGTGAAGCAGGACCGTCGCCTCCGGACTGCCCGGCATGCACTGGGTTTCTTTCATCAGGGTCACGGTCCGTTCCTGTTCCGCTTCCAGCCCCAGCAGCAGCGGATACATCCGGATTCCCGGCTCCACCGGGAAACGGGTAACCGGCGCGCCGTCCGCCAGCACGATCATCCACATGACCGGGGACGCGGCCGGCGCTTCCATCTTCGCCCAGCAGTCCGTCCCCCGGAAGCGGAACTCCATCCCGCTGCCAGTCCAGTCCAGGGCCAGGGGCAGCTGTTCATAATCCATCCGTCCCATCAGGCGAATGCCCGGTGTGGAAGGGGTGATCTCAAATGTCTGAAAGCCCATAGAATCCCTCACGTTCCCTTTTCCATTATTCATTGGATTAAGCATAACTGTGAATTCCCGGCAGGAAAGTGTTCACGCCGATATAGGTAAAGATCACGCAGACAAAACCGATCACCGCGAACCACGCGGCGGCTTTCCCCTTCCAGCCTTTCCGGAGTCTCTGATGAAGATAGATAGCGTAAATGATCCAGGTCACAAGGGACCAGGTTTCCTTCGGATCCCAGGACCAGTAACTGCCCCAGGCCTGCTCCGCCCAGATCGCCCCGGTCAGAATTGTCAGCGTCAGGAACAGCATCCCCAGGCAGACACTGCGGTAACTGATCATGTCCAGCTTGTCCGGCTGTGGAATATGCTGTCTCCAGAAGCCGTCTTCCTTCATCTTTCCCCGGAACAGGAAGATCAGGGACAGCACAAAGGCAACGCCGAAAGCGCCGTAGCCGATGATGGCGGTGGAAACATGGAACGCCAGCCAGCTGGATCTCAGGGACGGCATCAGTTCCCGCACTTCCCGGCTCTGCATTGCCGCGTAACCGATCATCAGCAGAATCAGCGGAGAAGAGAACGCGCCAAGCACCGGAAAACGGTATTTCCGGATAAAAACCAGGCTGACCAGGCACAGTGCCCAGGCAAAACTGGTGGCAAATTCATACTGGTTTGTCATCGGCCAGTGTCCCGCGCCGATCCCGCGCAGAACCAGTGCCGCCGTATGCAGCACAAAGATTCCGGCCTGCAGGAAAAATGCTGTTTTCGCCAGCGCGTCCTTTTTACCGATCACGAATGCAAAGTTCAGGGCTGTCAGCACAAAATAACCGATCACGACGATCGTGAAGATCGTATTCTCCGCCTGAAGCATCATGCATCCTCTCCTTCCGTCTTTTCTTCATCACCCGGTTTGAATCCGGCGTCTTCCGCCGCTTTCATGAATTCCTCTCTGAAAAGCGCCCCGCCTTTCCGGCATCGCCCGTATACATGCCAGCCGTTTCCTTCCCGCTCTGCCCATACAGCCCTAGGCTGAAGCCAGAATGCCAGCACCAGCCCGACCAGCGTGATCAGGCCGCCCAGCAGGACCAGCCAGGTAAAACTGTCCCGTTTCACCGCCAGCAGCGTATAGTTTCTCGGGTTTTCAAAAAGAACCGTATACTCGTCTATGGTCAGTTCCTCGCCCTGCATCAGGACGTTCATTCCGAGAAGCTGCCCCTGATAGTAAACCTGGTAAAGGTAAGCCGGATTCCTGATCTCCTCCGAGGTGGATAGCGGCATCGACCCCTCTGACTGAACATAGTCCGGATAAAAAGCCTGGAAATAGATTACCAGCTCCGGTTTGTCCTTTACCGGAAAGAACTCCCCTGCGCACAGCGCTTCGGTCTGCAGTTCTTCTCCGTTTTCCAGCACCCGGACATCTGCGCCCCAGCCGATGGAGTTCTGAAAGAATTTATAACCGTACAGCACCGCCGGCGAATTGACGCTGGCCGTTCCGCTTTCCCGTGTGCCTGCGGCAGGGTCCGTCACGGTGAGCGCGGCGCAGTACTGCTGTGCGGATCCGGTCTCCGTCCTGGTGACCTGAAAATCGTCCACGGATACCGTCAGGCCCGAATCTCCCATCTCCTTCGTCTGTCCGGGCAGCGCGTAAACCGTATACTGTTTCATGGTCGTCTGTCCCAGCGCAAAGCCCAGGATCAGCAGCAGTATCCCCAGATGGCAGACCCAGGCTCCCCAGAATCCCGCCCGGTTTCCGGCCGCAAACAGACGCCCGTTTTTTTCTTCTTTCGGAACGGTCATCCGCAGTTCCGTGAACAGACGGCGCGGATCTCCCGCGCCGGAAGCTTCCGCAGAGGCGCTGCCGGCTGCCGTGCTGTCAGGATCCGCAAATGCTTTGGTCCGTTTCAGCAGCGCGGGCAGGCGGATCAGGTTGCAGCACAGCAGGTTTACGCACAGAATGACGCTCAGCCCGATAAACCACCAGCTGCGGAAAGCGTCATCCAGCCTCAGTGCCATGATCAGGCCCGCGGTTCTTTCCCCGTACTGCGCTGCGTACTGTTCATATGTGAGTCCCTGTGAAACAGTCGAACATAGTGCGCACGCGGCAGCAAGCAGCACAAGGAGAATGATGGCAAAGGGCATGGAGGAAAGGAATTTTCCGACCTTTTTCATTGTTTGCAGTCCCGTATACAAGGGAGACCGCGGATACATTCCGTCCGCGGTCCCCGTAATGTTTTTCCCGTTCCGGGATATCATTTCCCGTTCATTTTGTCAAGGATTTCCGTCATGGCTTCCGTAACACACGTAGCGGAGAACTTCAGCGTCGCGCCGGAAACAGCGTCAGGTTCTGCGCTTCCGCTTTCCAGGATCGCCTGCGCCCACTCCGCTTTGATCTCATCCGTCAGCAGGTCTTCTCCTTCCGCTCCGTCGGAAAGAATCTTCACACTGGTCAGCTTCCCGTTCTTCGCATAGGCGATCACGGTGATAACGCTGAAGCTGTTTTCCGATTCAGCACGGTATCCGGCGTAGGCCGGCGGCGTCTTTGCGGGTTCTTCGGTTTCGGGAACTTCGGCTGCCTCCGGAGCAGCTTCTTCGGCCGGTTCGGCCGCCGGCTCCTCTGCCGGTGCTTCCGCTGCTTCAGCTGCCTCTTCCGCCGCCGGTTCGGCAGCAGGCGCTTCCGCGGGCTCGCCGTTCATTTCCGCCAGGATCTCCGTCATGGCTTCCTGTACGGAACCGGCGGAGAAGGTCAGCGTCGCGCCGGTAATCGCGTCAGGCGTCGCGCTGCCGCTCTCCAGGATCGCCTTCGCCCACTCGCCGCGGATCTCGTCGGTCAGCAGGTCCTTGCCTTCCTCGCCTTCGGAGGTGATCTGCACATCGGTCAGCTTGCCGTTCTTTGCGGCAGCCGTAACCGTGACTTTGCTGAAAGAGTTTTCCTTCGTGGAGCGGTATACGCCGTAGGACTGGCCGTTAGATGATGTCTCTTCCTGCTCAGCCTTCGGCTCTTCCTTCTGCTCGGTTTCCGGCTGCTCCGCGGGTTCCTCCGCCTTTTCTTCAGCAGGCGCGGCTTCGGGTTCAGCCGCTTCACCGTTCATTTCCGCCAGGATCTCCGTCATGGCTTCCTGTACGGAACCGGCGGAGAAGGTCAGCGTCGCGCCGGTGATCGCGTCAGGCGTCGCGCTGCCGCTTTCCAGGATCGCTTTCGCCCACTCTTCGCGGATTTCGTCAGTCAGCAGGTCTTTGCCTTCCTCGCCTTCGGAGGTGATCTGCACATCGGTCAGCTTGCCGTTCTTCGCGGCCGCCGTGACCGTCACCTTGCTGAAGGAGTTTTCCTTTGTGGAACGGTATACGCCGTAGGCCTGTCCGTTGGATGCGGCAGGTTCTTCCGTTTTCGCTTCGGCAGGTTTTTCTTCCGTTTCGGGAGCAGGCTCCTCCTGCTTCTCTTCGGCCGCTGGTGCTTCTGTCGTGTTTCCGCCGGCAACAGCCTTGTTGATCGCCGTCAGGGCTGCGGTGGACGTCACCGTTGCGCCGGACAAAGCTTCAATTCCGTTTTCGCCGTAGGTGAAGGGGCCGCTCTTGCCGATGAACTGATCGGTAAATGCCGCTTCGGAAGCGCGCTGGCCCAGGCCGGCCGTTTCGTTCGGCGTATCAATGGTCAGGCTCTTCACGGTGCCGTCTTCATTCAGTTCAGCGTGCACGGTCACGTCTCCGCCGAAACCCTGTTCAGTGACGCTTCCGTCTGACACTGCTTCCTCTTCCTGCTTCACGGGTGCTTCAGGCACTTCCACGCCGGCGGACGCCAGCAGTCCCATCGCTTCCGTGATCTTTTCATCAGAAGTGTTCAGGCAGTTCATCGCCAGGTTGGAATTATGAGCGCCTTCTGAGTTCTCAACGTAGCAGAAGTCAAAATACCACTGGGCTTCGCGGTGCAGTTTCCGGACCGCGTCCAGTTCCTCTTCGCTCATACTGCCCGCTTCAACAGCAGCTGTCAGCGTATCCTTCAGGGTCGACAGCCGGTTGCCGACTTCGGTTTCGCGTCCGGTTACCTTCGCCTGGATCTCGCGTACCCGGGCGGAGATCGCTTCTCCGCTTCCGTGGCATTCAGCGCACTTGTTCAGCAGGATTTCGCTGTTCAGCGGGCTGACCAGGTGATGATCATGATACTCCGTGCCGCTCTCCGTGGTCTTTACCGGCATATGGCAGTCCGCGCAGCTCAGCATGGACGCATGCTTGCCCTGCAGGTAGGTTTCCAGTTCCGGATGCTGTGCCTTGAGCATCTTCGTGCCGGTCCCCGGCTGCTCCCAGTCAGAGAAGCCAAGCTCATCATAGTAGGCCAGGATTGCTTCAGGCGTCATTTCCGCTACGCTGTGGTAGGGCATCATGGCCTCGCTGTCCTCGGGCGTAAAGTAATACTCAATATGGCACTGTCCGCAGGAAAGAGACGCGGCGTTGATCTCCGCCTTGTTCTCTCCCAGCGCTTCGTTCACATACTGGTGCGTCACGACCATCTGGCCGTTGTTTCCGTCATCCCCGCCGTGGCAGGTATAGCAGGAAATGGCGTTGGTCGTCTGGGCCATCACTTCATCGAAGGGCATGGAATAGACGCTGACGCCCTGCTCTTCGATCATCTTGTGCATATCCGGCGTCTTGCAGGTCAGGCAGTTGGCCTTGGCATGGGGCCGCTGGGTTTTCTGGACGTCTTCCAGCGTATAGGCGTGACCCCGGGCGCTGCCGTAATCTTTGGCAAACCCGTATCCTTCATAGATGTTCACCAGATACGGATCCTGCTTCAGATAATCGGTCACATAACTGTTGTCCTTTTCATTGCCCATGGAAAGGGCAATCGCGGACAGCATGTCGTTCCCGCCTGAAGCACCTTCCGATGATTCCGTTCCGGCCGGAGCTGCCTCCTCACCGGAAACGGCGCGGTTGATCGCCTTCAGGGCCGCTGTGGAGGTCACCGTTGCGCCGCTCAGGGCTTCAATTCCGTCCTCTCCGAAGGTGAAGGGACCGGTCTTTCCGATGAACTGCTCCGTGAACTCCGCCTCGGAAGCCCGCTTGCCCAGGCCTTCCGTTTCATTCGGCGTATCGATGGTCAGTTCGCTGATCGCGTTGTCCGCGATGGTCGCGTGCACGGTCACGTCGCCGCCGAAGCCCTGTTCCGTGGCTTCCGCGGAAACGACGGTCGCACCGTTCACCGAGGCTGGATCATACTTCAGCGGCTGGTTTCCGCTGAACACGCCGGTCATCGCCAGCACGCCGACAGCTACAAGCACGGCGCAGACGGCGATCCGGATCCAGGTTTTCTTCACAAAATAATCCATTCTTCTTCCTCCGTCTCTCAGACCGGTGTCGTCATGATGACTTTGGCAGGGCACTTCTCCGCGCACTTGCCGCAGAGGATGCACTTTTCCGGATTGATCCGGGCCAGGGTTCCGTCAAACTCGATTGCTTCCGATTCGCACTGTTTCACGCACAGCCCGCAGCCGATGCAGCCGGCGGAACAGACCTTGCGGACGATCGGTCCCTTGTCCTTGTTTGAGCACTGCACCCGGATGATCCGGCTTTCCGGAATCAGGGAAATCAGGCCCCGCGGGCAGGTTTTCGCGCACAGGCCGCAGCTGACGCAGCGTTTCCGGTTGACCACGGCGACGCCGTTCCGGATGGAGATCGCCTGTTCCGGACAGACCTCGGCGCAGGAGCCGAAGCCCAGGCAGCCGAAATTGCAGTCCGTAATGTTCATACCGGAGAGCACCGCTGTGCGGCAGTCCTTGATGCCGATATAGTTGCCCTGGTTCTTCGTCACGTCGCAGGTGCCCTTGCAGGCCACGAACGCCACCTTGCGCTCCATCGCGCCGGCGGTGGTGCCCATGATATCGCCGATGGCTTCCGCCACGGGCGCGCCGCCCACCGGGCAGGCGTTTACGGGCGCTTCGCCTCTGGCAATCGCGCCTGCTAGCGCGTCACAGCCGGCAAAACCGCAGGCGCCGCAGTTGTTTCCGGGCAGTTTTTCCCGCACGGCCACTTCCTTCTCGTCGATCTCCACGGCAAATTTCTTTCCCGTGAAAACCAGGCCGGCGCCGACGCAGATACCGATGACCGCGATCACGATGGTGGTGATCAGAATGATGTTCATCTGTCGCGCCCTCCTCTCACAGCACCAGGCTGCCGAAGCCCATAAACGCGATGGACATCAGCGCCGCGGCGATCATGACGATGGGAGCTCCGCGCAGGGGCTTGGGCAGGTCTTTTTCATTGATCCGGGACCGGATGCCCGCCAGCAGCACAATGGCGATGGTATAACCGACCGCCGTGCCGAAGCCGCTCGTCACGCACTGGATGAAGTTGTATCCCTCCTGCACGTTGGTCAGGGCCACGCCCAGCACTGCGCAGTTGGTCGTAATCAGGGGAAGATAGATGCCCAGCGCCTTATAGACCGCGGGAGATTTCTTCTTCAGGAACATTTCCACGATCTGCACCAGGGCGGCGATGACCAGGATGAAGATGATCGTCTTCATGAAGTCCATGCCCAGGGGAGCCAGGACATAGTCATACAGCAGGCTTGCCACCGCGGAGGCGATGGTGATGACGAAGATGACCGCGCCGCCCAGGCTGATGGACGCCTTCATCTGTTTGCTCACGCCCAGGAAGGAGCAGATGCCCAGGAACTGGTTCAGCACCACGTTGTTGACCAGGGCGGTGCCGACGATGATCAGGATCAGGCTCGTATTGTTCATGCCTGCTCGCCTCCCTTCTCCTCAGTGTCCGCAGCCGGTTCAGCGTCCCGGGTTTCGCAGACCGCGCCGCACGCGGCGCAGTTGCCGTCGCAGCCGCTTTCCACAAGCTTGCGCTGGCGGGTCTTGATGCCGATGGCGTTCATCACCGCGATGATCAGCGCGAAGACCAGGAAGGCTCCCGGAGGCTGGATGAAGATCGTCATGCCGAAGCCTTCCGGCAGCAGGCGGAGTCCGAAGACCGAGCCCGTACCGAGCAGCTCGCGGATCATGCCGGCCAGGGTCAGGGCGATCGTGAAGCCCAGGCCCATGCCGATGCCGTCCATCACGGAAAGCAGCGGAGTATGCTTGTTGGCATAGGCTTCCGCCCGGCCGAGGATGATGCAGTTCACAACGATCAGGGGGATGTAGATACCCAGCGCCTCATAGAGACTGGGCAGGTATGCTTCGATCAGCAGTTCCGTAACCGTCACCAGGCTGGCCACGATTACGATGTAGGCAGGAAGCCGGACCTGATCCGGGATCACCTTGCGCAGGCAGCTGATGACAAAATTGCTCAGCACCAGCACCGCCAGCGTGCTCAGGCCCATGCCGATGCCGTTGGCCG
>CAMKNZ010000012.1 GCA_946414315.1 uncultured Clostridia bacterium
GGGTTGAGCCTCGATCACAAATTCAATGTGTCCAGAAATCTGGGTACACATCAATATGGTTCGCTGGCTATTTATTTACTCTTTGGCAGGCCTGTTGCCGGAGTATCCCCCGAGGACACGCTCGCGCTAACTATGACCGGCGTATCCGCAACCTCAATGGTCGTGACTCCACACTGTGGAGCTCACTCCTTTTCGGTTGACCTCACCTCTGACGATATTTCCGCCACTGACGGTCGTCAGAGGTTCGCCCCAATAGTCCTCGGTGGAAACATCCGGCCGGCCTGCTTTTCTCTATGGTCTAACGATCAGCAAATTAGTTTTATTGCATCATGAATATTGCGGATTTCCACACGAGAAGAACCTTCCGCGGCTTCGCCGTCGAGGGTCCAGGTGACGTCTGAACTGCCTTCGAAGAGGAAGGAAGAAGCACGGAGGAACTGGAGGGATTCGTCCTCGTAGTGGTGGGTGCGCAGGGCATTGAGGATGCGGTTGAGGGCGATGAGGTCCGGCGGGAAGGGGATCAGGAGGGCTTCGAAGCGGCCGTCGTTCATGTCGACGGCATTGTCCTCCAGCTTCAGGACGCCGCCAAGAGACGTGGAGTTGCAGACGGCACCGAAGATATAGTCTTCCTCGAAAACCTGGCCATCCGCGGTGATGCGCATATGGATCGGGCGGATGTCGGCCAGGGATCGGATGCCTTCCAGGATGTAGGCCGCGTGGCCCAAGACGTTCTTGACGTTCTGGGGCGTGGACCAGGAGACGCTGGTGAAGGCGCCGAAGGAAGCCGTGTAGCTGAAATAGCGGTCCGGGGAGAAAAGCCCGACATCCAGCGTGCGGGGCCGGCCGGCGACGATGGCGTCGCAGGCCATGAGCGGCGCGGTGGGAAGACCGAGGCCACTGGCGAAGTCGTTGGTGCTGCCGCAGGGGATATAACCCAGGAGCGGCTTATGGCCGCCGAGCTGCAGGCCTGTGATGACCTCGTTCAGGGTGCCGTCCCCGCCGCAGGCAACGACAAGGTCCGCCTCGCCGGCATGGGCGCGGGCAAAGTCCGTGGCGTCGCCGCGCCTTTCGGTGACATAGACGGAGCAGAGGTAATCCGCCTTGTTGAAGACGGAGATCATCTCGGGCAGAAAACGCCGGGCCTGACGGGTGCCGGCGTTGGGGTTGATGAGTAAGTGTAATTTCTTCATTTTACAATTTATTCCCGGTCGAGTTTGTAGATGCGGAGGCCGTCGTATTTGCGGAGGAGTTTGAGCATGCTGTTGTAGGGGAGGTAGTCCTTGCCCTGGTCCTCCGGAGAAAGAGTGTCATAGTGGGCGTAGATTTCCGGCTCCGAAGCGTCGTCCGGCAGGGTGAGCTTGTGCCGGCGGAGCTGCTCCCGCAGGGCATTGCGGGCAGCCTTTTCATCCCCGGTGACAGGCAGGGTTTCATATTCGTCGCCCGGGAGCCAGCCGGCCGCCTGATGGTCGCGAACCCAGCGACAGTGCTCCATCGGGGCGAAGACGGAAGTCATTTCATCCGTAAACTCGTTGAGCATGTCGAAGTCCACGGGGCGGTCCGTGTAGAAGCAGTCGATCGCGTTCAGGTAGCGGGCGAAGCTGCGGACCTGGTTGATGTTCAGGAGCTTATACTCCAGGGACAGCTTGTTGAAGTCTTCTTCCATCTGCCCGATCGTGACCTGGTTTTCTTTGCCCTGGTATTTATAGCGGGCGTTGAGGACCACGGCAAAGTCATAGATATGGAGGAAACTGCTGTCGGAAAGCCAGGTGTGCTTGATCTTCCGGTTTACAGGACGCAGGCCGGCGGACACGCGGAGCGGGAAACCGTCCAGGTTGACGATGCTCTCGATATCCTTGCGGAAACGCGCTTCTTCCGCGGCCATATCGCTGTAATCCTTCAGGCGGGGCGCCTTGCCGTCCTTCGTCTGTTTCCAGGCGGCATATTCCTTCTTCCAGGCTTCGATCTTGTCCCGCTCCTCGATATCGTAGTAATAGACAGCGGTGACCGAGGGACCGGTGAAATCGAACTCCGCGGACATGGGATGCAGCTCGGTGCGGGAGTTCCGGCCGTACGCGGTGCGGTCCCAGCACTGCAGTTCGTCGCAGAGCATGAGCATCCAGGCCAGGGGGTGCAGTTCCGCCCGGAAGGTGTCCTTATGCTTTTCCGGATCCTTGTAGAAGGCGATGGCGAACTTATACAGGCTGTTGTGAAGCATGATCGCGGTCAGCGCGTCGACCTGCACGGCGGTCAGCCGCTCAGCCGGGCGGACGGTGACGAGCTCCCGGTACAGCCGGACAGCGCTGAAGAACGCATGGTCCATATAGTAGCCGTTCTGCTCGGGATGGGTGGGTTTGCTGCGGATGACCTCCAGGAGCCGCTCTTCGGTGATGTCATATGCTTTGCCCAGGTGCTGTGCGATGCCGAAGGCGAGCAGATCTTCCACGGTGGCGAAATCGCGGCCGTAGAGTTTGCGGAGGGCGGCGCCGTCTTCCTCGCCGATGGCGATGAAACGGTCCAGGTCGTGATAGGCCATATAGAGGTTGCCCTTGCCGCGGTTTGCCGCGTCCACTTCGAAATAGGCGATGACCTGCTCAAAGGGAATCTCAAAGGGATAACCGATATCGTGGAAGAGGGAGGTCAGGCCCCAGGCTTCCAGGAAGAAGGCCGCGGAAGCGGGATCTTCCGGCCCGCCGGGCAGGTGATAGAAATCGCAGAAGGTTTTGCGGAAGGCCGGGTTCATATCAAAGATCGCCAGGCCCAGGGCAAAGACGTAGACCGAGTGGGAATAATGGTCCCGGTGCTTCATCAGGAGGGAGGAAGCGTTGGACTCGAACTCGGAGAGGAGTTCCACCATGTTCTGGGAATGGCCGAACTCGCCCATGAACATTTCCAGGTAGGAATAATAGACGGTATAGGCGTCTTCCGCGACGCCGGAATCGATGAACTTGGCCAGCTCGTTTTTCAGGCAGAGGCGGTCGATATCCATCTGCATATTATAGGGGATCTGGTTGGGGCCGATGCTCATGCCCAGGTACCGGCCGGTATCCTGCTCCTCCTGTTCTTTTTTCGGATCAAAGCGGAGGCCAACGCAGCGCTTTTCCAGGAAACGCAGGGCGGCGGACTTCAGGTCCGTGCCGGATTCCGTTCCGCTGTCAGGCACAGGCTGACGGGGACCGAGGTCGGCGCCGAAAGCTGCCAGGTTTTTCTGCCGCATGGCTTCAATCGCGGTATAATTCATACAATTATGCCTCCATCAATATATAACGGTCAGTTGTTGTAAAAATCATTATAGCACAAACTGGAAGAAAACGGCAAACAGCAAAAAAGATTGAAAAAAACGGACAAATCATATATGATGACTGGGAGCGATACATATATAAATAATCTATTCCGGAAGGATCTCCAGACGGATGAGCAAAATAGAGCGCAGATGTCCGCCCTATGAGGGCGGCGATCCATATTTGTATCTGTGCTTCGCGGAAAAAGACAGCGAGGCTGTGTTTCCGCTGCTCGAACATCTGTACCGGCGCGGTATCCGCATCTGGTACAACGTGGAGAGCACCGCGGACATGGAGGAGCTGAACCGGCAGCAGGAGCGGATGAACGGCGCTTCACTGGTGGTGCTTTACCTGACGGACAACGTCCGGGAGGCCGGAAATAAAAAGAATACCCTGCTGTATTACCAGCAGCAGGGGAAACCGGTGATCAGCATCGATACGGACGACGGCGACAACGAACTCTCCGTCGGCCTGACCGAAGCGGCAAAGCACATTGACGCACAGGCGGTCCGGGGAGCGGAGGAACTGGAAGCGGCACTGATCCGTACGGAGGGTTTCTCCCAGGAACTGATCGGTGATCCGCCGGCAATCAAAAACAGTTTCGGCAAGGCGGCAGCTGTCATCCTGGCGATCACCCTGCTGGTGGCCGGGGTATCCTTTTACGGATATAAGGTACACGGCTGGTTCGTCACCTGGCTGCCTACACCGACGCCCACACCGGTCGTGACGCCGACGCCGGCGCCTGTGCTGGTGGGAAACGTGAGGGAGAGCCTGGAAAGGGACCTGAAAGCAGGACTGTCGAAAGGCCTGGCAATCTATGTGACAACGGAACGGAAAAACACGCAGAAGAGCCGGCTGAAGGAAGGACTGGCCGGCGGACTGGCCGGGCAGCGGGCCGCGTTCCGGGAACTGGAAGCGAAGAAGGCGCTGCGGGATTCAATCCGGGACAACCTGGCGGCGGGCCTGAAAGGGAGCGCGACGCCGGTGATCATCGACACGGTGACCTTTGAGGACGAAAAGCTGACGGACGCGCTGCGGAGCGCCGTCGGCGGCGGAATGATCACCACAAAGGCGCTGGAACGGGTAACGAAGCTGAAACTGGAGGAGCTGCCCGAGGACCTTTCCGGGCTGAAGGAAAAAGCGCCGAACCTGACCATGCTGATCCTGCCCCAGGAGGCGGCAAAGAAAGCGCTGGAGACGGTGGAGGGACAGTACGACATCGCGCTGGCTCCGGAAGGGGAGGCGGCGCAGTGATCGAGTTCTTTAAACCGTATGAAGGCAAAAAACCGTATATTTTTATCAGCTACAGCCATCAGAATTCCGCGGAAGTTATTGAAACAATCCGCCTGATCCATAACAAAATGTACCGGCTGTGGTACGACGAGGGCATCCCCGCGGGCAGCGACTGGCCGCACAATATCGCGGTGCACATGAATGACTGCCGGATGGTGATGTTCTTCGTGAGCCGGCCGGCGCTTGAATCGCCGAACTGCCTGAGCGAGATGACCACGGCGGCCAGGCAGGGGAAAAAGATCCTGCTGATGAAGCTGGAGGACATTCCGGAGGCGGAAATCCCGGAAAAATGGCGCAAATGCCTGCGGACCGCCACGGCCCTTGATCCGGCGGGTACGCCGGAGGAACGGGCGGAACACATCCTGAACTGCCCGCTGCTGACAGACGAATACCTGGGCGCGGAAGAAGATTTCCAGACCATGGAGGAGCGCTCGGCCAGGGGGAGCGTCGCCTCAGTGATCGCGATGGTCGTCGCGAGCCTGCTGCTGATCGCCGCGCTGAGCGGCGTGACTGCGCTGCTCACAGGCCTGATCAAGATCGAAGAGACGCCGACGCCGACACCGCCGCCTACCCTGCCGCCGACGCCGAGCCAGACGATCACCCCGACGCTGACACCGGCGCCGCCTGAGCCCTCCGAGGAACCGACCGAAGAACCGACGGAGGAGCCCACCGAAGAACCCACTGAAGAGCCGACGGAGGAGCCCACCGAAGAACCCACCGAAGAACCGACGGAGAAGCCGACGCCTTCTCCGACGCCTGCGCCTCCGCTGCCCACGCCTACATTCTTCATCAGCGAGGGCGAACAAAACTGGATCATCGACTTTACCGACCGGAAGCAGGAAGAGCGGGCAATCCGGGACGCGCTGAACGCAGAGGACGGCGTACAGCTCCGGTACGGGGATCTGTATCCGATCGAAGAGATCTATTTTGTCGGAAACAAGACCCATGTGGACATGGACGCCATTGAGATCGCCGCGGACGGAACGGTAACCTCATTCGGGACGCCGATTAAACAGGAGGGCACTGTTCAGAAGGTCGACCTGATCGCCGCCATGGCCAGCCTGCGGAAACTGACGCTGATCCAGCAGCCGGTGAAGGATATTTCCGGACTGAACCACCTGCAGGTGCTGGAAGAACTCAACCTGGCCTGCACCGGGGTGAGCAGCGTTGCGGGGCTGACGGACCTTCCGAGCCTGCGGACGCTGAACCTGATCCATACCAACGTGAAGGACCTGACCTCGCTGGCGGACCTGCCGAAGCTGGAGACGGTCATCGTCAACGCGGAGATGCTTCCGGTGACGATCCCCAAAGACGCGAAGTTTGATGTAATGCTGGTGAAGTGAACATAAAGGAGACCGGACATGAACAAGCCATACAGCGGAAACGGGAAGCCATTCGTACTGGCGCTGTTTGCGGAGCAGGACAGGGAAAAGGTCCTGCCGGTGCTGGAAGCGCTGGAGAAGAAAGGACTGACCCTTTGCGGGCAGGACGGAAAGGCGACGGAGGCCCAGGCGAGGAAGGCCTGTACGACGGTGGCCTTCCTTTCCGGGCACTTCGCGAAGGATGAAGGAAAGCAGAAAGCGTTCTTCGCCGCGGACGCGGCGCAGCTGCCCGTCATTCCGGTAAAGCTGGACGACGCGAAGCAGCCGGACGTGCTGGAACGCGCCATCATGGCCAAGAACTCTATCCTGGCGGAACGCTACAGCACGGAGGAACTGGCGGACCGCATCGCAGGCGCGGAAAGCCTGAACCCGCCGAAACTGACGCCGGCGCAGACCGGCGGAAACCGGCTGCGGAACATCCTGATCCTGGCCGTCGCGCTGGTGGCGTTTATCGGCGCCCTGTGGGCGGTCAACAGCAGGACGCATTTCCTGGATCCGATTATCCAGCAGATCTGCCCGACGCCGACGCCCGAGCCGACGGCCACGCCGACGCCAGAACCGACGGCTACGCCCACTCCCACGCCGACGCCGAGCCCGACGCCGAGTCCGACGCCGACACCCAGCCCGACGCCGACACCGACGCCCACACCTACGCCGACAGCAACCCCGACACCTACGCCGACCCCCACGCCGACGGTAACCCCGACGCCGACCCCGACGCCGACACCGACGCCCACACCTACGCCCGAGCCGATCCTGACCCGGGAGATCATTGAAAAATACAAGATTACAGACCAGGAACTGGATCAGATCACCCATGTGGTAATCATCGGCGAGCAGGCTGTGTTTACCAGGAACGCGGAGGGTGTGAACGACCTGTTCCAGCTTGCCAGCCGCGGAAGCAATGAAAAAGGCGCTGTCTGGTTCAGCAACGAGGACGGCCATGAGATGGTCCGGACGACCTATGACGACCTGTGGTTCCTGGACAGGATGCCGAATCTGACACATATCAGCATCGCCGAGGCGGAACTGGTCAACATGCCGAACCTGAAACCGTTGAAAAGACTGAGAAGGGTCTGGGTATCCGATTGCGTCATGACGGACCTGAAGTGGCTGGAAGGGAGCGCCATACAGTCTTTCATGTTCAACAGCAGCGGTGAGCATGACTTTTCCCCGCTGACCAGTTGCCCGAGGCTGACCAGTGTCCAGATTGACTTCTGGACCTGCCGGGACGCCGAAATGTCCGGGTTCGCGCCGCCGAAGCTGACGGAGCTGAACCTGGGGAACGGGTACGATATCCAGAAGATGGACCTGGGCGCCCTCAGCGCCTGCAAAGACCTGACGTCGATCCATCTGGAAAATCTTCCGCTGCAGGATATTTCCTTTGCACAGGACAAGAAGTATCTGAACTTTATCGAACTGAAAAGAATCCGGGGCCTTTCCGACCTGAGCCCGCTGGGCGGACTGACCGGCCTGAAGTCGCTTTCCGTCAATGAATGCGACAACGTCCGGGACTATTCCCCGATCGGCGGCTGTACCGGGCTGGAAGAGCTGAACCTGAACATCCGGTGGGACCGCAGGATCGAGAATGCCGACTGGATCGCCAATATGCCGAACATCCGGGACATCGGCCTGTACGGCTGCAAGCTGAAGGACGTTAACTTCCTGGACAGTATTCCGCAGAACCGGCAGATCCATTTCGGCTTTGCCGGGTCGCTGGGGGACAGCTCCGCCCTGAAACGGCACAAAAAATACGGCTATGTGCACGTAAACCCGGAGAACGGAAACTACGCGCTGGTGGCCGACGACCTGAAGGACGCCGAGATCTGGCACCTGATGCTGTACAAGATTGAAAAGATGGACCTGAGCATGCTGCCGAAGGTGACCAACAGGCTGGAGATCGTGGGAGGCAACCTGGAGAACTTCCGCGGGCTGCCGGAGATGGACATCCGGGAGCTGGTCCTGCAGGATCCCCAGCGGCTGAAGACGCTGGACGGGATCGAGAGCCTGACGCAGCTGCATAAGAACGGTAAGCTGGCAATTGAGATCGACGGCTGCCCGCGCCTGACGGACTACAGCGCGCTGAACGGAAAAAAACTGGAGAAGATCGTGTTCAGCTGCACCTATATGCTGCCGGACCTGAGCACGTTTGAAACGAAAGACCTGACCCTGGACTATATCGAAGGGCTGGAAGACCTGAGCTGCCTGGAAGCGCTGGATCCGGCAAAGCGGATCGACCTGGCGGTCTTTTCGGATACGATTACCAACCTGCTGCCGGCCAGCAGGCTGAGAGGGAACAAGATCCGCGTTTCCCCGCAGCTGGGCGAGCAGGCCCAGGCCTTTGTGGATGAAAAATACTACCGGGAGATGGAGATCAGTTATCCGGACCACTCCTGGAAGCGGAGCGAGTTCGGTTTCACCCTGCTGAACCTGGAGGAAATCGACGAGCTGCCGGCGGCGGTGCTGGCCAAGGTCGAATACCTGTACCTGGTCGGCGACACCGTGGTGGATACCGAGCACATGGACGCCTGGCGCGACTGGGATTGGGAGAATAACCGGAACCAGTGGTATGTAAAGAACCGCGACTCCGAGGAGCCGATCCCGGTTCCGCAGGGAACGGTGACGGACTTCAGCCGGATCGCCAAACTGACGGGCCTGAAGCAGCTGCAGATCATGTGCCAGCCGATGGAGAACCTGGAGGGCCTGGACGGCATGGAGCAGCTGGAGCGGGTGTACATTGAAGACTGCGACAGGCTGAACGACATTTCCACGCTGTTCACGCTGGAGAGCATGCATGAGATCGACGTCCGGAACGCGCCGGTGAGTTCGATCCAGGGCATCCAGAACCTGCCGGGGCTGACCTACCTGAACCTGAACAATACCAATGTGACGGACATCACGCCGCTTAACCAGTGCGACCTGTCCTTCGCGCAGGAATCCGGCGGGCTGAGCCTGACGGTGCAGGGCAGGGAACCGGTTGAAGACCTGTCGCCGCTGGAAGGTATCAAATCATTCAACATGATGTTCATGAACGAGCGGGACGCGAAGAGCTGGCTGCCGCATATGCAGGGGGCAAGCGTACGGGAACTGAACATCAGCACGCTGCCTTCCGAGGTGCTTCCGCTGCTGGACGGGATCAGCGTCGAACAGCTGCATTACGACAATTTCCTGCTGAGCCGCCTGGAAGACCTGGATACGGTGCCGGACCAGATGCTTTCGGAGATCCGGTCGCTGATGATCCTCGGCAATGAGATCGCTGATCCGAACCAGACCGGATACAGCCATTACTGGGATAACCGGCAGCGGAAGGAGATCCCGACAGTCAATAAGTGGCAGACGGGCGAACAGTATCCGATCGAACAGGGTACGGTCACGGACCTGAGCGGGCTGGCAAGACTGGGCAACCTGGAAGAGCTGACGATCATTGCCCAGCCCCTGGAAGACCTGGGACCCATCGGGCAGCTGGGTGCCCTGAAAATGCTGAAAATCAACTTCTGCGACCAGGTGAAGGACCTGACGCCGGTATTCGGAAACCAGAATATCCAGAGGCTGGAGATCGACTTCTGCAAGGGGATCACTTCGATCCGGGGGATCGGGGAAATGAAGAATCTCTGTTACCTGTCCCTGGGCAGCAGTATCAGCGACCTGTCGCCGATGGAGGAGATCGACTACAGTTTCGCGATGAAGGAGCAGAACGGCTTCGGGTTCAGCACGACCAACGAAAAGACCAGGAGCTTTGCTCCGCTGAAGGCGGTGCCCTGCTTCTCCGAACTGGACCTGGGCGGGATGAACAACGCAAAGTGGATCAACGAACTGAAGGAAAGCAGGATCCTCAGCCTGAAGTATATGGGATTCCAGAGACAGAAGGATTTTGAAACGTTTGTCAGCCAGCATCCGGAAATTGAGGAACTGAACATCTCCTGGAACGGCAGGCTGACAGACCTGAGCATGCTGCCGGACATGCCGAACCTGAAACGGGTGCAGATCTCGGTCGGTATGGAAAAGGCGGAACAGACGCTGGAAGGAAAGACGTATTCATTTGAACTGGTCAAAGAGGGACAGTGACCAACACAATAAAGGCAAGGGAGTCTGAAACATGAACAAGCCATACAGCGGAAACGGGAAACCATTCATACTGGCGCTGTTTGCGGAGCAGGACAGGGAAAAGGTCCTGCCGGTGCTGGAAGCGCTGGAGAAGAAAGGACTGACCCTTTGCGGGCAGGACGGAAAGGCGACGGAGGCCCAGGCGAGGAAGGCCTGTACGACGGTGGCCTTCCTTTCCGGGCACTTCGCGAAGGATGAAGGAAAGCAGAAAGCGTTCTTCGCCGCGGACGCGGCGCAGCTGCCCGTCATTCCGGTAAAGCTGGACGACGCGAAGCAGCCGGACGTGCTGGAACGCGCCATCATGGCCAAGAACTCTATCCTGGCGGAACGCTACAGCACGGAGGAACTGGCGGACCGCATCGCAGGCGCGGAAAGCCTGAACCCGCCGAAACTGACGCCGGCGCAGACCGGCGGAAACCGGCTGCGGAACATCCTGATCCTGGCCGTCGCGCTGGTGGCGTTTATCGGCGCCCTGTGGGCGGTCAACAGCAGGACGCATTTCCTGGATCCGATTATCCAGCAGATCTGCCCGACGCCGACGCCCAGCCCGACGGCTACGCCCAGCCCGACTCCTACGCCGACGCCGACGGCCACGCCTACGCCGAGCCCGACACCGAGTCCGACGCCGACACCCAGCCCGACGCCTACACCGACGCCCACACCTACGCCGACGGCAACCCCGACACCTACGCCGACCCCCACACCGACGGCAACCCCGACGCCGAGTCCTACGCCTACACCGACGCCCACGCCTACGCCCGAACCGATCCTGACGGCGGAACTGATTGAGAAATACGGGATCACGGACGATGATCTGAAACTGATCACCAATGTAACGATCATCGGCGACAAGGCTTATTTCTATAAACCCGGAGATGAATATGCCTTTACCGGAACACTGGACGATTTCCTGGTGCGCAGCTATGACCACAATGACGTGCATTATTTCCTGAAGGAAGACGGCAGCGAGGTCGTGCGGGGATTCTATGACGACCTGTGGTTCCTGGACAGGATGCCCAGGCTCCGGTACCTGAATCTTGCGGCGGCGGACTTTGAAAGCCTGCCGGACATGCCGACCACGTCGCTGAACAACGTCCGGATCATGGGCTGCCATATTCCGGACCTCAAATGGCTCGAAGGATCAAGGATCTTTTCCCTGAACATGACGGACGTGCAGGACGGCCTTGATTTTTCTCCGCTGACAACCTGTGAACAGATGCAGGACCTGAGCCTTGAGTTCGGTGACACGACCAGCGCGGACCTGACCGGCCTGGCGCCGAAAAAGCTGATCAATCTCTGGCTGACGGCCGGCGCGTTCCTGAACCGGATCAGCCTCGATTCGCTGGCAGCCTGTTTAAACCTGGATGACGTGCACCTGGGCAATCTGCCGATCACAAACCTGAATTTCCTGGAAGGGAAACAGTATGTGCACCGGCTGGAAGTCTGGAATTCAGACACCCTGTACGACATTTCAGCCCTTGCCTCCATGCCAGACCTGCGGGAGCTGAACCTGGGCGGATGCCGCCAGATCAGCAGTTTCCAGGCACTGACTGACAATACAAAACTGGAGTCCTTCCATTTTGACCAGGCCTGGGGCAATGATCTGAAAGATGCGTCTTTCCTTGAAAACAAAAAGAACCTGCATTGTATCCAGCTCTATGGCTGCAGGATCCGGAACCTGGATTTCCTGAAACAGATTATAAACAAGCGCGACCTGGACCTGGCGGTGCACGGGGATGTGAGCGACTGGTCCGCCCTGGAAGAGGTTCAGGGTTTCTCCAGGCTGAGCCTGAACGTCAGCCGCGAAAGCTATGAGACGATTCTTCCGTATCTGGAAGGGAAGAATATCAGCTGCCTGCAGCTGGAATGGATGAATGATATTGACCTGAGCCGGGTGCCGTCCAGGACGGGGGAACTGCAGATCAGCGGTACCAACCTGACGGACCTGAGCGGCCTGCCGAACCTGAACCTGAGGAAACTGATCCTGTACGATATGCAGGAGCTTACTTCCCTGAGCGGCATCGAAGCGCTGAAGGACAACCGGATTTTCAGGGCCCTGGAGATCACAGGCTGCCCGCGGCTGACGGACTGGAGCGCACTGGACGGGATGAAGATCAACGAATTATCACTGATCGGCACCTATACCATGCCGGATCTGGGCAGCATCAAACCCACCACCCTGCGGCTGGACAGCCTGGGCTGGCTGGAAGACCTGAGCTGCCTGGACGCGCTGGACGGGGACAGGGATTACAACCTTGACCTGCTGGGCCTGGACCTGGTCACGGATATGTCTCCGGTGAAGCGGCTGAAGGGTTACGACCTGCGGGTTTCACCCCTGCTGAAGGAACAGGCGGAATCCCTGGTGGAGGAAGGCCGGTTCCGGAACGTTGAGATCGTCTATCCCGACAGCTGGTGGAACGTCTGGAAGGGCGAAGTAGAGCTGAAGAGCCTGGAGGAGCTGGATACCCTGCCCCTGGCCGCGCTCCGGCAGGTCAGGAATCTCACGCTGGCCGGCGACCTGGTGATCAACTGGGACGCTTACGACGTGTGGGAGAGATGGGAAGACGAGGGCCGGTACTATGTCCTGTATGACAAGTACAACGACGTGGAATGCCGGCTCGAGACCGGGACGATGACCGACCTGAGCCGCCTGAGCCAGCTGACGAGCCTGGTATCGCTGGAGATCACTGAGCAGCCGCTGACGAGCCTGGAAGGCATCGACGGGATGACGGAACTGGAAGAACTGAGGCTGCGGAACTGCCGTCAGCTGGAGGACATCTCCCCGGCGTTCGCACTGGAGCTGATCCGGCGGCTGGAACTGACAGACGTGCCCGTTTCTTCCATCCAGGGCATCCAGAACCTGTACGAGCTGCGGAGCCTGAGCCTGCATGATACGCATGTTTCGGACATCTCACCGCTGGCCGGATGCGACCTGACTGCGGCTTACCGGGACGGCGGGCTCAGCCTGGACATCAAAAACCGGGAAGAATACATGGTGGCGGACTGCACGCCGCTGGAAAGCATTGAAAAGTTTGATTATGTTCCGCTGAATGAAGGGGATGTATATGACTGGCTGCCGCACATGCAGAACGCGGTAGTCAGCAACCTGTGCATCGACAATATCCATACCGACCGGACGACCGACCTGACCCTGCTGGGCAGTGTAAAGGCAAAGAGCCTGCGGATCGACAGCTTTGACCAGCTGAACAGCCTCCACGGACTGGAGGAACTGATCGCCTCCGGAACGCTGGAGGAACTGGAAATCCTCAGCTGCCCGCGTCTGACGGACTGGAGCGCGCTGGAGAGCGGATATCTGCCGAAACTGTGGCTGTATTCCACTTTCGACATCCCGGACATGAGCCGCATGGACATCGGAACGCTGCGGCTGGAGCAGCTGAACTGGCTGAAGGACCTGAAACAGCTGGAGACCATCGGCCAGGAACGGGAGATCAACATTGAGCTGGTAGACCTGGCCAACCTGAAGGACCTGAGCAGCCTGAAGAAGATCAAGGGAAACCGGCTGGCCGTGACCGAAGACCTGCTGAAGCAAGCCCGGAACATCGCGGCCGGCGGCAGCTTCCGGTCCAGCGAGATCGCGGACGGGGACGGCTGGGGCGCCAGCAACGACCAGTTCCAGCTGGTCAGCCTGGAAGAAATCGAGACCCTTCCGGAAAGCGTGCTCTCCCATGTGACCGAAGCATACCTTGTCGGAGACCGGCTGATCGACCGGAACTGGTACTGGACGGAATGGGACTGGGATCACGACCAGCCGATGAGAAGGATGTATGACAGGGAAAAGGACGAATGGAGCCTGCCGGACTTCGGCACGATGCCGGACCTGACCTGCCTGGCCAAGCTGACCGGGCTGAAGACGCTGGAAATCGAAATGGCCGGAATTACTTCGCTGGCCGGCCTTGAGAACATGCCGGACCTGGAACAGCTGCATATCCGATGCGCGCCGAACCTGACCGACGTGAGCGTTGCCTGGGAACTGAAGAACCTGCAAAGCATCGAATTCAACATGACCGCCCTGGACTCCATCGACGGGGTTGAGAACCTGAAAATGCTGAGAGACTTCGGTGTATACGGATCGGGACTGAAGGACATCTCCGTTCTGAAAAAATGTGATTTCAGCTACGCCTATCAGAACGGCGGGCTGAACATCGATCTGTCGATCGACAATGAGGCAGACGCGTCGCCTCTGGAAACGATCAAAAAGTTCAATTGGATCAACATTGGCGGGAACGAGCAGATCGATCAGTGGCTGCCGCATGTGCGGAACGCCGAAGCGCAGAATATGCAGCTGCGGGATTACAGCGGGACGCTGAACCTGGCGGAACTGCCCCATATTACGGAAAGGCTGGAACTGCACAATATTCCGGACCAGACGGACCTGAGCGGTCTGAAGGGGCCGGGTCCGCATACGCTCCAGCTGGACAACCTGCCGATGCTGACAAGCCTGGACGGGATCCGGGAACTGATCGGCGAGGGCGGGATCCGGGAGATCCGGATCGGCGGCTGCCCGCGGCTGATGGACTGGAGCGCCGTGGAAGGCACGGACCTGGAGAAGATCGTGGTCTACGGCGACCTGGTATTTGTGCCGGAAAGCCTGCAGGATAAGGCGGGATGGACGAACGGCGACAACGAATGGTGGTCGGACAACGCGCAGTTTGTGCTGACGAGCCTGGACGAGCTGGACGAGCTGCCGGAGGGGGTGCTTGGAAGCATCCGGCAGCTATGGCTGGCCGGGAACGGCATCTATGACTGGGACAGCTACGGTACCTGGTGGTACGAGGAAAACGGAGAACAGGTGGTGCAGCTGAACCGGTACGATTCGGACGAACACCATGTGGAGCATATGGGCACCATGACCGACCTGACCCGGCTTTCAAAACTGACCGGGCTGGAAGAGCTTTACCTGGACCTGCAGGGACTGACCTCGCTGGACGGCCTGGAAAACCTGACAAACCTGGAGGAGTTATGGCTCCGGACGGTTCCGAACCTGAAGGATATCTCCGCAATCGGAAACCTGCCGAATCTGAGGCGACTGCAGCTGCAGCTGAACAACGGCGAAAGAATGGAGAACCTGGATATACTCCGGACAATGAAAAACCTGGAAAGCATCCGAATTTACGACAACGTCGCGGATATTTCCGCGCTGGCGGAATGTGACTTCAGCCACGCCTATGAAAACGGCGGCCTGGATATATATCTGTCCACGGAATGGGAGACAGACCTGACGCCGCTGGAGAGCATCCGCGAGATCAGTTCTTTCCAGCTGGACTGGGACAAACCCGGAAGATATTCATCCTATTTGCAGAACGCGGTCATCCATACCATTGACGTCAACGGAACGCCGGACCTGGGCCTGGATATCCTGCCGAAGGTGACGGACCGGCTGAGCCTGCATAATCTTCGGAACATCAAGGACCTGACCGGGCTGAAAGCCCCCGGGCCTCATACGCTCCAGCTGGACGACCTGCCGGACCTGGTAAGCCTGGACGGAATCCGGGATATGATCGGAGAAGGCGGGATCCGGGAGATCCAAATCGGCGGCTGCCCGCGGATCGCGGACTGGAGCGCGCTGGAAGGAACGGACCTGGAGAAGATCCGGGTCTGCGGCGAGAAGGTGTATGTGCCTGAAAGCCTGCAGGACAAGGTGGAACGGATCGAAAGCTGGGACGGATGGTGGACGAATGACGAGGACATCCTGTTCCAGGTGAACAGCGCGGAAGACCTGATGAGCCTGCCGGAGGCTGCCCGGCTGGGAATCAGAGAACTGTTTATCGCGGGCGGAGTCTTCTATGACCCGCAGCGAAACCGGATCGAAAACCGCGGCGGAAACAATACCGTGGTGGTCAATGATAACGGCGACGAGCAGCGGGTCAGGATGGGAAAGGCCATGGACCTGAGCTTCCTGAGTGAACTGAGCGGACTGACCCACCTGACGCTGATTATGGAACCGATCACGGACCTGGAAGCGCTGCGCCCGCTGACCCGGCTGAAGTACTTGAATGTCGGCAACTGTACCAAGCTGAAGGACATCTCCGCTGTCGCGGATATGCCGGAACTGGAAGAACTAGACCTGGACGGGACTGCCGTGACCAGCCTGGAATCGCTCCGGGGGCATACAAAGCTGAGGGTGCTGAACCTGAATGGCCTGAGGATTAAGGACCTGGAGATCCTGGGCGAGCTGGACTATGCCTGGGCGGAAGAACACGGCGGCGTGAACCTCAGCCTGACCGATCAAAGGATCAAGGACTTCTCCTTTATGTCCGCCATCCCGAAATTCAGCTGGCTGGGGATCTCCGACCTGAAGCCGGAGCTCTGGATGGACGCCGTCAGCAGTTCCCGGATTCAGGGTATCTTCAACACCGCGTTCAAACAGGACCAGCTGGAACTGTTCCTGGAACAGCATCCGGAACTGGAACAGCTGCATATCCAGGACTGCAGGCAGGTGAAAGACGTGTCCATGCTGGACGATATGCCGAACCTGCAATTTGTGTTCCTGTCGGACAAGATGAAAAAGACGATGGAGGGAACGGAACATAGGTTTGAGATCAGGTGATCTTTTTCATTGACAATCTCTGCGGATGGGGCTAAATTGGTCTCATCCGTTTTTTATGAGTTTGGAAGGAGAGGGCTCTCTTTGAAACACTGGTGGAAATATATCAGGCCGTACAAGGCCTGGTTCATTCTCGGCCCGCTGTGCATGATCGTGGAGGTTATCGGCGAGGTGCTGATGCCCATGCTGCTGGCCGGCGTAATCAACGCCGGAAACGCGGGTACGCTGACGGTGGGTTCCAGTATCGGGACGGCGGGACTGATGATCCTGACCGCCCTGTTCATGATGGCCGGCGGGATCGGCGGCGCCTATTTCAGCTCAAAGGCGAGCATCGCCTTCGCGGGGGATATCCGCAACGACCTGTATCGCAAGATCCAGAGTTTCTCTTTCGGCAATATTGACCGGTTCTCCACCGGTTCGCTGGTGACCCGGGTAACCAACGACGTGACCCAGATGCAGAATTTTGTGGCCATGGTCATGCGGATGGCGCTGCGGGCGCCGGGCATGATGATCGGCGGCCTGATCATGGCGATCCGGCTGCGGTCGGATCTGGCCATGACCTTCCTGATCAGCATCCCGGTGCTGCTGGTATTCGTCGGCAGCAATATCCTGACCGCCTTTCCCCGGTTCAAGAACGTCCAGTCGAAAGTGGACGGCCTGAACTCCACCGTGCAGGAGAACATCACCAACGTGCGGGTGGTGAAATCCTTTGTGCGGGAAGAGGACGAAAACAAAAAGTTCCACAGGGCCAACGGCGACCTGAAGAACGCCCAGCTCCGGGCGATGCGGATCGTGATCCAGATGCAGCCGGTGACGACCCTGATCATGTATATCACGGTGATCGCCGTCGCCTGGCAGGGACATACCCTGGTGCTCGGGAAGGAAATGGCCGTAGGCGACCTTTCCGCGTTTGTGAACTATGTGATCCAGATCCTGTCCTCCCTGATTATGGTCACCTTCCTGTTCATGATGTCTTCCCGGGCCATGGCCAGCGCCAAACGCATCCGGGAAGTGCTGGAAGAGGATCCGGACCTGAACGACGACAACGCCGCACGGAAGGACCTGACCGTGAAGGAAGGCCGGGTGGAATTCCGCCATGTTTCCTTCCGCTATTACAAGCACAGCGAGGACAGCGTGCTGGATGACATCAGCCTGAGTATTGAGCCGGGCAGCACGGTGGGGATTATCGGTTCCACGGGCTGCGGCAAGAGCACGCTGGTGAGCATGATCCCCCGGCTGTACGACCCGGATGAGGGCGAGATCCTGGTGGACGGGGTCAATGTCAAAGACTACAGCCTGTATCACCTGCGCGAGGGCGTGGGCATGGTGCTGCAGAAGAACGTGCTGTTCTCCGGCACGATCGCGGAAAACCTGCGCTGGGGCGACGAGGACGCCACGGACGAGGAGATGATTGCCGCGGCGACTTCCTCCCAGGCGGACAAGTTTGTTTCCACCTTCCTGCAGGGGTACGACTCCGAACTGGACAAGGGCGGCAACAACCTCTCCGGCGGCCAGAAGCAGCGGCTGTGCATCGCCCGGGCGCTGCTGAAAAAACCGAAGATCCTGATTCTGGACGATTCCACCTCCGCCGTGGATACGGCGACGGAGGCGCAGATACGCCATGCCTTCACCCATGAACTGGCGGGCAGCACGAAGATCATCATCGCCCAGCGAATCGCTTCCGTGATGGACGCGGACCGGATTATCGTCATGAACGAAGGAAAGATCACCGGCGTGGGCACCCACGACGAGCTGCTGGAATCCAACACGGAATACCGTGAGATCGCCGAGAGCCAGCTCGGAAAGAAGGGGGCGTAAGCAATGGCCAGATCGCTTGAACGCCTCCGGACCCAGTATGCCGCCAAACCCGGGGACATGATGAAACGGGGAGGGCCCGGTGGCGGCCCGCCCGGCCGTGGCATGACCGGCAAGCCCAAGAACGCCCGGATGACGATCAGGAGGCTGCTGGGCTATGTCGGCAAATACTGGTATAAACTGGTACTGGTCCTGCTGTGCATGCTGCTGACCACGGTCACAAGCCTGTGCGGCGGATACCTGATGGCGCCGATTGTGGACCACCTGGCACTGGCGGTCAACCCGGACACGGTCATCACGATGAGTCCGTTTGAGCGGATCGCGGACGGCATCCTGAACCGGATTACCGCGGGGGAAACCGTGCAGAACTGGATTGCTTCCGGCACGATCCAGGCGGTGTCAGCTTATGTGGCGGTTGCTCTGCTCGTGCTGGCGGTGATCTACCTGGTCGGCGTTGTGACCACTTATCTGCAGGCGCGGCTGATGATGTCCGTTTCCCTGAAGGTGATTGAAAACATCCGCAACGACCTGTTTGAGAAAATGCAGACCCTGCCGGTGCGCTATTATGACAGCCATCCGACGGGCGAACTGATGAGCCGGTATACCAACGATATCGACAACATCGACGTGATGATCAACAACTCCCTGGTCGGGCTGGTTTCCGGCCTGATCTCCCTGGTCGGAACCTTCATCTTCATGGTTACCACCAGCTGGGTGCTGACCCTGGTCACCATCGCGTTTATCCCGGTGTTCCTGTTCGGCGGCATGATGATCGCCAAGCGCAGCGCGAAGTATTACGCGGCGCAGCAGGCTGCCCTGGGCGCGGTGAACGGCTATATTGAAGAGACCGTGACGGGGCAGAAGGTCATCAAGGTCTTCAACCACGAGAGCGACTGCGTGGAAGAGTTCAGCCTGCTGAACGGCGACCTGAAGGACAAACAGTTCGGCGCCCAGTTCTGGGGCGGGATCATGTGGCCTGTGATGGGCAACGTGAGCCAGGTGACCTTCGCGGTGACCATCGGTGTGGGCGGCATCCTGATGTGCACCGGCGGATTTACCCCCGGCGCGCTGACGGTGTTCGCCGGATACAGCCGGCAGTTCGCGATGCCGATCAACAACATGAGCCAGCAGGCGACCACCATCCTGGCGGCCCTGGCCGGTGCGGAGCGCGTGTTCGCCGTGATGGACGCGGAACCCGAGGTTCCGGACCTGGAGACCGCGGAAGCGACAGAGATCCGCGGCGATGTGGTGGTGGAGCATGTGACCTTCGGCTATGTGCCGGAGAAGACCGTGCTGAAGGATATCACCCTGTATGCCCATCCGGGCCAGAAGATCGCCTTCGTCGGATCCACCGGCGCCGGCAAAACCACGGTGACGAACCTGCTGAACCGCTTCTACGACATCGAAGAGGGCAGCATCACCATCGACGGGAAAGACATTAAGGAATATCCGCGGGACTGGCTGCGGAAGAACATCGCCATGGTGCTGCAGGACACCCACCTGTTTACCGGCACCGTGCGGGAGAATATCCGCTACGGCCGGCTGGACGCCACGGACGAAGAGGTGGAGGCGGCGGCGAAGCTGGCCAGCGCCCACAGCTTCATCATGCGGCTGGAGCATGGCTATGACACGATGCTGGAAGGCGACGGCGCGAACCTGAGCCAGGGCCAGCGGCAGCTGCTGAACATCGCCCGGGCGGCAATCAGCAACGCGCCGATCCTGGTGCTGGACGAAGCCACCAGCAGCGTCGACACCCGTACAGAGCGGCACATTGAGCACGGCATGGACCGGCTGATGAAGAACCGGACTACCTTCGTGATCGCCCACCGGTTGAGCACAGTCCGGAACGCGAACGCGATCATGGTGCTGGAAAAGGGCGAGATCATCGAACGGGGCACCCATGACGACCTGCTCGAAATGAAGGGCCGGTATTACGAACTGTATACGGGCAAGAAAGAACTGGACTAAGAGCAGCATATCTGCGGAGGGGAGATTCCCTGATCCCGCTGCGTTTCACCCGGAATGACAACCAAGCACGTCATTCCGACCGGAGCCGGAGGCGGAGCGGAGGAATCTCCCCTTCGTTTTTGGTCAGGGATTTAACACTTTTGGCATACAATCTTCATTGAAATATTCGGCTTTCGAGCGTATAATTTTACTATCCCTAAAGGGAATGTTCGTGTTTTTGGGAGGAACCCATGGAAGCACTGCGGCGGATGATCCTGGAAAAAGGCAAAGGAATCGGGAACGACATCGTGAAGGTGGACATGTTCCTGAACCACCGGATCGATACGGCGCTGCTGTTCGAAATGGGCCAGGCCTGGGCGGACGAATTCCGT
Source organism: uncultured Clostridia bacterium (assembly GCA_946414315.1). Lineage (GTDB taxonomy): Bacteria > Bacillota > Clostridia > Christensenellales > Aristaeellaceae > Aristaeella. The sequence continues at coordinate 20,777 of CAMKNZ010000012.1, forward strand.
GAGGAAAAGCCGGAACTGGTGCTGACGGTGGAAGCCAGCGGCATCGCGATGGCCGTGGCCGCGGCGCATGCGCTGGGAGATATCCCGGTGGTGTTCGCCAAAAAGAGCGCGACCGTGGTGCAGAACGACGACATGGTCCAGGCGCCGGTCTATTCCTTCACCCACAAGATACAGAACATGATCCGGATCGAGAAGCAATACCTGCCGGAAGGCACAAGGGTGCTGATTATTGACGATTTCCTGGCGGACGGCCAGGCGGTCCGCGGGCTGATGAACCTGTGCTGGCAGCAGCAGGCGGTGATCGTCGGCGTCGGCATCGCGATCGAAAAAGGATTCCAGCCGGGCGGGAAAGCGCTGCGCGAGTCCGGCGTGCATCTCAAGTCTTTGGCAGTGGTCGACGGCATTCAGGACGGCAACATCGTCCTGCGGCCGGAGGACGACTGATCCAATAGAAAACATTACTCCAACCCAAAAAGAAAGAGGAGGACTTGAACACATGAAGAAGATTCTTGCTCTGGTACTGGTTCTGGCGCTGTGCCTGACCGCCGCCGTTTCCCTGGCGGATCCGATCGAAAAGGAAAACATCAAGCTGGGCGTGATCACCCTGCACGGTGAAAACTCCACCTATGACGCCAACTTCATCAATGCGGTGAAGGAAGCCTGCGCGGAGCTCGGCCTGGAAGAAGGCACGAACTACGTGATCGTTTCTGACATTGAAGAAGCTGACATCTGCCGCGAAACCGCTCTGGACCTGGTTGACGAAGGCTGCAACATCATCTTCGCCGACAGCTTCGGCCATGAAGACTTCATCATCGAAGCCGCCAAGGAACATCCCGAAGTTGAATTCTGCCATGCGACCGGCACCAAGGCCCATACCGAAGGCCTGGCCAACTTCCACAACGCTTTCGCCGCGATCTATGAAGGCCGCTATCTGGCTGGCGTCGCTGCCGGACTGAAGCTGAACGAGATCAAGGAAGCGGGCAACCTGAAGGGCGAAGTTCCCATGATCGGTTATGTCGGCGCTTTCCCCTATGCTGAAGTGAAATCCGGTTACACCTCCTTCTATCTCGGCGCCCGGAGCGTTTGCCCCGACGTCATCATGAAAGTTCAGTTCACCGGTTCCTGGTACGACGAGACCGGTGAGAAGACCGCTGCTGAAGCCCTGATCGCTCTGGGCGCTGACCTGATCAGCCAGCACGCTGACTCCATGGGCGCTCCCAAGGCCTGCGAAGCCGCCGGAATCCCGGACGTTTCCTACAACGGATCCACTGTTGACCTGTGCCCCAACACTTTCATCGTGGCCAGCAAGATCAACTGGGTGCCCTACTTCAAGTACATCATCGAGCAGCGCATCGCCGGTGAACCCATCGACACCGACTGGACCGGCACCATCGCGACCGGCTCCGTTGAACTGACCGACGTGAACGAACAGGCTGCCGCTGCCGGCACCGTGGAAAAGATTGCTGAAGTGAAGGCTCAGTTCGAAGCCGGCACGCTGCATGTGTATGACACCGCCACCTGGACGAAGGATGGCGCCGTAGTGGAAAGCTATCTGGCTGACGTGGACACCGACGCTGCTTTCACGCCCGATACCGAGGCGATCACGGACGGTTATTTTGCCGAATCCACCCTGCGTTCCGCTCCTTACTTCGATATCGATATCGATGGAATCGAGATCGTGAACGACTAATGATCATCAGGCTTGTCCTGTTATGACACAATCGGACTGCCGTCCAATCTCCGGGCGGCAGTCCTTATCCTTTTTTATCACGGGGGATATCATGGAGAAACAGCTTGCGCTTCAGATGAAGGGGATCACCAAACGATTCGGCTCCGTTGTGGCGAATGACCATGTGGACCTGGACGTTTACCGGGGAGAAATCCTGGCCATTCTCGGTGAGAACGGCTGCGGCAAGACGACCCTGATGAACATGATTGCCGGGATTTATTTCCCGGACGAGGGACAGATCCTGATCGACGGGAAAGAGGTCGTGATCCGCTCTCCCAAGGACGCGTTCGACCACAAGATCGGCATGGTCCATCAGCACTTCAAACTGGTGGATCTGTTTACGGCTGCCGAAAACGTGGTGCTGGGGACCGAATCCAAAGAGAAGTACAACCTGAAGGCGGTCAACGCCCAGGTTGCGCAGATCGCGGAGAAATATGGTTTCCGGCTGGATCCGGCGAAGAAGATCTACGACATGTCCGTGTCTGAAAAGCAGACGGTGGAGATCATCAAGGTGCTGTACCGCGGGGCGGACATCCTGATCCTGGACGAGCCCACCGCCGTGCTGACGCCCCAGGAGATCACGCGGCTGTTTGACGTGCTGCGCCGGATGAAGGAAGACGGCAAGAGCATTATCATCATCACCCACAAGCTGAACGAGGTTATGGAGGTCAGCGACCGGGTCGCGATCCTGCGCCGGGGCGAGCATATCGCCACGGTAAACACCGCGGAAGCCAGTGAAGCGTGGCTGACGGAACTGATGGTCGGCAAGAAGATCGACCTGAACATTCACCGCTCCAGGCCGGAAAACGCGGTGCCGCGGCTGATCGTGGAAAACCTGAACCTGTATAACGCCGAAGGCGTCCATGTACTGAAGGACATCACCTTTACCGCCAACGGCGGCGAGATCCTGGGCGTCGCGGGTATTGCCGGCAGCGGCCAGCGGGAGCTGCTGGAGTCCATCTCCGGCCTGCAGCCGGTGGCCAGCGGAAAGATTACCTTCAACAACCCGAAGAAAGACAAGCCGGTGAGCTTCTTCCACAAGAGCATGAAGCAGGTCCGCGCGCTGGCGGAACAGGGCGCGTTCCACGACCGGAACCTGAACGACGTCAACTTCCACGGCATGAGCAACAAGGCCGTGCGGAAGTGGGTCGAGAACGGGGACGTGCTGTTCCGTGAGGACGAGGTTATGAACCTGCGGGACAAGGACCCGCTGGAGATCCGCCGGCTGGGCATTCACCTGAGCTTTGTGCCGGAGGACCGGCTGGGCATGGGCCTGGTCGGGAACATGAACATTACGGACAATATGATGCTGCGCAGCTACCGGAAAGGCAAAGCCGGTTTCCTGAACCGGAAAAAGCCCCGGGCGCAGGCGGAAGAGATCATCCGGGATCTGGAAGTGGCTACGCCGGGCGTGACCACGCCGGTGCGGCGGCTTTCCGGCGGCAACGTGCAGAAGGTGCTGGTGGGCCGGGAGATCGCCTATACGCCGAAGGTGCTGATGGCGGCCTATCCGGTCCGCGGACTGGACATCGGATCCAGCTATACGATCTACAACCTGCTGAACCGGCAGAAGGAAAAAGGCGTCGCCGTAATCTATGTGGGCGAAGACCTGGACGTGCTGCTGGAACTGTGCGACCGGATCATGGTGATCAACGGCGGCGCGATCACGGGCATCGTTGACGCCCGGACCGCGACGAAGGAAGAAATCGGCCTGCTGATGACGAAGACCGACGAGCGGAAGGAGGAGAACGCGTGAGCAAGAACCAGAAGAGCGAAATCCGGGAACCGCTGATCCACCTGAGCAAACGGTCCTCCATCTCCGCCGGCAAAGCATGGGCGATCCGTATTATTGCCGTCATTCTCGGCCTGCTGGTGTGCGGAATTGCCGCGTTCCTGCTGATCGAAAAACTGCAGCAGAAACCGGAACGCATCGGAGAATTCTATCAGACGTTTATCCGCGGCTCCTTTTCCACAAGCCGTAAAATCTGGAAGTATCTGAAATATACATCCATTCTGCTGTGCGTTTCCCTGGCGCTGACGGTTGCGTTCCGGATGCGGTTCTGGAACATCGGCGGCGAGGGGCAGACGCTGGTAAGCGTGCTGGGCGCGATCGCGGTGGACTTCTACCTGGGCGGGAAGATCCCGGAGTGGATCCTGCTGGTCCTGATGTTCTTTGCGGCGCTGGCTTCCGGTATTATCTGGGCTGCAATTCCGGCATTGTTCAGGGCAAAATGGGGGACGAACGAGACGCTGTTCACCCTGATGATGAACTATGTGGCGACCTTCCTGGTCTCTTATTTCCTGGTCATCTGGGTGCCGAGCGGTTCTTCTTCCCTGGGCAAGCTGAAAAACGGCAAGCTGCCGATCATCTACAACGAACAAATGGTGATCATTCTGGTCGCACTCCTGCTGGCCATCGGACTGTATATCTACCTGAACTACACCAAGCACGGCTACGAAATCAACGTGGTGGGCGAGAGCGTCCGGACAGCCCAGTATGTCGGTATCAACGAGAAGAAGGTCATCATCCGGACAATGATCCTCTCCGGCGCGCTGTGCGGTTTATCCGGCTACCTGATCGCAGCGGGGTCGGACCAGACGGTAACGACAAATTCCGTGGGCGGACAGGGATTCACCGGTATCCTGGTGGCCTGGCTGGGCAAGTTTAACCCCCTGGCCATGATCCTGACCGCAGGGCTGATCCAGATGCTGAACCAGGGCGCCAGCCAGATCAGCCAGGACTTCGGCGTGGACAACTCACTGCCGAATGTCATTGTAGGTATTGTGCTGTTCTTCATTATTGCCAGTGAATTCTTTATCAACTATGAGATTCATTTCCGCGGCCGTCACGGCCGGGCGGAAGCCGGGAAGGGGGCAGTCAAATGAATATCTGGCTGAGCTTTCTGATCGATTCCCTGGCCTTCGGCGCGACCTTTATCTACGGTTCAACGGGTGAAATCCTGACGGAAAAAGCCGGACACCTGAACCTGGGCATTCCCGGCATTATGTGCATGGGGGCCGCGGGCGGCTGCCTGATGCTGAACACAATCGGGGCCGGCAACCTGCCGCCTGTGCTGGTTGTGCTGCTGGGCATCATCGGCGCATTCGCTTTTGCGGTTCTCAGCGGGATGATCTATTCCTTCCTGACGATTACACTGCGGGCAAACCAGAACGTGACCGGCCTGACGCTGACGACTTTCGGCGTCGGCCTGTCCAAGGTGATTTTCAGCAAGCTGGATCCCGTGCTCTATCTTGCCAATACCAGGGACTACTTCCACTGGCCCTTTACGGCGGAGAAGAACAGTCTCCAGCTGCTGGGCATCCTGTTCTTCCTGGCGATCATCGTAGCGCTTGTGAGCAGTTGGGTGCTGTTCCGTACCCGGGTGGGCCTGCAGCTGCGGGCCATCGGTGAAAACCCCGGCACGGCGGACGCGGTGGGCATCAACGTGACCCGGTACAAGTATGTGGCGACCTGCGTCGGCAGCGGCATCGCGGGCATGGGCGGGTTCTACTACATCATCGACTACATGGTTTCCCAGGAAGCGTACCTGAGCGTGGAAGCGCTGGGCTGGCTGAGCATCGCGCTGGTCATCTTCGCCCTGTGGCGGCCGCATATGACGATTATCGGATCGACGGTGTTCGGCGTGCTGTTCTCACTGGGCGGATTTATCACCAACGTCAGCTGGATCAAGGTGACGATGGCGACGACGCCGCTGCTGAAGATGCTGCCCTATGTGGTGACGATCATCGTGCTGGTGATCTCCAGCATCCGGAACAAGCGGGAGAACCAGCCGCCGGCAAGTCTGGGGCTCAGTTATTTCAGAGAAGAAAGATAACTCAAATTCATAATTCACAATTCATAATTCATAATTATGATTGGTGAGAGCAGGAGATCGAATGAAGATCAGAATGACAGCGGACAGCACCTGCGACCTGACGCCGGAACTGATCCGGAAGTACGAGATCGGTATTGTCCCGCTGAGCGTAATTATTGATGGGGAAGTGTTCCATGACGGTGTGGACGTGACGCCCCGGGATATCTTCCGCGCGGCGGAAGCGGGCAAATCCGTCCGGACAGCGGCGGTAAACACGTTTGAATACCGGGAGTTTTTTGAAAAACAGCTGAAGACCTGTGATCAGCTGGTGCATGTGTGCCTGGGCAGCGGCTTTTCCTCCTGCTACAGCGACGCGCTGGAAGCCAGCCGGGAGACCGGGAAGGTGTTTGTGGTAGACAGCCGGAACCTGTCCACGGGCAGCGGGCTGCTGGTGCTGGAAGGCCTCAGGATGATCCGGGAAGGCGAGGAGGACGGCAAGGCCATCGCGGAGACCCTGCAGGCAAAGACGGGACTGATCAACGGGAGCTTTGTGCTGCGGACGGTGGATTACCTGCGCCGGGGCGGCCGCTGCACCGGCCTGGAAGCGCTGGGCGCGAAGATGCTGCATATCCGGCCGTCCATCGTCGTGCAGGACGGCAAGATGCGTCCCGGGGAGAAATACCGGGGACGGTATGAACACTACCTGAAGCATTATATTGAGGATCTGCTGGAAAACGACAGCAATATCGATTTCCAACGGGTGTTCGTGGTCCATTCCCCCAGCGAGGACGGACTGGCCCGCTTTGCCATCGATACGGTGAAGAGCTACGGCCTGTTCCGGGAGGTGATGGAGGCCATGGCGGGATGCACGATCTGCACGCACTGCGGACCGGATACGCTGGGGCTGATGTTCATGAATAAAGAGTAAGGAAAAACTGATCAATGAAGAAAAATCCGAAAATGATCGCGGGGATCATCGGCATCGTGGTGCTGCTGGCAGGATGTATCGTGCTGGCCACGTACATGATTCCGACGATCAAAGAGGTGCGGCGGGAAATGAGCCTGACGCCCACGCCGCTGCCGCCGGTGCCGGATACGGTCCGCGACAAAGCGGCGGAATCCATGGTTACGCCGGAACCCGCCCTGCGCAACGGATCCCAGGGAGAAAAGGTCTGGAAACTGCAGGAGAGGCTGCAGGCCCTGGGCTATTACACGGACGCGGTGGACGGGCAGTTCGGCCAGGGAACCCGGGACGCGGTGATTGCCTTCCAGAAGAAGAACGGACTGGAGGCGGACGGATACGCCGGGGAGGAAACGCAGAGAGTGCTGTACAGCGAGGACGCTGTGCCGAACTCACAATGATAAAGGAACCTGCTTCAGATTTCATTCTTAAGCAGGTTTTTTGCTGTTGCATTAGAGTCCACTTTAAGGAATAAACTGGAGAAAAGAACAGAAAACGGATCAGAGAAAGGATTTGGGACAGGATGCAGATCAATCTCGGCGTTTTTTCAGTATCATTTGAAAACGGCGGCCTTCGTGTGATCCGGGACGGAAAGACGCTGTATTTTAACGCGAGACCGGTTTATGTGTCGGTGAAAACCTATGCCGCGGTCAATGAATTCCGGGATGCGGCGTATGACCGGATTTGTGAACAGGACGGGGCCGTGACAGGCGAGGCGCTGTTCGTGACGAAGAACGGATCGGAGATATCTGTCCGGGATACGTATGAAACGCAGGACGGCAGGACGCTAAAGATCACACGGAGGGCGGAAGTACGGAAAGCAGACAGGGACGATCTCGGATTCCAGACCAAGATCTCCTTCTATCAGGCACTGTCGGATGAACTGCGGGATTTTGAATATTTCAGCCCGGGACAGTGGTACCTGGACAACCGGTATGCTGCCGATTTCGCACTGGGCAAAAACATGGACCTGCAGTATTACTGGCGGAAAGAAACCTATTCAGGCCTGCCGATGTTTGCCATGCGGCATAAAGCCGGCGGCGAGACGATCGCCTTATCCCGCTGGGCGGCGGACGCCACACTGCCTTCCCTCGACCGGACCGCGACGGAAAACTATGCCTATGTGGATCCGTGCATGACGGTCGGTTCCTTCGGCGTCAGCAAGGCCCGGCCTGAGGCGCTGACCTATACCTATTACGGCCATATGATGGCGACGCCGCTTCCGGACACAATCTGCGACGGCGTGTCCATCGATTATATCTATCCCGCGGTCAACGGACAGCAGCCTTACCGGAACTGGGGACCGGTCAGCACCCAGCTGCCGATCAGCAATATCACCTGGGTTCATCCGATGCACGAAGGCTTTGTCCAGCAGTATGCCGTGGCGGCGTCTTTCGGAAGATACGACGATTTCAGCACGATGCTGCGGGAAACCTGGCGGGAGACCTATTCCCGGCTGAAAGACCGCCTCTTCGATGTGGACAACGCGGCGCTGTTCGATCATATGATGCGCTTCCTGAAAGCCGTGACGCGGCAGTTCGGGGAAGCCTGGGGTACGCCTTTTGTGGCTCAGCTGCCGGACTTTGACCCGAATTCCTTTTCGGCGGAGATCGGGTTTGTGGGCCAGCAGGCCGGGATCGGCTACCAGCTGCTCCGCTGGGGCAGACTGAATGAGGACGCTGAAGCGGTGCAAAAAGGACTGGGCATTCTGGACTACTGGGCCGGCCACACCATGACCGACGCAGGGTTCCCGCGGCTGTGGGTGCACCTTTCCACCCATCAGGACGAGCCGCAGCCCCTGTGGGTGCGGCAGATCGGCGACGGGCTGGAGGCGATCCTGGACGCCTATGTCTTTGAGAAAAAACGGGGAGTCAGCCATGAAGAATGGCTGGCATACTGCGTGCGCACCGCCGACTGGCTGACAGGAAAGCAGAACGACGACGGCAGCTTTTACCGCTCCTACCGGGACGACGGCTCCTGCTGCATGGACTCCAAAGCCAGCACGCCCTGCGTTGTCAGGTTCCTGGTTCAGCTTAGCCTGGTAACCAAAGACGACCGGTATCTTCATACGGCGGTCCGGGCCGGGGAATGGGCCTGGAATCACCAGTACAGAGACTTTGAATACCGGGGAGGTCCCTGCGACACCTCCGATATCATGGACAAGGAATCCGGCATCTACGCCATGTTCGCGTTCATGGCGCTCTATGACGCCACAGGGGATGCTAAATGGCTGGAAGCCGCCTGCGGCGCGGCGGACTATACCGAAACCTTTACGTTTGTATGGAACTTTCCGGTGCATGTTCCTTATCCGGCGCACCCTTTCAACCGCAACGGCATCAGCGGGCAGAGCAATGTTTCCGTGGGGACGGCGGGCGGCGATATCTATATGGCGGCGTGCAGCTATACTTATTACCGGCTGTATCTGCTCACGGGGGATACGCACTACCGCGACTTCGCCGAATTCCTGAACCGGAACTGCAAGCAGGCCAACGATACCGACGGGAGCAGCGGATACCGCTATCCGGGGCTGGTGAATGAGGGCGCCCATTTCGGCGAACAGGAATACCGCAGCCGCTATCACTGGCTCCCATGGTGCACCTTTGTCGAGGTGGACCCGGCTTCGCGGTTCGCGGACACGTTCGGCGCGCACGAAATCGCGGAGATCGAAAAACTGCCCGGCGAAGAGCTGCGGCGCCGGAACCGGATTTATGATCACTACGCGCCCTGACGGGAGAGACAGAAGAGCAAAAGCGGAAAACAGCCGCGGGAGGAGAAAAAATGAAACGGATCTGTGTTGACGAAAAATGGACGTTCAGAAGAGGATTCCTGGATTCCTATGCCATGCTGAAGGAGGATCCCGGGACGGTGGTGGACCTGCCCCATGACGGGATGATCGGCACGCCGGTAACGCCGGACGCTCCGGCCCGGTCGGATATGGGGTACTTTACCGGGGGACTGAGCAATTATACCCGGGAATTCCTGATCCCCGCGGACTGGGAGGACGGCTGTACCGGGCTGCTGTTTGACGGGGCGATGATGAACGCCACCGTGGAGATCAACGGATCCAAAGTATGTGCGCAGCATTACGGATACGCGCCGTTCTACGCGGATCTGACGGATCTGATCGCCTACGGGAAAAAGAACCGGATCACGGTGAACGTCAATACCAGCATGCAGCCCAATTCCCGGTGGTATACGGGCTCCGGACTGTACCGCAGCGTCTTTCTCCTTCACGGGCCGAAGGTGCACATCGCGCCGGACGGCGTCTTTGCCTGTACCAAAGAGGTGGCCGACGGATACGCTTTTATGGAGACTGAAACGGAGATTTGCAACGAAACGGCGGAAAACAGGCTTGCGGAGGCGGAAGTATGCCTGATCCGGGAGGATACCGGAGAGACTGCCGCTACCGCGAAACAGGTGATCCATGTGGGCGCCCGGAGCCGGGAAACGGCGAGGATCTCGCTGACCGTTCCGGATCCGGTGCTCTGGGACGCGGAACATCCGAACCTGTACCGGGTCCGTGTCTCGGTGAAAAACATTGGCAGATTCCGGACGCATTTTGAGGAAGAATCAGCAAAGACGACGGACGAGGCGGAAGTGCTGACCGGAATCCGGACGATTACGGCCGATCCGGTCAGAGGTCTGCGGATCAACGGAAAAACGGTGAAACTGAAGGGCGGATGCGTGCATCATGACAACGGGCTGCTCGGAGCGGTTTCCCTGTATGAGACGGAAGCCAGAAAGATCCGGAAACTGAAGGAGACCGGTTTCAACGCGATCCGGACCGCCCACAACCCGCCTTCCGCAGCGCTGATCGAAGCGTGCGACCGCCTGGGAATGTATGTATTTGACGAGGCCTTCGACGCCTGGAGAATGGCCAAGCGCGGAGGGGATTACAGCCAGTTCTTTGACGCCTGCTGGCGGAAAGACCTAAGCGCTTTCGTGCGGCGGGACCGCTCCCATCCCAGCGTGATCCTGTGGTCAACAGGAAATGAGATCCCGGAACGGGGCGGACTGAGCGAAGGATATTTCCTGGCGGCGAAGCTGGCGGATCACATCCGGAGCCTGGACGGGACAAGGCCGGTCAGCAACGGGATCTGCTCTTTCTGGTGCGGACTGGACGACTTTATGGCGGAAGGGACAAACCAGGCGCAGAACGCGGAGAACGAAAAGGAAGATCTGTGGGAACGGGGAACGGAACCCTTTGCAAGCGCGCTGGACGTCGTCGGTTACAACTATATGGAAGACCTGTATGAAAAGGATCATGAGATGTTTCCGGAGCGCGTGATCCTGGGCTCCGAGAATTTCGCGAAAGAGATCGGCTACCGGTGGCCGCTGGTTGAACGGCTTCCTTATGTAATCGGCGAGTTTACCTGGACCGCCTGGGATTACCTCGGCGAAGCCGGGATCGGCAAGGCGGCCAGTTTTGAAAAGAATGACCCGATGATCGAAAAAGGCGCCTGGGCGCTGATGCCTCCGAACGGATCGCCGTATCCCTGGAGAACAGCCAATGACGCGGACTATGACATTACGGGCTGCAGAAAGCCCCAGGGCGCGTATCGCAGCGTGGTCTGGGGAAACGGGGAGACCTTCCTGTATGCCTGCCCGCCGGAGAACTTCGGCAAAACCGAACTGATTACGCCCTGGGGATTCACGGACGTCCGGTCCTGCTGGAATTATCCGGGGCAGGAAGGAAAACCGGTCGAACTGCTTGTGTTTTCAAATGCCCGGGAGGTGGAGCTGTTCGTGAATGGACGCTCCGCGGGCAGGAAACCGGTGGACAGGGAACGCCCCCTGCCTTGCAGCGTACGCTTTGAAACAGTCTATGAGCCGGGAAAGGTTGAGGCTGTCAGCTACACGGACGGCCGGGAAGTGAGCCGCGCTGTTCTGGCAACGACGGGGGCGCCGGCAAAGATCCGGGTCATTCCGGAAAAAACAGCCATGAAAGCGGACGGACATGACCTGATCTACGCGGGAATCGAAATCGTGGACAAAGACGGAAATATCGTTCCGGACGCGGAGATTCCGCTGACTGCCTGCCTGACTGGCCCAGCCCGGCTGGCCGGATTCGGAAGCGGCAACCCGATCACGGATGAGGACTATACGGACAACGTGACACAGAGTTTCCGCGGAAGGGCGCAAGCAATCATCCGCGCGGGCCGGGAGACCGGGCAAGCTATTCTGACCGTTTCCGGTGAAGGTCTGCCGACCGAAAAGACAGATCTGAGTGTCATCTGAAAGAACAAACCCCGCTCCGGCGTGCAAATCGGAGCGGGGTTTCTGTTATTCTTGTTCAGCTTTGTTCATTGAACGACAGGCCCAGGAGGACCCAGAACATGGGAGCGACAAGGCAGACGGAGAAGGAGAAGAAGGCCTGAACCGCATAGCACAGAACTGCGGCGGAACAGGGTGCCAGGAGCGGGAACCAGCCTTCCCGTTTGCGGAAGATCGCAAAGAGCAGCAGCGCGATGAACAGGAGCAGAGCCGGGAGGCCGTGGTCTGTCAGTTGCTGGATATATTCGTTGTGCGGATTGTCAAAGTAATCCGGCAGGGCTTTTCCGTCCTGCTCTTTCGGAATGACCAGACCGTGATCCTTAATATACTGATTGAAGCGGGCGACGAAAGTAGCGGAGCCGCCGCCCAGCAGCAGGTTTTCTTTGGCCAGGCCCAGGCTGTAGGTCCAGACCGCCACCCGGTCGCTGCCGAAGGACAGGCGGGTGCGGCCGTGGAGAATCTCATGCAGTTCCCAGATTCCGCCGCCGTAGCCGGGCCAGAACCAGACGACCAGCAGGGCGGCGATGATCAGAAGCAGCAGGATCGGAAGCCGCCATTTTTTCGGAATCAGGCGAAGAACGGTGAAAAGGAACAGCACGGCAAGGGAGATGGCGCCGAACTGAACATCCATGGTGATGATGAGGAAGAGGGTCAGAAGGAGCGCAACGGAAAGGAAGAGGCAGTAAAGCACCTTCGGGAGGAGGACCCTCCATTCCGGCCGGGATGGCTGGGCGGGGGATTCGGCTTCAGGCTTACGGATTCTGTGACGGTGAATAAAACCGATGATTCCGTAAAGGAAGAAACCGGCGAGGAGCAGCAGATAGCCGGTGCCCATATCGACGTTGCCGATGGTTCCCTGAAATTCCTTGTTCTGGGCGTAGCTGCGGCCGGAGGGGTACAGGCCGAGGGGATTGCCGCCGCTCCGCTGGAGCATCACGATCACGAAAAAGACGGTGACGCCGGCCGCCGCGGAGATCAGGACCGGCTTCAGGTTTGCCCGGGAAAAGAAGAAACAGGCAAAAAGCGCGAAATAGCACAGCCGGGACGCCAGGCCTTCATACCGCGCGCCGCTGCCAAGCCAGAAGGTTTCCGCCCCATGCTCGCTGAACAGGCAGGAAAGAACGGTCCAGCAGAGAAGTGCGCCGGCGAGGATGAGCGGGATGAAGGAACGGGAAGAAGCGTCTCTGCCATTCCTGACGCGTTTGCGAAAGACAAACCTGACGATCAGATCAATGCAGAAACACAGCAGGGTGACGCCGGTGAGGATCAGCATGATGACCCATTTGTCGTAGGTGATGTGGGCATATGTTCCGCCCTGCAGGAGCGGAAAGAGGCCGAGCCACAGACAGGCGGCAACCGTCATCCCGATCCGGTATTTTGGCTGTTCAGACTGCATCGGGGCGCCTCCTTTCCGTTGTTTTTCATACGCCGATATGATAAAATCAAATTTAATCAAGTATACATCATCCGATCCTTTCCGCACAAGTGCGCGAAGGGACAGTCGAAAGGAAGCGGATGCCATGAAAGTTGTGCTGGAAAACCTCACAAAACGTTTTCCGCCCCGGAACAAGAAGGGCGCGGAAGTCATTGCCGTGAACAATTTCAATTTTGAGATCCCGGACGGGCAGCTGATCGGCCTGCTGGGGCCCAGCGGCTGCGGCAAGAGCACGACGCTGAACCTGATCAGCGGACTGGAAACGCCGACGGAAGGGAAAATCTTCTTCGGGGACGAGGACGTGACCAACCTGCCGCCGGAAGAACGGGGCGTCGGCCTGGTGTTCCAGAACTACGCGCTGTATCCGCACCTGACGGTGGAGGAGAACATCATCTTCCCGCTGCAGAACCTGAAGGGTGCCCAGAAGATGTCCAAAGAGGCCATGCACCAGAAGGCGGTGGAGACCGCGAAGCTGGTGCAGATCGACGGCCTGATGGAACGCAAGCCGAAGGAAATGTCCGGCGGCCAGCAGCAGCGCGTGGCGATTGCCCGGGCCCTGGTGAAGGTCCCGAGGGTCCTGCTGCTGGATGAACCGCTGAGCAACCTGGACGCGCGGCTTCGGCTGCAGACCCGGGAAGAACTACGCCGGATCCAGCGGGATACCGGCGTGACCACGATCTTCGTCACCCATGACCAGGAAGAAGCCATGAGTATCAGCGATCTGATCATCGTGATGAAGGACGGCGTGGTTCACCAGATCGGCAAACCCCAGGATGTGTATGATGAGCCGGCAAACCTGTTTGTGGCACAGTTCCTCGGCACACCCCAGATCAACGTGTTCCACGGTGAGGTGAAAGGCGAAAAACTGTATATCGGCGACGAGGCTGTGCTGGACGTGCCAGGACGGAAGGATATGCCCGTATGGGTCGGCATCCGGCCGGAAGGCTTCATTCCGGACGAAAACGGGCCGCTGACCTGCAGGATGGACCGGGTGGAGGTCATGGGACGCGACGTGAGCGTCGTATCCACCCATCCGCAGATGACGGGCCGGTGCATCCGTTCCATCGTATCCTCCGAGAACAAGTTTGAGCCCGGCCAGCAGACGGTCCGCTTCCGGCTGAAGCCGTATAAAGTGTTCCTGTTCGACAAAGAGAGCGAGGAACGCGTATGAAAAAGAACAACCTGAAAGCCTGGCTGTACCTGCTGCCGGCGATCCTGTTCCTCGGCGTGTTCATGGTCTATCCGCTGATCGACGTCTGCGTGTATTCAGTGGAGGAGAACTATAACTTCGCCAGCCAGAGCTTCACCGGCGTGGGGCTGGGGAACTTCAAATACGTGCTGAGCGATCCGTATTTCGTACAGGCGCTGAAGAATACCTTCCTGATCGTGGCGATCACGGTGCCGCTGAGCACGGGATTCGCCCTGCTGATCTCCCTGGGGCTCAGTTCCATCAAAACACTGCGGAACGCCTTCCAGACGATCTATTTCCTGCCCTATGTGACAAACACCCTGGCCGTGGGCCTGGTGTTCATGATCCTGTTCAAAAAGACGGCGTATACGGATGGCATGGTGAACCTGCTGATCAGCAAGTTCGGCGGGACCGGTGTGGACTTTATCGAGGGTCCGTACTGGGCGAAGATGTTTGTGATGTGCTTCTATACGATCTGGATCGTGATGCCGTTCAAGATCCTGATCCTGACCAGCGCGCTGGCCAGCGTAAACCAGGACTACTACAAGGCGGCGAAGGTGGACGGCGCCTCCAGCGGACGGATCTTCCGGAAGATCACGCTGCCGATGATCAGCCCGACGGTGTTCTACCTGATCATCACCGGCTTTATCGGCGCGTTCAAGGCCTACAGCGACGAGGTCGCCCTGTTCGGTACGAACCTGAACGCGGCGGGCATGAACACGATCGTGGGCTATGTCTACGACATGCTCTACGGCGACAGCGGCGGATATCCGAGCTACGCCGCGGCCGCCGCGCTGATCCTGTTCGCCATCGTCTTTACCATCACCTATATCAACCTGACCTTCAGCAAGAACAAGGTCCAGTATATGTGAGGTGAGGAAGAGATGATCGAAAAGAAGAGCGCGAGTTTTTCGCGGGTGCTGATCTATTTCTTCCTGATCGTCTGGGCGCTGATCGTCCTGTTCCCGTTCTACTGGATGGTCCTGACGAGCGTGAAGAGCTTTGCTTCCTACAACAGCGAATACATCCCGCGGTTCTTTACGACGGAACCGACGCTGGACAACTATGTCAGCGCCTTTGAGGCGGTGCCGCTGGGACGGTATTTCCTGAATACCCTGATCTTTACCGTGGCGACGACGGGCCTGATGATGCTGGTTATCATTCCGGCGGCATTCGCTTTCGCGCGGCTGGAGTTCAAGGGACGGAACGCGGTGTTCGCCCTGTTCCTGAGCCTGATGATGATCCCCACGGAACTGGTAATTATTACCAACTATGTGACGATCGTCAACTGGAACATGCGGAACACCTACCTGGGCCTGATCCTGCCTTCGGTGACCAGCGTGTTCTATATCTACCTGCTGAAGGAGAACTTCGAGGCGATCCCGGACGAGCTGTACCAGGCGGCAAAGGTGGACGGAACGAGCGACCTGAAGTACCTGGTGAAGGTGATGATTCCTATCTGCCAGCCGACAGTGGTGACGATCATCATCCTGAAGGTCATTGAATGCTGGAACAGCTATGTATGGCCCAGGCTGATCACCTATGATTCCAATTACTTCCTGGTGTCCAACGGCATCCAGGAGATCCGGGAGAACGGCTTCGGCCGCGAGAATACCCCGGCGATGATGGCCGCGGTGGTCGTGATCAGCGTGCCGCTGATCGTACTGTTCCTGGTCTTCCGGAAGAAGATCATGGCGGGCGTTTCGAGGGGAGGTACAAAGGGATGAAAAAGAAGCTTTCCTTTATCCTTTTGCTGATCCTGATCCTGCCTTTGCTGGCGTCCTGCCACGGGAAACAGAAGAGCATCGGCTTTGCCGTGCCGGATCATTTTGACGACCAGGCGCCGGTGGAGATCGTCTTCTGGGCGAAGAACGATACGAACCGGAACCAGGTGGCAGTTTACCAGAAAGCCATCGAGGGCTTCCAGACGCTGTATCCGAACGTGACGGTGAACATCCGGCTGTATACGGACTACGGCCGGATCTACAACGACGTGATCACCAACATCTCCACGAACACGACGCCGAACGTCTGCATTACCTATCCGGACCATATCGCCACCTATCTGACCGGCGCCGATACGGTAGCTCCGCTGGACGACCTGATGGCGGATCCGCGTTTCGGCCTGGGCGGCAGCGAAGTCCGGTTTGACGCGCCGAAAACGGAGGAGATTGTGCCGGAATTCCTGCAGGAATGCCGGATCGGGGAGCATACCTACGCCATGCCCTATATGCGGTCCACGGAAGCCCTGTATGTGAACGAGGACTATGTGAAGAAACTGGGCTACGAGCTTCCCGAGATCATGACCTGGGACTTTATCTGGGAAGTCAGCGAAAAGGCGATGGAGCAGGACGCGGACGGCGTGTTCAAGGTGAACGGCCAGAAGGTTATGATCCCCTTCATCTACAAGAGCACGGACAATATGATGATCTCCATGCTGAAACAGCTGGACGCGCCCTATTCCACGGACGACGGCGAGATCCTGATCTTCAACGATACGACAAAGGAAGTGCTGCAGGAGATCTACAGCCACGGAAAGAGCCGGGCGTTCTCAACCTTCGGGATCAGCAGTTATCCGGGCAATTTCCTGAACGCCGGGCAGTGCATCTTCGCCATCGACTCCACAGCGGGGGCGACCTGGATGGGCAGCGACGCGCCGATGCTGGATATCCATGAGGAGCAGGTGGTTCCGTTCCACACGAAGGTCATGCCGATTCCGCAGTTCGACCCGGAGCATCCGAAGATGATCAGCCAGGGTCCGAGCGTCTGCGTGTTCAACAAGCAAAACGACCAGGAAGTGCTGGCCAGCTGGCTGTTTGTCCAGTATCTGCTGACGAATGAGATCCAGATGGGCTACGCGGAAACGGAAGGGTATCTGCCCGTGACCCTGAAGGCGCAGAACAGCGCTGAATACCAGGATTACCTGAGCCGGAAAGGCGAGGACAACAAGGAACACTACGCTGTCAAGATCGAAGCGAGCGAACTGCTGATGAAATACACGGCGGACACTTTCGTGACGCCGGTGTTCAACGGCAGCGCCAGCCTGCGCTCCGCGGCGGGACAGCTGATCGAGAACACGGTGAAGGGCGCGCGCCGGAAACAGGAGATGAACGACGCGTTCATCGACAAGCTGTTCAGCGAAGTCAGCAGCCTGTACCGGCTGGACCAGATCGGGAAGGCGGCGAAGGGCTCCGGAGAAGAAGCCGGAGTCAAAGAAGCAAAGGAGCTGCCGACGGAGTCTGTTGCCCTGCTGATCATCGTTCCGTGCGTATGGCTCCTGATCGGTGCTTATAAACTGTGGAATAAGAAAAAAACAAACATTCATCATTGAATTTTTAACTTTTTTGATGTATGATAACAGCTGTTCACCGAAGACGGTGGAAAGAGAGAGGAGAAAAAGAATATGAAAAACAAGAAGCTGTTGATTGCTCTGGTGGCAATCCTTGCCGTTGCCGTGCTCGTGCTGTCTTCCTGCCAGAAGACCGAAGAGAAGGCGAAGGAAGCCGCTGCTGCTGTTGAAGAGAAAGCTGAAGAAGTCAAGGAAGAAGTTAAGGAAGAAGCGGCTGAAGCTGCCGAAAAGGTAGAGGAGAAAGTCGAAGAAGTCAAGGAAGAAGCCGCTGCTGCCGTCGATACCGCCAAGGAAGAAGTGGCTGAAGCTGCCGAAAAGGCAGAAGAGAAAGTCGAAGAAGTGAAGGAAGAAGTCAAGGAAGAAGCGGCTGAAGTTGCCGAGAAGGTTGAAGAAGCTGTCGACACCGCCAAGGAAGAAGCTGCTGCTGCCGTCGAAACTGCCAAAGAAGAAGTGGCTGAAGCTGCCGAAAAGGTAGAAGAGAAAGTCGAAGACGTCAAGGAAGAAGCGGCTGAAGCTGTGGCTGCTGCTACCGTGATGAGCCATGATGAGTATGTGAAGGCCGATCTGGACACTCCCGTCTGCATCGAAGCTTATGTCCAGGCCAATCAGTCCTGGTGGGAAGGCAAAATCAAGCTGTACCTGCAGGATGAAAACGGCGCCTACTTTGCCTATGACCTGCCCTGCACGGAAGAAGACGCCGCGAAGCTGGCTGTCCCCGGCACCAAGGTCCGCATCAACGGCATGAAGGCCGAGTGGTCCGGTGAAGTCGAAATCATCGACGCGACCTATGAAATCCTGGAAGGTTCCTTCATTGCGGAGCCCGCAGATGTGACCGACCTGTTCGGCAAAGACGAGCTGATCAATCATATGAATGAGAAGATCGCTGTCAAGGACGCCAAGGTTGCTGCTTCCAAGGTGGACGGCAAGGACGAAGAGTTTGCGTTCCTGTACAACTGGGATGGCTCCGGCACCCCCGGAAGCGACCTGTACTTCAACGTGGAAATCGGCGGACAGACCTATACCTTCACCGTTGAGAGCTATCTGTGCGGACAGGACACCGATGTGTACAAGGCAGTTGAAGGCCTGAAGGTCGGCGACACCATCGATATGGAAGGCTTCCTGTACTGGTACAACGGCGCGAATCCCCACATCACCAGCGTGACTGTGAAGTAAGGATCAGCGAACGTATTTCCGCCTCCGGACAGAATTGTCCGGAGGCTTCATTTTTATGCTTGACATTTATCCCTCCCTCATGTAATATATCCCTTGCGCTCGCAAGAGCGGCAATGACGCGGGGTGGAGCAGCTGGCAGCTCGTCGGGCTCATAACCCGGAGGTCGAGGGTTCAAATCCCTCCCCCGCAACCATATGGCTCAATAGCTCAGTTGGCTAGAGCATTCGGTTCATACCCGGAGTGTCATAGGTTCGAGTCCTATTTGAGCCACACAAAATACCGGACCCCTTGAGGGCCCGGTATTTTTGTGCTGTTCAGATCGAACCTATGACACTCCGGGTGAGGAGGGAGTGATCCGAGAGGTGCCCCAGTGGGGCATTCGCCGCAGGCGAAAACGAGGTGAGCGAGTCAGCCGAAACAAGCAGTGCGACCGCTCCAAGGGAGCAATGCGCCGATTGAGGCTGCGTATAGGTTCGAGTCCTTTCCCGTATCCAGCCGGACGACTATTGCGAATTGCGAGGATAGGTTCGAGTCCCGGTTCCCGTCTTTTTCATTGACCAATCCATTTCTTTCCTCTATAATCAAATAGTTGACTACAATCGAAAAGGCGGGATCTATATGGATAAATGGGACCAGCGGTTTATGCAGATGGCATTTACGATCGCGGACTGGTCCAGCTGTTTCCGGGCGGGGCGCAGCATCGGCTGCGTGATCGTCAAGGACAAGCGGATCATGACGACCGGATATAACGGCGCGCCGGCGGGCATCAAAACCTGCCGGGACAAGGGCGAATGCCTGCGGGACAAGCTGGGGATTGCCAGCGGCACCCGGATGGAGACCTGCTACGCGGTGCACGCGGAACAGAACGCCATCGTCCAGGCGGCGAAGCTCGGCGTTTCCATCGACGGAGCGACGCTGTACTGCACGCACCAGCCCTGTTCCATGTGCTGCAAGATGATTATCAACAGCGGCATCAAGCGGGTCATCTACAAGGAAGGTTATCCGGATCCCTTTACCCTTGAACTTTTCGCGGAAGCGGGAGTTCAGCTCGAAAGGTACGAAGATGAGATATCACATTGATACGATTCCCGTATGGGACGCGATGAAGCTGGACGGGGAGTGCCTGATGTGTGCCCTGGAGCGGAAAACCGAGCTGGGAGAAGCGGAACGCTATCTCGGCGCCTCCGTGATGGAGCCGGACGTCCGGGTGAAGGTGAACGACCGGGGCTTCTGCCGGAAGCATCACGCGATGCTGTTTTCCATGAGCAACCGGCTAGGCCATGCCCTGATGCTGGAAAGCCATATGATCGAGATCCGCCAGAAGATGGACCGGATCAACGACAAGCTGGAAAAGAGCGCGAAGCAGTTGGTCAACGCCGGGCTAGGCGACAAGCTGAACGGAAAGGCAAAAGCCGCCACCCAGGAGATCCTGAACCAGGCGCAGGCCGTGAACGAAATGGCGGACAGCTGCCTGATGTGCGAATCGATCGCGGAGAACATGGGGCGGTATCTGCACACGTTCTTCCACCTGTATCAGCATGACACGGATTTCCGCACGAAGTTCAAAAACTCCAAGGGGCTCTGCCTGCCACACCTGGGACAGATGCTGGAGGTGGCGGCGCAGGAACTGAATGCGAAGGACCTGGGCGAGTTTGTGCAGACGGTGACGAAACTGAACAGGGAAAATTACGACCGGATCCAGGAGGATATTTCCTGGTTCATCAAAAAGTTCGACTACCGCTATGAGAACGAGAGCTGGAAGAACAGCAAGGACGCAGTGGAGCGTACGGTGAACAAGGCGCGCGGCTGGTGCGTCGGGAAGGAACCGATAGACACGGAGAGGTGAGGAACATGATGACGATACGTCAGGTTATGGAGATCGTGGACGGAAAGGTGCTGATCGGGGAGGACCGGCTGGACGGGCGGGTGGATACCGCGTGCGGGTCGGACCTGATGAGCGACGTGCTGGCCTTCGTGAAGGAAAAAACGGTGCTGATCACGGGTCTGATCAATCCGCATGTGCTCCGGACGGCGGAGATGCTGGACATTACCTGCATCGTCTTCTCCCGCGGAAAACTGCCGAGCGAGGAGATGCTGGAGATGGCGGACGAGATCGGCATTACGGTGATCTCCAGTCCGCTGACCACCTATACCGCGTGCGGGGAGCTGTACATCCACGGGCTGCCGGGCACGAAACGGAAGACAGGCGTTCAGGAGGGGGTGTAAGCGTGGCGATCATCCTCGAAAAGAGTTTTCCGGTGGAAGCAGGCGCTTACACGACGGCCGGCGAGGCGTCCACGACGATCAAGCGGAC
Organism: uncultured Clostridia bacterium; assembly: GCA_946414315.1. Taxonomy (GTDB): domain Bacteria; phylum Bacillota; class Clostridia; order Christensenellales; family Aristaeellaceae; genus Aristaeella. The sequence goes on from CAMKNZ010000012.1 coordinate 42,016, forward strand.
GCTGAAACAGCTGGGTATCAGCGCGGAGGTGCTGCGGCATGTGTCCGTGGCCTGCTATGAGGTGGAGCTGAACCTGGTGATCCATTCGCTGGGCGGAACGCTGACGCTGCTGGTGGACCCGGAAAAGGTAACGCTGATCTCCAAGGACGTGGGTCCCGGCATTCCGGATATCGAAAAGGCCATGACGGAAGGATTCTCCACTGCCAGCGCGGAAGCGCGGACACTGGGCTTCGGCGCCGGCATGGGTCTGCCGAACATGAAGCGGAACGCGACGGAGTTCGATATCCAAAGCGAAGTGGGCGTCGGAACGACGATTACAATGAGTTTTGCATTAACGTAATATACGAGTATATGGAGTAGCTATGGAACAGAAGCGGTTTCATTCGGTGAGGCTGGAAGGCGATAAATGCAGGGGCTGCACGAACTGCCTGAAACGGTGTCCGACGGAGGCGATCCGCGTCCGCGGCGGCCGCGCGCACATCATTGATGAGCGCTGCATCGACTGCGGCGAATGCATCCGGGTATGCGGCTATCACGCCAAGGTGGCGGTGACGGATCCGCTGTCCTCAATCAGCAAGTTCAAGTATAAGATTGCGCTGCCGGCGCCGAGCCTGTACGGCCAGTTCAACAACCTGAAGAGCATCAGCCAGATCCTGAACGGCCTGAAGCAGATGGGCTTTGACGAGGCCTTTGAGGTTGCCCGCGGCGCGGACGTGGTGTCCCGGGCGATCCGGGAGCGGCTGAAGAATCCGGACATTCCCCGTCCGGTGATCTCTTCCGCCTGCCCGGCAATCGTGCGGCTGATCCAGGTGCGCTTCCCGGACCTGCTGGATCACATTGTGGACGTCCGTCAGCCGATGGAGGTAGCCGCGATGATTGCGAAGCGGGAGTTTGCCCGCAGCCGCGGGGTGAAGGAAGCGGATATCGGCTGCTTCTTTATCACACCCTGTCCGGCCAAGGTGACGGCCATCCGCCGGCCCATCGGCCACGCGAAGAGTGCCGTGGACGGAGCGATCTCCGTGCTGGAGATTTACGGCCTGCTTTCCAGCCAGATCCGGAACGCGCCGGTGGACATCAGCCTGGAGACCGCTTCGGACCTGGGCGTGGGCTGGGCCCGCAGCGGCGGCGAATGTTACGCCGTGAACCCGGAGAACTCCATGGCGGTGGACGGCATCGAAAACTGCATCCATGTGCTGGAGGAAATTGAGGACAACCGGCTGAAGAATCTGGAGTTCTTCGAAGGCGCCGCCTGCACCGGAGGATGCGTCGGCGGGCCGCTGAACTTTGAAAACAACTATGTGGCGCGGTCGAACGTGCGCCGGCTGGCCACCCGGGATCCGAATCCGGACCTGAACGTGGACAACGGCATGATGACCAAATATCCGCTGTATGACGACGTGCGGATCCTGCCCAACTCCGTGATGAAGCTGGATGACGACCTGATGGAAGCCATGCGGAAGATGGAGCGGATCGAGAAGATCTATAAGGAACTGCCGGGATTTGACTGCGGCAGTTGCGGCAGCCCGACATGCCGGACCTTCGCGGAGGACGTGGTTCAGGGCGTGGCGACGAAGATGGACTGCATCCATATGATGAAAGAGCAATTAAGGGTCATGGCGCAGCAGATGGTTGACCTGGCCAAGACCACAAGAGAATAAGGAGCAAGACAATGACAGTAAAAGAGCTTTGCGAACTGATCGAAGCGAAGGACATGACGCCGGAAACGGACAAGAGCGTGGAGGTGTCCTGCGGATACACCTGCGACCTGCTGAGCTGGGTGATGGCCCACGGCGCGGCGGGCATGGCCTGGGTGACCGTACAGACGCACATGAACGTGATCGCGGTGGCCAGCCTGATGGAAATGGCGGCGGTCATCATTCCCGAAGGCATCGAGATGGAAGGTCCCTCGCTGGAAAAAGCAAACGACGAGGGAATCTGCGTGCTGCAGACGGGGCTGACTGCCTACGAGATCTGCGCGCGGCTGGCGGCAGCCGGGCTGCCCGGTAAGAGCAGGGACTGACATGTTTGTTGATCTTCATATCCATTCCTGCCTGAGTCCGTGCGCGGACGACGACATGACGCCGGCGAACATCTGCGGCATGGCCCACATCAAGGGGCTGGACGCAATTGCCGTGACGGACCACAACACCGCGCGGAACCTGCCGTATGTGAAGGAAGCGGCGGACTATTACGGGCTGATCCTGCTGCCGGGAATGGAGATTACGACCAAAGAAGAAGTGCACCTGCTGGGTTATTTCCGGGATGTGGAAACGGCGGTGGAGGTCGGGGAAATCTTTTCCAGCCATCTGCCGCCGATGAAAAACAAGCCGGACTTCTTCGGCAACCAGTTCGTGATGAACACGGACGACGAGGTCATGGCCGTGGAGGAGCGGCTGCTGATCGGCGCGACGGACCTGGACCTGGCGGAATGCACGAAGATCATCCGGGAACACGGCGGCGCCGCGGTGCCGGCCCACATCAACCGGGGGCACGGACTGCTGGTGAACCTGGGCCTGTTTCCGGAGGAGCCGGACTTTCCGGTGGTGGAAGTGCGGCCGGAACTGCCGGTGAACGAAAAACTGATCACCGGAAAGAAACGGCTGTGGTCCTCGGACGCCCATCATCTGGGAGACATCCTGGAGGCGGTCAGCGAGCTGGAGCCGGACCGGTTCTCGCTGGGCGGGCTGTTTGAGTATATTGACATAAAAACTTAACATTTGGACGGCCAAAAGTATACAAAATCCGGCCGGAAATCCCTTTTCAATCAAGGACGGTTATGGTAAAATCAAAAAGATGGGTGTAATGGGCAGAGTCTGCCTTTACATAAGTCTCAAATAATCCCAAGGAGGTCAAGGACTGTATGCCTGACAACAAGGAAAAGTACGCAAAGCTGCAGGAAGTGATCGAGAAGCACAAGGGTGAGCGCGGTGCCGTGATGCCCTGCCTGCAGGAAGCCATGAACATCTTCGGCTATGTGCCGCAGGACGTTCAGGAGATGATCGCGGATGGACTGGGCACCACCCTGTCTGAAGTCTACGGCGTTTCCACCTTCTATTCCCAGTTCTCCCTGAAGCCCAAGGGAAAACACGTGATCGGTGTGTGCCTCGGTACGGCCTGCTACGTCAAGGGCAGCCAGAAGATCATCGACAGGATTTCCGAAGAGCTGAAGATCCAGCCCGGAGATACCACGGACGACGGTCTGTTCACGCTGAACGCCACCCGCTGCCTGGGCGCCTGCGGCCTGGCCCCTGTTATGATGATCGGGGAAGAAGTGTTCGGCCGCCTGACGCCCGACCTGGTTCCCGGAATCCTGGACAAGTTCCGTGCGTGACCTGAGCCTTCACCTGCTGGACCTGGCGCAGAACAGCATCACTGCCGGAGCAAGCCTGGTCACCGTTCGCCTGACCCTCGGGGAAGACCGGATGCTGACCATGGAGCTCATTGACAACGGCAAGGGCATGAGCCCGGAGCTGCTTGCGCGGGTAACCAGTCCCTTCGCCACCACCCGGACGACCCGGAAGGTGGGACTGGGGATCCCCATGATGAAGGAGAACGCCGAAAAAGCCGGCGGTACGTTCAGACTGGAGAGCGAAGAGGGGAAGGGAACGACCCTGACCTGCTCGATGGACACCGGCAACATCGACTGCCTCCCGCTGGGGGATCTCTCCGGCACGCTGCTGAGCCTGATGCTGACCAACCCGCTGTTCCCGGATTTCCTCTTCGAGGGCAAAAGCCCCAAGGGAGAGGGATCCTTCGACACGAGGGAAGTGCGGCAGGCGCTGGGCAGCGACATCCCCTTTAACGAGCCTTCCGTGGCCGCGTGGCTGAAGGAAGCGCTGGACGAGGAAATCAATTCAATCTTTGGAGGTATACTGTTATGAAATCTTTGGCAGATCTGGAAGCCATCCGCGCAAAGACGCTGGAAAACATCAACATGCGCAAGGATCAGGACGCTGCCCGCGTTGTGATCGGCATGGCCACCTGCGGCATCGCCGCCGGCGCCCGCCCCGTAATGCTTGCCTTCATGGAAGAACTCCAGAAGCGGAATCTGCAGCATGTGACCGTCAGCCAGACCGGCTGCATCGGCATGTGCCGGTATGAGCCCATGCTGGACGTTATCCTGCCCGGCAAGGAAAAAGTAACCTACATCCACGTGAAGCCTGAAATGGTGCCGCGGATCGTAGCTGAGCACATTGTTAACGGTCAGCCTGTGGAAGAGTACACCATCGGCGCCGCGAATGACTAATTAACGACAAAGAGGAGGAAAACCCAGATGGAGCTTTATCGTTCTCATGTGCTGGTCTGCGGCGGCACCGGCTGTTCTTCTTCCGGTTCCGCGAAGCTGATTGAACGCTTCGAGGAGCAGCTGAAGGAAAAAGGCCTTGACAAGGAAGTCAAGGTAGTCCGTACGGGCTGCTTCGGTCTGTGCGAAGCGGGTCCCGTTGTCATCGTTTATCCCGAAGGAACGTTCTACAGCCGCGTAAAGGCTGAAGACGTGGACGAGATCGTGTCCGAGCACCTGCTGAAGGGCCGCAAGGTTCAGCACCTGGTCTACGTGGATCACAAGACCCACGAGAGCAGCGTTCAGAAGAGCCTCAACGAGATCGGCTTCTACAAGCAGCAGGAGCGCGTCGCGCTGCGGAACTGCGGCGTGATCGATCCTGAGAACATTGACGAATACATCGCCTTTGACGGCTACAAGGCCCTGGCCAAGGCGCTGACCGAGATGACCCCCGAACAGGTCATCCAGGAAGTGCTGGATTCCGGCCTGCGCGGCCGCGGCGGCGCCGGTTTCCCGACCGGCAAGAAGTGGCAGTTCGCCCGCGCTTCCCAGGCGGAGCACAAGTACTTCGTCTGCAACGCTGACGAAGGCGACCCCGGCGCGTTCATGGACCGCTCCCTGCTGGAAGGCGATCCCCACGCGATCCTGGAAGCCATGGCCATCGGCGGCTATGCCATCGGCGCTGATGAAGGCTGGATCTACGTCCGTGCCGAGTATCCCATCGCCGTGAAGCGGCTGGAGAAGGCCATCGAGCAGGCTCATGAATACGGCCTGCTGGGCAACAACATCTTCGGCACCGACTTCAACTTTGACATTCACATCCGCCTGGGCGCCGGCGCCTTCGTGTGCGGCGAGGAAACCGCCCTGATGGCCTCCATCGAAGGCAAGCGCGGCGAGCCCCGGCCGAAGCCCCCGTTCCCGGCGGTGAAGGGTCTGTTTGAGAGCCCCACCAACATCAACAACGTGGAAACCCTGGGCAACATCGCCCAGATCATCCTGAAGGGTGCGGACTGGTTCAAGTCCATCGGTATTCCCACCTCCACCGGCACCAAGGTCTTCGCCCTGGGCGGCAAGATCAACAACACCGGCCTGGTGGAAGTGCCCATGGGTATCCCGCTGCGCACGATCATCGAGGACATCGGCGGCGGCTGCCCGAACGGCAAGAAGTTCAAGGCCGTGCAGACCGGCGGTCCTTCCGGCGGATGTATCCCGGCGAGCCTGCTGGACATCTCCGTGGATTATGACAGCCTGACCAAGATCGGCGCCATGATGGGTTCCGGCGGTATGATCGTCATGGACGAAGACAACTGCATGGTGGACATCGCCCGCTTCTTCCTCGACTTCACGGTCGACGAGAGCTGCGGCAAGTGCACCCCCTGCCGGATCGGTACCCGCCGCATGCTGGAGATCCTCGAACGGATCACCCAGGGCAAGGGCGAAGAAGGCGACATCGAGAAGCTGGAAACCCTGGCTGAGAACATCAAGAGCAGCGCGCTGTGCGGTCTGGGCCAGACGGCCCCGAACCCCGTGCTGAGCACGATCAAGTATTTCCGCGATGAGTATGAAGCGCACATCAAGGAAAAACGCTGCCCGGCGCATCACTGCCAGGCCCTGCTGAACTACAAGATCACCGACGCCTGCCGCGGCTGCACCGCCTGCGCCCGCAAGTGCCCGGTGAACGCGATCAGCGGCAACGTCAAAGAACAGCACGTGATCGACCAGCAGAAGTGCATCAAGTGCGGAAGCTGTATCGCCACCTGTAAGTTCGGCGCTATCATCAAGGAATAATCGTGCGAGGAGGAACAACACAAATGGAAAATCTCGTTAAGCTTACGATTGACGGCGTCAGTGTTGAAGTTCCGGCCGGTACGACGGTTCTGGAAGCGGCGAAGAAAGCCGGGATCAACATCCCCACGCTGTGCTACCTGAAGGACATCAACCAGATCGGCGCCTGCCGTATGTGTATCGTGGACACCGGCGCCCGCGCTTTCGGCGCGGCCTGCGTGCTGCCCGTGACCAACGGCATGAACGTCAAGACCAATACCCCCAAGATCCGGGAAGCCCGCCGGGTGAACCTGGAACTGCTCCTGAGCAACCACGACAAGAAGTGCCTGGAATGCGCGCGGAACCAGAAATGCGAACTGCAGCAGCTGTGCCAGGACTTGGGCGTGGAAGACGTGGACAAGTACAAGGGCAAGATCAACGAGTATGAAATCGACGACCTGAGCCCCTCCATCGTCCGCAACAACAATAAGTGCATCCTGTGCCGCCGCTGCGTCGCTGCCTGTAACAACACCCAGGCTGTCGGCGTCATCGGACCCATGCAGCGCGGTTTCAAGACAAAGATCGGCAGCGCCTGGGAAATGCCCCTGAACGACGCGGCCTGCATCAACTGCGGTCAGTGTATCGCGGCCTGCCCGACCGGCGCCCTGTATGAGAAGGACGGCACCAAGGCGGTCTGGAACCTGCTGGCCGACGAAACCAAGCACGTGGTCGTGCAGCCCGCTCCCGCGGTGCGCGCTGCCCTGGGCGAAGAGTTCGGCATCCCGATGGGCACCTCCGTGACCGGCAAGATGGCCGCGGCCCTGCGCCGTCTGGGCTTCGAAAAGGTCTTCGACACCGACTGGGCCGCTGACCTGACGATCATGGAAGAAGGCACCGAGTTCATCGGCCGCCTGAAGAACGGCGGAATCCTGCCGATGATCACCAGCTGCTCTCCCGGATGGATCAAGTTCTGCGAAACCTACTATCCGGACTTCATCCCGAACCTGTCTTCCTGCAAGTCTCCCCATGAGATGGAAGGCGCGATGATCAAGAGCTACTGGGCGGAGAAGGAAGGCATCGATCCCAAGGATATCCGCGTAGTGTCCGTGATGCCCTGTACCGCCAAGAAGTTCGAAGCACGCCGTCCCGAACTGAGCCACAACGGCATGCAGGATGTGGACGAAGTCATCACCACCCGCGAACTGGCCAAGATGATCAAGGAAGCGGGCATCGACTTCGTGAACCTGCCTGATGAAGACTTTGATCCCGTCCTCGGCGAGAGCACCGGCGCGGGCGTCATCTTCGGCGCCACCGGCGGCGTGATGGAAGCTGCCCTGCGTACCGTGTATGAGAAGGTTACCGGCAAGACCCTGGATAAGGTCGACTTCGAAGATGTCCGCGGCACCAAAGGCATCAAGGAAGCCACCGTCAAGGTCGGCGACCTGGACGTCAACGTGGCGGTTGCCCACGGCACCGCGAACGCGGCGAAGCTGCTGGACAGCATCCGCAGCGGCGAGAAGACCTACCACTTCATCGAGGTCATGGGATGCCCCGGCGGCTGCGTAACCGGCGGCGGACAGCCCATCGTTTCCGCCCAGAAGCGGATGGAATGTGATCCCAAGGCCCTGCGCGCCGCGGCTCTGTACAACGAGGACGCGAACAAGCCGGAGCGGAAATCCCACGATAACCCCTCCATCATGGCTGTGTATAAGGATTACCTGGGTGAGCCCAACAGCCATCTGGCCCACGAACTGCTGCACACCCACTATGTGGAGCGGCCGAAGTACAAGAAGTAATCCATGGTTTTACAATCGCCGGGAGCATCTCCCGGCGATTTTTGTTCAGACAGTGAGTGTCGGGAGAATATTGACCGGAACTTTTTCACCGGGTTCTCCGTCCTACAGGACAGAAGGAGGCGCTGAAAATGAAAAAGGTTTTAATTGCCCTGATGCTGGTACTGGCCATCCTGTGCTGCGCGGCTGCAGGCTGCGCAGAGGGAGACGTCAAAAGAGATCAGCTGAAAGTCGGCCTGAGAATGAACGTTCCCGGAAAAACCGGCGCGACGATGGAGGCAGGGGATACCGTTCAGATCACGCTCCGGATCACAAATGCTTCCGGCGCGGATTTCGCCAGCGAGATGTACCTGTTTGACCCCGCGAAGGAAAGAGCGGGGGAGTTTCCGCTGCTGAAAGACGGAGAGAGCGCGGAGTGGTCCGGCGAGTGGACGGTAACGGAAGAGCAGATGGAAGCCGGGAAGTTCACTTACAGGCTCCAGTTCAAATATTTCGATGAAAACGGCGAGTCAAAGGCTTCATACAAAAACCTGAACATGAAGATCAGTGACGTCGGCAAAAAAGCAGCGGTGAAGTACGCGCCGGTTTTCCTGTACTGTGTTCAGGACAACAGCCATTCGGACGGAAAAACCTGTGTATTCTGCATTGACGAGGAGGGTATCGTCTGGAGCACGGCGGAGGCGGACCTGAAACCGGGCTACAGCGAGGAAGACCTGATGCGGCTGATTCAGGAACGCCGGGGTATGACGAGACGGACGGAGACGCTGCATTCCGCCGCTTACGGTATGTACACCGATGACGAGCTGAAAGAACTGGCGCAGTGGGCGGCCTCCGTCCCGGCGGCGAAAGGCACACCGGCAGAAACCGGCGTCAATACGGATGAAACCGCAATCTACGCGCTGAAGAACGGAGAGGACGGGCACGCAGAATCCATCCTGCTTGGGATGAGCGGCCGGCGGCTTTTCGAGAATACGGATCCGAACGCCCAGGCACTGTATCAGTTCATGTGGACGCAGCTCTACTGGGAAGTGGGTACTTTCCGGTCTCCTTACGGCTTTGCGGCGGAAGGCGTTGCACCTTATGGCTTCAGGACAGTCGGCGTGCGGGAATTCCTGGGGCTGGAACAGGTCGACGCTGCGACGGCGGTGATCACCGCCGTGGAGCATGACAGCGAGGCGGGACCGAAGGAACTCGAGGTCACTGAAAAGGACCGGGAAGAGGTGCTGGCGATGCTGGAGCGCGGCCTCATCACCCGTAAGGTGAATGACCGGCGCGAGGTCTATAATACGAAGAGCTACCTTTTCCATACCGCGGACGGGGAATTCCTGGGCAGTATGGAACTGTCCAGGGGCATGGCGGTGACAAGCGACGGCATGTATCAGATGAGCATTCCGACGGAGAGCACGGAGAACCTGCCGGAAGAGGAACAGAAACTCCTGAGGGTGAAAATCGAAGGGTTTGATTACCAGCTGGGAAAAACCACGGTACGGGACATGATCCGCGACAGATGGAAATGCAGCCTGTCGGGTCACGGAATGTATCGACTGGACAATCAAGACGGTACAAAGCAGTTTGTTGCCAATGGCGAGGGTGACAGCCTGGATGAGCCCATCACTTTTATCAGTTCTTCCGGGATACAGGAAGGCGTGCCGGAATACTGCGGGTTTGACGGCTATATGGATCCGGAAAATCCAGAGGATCCGGATACGGTGTGGCGGGAAAAAGCCAGGGAAGCCGCCAAAGCGAACGGAGAAGAAGTTGATGAGGAATACAATCCCCCGTTCGAAGGACTCTATTACTGGCTGAGCACCGGCGCCCTGGGCGAAGTGTACAAGGAACCGGACTATCTGGGCGGCGAGATCACCGTCGACGTGACACTGAGCGACGGACGGCTGCTGCAGATCCACGCGACAAAATCGCTGCCGTTGCACCTGATTCTCAGCGAGCCTGCCGAACCGACTGCCGACCCGACGTCCCGGATCATTATGTACAGCGTCCTGAAGGAAAAAGCGGACAGCGAAACCTTCAGCGTCTGCTGCATCGACGAAGCAGGGAAAATCTGGACCGCGCGGGACGTCTCTGCGGAGCAGGAGGGAGCCCTCCTGCAGCTGTTGGCGGAACGAAAAGACATGAAATCGGACAGCCTGCTCTATAACACAGAGAACGGGAAGGATATCCTGGAAGATCGTTTCAAAGACCTGGCGGCCATGGCGGATCTTGTGGAAAAGGCAATCGGGGACGCAGTGCCTACCGGTTCGGATACCGGCGAGGAGCGGGTTTATGCCCTGAAGCCGGACGCGGACGGCAATCCGGAACCGGTACTGCTCGGCGTGTGCGGCAGTGCGGTCTTTGAGAACAAAGACCGGAATGCCCAGGCACTGTATCAGTTTATGCTGCAGCAGCAGAGTTTTACCGCACCCTGCAGCTGGGCGGCGGAAGGCCTGACGCCCCATGGCTTTCAGACGGTCAGCGTCCGGGAATTCTTCGGCCTGGAAAGCGTAAATGCGGAAACGGCGACGATCACCGCGGCAGTGTCAGACAGCATGACGGGCCTGACCGACGTGCAGCTGACGGACGAGGACCGGAAAAAGGCGCAGGCGCTGCTGGAACGCGGCGTGGTCCTCGGGAAACACGATCCGTGGATCGTGACAGGCGGCACGATGCACTACTTCTTCTATGACGAAAACGGGAAATGCACAGGCAGCATCGAGACCTGTGAGGAAGACAGCCTGGCGGTGGGCCCGGACGGCATGTATACGCTGTCCCTGCTGCCGGAGAGTACGGAAGGACTGACGGAGGCGGAAAAGCAGCTGCTGCACCTGAAGATCAACGGAACAGACTATGAGATCGGAAAGAGCACGCCCCGGGACCTGATCCGGAACGGATGGCTTTGTACCATCGAATACGAAGGCACCTTTGCTTTTACGGACGAGGAAGGGAAAGAACCCTTCTATATCCGGACCGAGGGCGGAAGCGTGGACGAACCGATCCGGTCGATCAACTGCCAGTACGCTGATGAATTCTCCTTCGAATACTGCGGATTTGACGGGGTCGTGGATCCGGACAATCCGGAGGATATGGATACGATATGGAATCAGAAACTGCTGGAGAACTGGAAAGCGGAGCATCCCGAATTATACAGCGATCCGGACGAAGACGGGGACGAACCGGGCGGCGAGGAGGAAGGGGACGGACTGTTCTGGGGACCGATGGAGCTGTGGATGAAGACGCTGGGTAAGGCGGATGAAGACCCGGATAACAGCCTGGACATCATCGTTACCATGAGCGACGGACATACGCTCCGGATCTACACGATTGATTCGCCGCCGAGTCTGAAACTTGGAGATAAGGAACCGATCCGGCTCGGGCCGGAAACGGAAGAAGATGAATGGTAAGGCCGGAACGGAATACAGGAGGCGGGCAGAGCACCGCCTCTTTTCATTGCCTGCGGATGCCGATTATGGTAAAATTATATGAATACGGAAGGGAGTGTGACAGGATGATCCGGGAAGTTAGGGTTGAGACGCTGGAAGACCTGATGCCGCTGCTGAGCGAGCAGGATTTCCGGCCGGAGCTGCATCGGAACCGGAGCGGTTATCTGTACCGGGGCATGCCGAATTCGGAATACAAAATGACGACCAGCCTGAGCCGCTGCTGCAAGGACAAGCAGCAGATGCTGGAGCCGGCCATCCTGAACAATTTCGCCAAATACGCCGTACGGGAGGACCCGACGGTGGAACATAACGTGTGGTACCAGATGATCACCGGGCAGCACAACGGCCTGCCGACGCGGCTGCTGGACTGGACCCACTCCTCGCTGGTAGCGCTGCATTTTGCCATGACGGAAGACAACCTGGAGGAGATGGACGATCACGACTGCGCGGTCTGGCGCATCGACATGAACGAGCAGATTGCCCATCTGCCGGAGAAATACCGGGCGGCTGTCGGAAAGCAGCAGACGACGCTGTTCTCCGTGGATATGCTGACGAAGATTACGGACAGCCTGTATCAGTATGACGAGGATATGGGCGACCGGAGCATGGTCATCGTTGAACCGCCGAGCACCAATGACCGGATTATTATGCAGTATTCCTTCTTCTCGGTGATCCCGATGGGGATGACGGATATTGAGGAGTTCCTGAACGATCATACGAAGAACACGGTGAAGTATGTGATCGACAAGAGGCTGCGGTGGCGTGTGAGGGATATGCTGGACAGCCTGAATATCAGCGAACGGCTGCTGTATCCCGGCCTGGAAGGCCTCAGCAAATGGATCGCGAGACACTACTACGTTAAATAATTATACTGGCGCTCACTGCCTGGGGATCCCGATTTGGGGACCGCTTGCGCTTGTGTCCTCGTGCAGGGGTTCTAAGCTCTGACTTCGCAGAAGCTCGTCAATCGCTAAGAACCCGCACTGCGGATGTCGCCCAAATCGGAAATCCCCGTCGCGTTCGCGTTGACCAGTAATTGCAGTAGATTGGAGAAACAGACATGACAAGAAAAAGTGTGTTGATTATATGCACGGTCTGTTTCCTCATGCTGTTTTTGGGTGCGGCCCGGGCGGATGTGATCATCAATGAGGTCATGGCGTCCAACGGGTTTTATGAAAGCGGTCATGCCTGGGACTGGGTGGAACTGTATAACAACGGGAAAGAGACGGTGGATCTTTCCGGATGGGGATTTACGGACAGCAAGAAGGACCTGTACAAGTTCACGTTTCCGGACGGGGCGAAGCTGAAGGGCGGGGAGTACCTGACCATCTGGTGCACGGGAACAGAGAACAAAACGCCGGGGAAGGGCAAGGAGTTTTACGCGGATTTCAAGATCTCCTCGTCGGGCGAAAAGCTGCGGCTGACCAACGCCAATGAAGAAGAGATCCAGAAGGTGGAACTGCCGGCACAATACGGCTGCGTCAGCTACGGCCTGCCTTCCGGCGGCGGGGAATACGGCTTTTTTGAGAATCCCACCCGGGACAAGAAAAACGACGCGGAGGCGTATGCCGGCCGGGCGGCGGAACCGCAGATCGTTACGGCAGCCGGGTTCTATGAAGGCAGCGTGACCGTGGAGGTCCGGGGCGAAGACGGCGCGGACCTGCGCTATACCACGGACGGGGAAACGCCGACAAAGAAGAGCAAAGCCTTCCCGGCGGAGGGGCTGACCCTGAAGAAGACCACGCCGCTGCGGGTGAAGGCATTCCGGGAGGACACGGTCTCCTCGACGACAGCAGGCGCGACTTTCTTTATCGACGACGCGCCGCAGACGGCGATCGTTTCCCTGATTTCCGACGACAAATACCTGTTCAATAAGAAGACAGGCATGCTGACAAAGGGAAGCGGAAACTATCCGAACTACGCCAAAGAATATGAGTATCCCGTTCATATCGAATACTTCAGCAAAGACGGGAAGATGGAGATCAGCCAGACCGGCACGATGACCACCTCCGGTCACAGCGCGCTGGTCAACGCCCAGAAGAGCATCGCCCTGTATGCCCGGAAAGCGTGGGGCGCCGACCGGTTCGCGTTCAATCCGTTCCCGACCCGGGACTATGAAAGCTACAAGAGCCTGCTGCTGCGGTCAACCAACAGCGATTATTCCGCCACCCGGCTGCGGGACGTCGTGGCCAGCTCGCTGGCGGAAGGGCAGGGGATCCTGTACCAGGACCATGTGGTGATCCAGGTCTACATCAACGGCCGCTACTGGGGCCATTACAACCTGCGGGAAAAGATCAACAAATACTTTGTCGCGGCCTATGAAGACGTGACGGATGAGAAGGACATCGACAGCATCGACATCCTGGCCCGGACGGGAACGGACGAGTTCCTGCAGAACGGGGACAACAAGGACTGGCTGGCCCTGTGCGATTTCTGCAAAAAGAACGACCTGAACGATCCGGAGAACATGGTCCGGGTGGAGCGGGAACTGGACATTGACAATATGTTTACCCATGCCGCCTATGAAATCATCCTGGGCAATATCGACTTTACGAATGTGCGGGTCTACCGGGTGCCGGGCGGCAAATGGAAATATTTGCTGTTTGACGTGGAGGCCTGCTGGCGGAACCTGGACACGACGCCGATCGAACTGTATATCAAACCCCTGAACGCGAAGATCCAGGGTTTCCGGCATGAGCCGCTGAACGCACTGCTGAAGGTGCCGGAGATGAAGGCAAAGTTCCTGAACCGGGTGAGTGAGCTGCTGGCGACGGTGTTCCGCTGGGACAATGTGGAGAAACATTTCGACGATGTGATCGCCCAGCTGAAGCCGATCCTACCCCGGCACATCGAGCGCTGGAAGAACATGAAGATGGACAACTGGAAGGTCAACATCCATGCAACGAAGTATTACGCCCGGGTCAGGCCGAAGAAGATTCCGGAGATGCTCAAGAAGCGGATGAAGCTGACGAACGCGGAGTATGAGGAATACTTCGGAGAGACGCTGAAACTGTTGGAAGAGACGAACAAAAGGCCGGAGAACGAATAACAAACGGAGAAAACAATGATTAAACTGCTTGGACATATCATCAACGACGGAGAGATGAACTGGCTGATCTCGTCGGCGGCTGAGGCGGGGTTCCGGGTGACCGGGGCCACAAGGGTACTGCTGAAACTGCGGGCGGACGATTCGGTGCTGGATCCGGCGAAGGAAACGCTGCTGCCCCGCTTTGAGGTCCGGCTGGACGGGAAGAAGATCCTGGACGCCCGGCTGACGGCAAAGGACGCATCTGTCACTGTGTTTGAAGGAGACGAAAAGCGGGACGTGGACATCCGCCTGATCAAGCTGAACGAAGGCAACAGCCTGTTCGCCCTGAAGGAGATCATGACGGACGGAACGGTGGAACCGCTGCCGGACAGGCCGCTGAAGATGGAATTCATCGGGGATTCCATCACCTGCGGCTACGGGGTGGAAGGAAAGAGCGAAATGGAGACCTTCACCACAGCTACGGAGAACGCGGCCAAGGGCTTTGCCTTCCTGACGGCGGAGGCGCTGAACGCTGACGCGGTGCTGACCTGCTATTCCGGCCACGGGATCATCTCCGGCTATACCGGGGATCCGGCGGTCATCAACGACGCGGACCTGGTGCCGCCCTATTATGAAAAGGAAGGGCGGAACGAATGGCGCCTGCCCACCGGAAAGTATGCCCAGGAAACAGAGCGGGATTTCAGCAAATTCCAGCCGGATTATATCGTACTGAACCTGGGGACCAACGACCTGAGCTGGTGCCAGGCGGACGAAGCGCGGGGGAAGGCCTACGCGGAGCTGTACAAGGCATTCCTGAAGACCGTGAGGAAGGACAATCCCAAAGCACGGATCCTCTGCACGCTGGGCGTGATGGGCACCGTGCTGAACCCGATGATGCAGCTGGCGGCGGAGGAATACTGCAAGGAGACCGGGGACAGGCAGATCCGAGTGCTGCTGCTGGAGGAACAGGACGCGGCCCGGGACGGGTACGGATCCGATTATCACCCCAATGAAATCACCCAGCGGCTGCTGGCCGGTGCAGTAACCGACGCGCTGCGGAAGTGGATGGCAACATGAAACTGAGATATCCCTGCCTGGTGCTGGACCACGATGATACGACGGTGAACTCCACCGCCACGGTCCACTATCCCTGCTTTGTGGAATACATGGCCAAGTTTTTTCCCGACGTGCATATGTCGCTGGAGGAGTATTTCGTCTACAACTTTGACCCGGGCGTGGTGGACCTGTTTACAAAGATCTGCGGGATGACCTGGGAACAGATGCTGGACGAGGAACAGTATTGGAAGGAATATGTTAAGCACCACGTGCCGGAAGCCTATCCGGGTATCCGGGAGATCCTGCTGGAGCAGAAAAGGCGGGGCGGGAAGGTCTGCGTGGTCAGCCATTCCTTTACGGAAAACATCCTGCGGGATTACCGGGAAAACGGCCTGCCGGAGCCGGACCTGATCTATGGCTGGGAATACCCGCCGGAGCAGCGGAAACCGGCGGTCTGGCCGCTGGAACAGATCATGAAAACCTTCGGGATGAAACCGGAGGAGCTGCTGGTCGTGGATGACCTGAAACCGGGATACGACATGGCGAAAGCCGCCGGCGTACCCTTTGCCGCCGCCGGCTGGGCGAACGACATTCCGCAGATCGAAAGCTTCATGCGGGCAAACTGCGGACTGTACTTCAAGACGGTCAAGGAACTGCAGGCATACCTTTTCGAATGAAAAAGAACCGAATCAAAGAAAAATGAACACAAATAAAAAAGTTGCATCCGATCGCAGATTGGATGCAACTTTTGAGTAAAAAATCAAACAAAATTGCAAAAAGTGCAAATGATATTGAAAACGATACCGATTGACTTTCGTTTTTGTGGATTGCTATACTTTTATCAACAAAACAGCGGTTCGTTTTCCATAAGGCGCGCCTGCCGGATGCCAAGGCGGATCAGCTTCGAGACAATTTTGAGGAGGATATGAAAATGAAAAAGGTCATCGCACTCGTACTGGCTCTGGCGATGCTCTGCGGCCTGATGGTCACGGCGCATGCGGACGACAAGATCAAGATCGGCGTCTCCATCTGGAGCTCCACGGACACCCTGGGCAGCGAAGTCAAGCGCCTGATCGACGCGGCTGCCGAAGTGCTGGATGTTGAGGTTCAGTGGGTCGACCAGGCTCACATTTCCGAGCAGGTTACCGCTTCCGCCGAGACCCTGGCGATGGCGGACTGCGATGGTATGATCATCTGCAACTCTGCTTCCGCTGAAATGGGTTCCGTCATCAAGACCTGCGACGAAAACGAAATGTATGTCGCGCAGTTCTTCCGTGTAATCGATGAAACGGCGAACCCCGACGAATATGCGCAGGCGAAAGCTTCCAAGTATTATGTAGGCTGCGTGCATGAATCCGAATTCGACAACGGCAAGACCCTGGTCACCATCCTGGGCAACAAGGGCTGCCGCAAGATCGGCCTGGAAGGCTGGGAACCCGGCGACGCCACATTCCTGGGACGCTGGGAAGGCTACAAGGCTGGCGTGGAAGAATGGAACGCCGCGAATCCCGATGACCAGATCGAACTGCTCGAGCCGCAGTACGGCCGCACCACCACCGACACCGGCCGCCAGGCTGCAGAGGCCATCATCGACGCGAATCCCGACATCGATGCCCTGATCGTCGCGGGCGGCGGCGGAGACACCCTGCTGGGCGCGATCGCCGGCATCGAAGCCAAGGGCCTGACCGGCAAAATCGCTGTGGTTTCCACGGACTTCCTGCCTGACCTGGACGCGAAACTGGAAAGCGGCGCCATGGCTGCCGAATCCGGCGGACACTACGCTGACCCCTTCTTCGCTTTCCTGATGGTCTACAACGCCATCAAGGGCAACTACGCCACCAGCGAAGACAGCTTCTATGAGATGATCTTCCCCTACATGTTCGTTGACTCTCCCGAAAGCTATGCCAACTACGCTGCATATTTCACCGGAGATCAGCTGCCCTACACCGCTGACGAGATCAAGGCTCTGGCCGAGCTGTCCTACGACGACCTGGCGGCTGCCTGCGCGGCGCTGTCTGTTGAGGACGTCGTGACCCGTCACGCGAAGTAATTCCGGATTCCATCGGACGGTCGCCAGGCGCGGCGACCGTCCCGGTTTTTTTGTATTATTCCGGGTATGATTTTTCATCAAAATATAGTATAAATATAGTACAGATAATCAGGTCAATAAATTTGCTTTGCTAAAGGGGAACGAGGCCTATGCTCACAAAACTGCAGAAGCTGAAAGGAACGAAAGCCTACGGCGCGCTGATGCTGGCCGCGATGGTGCTGTTCTTTTACGCTGTGTTCAAGATCCTGACGCCGGACAATTTCGGTTCTCCGGCCAATCTCTATTCCTATCTGCAATCATCCATCATCTATTCCGTGGGCGGCTGCGGCCTGTATTTTATTGTGGTCATGGGCCTGTTTGACTTTGCGGTCGGCTCCAACGTCGTACTGAGCTCCATTGTGGGCGTGATGCTGTCCCAGCACTTCGGCTATATCGGCTTTGTGGTGGGGTGCCTCGGCTGCGGCCTGCTGATCGGCACGCTGATCGGCACGCTGTATAACCAGCTGAACGTGCCTTCCATGATTGTCACGGTGGGCCTGATGCTGATCTTTGAGTGTATCGCGGTCATGATCGCGGGCGGCGTCAAGCAGACGCTGGCGCCGGAGCTCCGCTTCTTCAGCGGTGCGCCGGGAAACATCATCCTGGCTTGCCTGGCTTTCTTCCTGATGTATTTCATCCTGAACTATACCAAGATCGGAACCTACTGCAATGCGATCGGCTCGAACGAATTCACCGCGAAGAACATGGGTATCAGCGTGAAAAAGTACAAGCTGATCGGATTCATGCTGCTTCACTTCTTCGTCGGGATCATGGCGATCCTGACGGTTTCCTACGGAACGACCATGACGGCGCTGACCGGCATGAGCACCATGAGCCGGAACTTCCAGCCCCTGATGGGCACGTTCTTCGGCGTTGCCTTCAAGAAATACGGTATGCCGATCACGGCGATCGTGGTCGGTGAGTTCATCATCTCCATGATCTTCAGCGGCTTTGTGGCGCTGGGCGCACCTACGACGATCCAGAACGTGGTGACCGGCGCGGCGCTGCTCGCGATCGTCGCCCTGACCGCCCGCGGCGGCAGGGGCAGCGTGGTCAAGTGAGGGGGATGCATATGGATAAGAAAACATTGCTTGTTGCAGAGCATATCGATAAACGCTTCGGAATCACCCACGCTGTGGCCGACGTTTCCCTGACGATCGCCGCCGGAGAGATCCGTGGCCTGATCGGGGAGAACGGATCCGGCAAGAGCACCTTCTGCCAGATGCTGTGCGGCATCTATACCATCGGCGGAGGCACCTTTATTCTGGACGGGAAGGAACTGAACATCCGGAACCAGGTGGAGGCCAACAACGAAGGCATCGCGATCATCGTCCAGGAAATGGGCACACTGTCCGGCCTGACGGTGGCGGAAAACATCTACCTGGGACATGAAGAACCCTTCATGCACAAGGGAATCAAGGACACCCGCGCCATGAACCGGGCGGCGCAGAAGCTGCTGGACGAATACGGGTTCGGCCGGATCAAAGCGGGCGTCATGATCGACCATTACAACTTTGAGGACCGGAAGCTGGTCGAGATCGTCAAGGCGACCTACATGAAGCCAAAGATCCTGGTGATTGACGAGACCACGACGGCGCTGAGCCAAAACGGCCGCCTGGAGCTGTACAAGATCATGGACGCTGTCCGGGCGGACGGCCGCACGGTGATCTTCATCAGCCACGACCTGGGCGAAGTCCTTGCGCACACGGATACGGTTTCCGTGCTGCGGGACGGCGAATACATCGACACGGTGGAATCTTCCCAGGTTACGGAAGACGACCTGAAGCGCCTGATGGTGGGCCGCGAGATCGGTTCGGCCTATTACCGGACGGACTACGGCCAGTCCGTATCCGACGAGACGGTGCTGTCGGTGAAGAATGTGATGGTGCCCGGCGAGCTGGACGATATTTCCTTTGATCTCCACAAGGGCGAGATCCTGGGCTTCGGCGGCCTGAGCGAATGCGGCATGCATGAGATCGGCAAGGCTGTGTTCGGCGCAAGCTGGGACCGGAAGGGCACGGTGACGCTGGCGGACGGGACCGAGATCAACGATATCCCCACGGCAATCCGGAAGTCCATCGCTTATGCCTCCAAGGACCGGGACAACGAATCAATCATCCTGAACGAATCCATCCGGAATAACATCGTCCTGCCTTCGCTGGACGACCTGGCTAATCACGGCCTGCTGAACGGCCGGAAGCTGACGCGCTTCGCGGACGGGCAGGCAAAGAACATGCAGACCAAGATGCAGAACGTGGGACAGTTCGTATCCGACCTGTCCGGCGGAAACAAGCAGAAGGTCGTGCTGGCCCGCTGGCTGGGGAAGGGCAGCGATATCCTGGTGCTGGATTCTCCGACGCGCGGTATTGACGTGAAGGTAAAGCAGGCGATCTACGCGCTGATGGCGGAACTGAAAGAGCAGGGACGCTCCATCATCATGATCAGCGAAGAGATCCCCGAACTCCTGGGCATGGCGGACCGAATCCTGGTGCTGAAGGACGGGAAGATCAACGGCGAATTCCTGCGTGATCCGGCGCTGAACGAAGAAGCGCTGATCGCGAAGATGGTGTAAGGGAGGGAAAGAGAATGGGCAAGAAAAATCCGGAAAAGAATGAACAATCCAGACTCCGTACCTTTCTGAGCAGCGACCGCTTTAAAGCCCTGCTTCCGTTCATCGGCTTCGTGGTCATCATCGTCGTGATGCACATCATGACCAACGGCAAAATCCTGACGCCGAAAAAGCTGCGGCTGCTGTTCTCCCAGATCTATTATCCCACGATCGTGGCGACCGGCGTGTTCTTCATCATGACGCTGGGCTCCATCGACTTTACGGAAGGTTCCACGCTGGGCGTCGCTTCCATTGTGGTGAGCGTGCTGTCCTTCTACAGCATCCCGCTGGCAATTCTCGGCGGTATTCTGACCGGCGCGGCCATCGGCGCGCTGAACGGTTTCTTCCATGTAAAGTTCCGGCTGCCGAGCTTCATCGTTACAATCTGTACGATGTACCTGTTCCGCGGTGTGTGCGCGTATTTCACGACGGAAAGTGCCGTACCGGCCAGCAATGCCATCAAAGCACTGGATCAGGACTGGCTGAAGATCACGATCACGCTGGCAGTGCTGGCGGTGGCCTTCTTCCTGTTCAAGTTTACGCGGATCGGCAATGATGTGAAGGCAGTCGGCTCCGGCGAAACAGCCGCCCGGTTCTCGGGTGTGCGGACGGCCCGGGTCAAGTTCCTGACCTTTGTCTGCGCCGGCGCGCTGACAGGCCTGGCGGCCTTTGTCAACGTCATCAAGGTCGGCTCCATCACGGCTACGGCCGGCAACCAGCTGGAAACCCAGATCCTGATCTCCCTGGTGCTGGGCGGCTTGCCGATCACAGGCGGCGCCAAGGTGCGCTTCTCCAATATCGTGATCGGTACGCTGATGTACGCGGTATTGAACAGCGGCCTCTCCATCCTCGGCTACGAGCCGCAGGTGCAGCAGCTGATCAAGGGCGTCGTGTTCCTGGTGTTCGTCGCCCTGACCATCGACCGGAAGGCCCTGAAGGTTATCAAATAATAATTTCCGTATCCGGGAAACCTCCTTTCATCTCCGGCTCCTGAACCAGGGGAGCCGGAGAACTTTTTGTCAAATTCCGGGGACATTTTTAGCTGGCATAAGTACGTACAAAATACATGTACGCTATCGGCGGCAACGATATCGCGGCGGAAGTATCCGGTGTTAACACCACCAGGACCCTGATGAGGATCTATACGACCGCGGGTATTATGTACGCGGTGGCAGGCTATCTGCTTGCGGCAAAATCCGGCGGCGCGTCTGCTTCCATGGGTCAGGGCTATGAACTGGAGGCCATCGCGGGATGTACGATCGGCGGGGTTTCTACAACGGGCGGTATCGGTACGGTACCGGGCATCCTGATCGGCGTGCTGGTATTTGAACTGCTGAAGATCATCCTGCAGTTCCTCGGCGTGAACCCGTATTACAACTACGTTGTCCAGGGCCTGGTCATCGTACTGGCGGTCTCTCTGGATATCCGCAAGTATATTGCGAAGAAGTAAGCCATGAGCAATTCAAAGGAAAGAGAGCTTGAACAGCGGGAAAAAGCGCTGGAGGAACGGGAGAGAAAACTGGCAAAACGGGAAAAGGAGCTGGGGTTCTTTTCACAGGCCGTAAAGGATAAAAAGGAATCCTGGTATGACCGCATCCATGTCAGCGTAAAGACGATGGACTGGATTATCCGGATCGTTACGGGTCTTCTTGTGATCGTTGTGATCCTGATAATCCTGGAGGCAACCGGGATATTCAAACTGTGACGGCAGGCAGTGCGTCCGGAATTCAGAATCCGAACGCATTGTTTTTTATCAAAACAAAAAGGATCTGAATATCGCATTTCGCAAAAAAACAATTCGTATACATTCATAATTACGTCTCCTGTTGAGGCACGGGAGGCATTGTTTTTTTGCAGTATAAATCAAAGGAAAATATACACAAACAAAATAAAATTGAAAACGTTACCGAAAAGTGCTTGATTTCCGGGCAAAAACTGAGAAAAGCGCTCTGAGAATTGCAAACGTTTGCTCCGCAAAGCGAGCGTTTTCATGGCTTTCAGGGCCGGTATCGTTTCCGTATTTTTTGGGAAACCTATTTACAAATTCTGAATGAAAGTGTAGAATATGGTCAGTTCATTTCCGGATAAGCAATCCGGGAAAAAATAAAAAAAGGAGTGTACCCCATATGAAGAAGATCCTTGCTCTGGTACTCGCTCTGGCGCTGGTTCTGTCCTGCGCCTCCGCTATGGCCGCCAAAGTCGGCGTGTCCATGCCCACCAAAGACCTGCAGAGATGGAATCAGGACGGCGAGAATATGGAGAAGCTGCTGAAAGAAGCCGGCTTCGAAGTTTCCCTCCAGTTCGCTTCCAACGATGTGCAGCAGCAGCTGGCTCAGGTTGAAACCATGATCAACGACGGTTGCGAAGTAGTCGTTATCGCCGCGATCGAAGGTTCCTCCCTCGGCGCCGCGCTGGATCTGGCCGGTGAAAAGGGCGTCAAGGTTATCGCCTATGACCGCCTGCTGATGGACAATGCCAATGTTGACTACTATGCCACTTTCGACAACTTCAAGGTTGGCGTTGTGCAGGGCACCTATGTTAAGGAAGCTCTGGACCTCGACAATGCTGAAGGCCCCTTCGTCGTCGAGTTCACCGCCGGTGACCCCGGTGACAACAACGCGGGCTTCTTCTTCAACGGCGCTATGTCCGTGCTGAAGCCCTACATTGATAGCGGCAAGATCGTTGTGAAGTCCGGCCAGGTTGCCTTCGAAGAAGTTGCGACCCCCACCTGGAAGACCGAAGTTGCTCAGACCCGTGCTGAAACCGTTCTGGCCTCCTACTATGCCGATGGTTCCGACATCGATGCGTGGGTTTGCTCCAACGACTCCACCGCTCTGGGCGTCACCAACGCTCTGGAAGCCAACTACACCGGCAAATGGCCGATCATCACCGGTCAGGACTGCGATATCGCCAACACCAAGAACATGATCGCCGGCAAGCAGGCCATGTCCGTGTTCAAAGACACCCGGACCCTGGCTGCTCAGGTCGTGAAGATGGTTGGCCAGATCCTGAATGGTGAAACAGTCGACGTCAACGACGAAGAGACCTACAACAACAACGTTAAGGTCGTTCCGTCCTTCCTGTGCGAGCCCGTATTCGCCAGCGTTGACAATTACAAGGAACTGCTGATCGAATCCGGCTATTACACCGAAGATCAGCTCCAGTAATTCCTCAGGTAAACTAATTTAAGATGCAGGCGGGCCCAGCCCGCCTGCATCGTTTAAGGAAGAACGGCATTTTTCCATCCGAATGAAAGGCTGGAGGACAACATGGCAAAGATTTTGCTGGAAATGAGGAATATCACCAAGACATTCCCGGGCGTCAAGGCGCTGGACAACGTGAATTTCCAGGTGGCAGAAGGAGAAATCCACGCGCTGGTCGGCGAAAACGGCGCCGGCAAATCGACCCTGATGAACGTGCTGAGCGGCATCTATCCCTACGGCACCTATGAGGGCGATATCATTTATAACGGGAACGTCTGTCAGTTCCATAACATCAAAGATTCCGAAAAGCTGGGCATCGTCATCATCCATCAGGAGCTGGCACTGGTGCCGGAAATGACGATCGGCGAAAATATGTATCTGGGCAACGAGTGCGGGCACAAGTTCGCAATTGACTGGAACAAAACCTATTCCGAAGCCGATAAATACCTGAGGATGGTAGGTCTCTCCGAGAGCTCCAAGACGCAGGTCAAGGATATCGGTACCGGTAAACAGCAGCTGGTTGAAATCGCCAAAGCCCTGGCGAAGCAGGCAAAGCTGCTGATCCTGGATGAGCCCACATCCTCCCTGAACGAAGAAGATTCCCGCGCGCTGCTGGACCTCATGCTAGAATTCAAGAAGCAGGGAATGACGATGATCATCATTTCCCATAAGCTGAACGAGG
>CAMKNZ010000013.1 GCA_946414315.1 uncultured Clostridia bacterium
CATGAAGAAGGCGCCCATCACCACGCCGCCGCCGCACAGATGCGCCAGCAGGAAGGAAGGATCAAAGCCCTTGCCGCCGAACAGGCCGATAAACAGCGTAAAGCCGATCAGTACGGAGAAGCAGATCTGGCCGTGGATGATGTCCATGCTCCACAGCAGCAGGCCGCCGACCAGCAGTGCCAGGATGGAGCTGCCGATTACGCCGTCCGCCGTGCCCAGGAACATATTCGTGATATTGATCGTTTCGCCGGCTTTCATGGCCGCCACAGGCGTCGCGGACGCGATCATGTCCACGCCGTCGATCAGCTGGTGAACCACCGGCTTGATCGCCATTGCGTTGGCAAAGGAGATCAGCAGGAAGCAGCGCGCAGCCAGCGCCGGGTTGATGAAGTTCTTGCCCAGTCCGCCGAAGCAGCATTTGCACACCGCGATGGCGAAGACGGAACCGATCACCGGGAGATACAGGGGCGTTTCCGATCCCAGGGACAGGGCCAGCAGCAGGCCGGTAACCACCGCGCTGCCGTCCCAGATTGTGCTGGGCTTTTTGCATATTTTGCAGAAGAGCCATTCCGTCGCCACGGCGGACACGATTGCCAGGGCCACGATGCCGAAAGCGTTCCAGCCGTAGACCAGGATACCGACAATCGTCGCGGGCAGCAGGCTCAGGGCGACCATCCGCATGATGAAGGGCGTAGTCCATTTATCCCTTGCGTGTGGTGCCGCGGAAAGATTCAGCGCCGTATTCATTTCTGACCGCCCCCTTCCCGTTTTCTTCTTTCAAGGATCTCTGCCTTGGCCTGCTTGAAGGTCGGCGTCAGCGGCCGCTTGGCCGGGCAGGCAAAGCTGCAGCTGCCGCACTGGATGCAGTCCATCCCGTAGAGTTTCTTTTCGTACCGCTCATAGTCCCCGGCGATGGCCGCGTCGGCCATCAGCTGGGGCGTCAGGCCCATCGGGCACACCGTGGTGCAGCGGCCGCAGCGCAGGCAGCTGGTCATCAGCTCCTCCGCCGCCTCGACCGGATCCTCCGCCAGCAGCGTCAGGCCGTTGTTCTGTTTCTGGATCGGGATATCAAGCGAGCCGATCGCGATGCCCATCATGGGTCCGCCGGAAAGGGCCTTCTTGATTTCCATGCCTTCCTTCACGCCGCCGGCGGCTTCCAGCAGTTCCGCATAGCTGGTGCCCACCCGGACCATATAATTGCCCGGTTCGGCAACGGCTTCGCCCGTGATCGTGAAGCACTGGCTGTAAAGCGGTTCACCGTAAAGCACCGCCTTCTGGATCGCGTAGAGCGTGCCCACGTTCTGCACGACGCAGCCCACGTCCGCCGGCAGCTTGCTGGTCGGGAAATCGACGCCGGCCACCGCCTGGATCAGGCTGCGCTCGCCGCCCTGCGGATACTTGGTAACCATCGTCCGGACGCTGATCCGGGGTTTATCGGAAGCAGCCCGGCTCATGGCCTCGATCGCCTCAGGCTTGTTATCCTCAATGCAGATCACGCCGTCCGCGTTCGGGAACAGCCGGAGCACCAGCTCCATGCCTTCCACGATCTCGTTGGAATGAATCCGCATCAGCTGATCGTTGCAGGTCAGGTAAGGCTCGCACTCCGCGCCGTTGGCGATCACGTACTCGATTGCGTCCGGATCCTTCGGGGCCAGCTTCACGGCTGTCGGGAAGCCCGCGCCGCCCAGGCCGACCACGCCGGCGTCTTTTACGCGCTGGATAATCTCGCTGTTGGACAGCTGCGCGGCGTCAGTGCGCTGGGTATAATCGGCGAAAGGAGTGAACTGTCCGTCGTTGGCAATGACGATACACTCCGCCATGCCGCCGCCGAGCACCCGGCGCTTTTCGATGGCTTTGACCGTACCGGAGCAACTGGAATGAATCGGAGCGGAGATAAAGCCGTCCGCTTCGGCGAGCAGCTGGCCTACCTTTACCTCGTCATTCTTTTTGACCACCGGTTTCGCGGGTTTTCCGATATGCATGGACAACGGGAAAACCATCTCTCCCTTTGGGTCGAAGAGGCGCAGACGGCTTTCCCGGCTCAGGTCCTTGTGACCTTCCGGATGAACGCCGCCGCGAAATGTGTTTTTCACTGCAGTGCCGACTCCTTTCGTGTTAATCGATGCAAGTTGTCTCTCATCTAAATTGTATTTGAGTATGCTGTTCATACAGCTCTGTATTCATAGTATCAGACCGTATCTGAAAAGTAAAGCAAATCCGGCGGTTTTAAGGGCTATTATTTCCAGTTGCTTCCAGCGTATAGGGATCTTCTTTGGTCCCGTTTCCGCCGGTTATCCGGAACCTGTCCGCCGCCAGCTGGATCACAGGCCGTGCGCCTACGTCCTGGTTGTGTGCGCCGAGACGGCCTGCGCTTCCATCCTTCTTGGTCGACCTGGCCTGGTTTGCCACACTCTCTGCATGCTCCCGCAGCCAGTACGGCGTATGGCTTCCGTCCCTGGCGGAGTAGACAAAGGCTCCGGTGGAACGGATCGCATACTCCGTCGCCATTGCCTTTCGTGTTTTCAGCTTTTTTTTCGTAAGGCCCATATCAGCATTGTTCAGGTCTTTATAGGACGGGACGCAGATCTTTCCCATCGTTCCGAAGGGAAGCAGCGCTTCCATCTCCGTGTCCGTAAACGCGGCTTTAGCAAATTCCCCGTTCAGTTTCCGCCCCAGGTCCGTTTGTTCAAACGCATCGCCCAGTTTGCTGTACTCTTTGAGATCCATGTGCATCGGGGAAGCAAACAGGATATATTCGCTCATCAGGTAGATGCTTTCCCCGTCCGTGCTCATCACCCGCCAGAGAATGGGTTCCTTTTCAATCGGCCCCGGATCGTAGGGATCGAGCGGATCGTGTTTTTTCAGTTTCAGTTCCTTCCGCTTAGCGGTTTCCCAGTCCCGGTATTCTTTCCGCCAGCGGGCGGTATTGGCCGGGTCGTCAGGGCTCCCTCCCGTGATTGTCTGCGGATACCGTCCGAATGTGACATAGGTATACCCTGTTTCGCCGCTGTATGGTTTCAGGGCTTCCGCATCTTCTGCCCGCACTGTGTCCGGCAGGAATGCAGCCGCCAGCAGAATCACTGCCAGCAGGATGATCCCTGTTTTCCTCATTCCGTATCCCCTTTCCGGATCCGTTTTCCTTATGGTTTCGTCTTCCGGATCTTTGTGTATATTGTATCACCCGTACCGCCGTTTGCATAGTTTTTCTTCATTTTCCGCCCATGCGGATGCTTCGCTTCCGGCTGCTTTGCCGCATTGACAAGCCGCGCCGGGAAGCATTAAAATATAATATATACAAAGTACCAACAGGCAAATAAACAGCATTTTGAAGGATGGTCATTGAATGAACAGCGGAAGGCATCAGTTCCGGATCGCGTTTTTGACAGTGGACTGGAACTATGAGCTGGTGGAAAACACACTCCACGGGCTGCTTCAGTATACCGCCGACCATCCGGAAGTCCAGGTCTGTGTTTTCGACTGTTTCGGAAAGGATCTGGGCAATGACAAGGACAGAAGCGAATACGCCATCTTCCGTTTGCCGGATCTCTCCGGCTTTGACGGTATGCTCATCCAGAGCAACCAGATCATCTGGCAGGAAGCCCGGGAAGAAGTGGAACGGCTGGTCACGGAAAGCGGCATCCCGGCTGTTGCGATCGGATGCGAACTGGAGGGCTGTACGCTGGTCCATTTTGATAACCGAAAAGCGCAGTATGCCATGGCTGAACACATCATCCGGGAACATGGCGCCCGCCGCCTGGTATACCTGACCGGCAATATGGATAACAACTGTCCCGAAGGCCAACAACGTCTGGATGGTTTCCTCGATGCCTGCCGGGATAACGGAATCCATGAAAAGGCCATGGAAATCATTCACTGTACCTGGCGCACCGGCGACGGCGTCAATGTCGCCCGCCGCTGGATCCGGGACAAGGAACCCCTCCCGGACGCCTTTATCTGCGCCAACGATGAAATGGCCCTGGGGCTGATGGAAACGCTGCAGGAAAACGGAATCCGCATCCCGCGGGACGTGCTGGTCTGCGGTTTTGACAACCTGACCAGTGCGGAGCTGTCCAGCCCCCGCCTGTCCACCGTGCATACCGACCACAGCAAGATGGACTATTTCGCGGCTGATGTCCTGATGAGCAAGATCCGGGACGGAATCAATCGCGACCGGATCCCCTTCAATTATGAATTGATCTGTTCCGAATCCTGCGGCTGCCATAACGCGCCCCGCCGCGGTGTTATCCGGGACCTGTATTTCCAGCAAACCCGTTTTCTCCGCTCCTTCTATGTACAGCAGGATCAGATGGCTGAAGACCTGTTCGAAGCCAAAGACCTGCCCGACCTGATGCAGATCATCAGCAAAAACCATACCATCTTCGGCTGCGATGATATCTATCTGTGTATTAACGAATACTATTTCGACAACTATGACAAAAGCATGTGGCCGGACTATGCCGAGCGCTTTGACTCAACGATGGTTCTGTACAACAGCGGTATCCGGGAACAGGCGGGAAAAGATGATATGATCCGTTTTCCCACCACGGACCTGCTGCCGGAAAGCCTGATGGAAAAAGAATCCTTCCTGATGTTCTACCCCCTCCACTACAACACCTATTCCATCGGCTACATCGTTCTGAACGGGATCTGTACCGCAGCCAAATTGAACCTGCACGAAAACATCCTGAACTTCCTGGAGATCGCTATTGAAAACGTGCGCAAAAAAAGCCTGCTGCACAACCTGAACGACACCCTGGACGATCTGTATATACACGATGCGCTGACCGGACTGTTCAACCGGTTCGGCCTGGGCCGGTTCGGCCAGCAGCGTTTTGACGATCTGCTTGCTTCCGAAGGGGTCGTCCAGGTGCTCTTCATCGACATGGACGACATGAAATCCATCAATGACCGGTACGGTCACGAGGCCGGGGACATGGCCCTGAAGGCTTCCGCCCGCCTCCTGCAGCGCACCTGTTCCCCCGACGCGTTTATCATGCGCTACGGCGGGGATGAATTTATCATTATCGATACCGGCAGGATCCGCCGTCTGGATAAGATGATCCTGGAAGCCGCCGATGAGTACAACCGCACCTCAGGCATGCCCTTCAGCCTGGGTTTCTCCGTGGGAGTGATGCGCACCGACAGTCAGGAGCGCCTCCCCATGGACGACTGCATCAGGGAAGCAGACTCCCGCATGTATAAAATCAAACAGAAAAGAAAAGCAGGCCGCTGATCCTCAGCCGCCTGCCGCTTCCGGGACCGCGTATGGTCCCGGTTTTTTAATCTTTTCTCATGGAGGTCTCTCCCTGTTCGCACCGGAAATAGACCTTGTATTTTTCCAGTTCAACCCCGTCCTTGGCAAATAGCTCGTCGATCGTGAGCAGCATATACCCTTCCTCTTCCAGGTACCGGACGATCTGCCGGGCGGATTCCGGAGTATTGTCCTTGATATCATGACAGAGAATGATATCCCCGTCATGGATCTTCTTCTTCACTGTGTTCAGCACTTCGGACGTTTTGCGTCCCCGCCAGTCATAGGTGTCCAGGCTCCACTGGATATAGGCCCAGCCGGCCTTCACCTCGATCATGCGCGGATACCGCCCGCCGGGCACCCGGTCATACCGCACCGGAATACCGATGGATTTGATCATCGCCTGGTTCACCTTCTGGGGCATAATACGCAGGGCGTGACCGGAGGATTTGAGCACATTGCCGTGATGCCAGTTGTGGGATCCGATTGCGTGGCCTTCGTCGTGTTCCTGCTGAACCAGATACCGGTTGTCCTTGATCAGGTTGCCGATCACGAAGAATGTTCCCCTGGCGCCGGTCTCCATCAGGGCGTCCAGCACCTTTGGCGTGTTTTTTGCTTTCGGGCCGTCGTCGAAGGTCAGCGCACAGGTCTGGTAGTAGGACAGATTGTCCGTCTGCATCTTCGCTTCTTCCGTCATCATATCCCTGATCTCCGGATAGAAGAGCGTCACTTCCATCAGTGTATGATAATCCGGATAGAGTTCGTTCGCCGGATAATGCAGAACCAGGGACATGCCGTGAAGCGTGAAATCAGCCTGCTCCAGCGCTTCCCTCGTGCACAGCCGGTCCAGCTTTTCAGCGTCCGGTTCCTCGTCCGGCCAGTAATCCGTCAGCGTCTGCCGCACTCGGGCGCTCAGGGTGTCCCAGATATCGTCGTCATCCTCAAAGATATCCGTCAGATACAGCCGTGTTCCGTTCTCCATGTCGTAGGTTCGGGTGGTGAACCGCTGGTCTGTCAGCTTCTGGTGATAGACGGTCCGCGCCTGCACCAAAAAGCTCAGCCAGCTCAGCCCCGTCCGGCTGTAGCGGATCTCAACGTCCAGCCTGCTGTTTTTTTTGCCGCTGTTGCCGGCGCTCTTCAGCTCCGGGCCCAGTTCTTCCGCCCATGCTTCCGCCAGCGCGTTGATCTCGTCCGTAACCTCCGGCAGCGCCGTTTCCGCGTGCCAGAGTTTGATTTCGCTTTTGTTCTTCTGGGTGGTCGTCGTAAAGGTGTTGGTGACCCGGTGGCACGCCTGCAGGCCTTCTGCGCATACGGTGCCGAAGCTCAGGGAGATCAGCGTCAGGATCAGAAGAATGCCGGTGAACACCCTCTTCATATACTCTCTGGGCTCCTTTCCGTTTGATTGAAATATTATAACAAATCCGGTCCGCAGCCGCAAGGATCGGAGCATGGCAAAAAAAGGAACAGAAACAACCAGATTCTCACTTCTCTTTCTGTAAATTTGAGAGTATAATACTCCCGTCGGTAACGTTCTCGACCTGATTTTGGGAGGTTCGTCATGACAGATTTTGTCAGCACATGGAACAAAGACTCTTTCCTCACCTATCCTGTCGGTCCTTTGGGACTCATCGCAATGCCCGGAACCGAAGAGATAGGTGAAAAAGTCAACAGCTGGCTGAAGAAATGGCAGGATCATACCGAGGAATCCATGCCCGGCGATATGAGCACGACGCCCGGTGCCGAGCGTGAAAACTTCCTGATCGACGTCACCTGTCCCCGTTTCGGAAACGGTGAAGGCAAGGGCATGATCAAGGAAAGCATCCGCGGTTACGATATGTATATCCTCTGTGACCCCGGCGCATACAACGTTGAATATAAAATGTTCGGGCAGACCATTCCGATGAGCCCGGACGAGCACTTTGCCAACCTGAAGCGGATCATCGCCGCCATGGGCGGCAAGGCCAAGCGTGTTACGGTTATCATGCCCATGCTGTACGAAGGCCGCCAGCACCGCCGTGCTTCCCGGGAAAGCCTGGACTGCGCCATGGCGCTCCAGGAGCTGGAGAACATGGGCGTGAGCAACATCATCACCTTCGATGCGCATGATCCCCGGGTCCAGAACGCCATTCCAACCACCGGCTTTGAGAGCATCATGCCCAGCTACCAGATTTTCAAGGCCCTGCTGAAGAAGGACAAAACCCTCCGGATCGACAAGGATCATATGATGATCGTTTCGCCGGATGAAGGCGCGATTGACCGCAACATCTTCTACGCCTCCGTACTGGGGCTAGATATGGGCCTGTTCTATAAGCGGCGTGATTACACCCGCATCGTCAACGGCCGCAATCCCATTGTTGCCCATGAATATCTGGGCGACAGTGTCGAAGGCAAGGACGTGTTCGTCGCGGACGACATGATCTCCAGCGGTGAAAGCATCATCGACCTGGCCAGGGAACTGAAAAAGCGCAAGGCCAACCGGATTTTCGCCGGCTGTACCTTTGCCCTGTTCACCAACGGAATTGAAGCCTTTGAGGAAGCGTACCGCAACGGCCTGATCGACCGGGTTATCTCCACCAACCTGACCTACCGCAAGCCTGAACTGGCCCAGACCGAATGGTTTGTTGAGGCGGATATGAGCAAGTATATTTCCTTCATTATCGCCACCCTGAACCATGACCGCAGCCTCAGCAAGCTCCTCAACCCCTACGACCGGATTCACGCGCTGATCAAGCGCTACAACAACGAACAGATGGCCGCCGGTATCCGGCTGGTCTGACCGATCCGAAGCGTATAAAAACACCGGGTTCCGTTTTTCACGGAACCCGGTGTTTCATATTCCGGGCGTTTCATTCTTCCGGCACCATGGTGCCGTCTGTTGCCGGCGTATACGGCATTTCCATATAGGCAAATCCGTTTTCGTCCGCTTTCAGTTCCGGAAGGGTAAACGCCGTATCCCGCTGGATCGCCGCGCGCACCGGTTCAGCTTCTTCCAGGGAAAGACGTTTGGGCTGGAAATGGTTGATCTGCGGGTCATCGCTGATATAGACCGGATAGATGACCGTCCGCTGCCCAAGGAACTGACCGTCGTTGGAAAAAGTCATATTCACCTGGATAACCATTGAATACAGGGAGGTGACTTCCTTGTTGCCGCCGTACTTTTCATAGCGAATGGCGCTGTTTCCGCCGAATACAAAATTGCCCATCGAATAGAATACCATACGGTTATTGATCACTTCGATGCCCTGGAGCACATGAGGATGGCTGATGATCACCAGGTCGGCGCCCATTTCGATCAGGTTCGTCATGATCTTGGTCGTCTGTTCCCTGTGCTCTCCGACATATTCGGAACCGGTATGCACATAAATAACGATCGCCTGGACTTCGCCGGCTTCTTTCAGTTTTTTCCACATTTTGCCCATTTCCGGGCGGAACGTGTAGATCTTGGAGTTTTCCAAGCCGAAAAACCCGATCCTGACCCCGTCTTTTTCAACAATAAAGTACTTGTCGTTCCGGCACCATTTCACGCCGTTCTCGTCAAGTGTCTTGCGGGTGTTCCGCTCTCCCTGTTCGCCGAAGTCCACGATATGGTTGTTCGCGATGCTGACCCCTTCGACCGAGCTGCCGGTCAGGATCTTCACATAGTCTGTATCTCCCCGGAAACGGTAGGTCTTACCCTTGTTTTCCAGGAACTCATTGTCTGAAAGTACTCCCTCCAGGTTCACGAAGGTCACGTCATCATTGTCAAACAGATCCCGGAAGTTTGCGAAGAAATAATCGTATCCGTATTTCTCTGCAAAGGCAAAAAAGGAGTCCTCTTTCTTACGGTTGTGTCCTTCGCCTCCGATCGTGCAGTCTCCCGCAATGGTAATCAGAACGTTTTTCTCCGCCAGTGCACCGGATACCGTTACAAGCAGGAGCAGAAGCACGAATGCAGTGCTGAGGGCCTTTTTCATCGTCATCTTTCCTTCCTCATCTCAGGAATCTTATTCAAAACAGAGTTATTATATACGAATTATGCCGTCTTTGCATCCCTTTCGTGCGCTTTTTCCTGAAAAGCCCGGAAAGGCTGCTGGTTTGACATCACCGGGCTAAACGCATATAATAATTCAGAAATGATCAGCCTTCCCCAGCAAGGCTGAGGAGGTATTCTGATGAAGAAACTGACAGCGCTTCTGGCTGCTTTTCTGCTGGTGTTTTCCACCAGTGTTTTTGCTGTTGCAGAAGAAGGAGCCGGTTACTCCCTTCCGATCGATTTCTCTCCGGGCAAACCCCTTGACCCGAAGTGTTTCATTTCCGAAACCGTCTACGAAGATCCGACAATCAAAGTCGAGATCACAACCGGAGATCTTGATCGCCGGCAATACTGGATTGCCGATATCGAAATTGCTGACGCCAGCCAGCTGCGGACTGCTGCAGCAGAAGACTTTTCCGTCAGCAGCGGTCTGGAACTGGGTACGGTTATCGCCCGCCGGATGAACGCTGTGGTGGCCATTGACGGAGATTACTACTGGTATGGCTACAACAATCCCGTACACGTGACGATCCGTCAGGGAATTACCTTCCAGAACAATCTCCGGAAGAAAGTCTGCCAGGATGTGCTTCTCATTGATGAAGACGGTGATTTCCACGGAATCGAAGACGCTGTTGAAGGAGACGTCGGCACAGAGATCAACGGGAAAAAGATCATCAATGCGTTTTACTTCGGGCCGCTTCTGGTAAACAACGGCGAGATCCGGAAAAACAAAGCCCCGTCTCACATGAAACCGGATCAGCTCTCCCAGCGCGTGGCCATCGCCCAGACCGGTCATCTGAAATACCGTATTATTGTGACCGGCCCGAACAGGAATGGCAGCAGGGCCTTCAAGTTTGAACCCTGGCGTGAGTTTGTTGCATCAATGGACGACATCCAGGTCGCCTACAATCTGGACGGCGGAGACAGCGCCTTCATGTATTTCAACGGAAAAAAGATCAACGATCCGCTGACCGATAACGACCGTTTACTGGCGGACATTGTCTATTTTGCTTCTGCCTGGTCCGGCGAATGATCCCCTGCTGAGAAACGGAGCACGATTGTTTATGTCAAACTATCTTGTCATGATCCTGTGCATTGTCCCTGCAGTCTATGTGCTGTTTATTCTCCTGAATCTCATACATTCTGACCGCCGCGGCGCCGCAGCCGCCGCGGTCTCTTTTCCGTTATGCACCCTGCTGGGGTTCCTGTTTGCGAAGTTTTTCTACATCATCACCATGGAAACCAGCAACATCTGGTACTGGGGTGAATGGGGCCCGTCCCTGAGCCTGGATCCTTCGCTGTTCTGTTTTGTCGGAGGCGGCATCGGGGTCTGGCTGGGTGTATGGCTGGCGGCAAAGATCACCGGATATACCCCCGCCGGGAAGCTGCTGGACCGCTTTGCTCTTCCGGGAGCCCTGCTGGTCGCGGGTTTGCGGATGGCTGAAATCGAGCTCGGTTCCCTCGGCACCGGCCGTTTCATCGAGGTTCCTGAAAACTCCGCATATCTGATTCTGGCTGTTTACAACCGTTACGGTGAGCCGCATGTCGCTCTCTTTGTCTGGGAAGCCGTTGCCGCCGCCGTCATCGGGCTGCTTTCCCTCCGCAATGAAACAAACTGCCGCCCCGGACAGCGGTTTATGACTGCCGTATTCCGTCTCTGTACCTGCCAGATCCTGCTGGAAAACATGCGCAGCCGCGCGCTGATGTGGGGTTTCGTCCGCGTGGAGCAGCTGCTTTGCGCCGTGATTCTCATGATACTCATGCTGCTTGCCTGCGCGCACAATACAAAAAAGCAGGGAGTCGTCCGGTTCCTCCCCGCTCTGTATCTGTTTCTGTGTATTGCCGCAATCATCGGGATCGAGTTCCTCCGCCAGCGGAGCACCAGCCGCTTCATGGGTGAGCACGGCGGTTATCTGATGATGGCGGCAGTGCTTTGCGTGATCCTTCTCCTGTATCGGAAGCAAACTACAGGTCTTCGTCTTCGTCGTCCTCCGGAAGATCCGGGAAGGAGTCGCTGAACGGGACATAATGCATTCTGTCCTGATGGTAATAATCAAACATCTCATCGATCACATCATGATGCGGGTGATCCCGCCAGCCGCCCATCGTCGGGTTTGATTTCCAGTCAATCTGAGTATTGGGCAGCTTTTCTTTCAGCATTTCGATGACGTCCGCCGGGATGTCATTTTTTTTCTTATATGCTTTACCGAGCCACAGGCGTTTAAGCCAGGTCATTTCATACAGGGGGGTATAATCGGTGATCAGGTTATAGCCGATATTCAGATCCATCAAATGAGTCAGGCCTGTCAGCGGGGTCAGATCCGAGATATTATTGTTGAACATTTCAAGATACTCAAGCTTGGTCAGGCTGGCCAGGGGTGTGATATCCGTTATCTTGTTGATCGCAATGATCAGAAAGCGCAGGTCCGGCAGTTCCGTCAGCCAGGAGATGTCGTTCACCGAATTATGGCCGATATCCAGCGCTTTAAGGTTTTTGCAAAAGCGCAGTACGGCGATATCCGCAGTACTGTGCGGCTGCGAATTGGAGAAATGCATTGTGGAAAAGGCAGTCGCATCTGTCCGGACCGTATGATCCTTGCCGATCTTCATCGTCCAGCCGAACTCGATCTCCGGATACAGTGACGCCAGTTCCTCCACCTGATTACGATAAAGCTGGACGTTGAACATGTCCACTTTTTTCAGATTGGGATACTTGGCAAGTATACTCTTTACCATATTATAGTTCAGACGCTGTTCATCCAGGTTCAGATACGTCACGTTTTCATAATCCTCACCTGCTTCCTCCGCGTACGCCAGGACAGGCGTCAGGAATAATACAGCAAGCACCATACAGATCATTATTTTTCTGATATTCACGGTCATCCTCCGCTTCTTCTCTGGATTCTGTCCGCAATGATTCTACCATGTCATCCCCTGAATGGCAATAAAAGAGCGCTCCGGGGCAATCCCGGAGCACCCTGGGGATGATCAGTTTACTGGTTTACCGCGTCAAGCATGGCAAGCGTCACCGTCAGGTCGATGTATTCGCCGTCGGTGGAGATCCTGCCGGAAGCGGCGTCCGTCACCTTTTCCGGACGGAACACTTTCACCGCGACCTCGTCCCCTTCCTTCAGCTGGGAAACGATCTCCACTTCCTCGCTGACGGAGGAAACAACCGTACCGTTCACTTCGACGATGATGTCGCCTTCTTTGATGCCGCCCTTGTCAGCGGGGCTGTCCTTTTCCACTTCGATGACGTAGACGCCCTTCGGATATGCGCCGCCCTGGCCGTCCGAGGTGGATACGCTGACGCCCATCCTGGGCTTTCCCTTCAGATCATTGCGGGAAGCGTCCGGGGTTTCGCTGTCAGCGGAAGGCTGCTGCTCTTCGCCCTTCCCGCTCAGTGCTTCCTCGATCACGTCTTTCGCCTCATTGATCGGGATGCACATACCGATGCTCTCTACCGTAGCGTTGGAGCTGTAACGGGAACCGGTATATTTCAGCGTCGGAATGCCCACCAGCTGTCCGGCCGTGTTGAACATGCCGCCGCCGCTGTTGCCGCTGTTGATGGCCGCGTCGGTCTGGATCATGCTGTTGACCACCTTGCTGGAACGGCCGTACTTATCCACCGCACTGTTGTCGGAAGCGATTTCCCGGTTCAGTCCGGAAACGATGCCCGCGGTCGCGGTGCCCGTGAATCCGATCGGGTTGCCGATGTTGACGACCCAGTCGCCGATGACCAGTTCATCGCTGTCCCCGATCTCCACAGGTTCCAGCGGCAGGCCCGGCACATGCAGCACAGCCACATCCTTGTTTTCGTCGCTGGCCGCCACCGTTGCGTCAAAGAGGTTTTCTTCATCGTCGCCGATGGAGATCTTCAGGCTGTGAGCGGCTTCCACCACATGATAGTTCGTCAGCACGTAATCCTTCGCGATGACCACGCCGGAACCGCTGCCGTACTTGATCTCCTCGCTGGATTCCGGCTGATTGCGGCCGTATCCGTTACCGTATCCGTTGCCGTACCCGTTGCCGAATCCGAAGTAGTTCCAGGGGAAATAGTCATATCCGCCGTAACCGCCGTAATTGTTGTTGACGATCTGGTAGTTGTTTACACCGACCACGCTGTCACGGACCTTGGCAATCGCCTCGGTAAAGGGTGAGGTCAGGACGACCTTTTCTTCCGCGTTCGCGGCCGGCTCGGAAGCACCGATCACGGTTCCCGCAAATACACAAACAAGCGCCAGGGCGATAATGCCCATTACTTTCTGATTCAGGATCTTCTTCATCTTAAAAACCTCCTTTCCGGTTTTCAAGGTGAAGTATATTCCCCTATTTTGTACAGATTATGAACGCAATGTAAACACTACAAAAGAAGATAAGGAATGCATCATTATGAATTATGAATTAAAAAGGGCTTGACTGACTGTGTCAGCCAAGTCCTTTTTCCGCCAGTCCGATATTATACATAAATTCTCCGGCCCAGTAGATCGTTCCGGCGACGGTCTCCACCTGTTCTCCTTCAAAGAAGAATCGGACCCGCTTCATACCGGTATTCCGGCACAGCGTATTGACCATGCTGTAGCAGATCAGGGTTTCCGCCTCCGGCCCCTGTTCCTGAATTTCTGCCCGGAAGCTTTCACTCAGGTTGACCAGCAGCGTATCGCCCTCTGCCGCAATCCCCAGGATGTCATCCTCCCGGACGGTGGCGGGCAGCGTCGCGGTGATGCCTTCTTCCTGTTCCGTGGAATCCGGTCCGTCGATCAGGGCTGCCATCTGCGCCCGCAGGCTGTCCGCGTAACGGCGGGCGACGGGGCGTTCACATTCACAAAGGATTCCGTTCCGGGCAAAATACACCGTCACGTTGCTCATCAGGAATGGCTCCACAGCAGCGCGCGTCACCAGTCCCCCCAGCGCGGTAACCGCGTCGAACCGGCTGGTTTTCAGCTCTGTAATCGGCTTGTCGCCGATCCGGATGCAGACAGCGGCTACGCCCGGAATAAACGTGGTCATCGTATAGGTCATTGCCGCGGCAAAGCAGGCAAGGTCTGTCTTTCCTTCCGCCAGCAGGGCTTCCGTATCTTCCCGCAGGCTCAGGGTGATCAGATGGGTCCCGTCGCTCAGTTCGCTGGAAACCGGATCATGGGTCAGAAGATCCTTCAGGTCCGGGAAATTCTGTCCTCCGGTCATATTCCGGCGAATGTCGCTTACAGCGCTGATCAGTTCCTTGGCAAGCTGTTCCGGCGTCTGGCCGTCAAAGTTTACCATCCGGATCGTACATCCGACGCCCCGGCTGTCCGGCAGCGGATAATACAGTGTTGCCAGTGAATTCAGCGGGGTTTTGCTGCTGTTCTCCCCCAGCGGCGTCCGTTTCGCTTCCATCTGTTCCCACAGAACCGCGATGTTTTCTCCCTGGTGTGCGATCAGCGTGCCCATCGGCAGGTTGCCGGAGATGTCCAGCGCGACGCTCTGATCCGCAACCAGGACGTTCACACTGTTGATTCCGTCAATCTCGCAGAGGGTCGTGGACAGGGCCAGGCAGTTTTTGTAATACTCGTTCAGGCTCAGCTGAAGCATAGCGGACGTCAGGTTGACCGTGCATACGCCGCCGCTGATCTCGATCGGATGGCTGCCGTACAGGTCCACTGCCCGTGTGCCGCCGAACTTTCTGGCTTCCGTATCGCCTTCAAAGGCAATCATGTTTCGGATCAGCATTTCCGCGGTATCGTTCAGGTTCGCGGCTTCCAGGAATACGCTTCGGGATACGAGCCGCAGTCCGTCCCGTCCGGGGAAATACATCCGGTATTCCCTGTCTTCCGAAACAATTCCGTCACCGTCCGGGGCCGCAAACCGCGCCTCGGCCGGCTTCAGCGTCGGCACGGGCGTTT
This sequence comes from uncultured Clostridia bacterium, assembly GCA_946414315.1. Classification (GTDB taxonomy): domain Bacteria; phylum Bacillota; class Clostridia; order Christensenellales; family Aristaeellaceae; genus Aristaeella. The sequence goes on from CAMKNZ010000013.1 coordinate 15,149, forward strand.
TATCTGCCTCAACGCTTCTTCCGGCGCAGCCCGTCAGGAAGAGCGCACAGCAAAGCGCCAGCAGCAGGCAGATTGTTTTTTTCATCACTCCGCCGCTCCTTCCTGCGGGAACATCACCGTAAACTCGGAACCCTGGCCGGGTTCGCTGTATACGGAGATCGTACCGCCGTGCATTTTCACCATCTGTTTCACAATGCTCAGGCCCAGGCCCGTTCCGCCGGTTTCCCGCCCCCTGGCCTTGTCCACGCGGTAAAAACGCTCAAAGATATGTTCCTGGTCGTCCGCCGGGATTCCGATTCCGTTATCCTTCACCCGCCAGATGATACAGCCATTCTCCTGTTTCAGGGAAACATGCACAGTGCCTTTCTCAGGCGTGTATTTGATCGCGTTGTCCATCAGGTTGTACAGGATCTGGCCCAGTTTGCTCCGGTCGCCGTACAGAAGAAGATTGTCCTGTATGTCTTCGGTCAGTGTCTGGCTGTTCTGCTCCGCGGCGGGCGTCAGCATGTGGATCGTTTCCTGCGTCAGCTCGCTCATGTTCACGGTATCGCGCTTCATCTCGTCCCGGTTGTCCATCCTCGTCAGCACCAGCAGATCAGTCACGATCCCGGTCAGGCGGTCGATCTCATGATTGATATCCTTCATGAAGTCCGCCCGGACGTCAGCCGGCATATCAGGCTGGTAGATCATGGATTCCAGCATGATCTTCATCGTAGCCAGCGGCGTCTTCAGCTCATGGCTGGCGTTGGAAACAAACTGGTTCCTTGTTTTATCAAGGCTTTCCAGCTGCGCTGCCATCGTGTTATAGTTCTCTGCCAGTTCGCGCAGCTCGCCGCTGCCCCTGACCGGCACACGGACGCTCAGGTCGCCTTTCCCCATCTTTCTCATGGTCCGGCTGACAGCGGTAATCGGATTGGTCAGCACCCTGCTCAGGAACAGTGCCACAACCAGCGCTGCCACAGCAATCATCGCAAACACGTTCAGCAGCTGTACCCGTACCGTATTCAGTGAATCCATCAGGCCCTGAATGCGGCTGACAAACAGGGCCGCGCCGATCCGGCCCTGGAAGCCGGTCATCTCATGCACGCTGTACGCCACATAATCAGCACCGGTCTCTCCGCTCATCTCTTCGACGACTGCCCGTCCGGGCGCATGAATACCATAGGCTTCTTCTGTATTCCCGGCAAGTACGCGCAGCACTTCGTCAACCTGGACCCGCTGTCCGCACAGGTTCTGGAACGTGTCGTACTGGATCTTACCGTCATTGTCGATCAGGATCAGGCGGCCGTCCATGGTCGCCGCGTTCTCTTCCAGCATGTCGTTCAGCTCGTTCGCAGAAACAGACTGAAAAAGAGGAGCTGCCGCAAGGGCAAGCTTCTCGGTCTTCAGGCTGTCATCCCGTGTCCGCTGATCAAACAGGTAATCGCTGACCAGTCCGGTCAGGGTTGTCGCGGCAACAAAAAAAGAAAGGCCTACAATGAGAAAAAAGGCCAGCAGGATCTTCCACCTGATGCTGGCCATGAACGCGAATTTAGTCCTGATCCGTGAAATAATAACCAACTCCCCATTTGGTAAAGATGAATTCAGGCTTTGAAGTGTCCCGTTCAATCTTTTCCCTCAGGCGGCGGATATGAACGTCCACCGTACGGGCGTCGCCGGCATAGTCATATTTCCAGACAGTTTCGAGCATCTGCTCCCTGCTGAACACCGTGCCGCGGTTGATAACAAACATCTGCAGGAGATCAAATTCCTTGGCTGTCAGTTTGATATCCTTGCCGCCCAGTGTCACGCTCCGTTTGATCAGGTTGACTTCCATATCGTGAACACGGATCACACGATGTTCCTGCTGCTGAACGCTGCCGGCGACCCTGCGGAGGATCGTCTTGATGCGCGCTTTGACTTCCAGGATGTTAAACGGCTTGGTCATATAATCATCCGCGCCGTATTCCAGGCCGAGGATCTTGTCCATATCCTCTCCCTTGGCGGTAAGCATGATGATCGGGATGTCGCTGCGTTCGCGGATGCGTTGGCATACGGCGATGCCGTCCAGTTTCGGCAGCATAACGTCCAGCAGGATCAGGTCAAAAGCCCCTGTCTCAAACTTGGCCAGGGCTTCCTCTCCGTCCATGGCGCTGTCCGTTTCGTAGCCTTCCTGCTCCAGTGTATATTTCAGGCCTTTCAGGATCAAAGGCTCATCGTCAACCAGGAGGATCCTTTTTCCCACAGAAAACACCCTTTCGTAACCAATACTTGTAACAATATTATCTTATTTATAAAAAAAAAGCAAGGGTTTGTTACAAACTATTACAATATGTCAAATTCTGTATTGAAACAGGACTGCCTTCCGGCAGTCCTGTTCCGTATTGTCATCCTGAACGATTTACAGGTTTTTACTCATAGCTGACCTGGCTTCCCTTGTTGTTATATGCCATCAGGATAATCAGCGTGCGGCCGCGCTGCAGTTCGATCTCATTCCCGTCAGGGCCGTAGAAGATCGTACGGCTGTTGTAATCTTCCCTTTCCCACACGCCGGCGATATGCCTGCCGCCCATAAAGTAATCCGCGTTCCCCGTACCGGTAAGGACCGGATCAGGACGGGAGGAACCTTTCCAGTGCATGGTGATGCCCTGGACGATCACATTGCTGAAGGTGATCATTTCTCCCGGCTCCCGCCCTTCCAGTTTTACGTTATATGACAGCTTGCCGTTTATCCTTTCGTTAATATCCTCCGGGTTCTGCAGGATCGATTCCCGGTATGGCTGGTCAGGGTTGTTCTGCACCTTCACATACCGGATATAAGCGTTGTCGGACTCATCGTATTCCAGCCGGCTGTCCGTGTCATACGGATTTCCGAAAGCCACATAAATGACCTCCGCCGGATCTCCGTCTTCAGGCAGTTCATCCGTAAACTTCCAGGTGTGGTTGGCCGGCACATGATCCGCAGGAACAATGTTCTCCACGATTTTGGCCAGTTCGAACACCTCGTTGTCGGGAGTCTTGGTTCCTTTCAGGCGGCGCACATATTTCTTCCACGGTTTATTGATCCCGACGTCGCCGACGTAAGCGATCCCCGGATCCTTTTCTGTTCCGTTTGCCGGGTTCTTTACGCCCATCGCCCTCCATTCTGCCGGGACATCCGCACTTGAATAACCCGACGTGCAGAAAACACAGTTCCATTCCTGGCGAAGGCGGACATGCGTCAGGCGGGTGCTGCGGAGAAAACCGACATAATCCGGAATGGTATCCGAGAAGACCATGCTCATTCGGGTCTGTCCGCCGCCGTTCGCCTGGCAGGCTTCATAAACCACGTCCGCATAGGAGCCGTTCACGGGGGCGTATGCGTACAGGCTGCCGTCATCCTTTATCCCGACCCCGTTTTGGGAATTGGAAATCTGAACCATTACCGGCTGATATTTTTCTGTTTCCGCCAGATTCAGGAATCCCTCCGGTACTTTGATCGCCGACAGCTCTCTGCCGGTTGTGGGACTGATTCCCTGTGCGATCATCTCGTCTGCGGACGGATTCAGGCCAGCTTTGTGAATATCGATCTCCCTCGGTGTAAGTCCGTCGATCACGATCGGCTCTGCAAATCCTGCGGAAACAGTCATGATCAGGATTGTGGCGAAGATCAGGGCTGTCAGCTTCTTCATAATACTCCTCCGGTCTGTTTTAAGAAAAAGGGAACCACTATACAGTGGTCCCCCCGGGGTTATACCTGCTCTTATTCGTAAGTGACGCTCCGGTCAGGATTCGGCTGCAGTTTCGTTCTTCCCCAGGCTTCCCTTACAGGCATCTGAATGATCAGCGTCTTGCCGGGCTGCAGTTTGATCTCGTTGCCGTCCTCACCGTAGAACACGGTGCGTTCATTGTAGTCTTTCCGTTCCCAGACGCCGGCGTAGTGCTTGCCGCCCATGAAATAGTCGGCATTGCCGGTCCCGGTCAGTTCCGGATCGGGACGGGAACCGCCCTCCCAGTACATGTCGATACTCTGAACGATAATATTCGAGAAGGTGACATCCACATTCAGGTCACGAGAGTCGCAAACAAGTCTCCTCTGGGGCTGGCCCTCGATCTGAACCATCTTGGTCCTCGCGTTCACGAGCTGGGTATCCTTGTAGGACTTGTCCTCGGATTTCTGAACCTGGCACCAGCGAGTGTAGAGGTTGGTTTCCGGGTCGTATTCCAGGCGGCTGTCGGTTTCATATTTGTGGCCAAAGGTCACATAGATGATTTCTGCGTCATCGCCGCCTTCGGGCAGTTCTTCGGAGAACAGCCAGGTATGGTTTGCAGCTTTATGATCCTTCGGAATGATGTTCTGGGCGATATCAGCCAGCATGAACACTTCGTTGTTGGGGGTAGCCTGCGGATACAGGCGCCAGACATAATCCTTCCAGACTTTCGGATAGTCTCCGACGTAAACCAGTCCGGGATCATCCGGCGAAGCGCCCTGGGGATTCTTCACGCCGAATTTCTTCCATTCGTCGGGAACGTCTGCCATGGAATATCCGGAAGTACAGAACGCGCAGTTCCATTCCTGGCGGATCCGGGCATGCGTTGCACGGGTGCTGCGGACAAAACCGACATAATCCGGAAGCAGGTCACAGAAGACCATGCTCATACGGGTTTCGTTGCCGGCTTCCTTCTGTAAGCATTCGTATACCACGTCGGCATAGGAAGCGTTGATCGGAGCGTACTGGTAAGCCTCGCCCTTCTTGTTCACGCCTATGCCGTTCACGGAGTTTGTAATCTGGACCATGATCGGCTGGTACTTTCCGGTGACCGCCACGCCCAGGAAACCGTCCGGCGTTTCAAGCTCTGCCAGCTTCCGGCCGGTGGTGGGGCTGATACCCTGCGCAATCACATCATCCGGCTCCGCATTCAGACCGGCTGTGTTGATTTTGATGTTTCTTTCGGAGACACCGTCAATCTTTGTCGGATCTGCCAGCGCGGATGTGACACCCATCAGCAGCGCCAGCGCCAGGATCAGACTCAAAACCTTTTTCATCATCATTGTCCCTCCTGATACTGAATTGTCAAAACCCAACATATGGTATCACAGAGCACTGTATTTGTCAAACTGTTGTTGTCCGGATATTATTCTTCCGTCTCAATGGAATCCTTGGCCGTGACCGTCACCTTGCGGTTGTAGCAGGAGAAGATATCGTCGACCCGTTCCCTGCCCGGGCTCCTGGAGATCAGACTGATCAGCGGTACGATCACCAGGCCGGCAATCATGCAGAACGCGCCTGCGTTGATCGGGGACTGCAGGAATCCGAGGTTGATGTTCAGTACCTTCAGGTTCGCGAGCATGTCGATGATCATGAAGACAGAGGAGAAGATCATGGAACCCCAGCAGCCCCTGGCCGTGGTCCGTTTCCAGTACAGGCCGTAGAGGAACGGCGCCAGGAATGCGCCTGCCATCGCGCCCCAGCTGACGCCCATCGCCTGCGCGATGAAAGCAACGCTGGAATTCGCCTGGACGATCGCCAGCGCCGCGGAGATCACGATGAACACCACGATCAGGATCCGCATGACCAGTAGCTGCTTCTTTTCGTCCATCTTTTTGATGAGGCGGCCTTTGAGCAGGTCCAGTGTCACCGTGGAGGATGAGGTCAGCACCAGGGAGGACAGCGTGGACATGGACGCGGAGAGAACCAGTACGATCACGACCGCGATCAGGAAGGGAGAAAGGGACTGCAGCATGGTCGGGATTACATTGTCAAATCCGCCCGCCGGGCTGCCGCCTTCCGCCGCGCCGAGCTCCGCCGCAAACAGCCGGCCGAAGCCGCCCAGGAAATAGCATCCGCCGGCTACGATCATCGCGAAGATGGTGGAGATGATGGTTCCCTTGTGGATGGAGCCCTCATTCTTGATCGCATAGAACTTGCCGACCATCTGGGGCAGGCCCCAGGTACCCAGGGATGTCAGAATAACCACGCCGAAGAGGCTCAGCGGATCCGGGCCGAAGAAAGAATTGAAAATGCCCGGAACGGAGCCGTTCGCAATTCCCGGATCCTGTGCGGCAGCCAGGCCGCTCAGGGACGCCATGAAACCGCCCTTGCTTCCCAGCACAGCCGCGATCACCGCGACGATGCCCACCAGCATGATCAGGCCCTGGATGAAGTCGTTCACGGCGGTTGCCATGTAGCCGCCGACGATGACATAGATTGCGGTCAGCACCGCCATTACGATCACGCAAACCGCGTAATCGATGTTGAAAGCCATGCGGAACAGGCGGCTCAGACCGTTATACAGCGACGCGGTATAGGGGATCATAAAGATAAAGATGATAATGGAAGCGGCAACTTTCAGGGAGGGCGCGGAGAAGCGCTTCTCGAAGAAGTCCGGCATCGTGGCGCTGCCCAGGTGCTGCGTCATGATGCGGGTACGCCGTCCGAGGATGACCCAGGCCATCAGCGAGCCGATCAGGGCGTTGCCGATGCCGACCCATGTCGCCGCTATACCGAATTTCCAGCCGAACTGGCCGGCATAACCAACGAAAATAACAGCGGAAAAATAAGACGTGCCGTAGGCAAAAGCCGTCAGCCAGGGGCCCACGCTCCGTCCGCCGAGCACGAAACCGTTCACGTCTGTGGAGTGCTTCCTGCAATAGAAGCCCACAAAGATCATGACGCCGAAAAAGACCAGAAGCATGCCGAGTTTGAGGATGAGATCACCGATTGCCATAATGAAGCCTTCTTTCTGCGGTCCCTGCCATGAAAAAAGCCCCTGTGTCCGTCAGGACACAGAGGGCGAATTAACATCGCGGTACCACCTCGTTTTTGCCGTTCCGTCGGAAACGGCCTCCGGATACTTTCATATCCTTTGCGCTGTATCGGGCGCCCCCGGGTCTCCTACTTCCCTTCCGGGTTTCAGATCTCAGCTCCGGAGAGTATTTCGGATAAACAGTTCCGGCCGCCTCGCACCAACCGGCGGCTCTCTGGACGGAATCCCTGTTTCCTACTGGATCTCCTTCATCGCGATGCCATCGTATTCCCTTCCTCCGCTCCCGTCAATAGGCTGAACAATGAAAGAACAAAATCATCGGAAATAATGAATGATGAATCGTGAATCCTGAATTGACTTTTCCTTTTCCGATGCTATAATAGCACCGTTCCGTTGCGAACAATGACGCTGGGGGTGCCGGTTTCCGGCTGAGAGGGCTTCGCCCGACCCTTGGAACCTGTGTAGGTAATCCTACCGTAGGGAAGCGGCAGTCCATCATGTACCGCTTCCCGCATGCAAAAGCATGTGGGATTTTTGTATGCTCGCAAGCCGGAAACGATTATTGTGCTGGAGGAATAAAACATGTCTCTGAACGGTCAACAGTCTCCCGTCCGCCGCTTGACAGAAGGCGGCATCTGTATCGCGCTCTCCCTTGCCCTGAGTTACCTGAAGATCCCGGTCATGGCCGGGTTCGGCGGATTCGGCGGAAGCATCGACTTCGTCATGATTCCCCTGATTATTTTTGCTGTCCGCTGGGGTCTGGGATGGGGCATCGGCGCAGGCTTTGTCTTCGGTACGCTGAAGTATATCCTGGCTTCCGGTTTTGCGATCAGCTGGGTTTCCATCATCTTTGACTACTCCGTCGCCTATGCTTTTATCGGTTTTTCCGGCCTTTTCAAAAAGAAGTACAACCTGCTTCCCGTCGCAGCACTGGTAGGCTGCCTGGCACGCTTTATCATTCATTTCATCAGCGGCATCACCGTCTACGCACAGTATATGCCTGAAGAGTTCATGGGCTATACCGGCATGACGCCTGTACTGTACTCCACGCTGTATAACGGAACCTATATGCTGCCCAATACCATCATCGCCGTTGTGGCCTGCGCATTGCTGATCCCGGTGATGAAGCGGCTGGATCACTGATATCGTTCTTCCCCTGTTTCTGCGTTGACTTTGGAAATCGTTTACGCTATCATAGGAAACGTAAACGATTTCTTTTTTTGCATTTTTATTTGAAAGGCAGGGTTTTCACTTGGTGAGATTAAAGGATATTGCCGAGGTCTGCGGCGTTTCCGTCGCCACAGTATCCCGTGCGCTGAACGGTTTAACAAATGAAAACAGGGAGCGGACTGCCTTCATCTGCCAGACCGCGCGTGATATGGGGTATTACCCGAACGCGGCGGCCAGAACACTGAAAACAAGCCGTTCCAACAATCTGGGCATCCTCTATGAAGACCGGATGAACCACGAATACTTCAGTTCCCTTTTCGATGAGCTCCGCCGGGAGGCGGATGCCCACGGCTACGACCTGACCTTCCTGGGACAGGGTGACTTTTCCGAATCCAATTACTATGAACACGCCCGTCAGCGCAACCTGGACGGCGTCATCGTGGTTCAGGCCGACTATGACGCTGCCGGCATCATCCGCCTTGCCACCAGCAGCATCCCGACCGTGATCATCGATCACACCTACGACGGCTGCGACTGCGTGACCAGCGACAACCGCTCCAGTATGGACCAGATCGTCCGCCATGTATATGCCCGGGGCCATCGTCGTATCGCCTTTATCCAGGGCGAAAAGGGCGCCGTAAGCCGGGAACGGCTTGCCGGTTTCTATAAAGCCTGTGCGGAACTGGGGATCCGCGTCCCCGTGGAATATGTCCGGGAAGGCCATTTCCATGACCCTGCCGAATGTACCGCGTTTATCCGGGAGCTGATGCGCATGGATGACAAGCCCTCCTGCGTCCTCTGCCCTGACGACTACAGCTGTCTCGGCGCGCTGTGGCTGCTTGAATCCCAGGGAGTCAGGGTACCAGCAGACATCAGCCTCGTCGGCTATGACGGCATCCGTATGAGTCAGATGATGACGCCCCGCCTGACCACCTACTGCCAGGATACGGTTCAGATCGCGAAGGAAGTGTTCACGCTGATCATCGATGCGATCGAGAATCCCGAAACGCATATTCCGAAGCAGATCACCGTCTCCGGCATGCTCATGGAGGGGGAAACCGTCAGATGAAGCTGCGGCTTGGTCTCGCACTGTTCCTGTCGCTCCTTTGCCTCGTAAATGGTCTCCTTCCCACCCCCGTCCTGGCCGAGGATACGTTTTCTGCGGACCTGGTTGAGGAAGAGATCTCGCTCGATGATGAGGAAGCCGGATCGGACGAACCGGATGAGCCGGATGAACCTGCCGATCCGACAGCCCGGGACGCATTTATTGACGATATCATCGCTTCGGGGCAGAAGCTGTTCAAAAAAGCGCGCGGCAAAGCCCAGCGCGCCCATTACAAGAGCGATATCTACATCTGCAAGAACTTCACAGTCTACCTGTTCCGCCAGAACCGGGACAAATACCGCATGGCGGAATACCCGGACGTGCAGCTGGTAATCCCTGACAATCTCCCTGTCAAAGAGTGCAAACCGTACTATTACGGCATCCTCTGGAAAGATATCCCCGCCGACAAGGGGAATCCCTTCTATATCGCCGCTGAATTCCGCTATGACAAAAGCCTCAGCTATGAAGACAACCTGGAACTGGCGATGGATTTCATGCGGGAAGTGAAACGCGGCGACTATTTCCAGATGTCTGCTGACTATCAGTACGGAAAAGGCGCCCACAGCGCGATTATGATCGCAGATTATGATCCGGAAACGGATACCGTTCACTGGATGGATTCCAACATGCGGGGCGGAAAACACGCGGACGGCCTCCGTTACGGCCTGGTCCAGTTCGACGAGGAAAAAGAGATCCGCTGGTGGGCGGAAGCTTTCTGCCACAAGAACCGCGGCGCCACCATCTACCGTCTCCGGGACGATATCATCTTCGCGAATCAGTAAGCAGAAATGGAAACGCCGTATCCGGCCTGAAACCGGATACGGCGTTTTTGTTGACTTTGTTTTTATTCTTTCACATTCCTGGACGTTTTAACCTTGCCCCTGCGGCTGAGCACGACGCTTTGCAGCACAATGAAGAACATCAGCATCGCACCGGTCGTAATGCTCTGCCACCAGGGATCATTCAGACCGCTGGTTACCACAATCTTTTTGATTGTCGTCAGTGTCAGTGTTCCGAAGAACGTCCCGATGATATTGCCCACGCCGCCTGTCAGCAGCGTGCCGCCGATGATGGAACTTGCAATCGCGTTCATTTCAGCTCCTGCAGCGTTTGTTGCATTGCCGGCACCGGTATGCATCATGAACACATAGCCCGCGATCCCGCTCAGCAGGCCGCTGATTACATATGAAGTGAAACGGGTCCGCTTCACATTGATACCGAGCATCAGCGCGCTCTGCTGATTTCCGCCCAGCGCATAGAAATTTCTGCCGGTCCGGCCAAACTTCAGCAGCAGGAAGATTACAATTACGCATAGCAGCGCAACAATCACGCCCAGTTCCATCCGGGCAGGAATCAGGTTGCCGTTCTTCGCAACATAGCCCAGCCAGGGAATTTCGATCTTGACGGCACGCAGGGCGTTCACGCCCTCATGGGCAAGCTTCTGTGGGTTTACGGAAAGGATGGTTGTCATTCCACGGGCAAAGAACATGCCCGCCAGGGTAACGATAAACGGCTGAATCTCCAGGTAACTGACCAGTAAGCCGTGTACCAGCCCGAAAGCCAGGCCGATGCCCAATGCCAGCAGCATTGAAACAAACATGTTGCCGCTGTTGTTCAGATACAATACGCAGCTCATGACCACCAGGGACGTAACGCCGCCGACGCTGATATCAATACCGCCGCCGATCATGACCACCGTCAAGCCGCATGCGACAATAATCAGCGGAGCATTATCGTTCAGCAGGTCAAAGATCTGCTGCGCGCGGAGGAAGCCGCCGCCCAGCAGCAGCATCGCCAGGATATACATCACGAAGAAAATGCAGATGGTAATCGTCATCAGCAACTGAGTGTCGGTTAACGGCTCCCTACGCTTTTGATTGAGGGATGAATTCTGAACAGTCATCAGTTTCCCTCCTTTACGCCTAAGCGGCGGATACTCGCGCCGCGGATATTGGCCATTACCTTGGTAAACCAGCGTTTTACCACAGGTGAACCGATCACTACCAGCAGGATGATCACGATAGCCTTGTATGCTTTCACATCCGTAGAGGATACTTTCATGGCATACAGCGTCGTTGTCAGCATCTGGATCACGTATGCGCCGAGAATCGAGCCGCTGATCTTGAACTTGCCGCCGCCCAGGCTGTTGCCGCCGATAGCAACCGCGAGAATCGTATCCATTTCAATGTCAATCAGCAGCGTCTCATGGTTGATCAGCTGCAGACGGCAGACACCGATACAGCCGGCGACGGATACGCAGATACCCAGGATGACGAAGCTAAGCAATTTAATCAGCGTCGTGTTGATACCGTTCAGCCGGGCTGCGTTCTGGTTAATACCGACCGTCTGGGTATACAGGCCCAGCGTGGTAAACCGGAACGCCAGAGAGAACAGGATGATCATCACCACAACGATAATAACGGGGGTCGGGATCGGTACGCCCGGAATAAAGCTTCCGATCGCGCCTGTGATCGAGCCGTCAATCGTCGGGGTGGCGCCGCCGTTGATCCAGTACGCAATGGAACGACCGCACGTATACAGAATCAGAGTTGCAATCATCGGCTGGATTCTGAACACAGAAACCAGCATACCGTTGAAAGAGCCGAAGAGCATCGCAACAACGCAGCACGCAAGGAAAGCCAGGATCACGGTTCCGCCGGTAACCATCGAAGCACCGCGGATAACCTTGACGAACACGCTGCCGGCTATGGCAGCAGCCGCGCCGACTGAGATATCCTGCCCGCCGCAGGCCGCTGTAACCAGCGTCATGCCCATTGCGAGGATTGCCAGTTCGCTGGCACCGTTGATAATACTGATCAGGTTGCCGGCAAGCACCGTGTTTCCGGCGTTGTTCAGCTTGGTCTCAATGCTGAAGAAACCCGGATCCCGGATCAGGTTAAAGATAATCAGCAAACCGAAAGCAATCAACGGAATCATCAGCTGGCTGAGGTTCCCTTTTTTCTTTAGGGTTTTTTTCGTCACGATCATGACGCCTCACCTCCCGCTATGGTCTTCATAACCTGCTTCTGTGTCAGCTGATCGCCGGTCAGTTCGCCGACAATATTCCGGTCGCGCATAACAATCAGCCGGCTGCAGGTTCGCAGCATTTCCTCAATCTCGGAAGAGATGAACGTAACGCTCACATTCTCCTCTGCCAGCTTCAGCACCAGCTTTTGGATCTCAAGCTTCGTGCCGACGTCGATACCGCGGGTCGGCTCATCCAGGATCAGGTAATCCGGATGAGTCAGCAGCCAGCGGGCCAGAATCACCTTCTGCTGGTTGCCGCCGGACAGGCTGCCGACAGGCGTATCCTTGCTGGCCGTCTTGATGCTCAGCGCCTTGATGTATTCATCCGCGAATTTTTCCATATCCGCGCGGCTGAGCGGCTTGAAAAAGCCCTTCATGACCTGCAGCGCAAGGATGATATTCTCCCGAACGCTCAGATCGGCAATGATGCCGTCCCGTTTCCGGTCCTCCGGCAGATAGCCAATCCCGTTCTTCATTGCTTCATAGGGTTTGGTAATATGGACATCTTTGCCGTTCACCTTCACCTTGCCGCCGGTGACCCGGTCTGCGCCGAAGATGGCGCGGACGCTCTCACTCCGTCCGGAGCCAAGCAGGCCGGTAAACCCATTGACTTCTCCTTTATGAATTTGGAAATCAAAGGGCTTGCTTGCTTCTGATGAAAGGTGCTCCGCTTTATAGGTCACCTCATCGCTGACAGCGGCCTTCTGGCTGAACTCAGACATGCTGTTCAGTTCATCCAGATCCTTTCCCATCATCTTGGCGACAAGCTGAACCTGTGGAAGATCCTCCACCACATACTCTCCGACCAACTCACCGTTCCGGAGTACGGTGATACGGTCGCTGACCTCATACACCTGTTCCAGGAAGTGAGTAACAAAGATGATGCCTACGCCTCGGCTCTTCAGATCCCGCATAAGGGTGAAAAGCATCTGCACCTCTTTGTCATCCAGGGAAGAAGTCGGTTCGTCCAGGATCAGCACCTTGCAGTTCATATCCACCGCACGGGCAATGGCAACCATCTGCTGGACAGCGAGCGAGCAGCTTGCCAGCTGCTGCTTCGGCCGGGCCGGAATGTTCAGGTTGGCGAGAAGCTCTCCGGCCTTCTTCTCATAATCCTTCTGCTTTACCAGCAGTCCGTTTCCACGGCCGATATACATGTTTTCAGCCACAGTCAGGTTCGGACAGAGAGTAATTTCCTGATACACCGTTGCGATCCCGATGTTCTGCGCGTCCTGCGGGGAATGGATGTGCGCTTCTCCTTCCGATCCGTCGATCCAGATCACGCCGGCATCCTTTCCGTAAACGCCGGTCAACACTTTAATCAGCGTGGATTTACCTGCGCCGTTTTCTCCCATCAGAGCGTGAATCTCACCTTTACGGAGCGTGAAGTCCACATTATTCAAGGCTTTGACGCCGGGAAATTGTTTGCTGATCCCGCGCATCGTCAAAACCGTTTCATTCGGCATCTTTACTTGCTCCCTTCCAATAGCTTTTTTTGAGGAGGAATCCGGTCCTGAAGAAAAGGCGCGGTGCGAACCGCGGAATTGAATCCACCGGCTCACACCGCGCCATGTCAGTCACCCTTTGGTTTGGTCTGCGTGGTGGCGATTAGTCACCCAGGCCGTAGGTCGCGATGTCTTCTTCAGTAATGGTGGCGGCGTCGAAGAATCTTTCAGCATTGATGATCTTCTTCTCAGCAGGGGTCTCGCCGCTCTTGATCAGGTCGCTGATCACTTTCGCCTGGAAGGGGCTGCACTGTCCGTCGTAGTTCCAGTTGCCGGCCAGCACTTCGCGCAGGGCGAACTTGTTGCAGTCAAAGCCCATAACGACAACCTTGCCGTCTTTGCCGTGGGTGATGCCCGCTTCGTCCAGAGCGGCCACAGCGCCACGAGCCATACCATCGTTTTCAGCGTAGATGACGTTGAAGTCTTCACCGCTGTTGATGACGGATTCCACGATCTTCTTGGCTTCCGCTTCGTCCCAGGTCGCGGTCTGCTGCACAACCTTGGTCATGGTGCCGGCGGCGAACTGCTCGTCCAGAGCGCCGGTACGGCCGAGCTGAGCATCGCTGCCCATCGCGCCCTGAATATGCACGACTTTGTATTCATCCAGCTTCTGATCCAGCAGCCAGCCAACAGCCATCGCGCCTTCAGCGGGCATGTCGGAAACAACAGCAGCCTCGTACAGATCTTCGGGGATATCGATCATACGGTCGAACAGGTAAACCTTGATGCCGGCTTCCTGAGCAGCCTTCAGAACTTCGTCCCAACCGGTGGTCTCAGCGGCGGAGATCAGCAGCACATCCACACCGTCGGTGATGAAGCCGCTGGCAGCCTGCAGCTGTTCGTCGTTCTTGATGCTGTAGAAGGTCTTCAGTTCATAGCCGTTCTCTTCGGTGAACACGGCTTCAAAGTCAGCAACGTTCGCCGCACGATAGCCGGATTCAGACGGTGGATTGTTTACAACGCCGACCTTGATCAGGTCATCCGCATGGGAAAAGGATACCAGGCCGAGGCACAGCGCCAGAGCCAGCACGAGAGCAAGCAGTTTCTTCATAGGATTCTTCCTCCATTCATATTTTGGCTTATCAGCCATCTTGATCACAGTATAAAAATTTTCCTCCGGCATGAAAATACAGAGGATTTTTATTTTGGTGTGAATTTTTCCGTTTCTGCCATGGATGCACCTGAAATCGGTTTGAAATCTTTCTTCCCCGGTTTGATTTTTTCAGAAAAAGCGGTATGAACCCGAATTTGTTCATACCGCTTTCATATTATTGCAATCAGGGTCAGTCGCCAAGTCCGTAAGTATCAATATCTTCCTGGGTAATGGTTCCGGCTTCGAAACCTTTTTCTTCGTTGATAATCTGTCCCAGGTCGTTCAGTCCTTCGATTGTGCTGCCGCCTTCAAGCTTCTTGATCATCTCATCGATCAGTTTGGCCTGGAAGGGGCTGCACTGTCCGTCATAGTTCCATTCGCCGGAGAGCAGTTTCCTGAGTGCCCATTTGTTGCAGTCGAATCCCATAACGATTACGCTGCCGTTCACGCCGTGGGTAATGCCTTTGGCGTCCAGCACTTCAACCGCCGCGTTTGCCATGTCATCGTTTTCGGCGTAAATGACGTTGAACTCCTCACCGGCGTCCACCGCGGCCTGGGCGATCTTCCGGGCTTCTTCCGGATCCCAGCTGTCCCCGCCTGTGCCCTGGCGGACAATGGTCCAGTTCTCTTCCTCGGCGCATTTGACTTCCAGCGCGCCGGACCGGCCCAGCTGGGCAGCGCTGCCCGGCTGGCCTTTAATATGCAGTATTCTGTATTCCGGCAGGCCCTGGTTTTCCAGCCACGCCACGGCAGCGCTTCCTTCCCTGTTCATATCGGAAACGACAGCGGCGGTATACAGGTCTGGAGAAACGTTGACCATCCGGTCAAACAGGAAAACTTTGATACCTGCTTTTTTGGCCTTCTTCAGCACCTCATCCCAGCCATCGGCGTCGGCAGCGGAGATCAGCATATACTTTACCTTATCCTCAATAAACCGGTTGGCTGCCTCCAGCTGTTCTTCAATGGTGGGAGCCGTTACAAAAGTGGCGTTATAGCCATTCTCAGCGGTGAAGGTTTCCGCCATATCCGTGACGTTTGCCTTCCGGTACCCGGACTCGGCAGGGTCAAGATTGATGACGCCGATCCTGATCATACCATCGTCTTTCTGCGTTTCTCCGCGCTTTTCCCAGGGCGACCAGACCAGCAGAATGATCACGACTGCCAGGAGAACAGCGATAACGGCCAGGAGTCTCCAGGTCTTCATTGGTACTTTCCTCCTCTTAACCTTCATTGCAGACAGCCAGGTGTGTTACTGTTCTTCCGGACGGTTTTGCCTGCGATAGTCGCTCGGCGTCATTCCGGTTGTCTTTTTGAACAGATAGCTGAAATAGTGGGAATCGTTATAGCCGACCTCTTGTGCGATCTGGGAGGACCGCATCTCTGTTGCCTCCAGCAGTTCCTTTGCCTTGCCGATGCGCAGGGCGGTCAGATACTGGGTAAAGGTCAGTCCGGTTTCCTGGGCGAATACTGTGGAAAAATGGCTTTGGGACAGGTGAACTTCTCCAGCCACGTCCTGCAGCATCAGGTTCGGATCGGCGTAGTGTTCCGAAAGATAGGCTCTCGCCCGGCTGATCGTCGGATCGCCGTAACCTGCACGGTTCCGGTTGCGGAAAGCAATCGCGCGCTTCAGCAGTTCCGCAAGCTGCAGGAATCCTTCTTCTCCCTCTGTATGCAGCGTTTCCTCCACCTGGGCATCCGAAAGAACATCGCGGGGATTTCCGTCCGCCTCCTGGATAATCCGGCGGGCCGCCATCAGGCCGGCTACACGCAGATATCCCAGTGCCAGCACGGGATCCATGGAACGGGTATACTCCGTCAGGATCGGTTCCACTTCTTCCTCCGCGGCATACTGAAGGCGCTCATACAGCGGGCTCAGCTCTGTTTCCGACAGCGGCGCCTGCTGCCCCGCGTTTTCGTTGACGCCGATGATCTTCCGTTCCTCATTCGCTTCCGGCCCCTGCAGATGGCGGGCGTGGCGGGCGTTTCTCATCGACTGGCGGATATCATGGAAATCCGTTACCGTATCTCCCACTGAGATCAACAGCCGTTTTTCCTTGGCCAGTTCCGGCAGATGCATGGCGGAATTTGCAAAGGAATAAGCACGTTCCTCCGTATCCTCCGGATTGTCGCCCAGCACCAGCGCGCGGGCGCCCTTTGGCGCTCCGCACACATACACGCCGCCGCCGCTCATTTCCGCCAGGGAAACCAATGCGTTCCGGCAGGTCATCCGCTTTTCTCCCTCGGCCGGGAAAGCGATATCGATGACCGCATAGCATCCCGCGGTCAGGTTCACGCCCAGTTCCCGCATCTGGCGGCGCAGCGCCTCGTCATCCTCGCTGTCTCCTTCATCGGTAAACAGGGAGGCCAGCAGTTTGTCACGCAGAAACTGATTGCCGGAGGACAGTCTTTCACGCAGCGCTGTCAGGTTTTCCCTGTCCCGGCGTTTTTCCTCGATCTGTTTTTTGACCCTGTCCAGCGCCGCTTCCAGTTCCGAAGCGGTAACCGGTTTGAGCAGGTATTCCTTCACGCCCAGGGAGATTGCTTTCTGGGCGTAGGCAAAATCGTCGTATCCGGACAGGATGATCCGTTCCACCCAGGGCATGGCCTTCTGTACTTCTTCGCAGAGTTTCATCCCGTCCATAAAGGGCATCCGGATATCTGTAAGCAGGATGTCCGCGTTCAGGTCCCGCAGCATCGGCAGCGCCATCTCCCCGTCCGGCGCCTCGCCGACCAGCTGATATCCTTTTTCTTCCCAGGGAAAGGAATTGCGCAGATTCTCCCGGATTGCGATCTCGTCATCCACGAGAAATACTTTCATCATGATCGATTTCCTCCCTGGTTCTGATCGGAATGGAGAAAGAAACTTCAGTTCCTTCCGGACCGGATTGAATCAGCAGTCCTGTCTGTTTCTTATAATACAGTCGGATGCGCATGTCAACATTGCGCATACCGAAGCCGGAATGTCCCGGTTCCATCGCTGCCTGCGACGTCGGAACCTCTTCCTGCAGGCTTTCCTCCAGCGCTTTCAGCTGTTCCGGCGACATTCCTTTGCCGGTATCCGCCACGGTAAAGGTCATAATCCGGTTCTGACGCTTGACCTTGACCAGAATTCTTCCGCCACCGCGCCTGTTTTTGATCCCGTGGTACAGGGCATTCTCCACCAGCGGCTGCAGGAGGAGTTTCAGCATATATACTTCTTCAAGGCCCTCCGCCTGGTCCACTTCATAATCCAGGATGTCCCGGTACCGGGTTTTCTGGATGCTCAGATAGGCAGAAACATGTTTCAGTTCCTGGCTGACCGGGATCCAGTCAGCACCGGAGGAAAGGGCAATCCGGAAAAAGTCGCTGAGGTTTCTTGTTAGGCGGACAACCTCGTCTCCCTTGCCGGATTCCGCCTGCCAGACAATCGTGTCCAGCGTATTATACAGGAAGTGCGGATTGATCTGGGCCTGCAGCGTTCGAAGCTCCGCTTTGGACAGGTGATCCTGGTTCTGCCGGACCTGTTCGATCAGCGTCTCCAGGCGGTCCGCCATCTGATTGATCTGCTCGCCCAGCTCACGCAGTTCTTCCACATTCATTCCTTTTACGCGATCGCCGAACTGGCCTTCCGCAATGCGGCGCACTGTTTCCTCCAGTGAATAGATCGCGGTATGAATGGAATTGGTCAGCCTTCTGGTTTCGTTCCGGGTTCGCAGGAACGCAAACAGCAGAAGCAGTACCTCCGCCACAGCAGCGATCGTCACGATTGTGCGCAGCCGACGGCTGGAGTCTGTCGCGTTTGCGATTTCTTCTGTCGTAAACGCATCCAGCATGTCCGTCACAAGACGGCCCACATTCCGGACTTCATCCACGATACTCTCAATTTGACTGATCGGCGTACCTGCTGCCATGCCATCCCGGACTTTATATACATATTGTTCCAGCGTGTCCATGGTTCTCCGGGCAATCGTCAGCTGCATCTGGCCGCCGCCCTGGGTCTCCCCCAGCAGCATATCCAGCGTCTCATCCGTCTCCCTGATCAACGTTTCCACGTTGCTTTCATCAAAAGAAGTCCGGCCGGCCGCAACCGAAAACAGATTCTCCGGAATTGTGCTTTCCAGCACGGGTTTCATCCGGGCCGCCGCATCCATACGCCGGATCATAGCCTGCGTCTGCGCAGAGTACATCAGCATAACCACCAGGCCGATCAGCGCCGGCACCGCCAGCAGGACGGCAATCGAAGCTACCGATCTGCGGACCTGCAGTGTAATGCTGGTCATTCCGCTCCGCCGCATCTCAGAAGCCCTCCACCGCGGGATCGTTCAGGTTGTCAAAGTCAGAGAAAGCGCCTTCATCCGGGTGATTCACCTTGGGCAGTTCTTTACCGGCAGTCAGGTCCCTGACCAGGTCCATAACCGCTGGTCCCAGATCCGGCGTGCACTGTACCACGCAGTTGATCCGGCCGGCTTTCAGCGCATCTACCGCGTCCTTTTCCCCGTCTACGGTAATCAGCAGAATATCCTTCCCCGGTTGAATCTTTTTCTTGTCGAGCACATCTAAAACACCCAGCATCATGCTGTCGTTATGGGAATAGATAACGTCGATGCCTTCAGTTCCATGCTGTTTCAGCAGTTGTTGTGCGCATTCCTCGCCCTTGGAGCGGAGGAAGTCCCCGTCCACACTGTCGATCACCGTAAACCTCGGATCGCCGCTGATCACGTCCATAAAGCCCTTCTGCCGGTCCCGCATGGGTGTGGAATCCGTTGTGCCGTGTATTTCCGCAATGCGCAGATGCTCCGCACCCAGCGCGTCCGCCTTCCGGACCAGATACTCTCCGGCGCGCTGTCCTTCGGCATAGAAATCCGCGCCGATATAGGCGGTATACAGGCTGTCATCCTGCGTTTCGATCATCCGGTCCATCAGGATTACGGGAATACCCGCCTGTTTTGCTTCAGTGAGCACGTTGTCCCAGCCGGTTTCCACGATCGGTGAAAACACGATCACATCGACCCGGTAAGCAATAAAAGAGCGGATCGCGTCAATCTGCTTTTCCTGCTTCTGGTTCGCGTTCTCCATCATCAGGCTGAACCCGGCTTCTTTGGCCGCCTGTTCCATGCTCACCGTGTTCGCGATGCGCCAGGAACTTTCCGAACCGAGCTGGGAAAACCCGACCACAATCGAGGCATTGTCCGCTGCCGGTTCCTGTTTCCCGGCACACCCGGACAATCCCAGCAACAGGATCAGGATTAACCCCAGAGCTATTCCTCTGCGCATTTTTCTGTCATCCTTCCATCAGTTCGGTTGCCAAATCTTTCTGAATTATGCATTGTGAATTATGAATTGCTTACGCCGCGTCTCCGTCTTCAGCCGCTTCTTCCGCTTCATCCGGTTCTGCCGCTTCATCCGGTTCCGCTGCCGGTTCCGCCGTTTCGCTGCCGCTGCCGGCATGTACGATCGTTCCGTCTTCGATTCCCTGGATATACTCTTCCAGGCACAGATCGTGATCCCTCATATACAGCGCGTGTTCCACGCCAACATAGCGGATATGCCAGGGTTCGGCAACAAATCCGGTGATCTCTTCCTTGCTCTTTTCATAGCGGATGATGAATCCGTATTCCCAGCAGTGTTGGTTCAGCCAGTCGCTGTTCTTCGTTCCGGCGAACGAGGACGATCCTTTTCTGTTGACGTCGAAAGCCAGTCCGGTATGATGCTCGCTGGCGCCCGGCTCCGCGACAGACTTCAGCGCTGCCCGGCGCGCTTTGGAGCTGCTCCAGCCCTTATTCTTAGATTTGTAGCTGTTGATTTTCGAATTGAGCACATTGTTCTGGTCATCCCAGCTCCGGTAACCCGCTGAGATCTGCCACTTTTTGCCGACACCGTCTTCCTTCGCCGCTTCCAGCATGGTCTTCAGCGCCTCCACAGCGGTCCGGACGCCTCTGGTCTTCTTGTATTTGATCGTCGCGAGATCCTTCTTGATGATCTCGCTGACAAGCACCAGGTCGTCCGGGATAAAGAACTCATCCACCAGGTGCTCTTTGTTCACCAGGATCGGAACGTCGCCGTACAACACGTCCACTTTTTCCTCGCCGGGCGCTGCGACCGCGTCCTCGGCATACAGCTTCGCCAGCGTTTCCGCTCCGGCGACGCCGTCCGTCGTCAGGCCGTTCCTGCGCTGGAAGGCGATCACCGCGCGCTTGGTGCCGCCGCCGAACTGACCGTCCACCTTGCCGTTCAGATAGCCAAGGTCCTTCAGCCGCTGCTGGCACTTTTTCACGTCCTCACCCTTCGCGCCCACGGTCAGGATCCCCTGCGCCTGCAGTTCGGCGGCGGATACTTTCGGCTTTTCCGTCGGTTCTTCGGTTGCCTGTGCGGTTGCTTCCGGGGTCGTCTCAGCCAGCGCAGCCGGCGGCAGCCAAAGGCACAGCAGGAGTACCGCTGCCAGTAAAACCGCGAACCGTTTCATAGATTGCCTCATATTCGTTTCCTCCCTCGAAGGATTTTATGTTGTTGATCAAACTGATATATTATATATCATAAAGTGCCATTCGGGCAAACTCCCTTGTCGGTCCCGTAAAAAATTGTTATACTGAACCGGAACAAAGCACGGAAAACGGAGGCAGATCATGCCTGATCCAACAGTACATGTTTCCTTTGGCCGGGAGGTCCTCGCCTCTCTGCCGGAAGAGGTTCGGGACTTTATTCTTCCCGGGCCCTATACTTTTGCGCTCTTCGGGCCGGACGTCTGGTTCCTGCATAAACCCGTCGGCCGGCATGAAAGCCGCGGGCGCCGGATGCACACCACAAAGCCCGGCCTGTTCCTGATGTCGCTGCTCCGCCGTGCCCGTGTTTCCGCCTGCCGGGCGGAGCTGTTCTCCTACCTGGCCGGCTTCATGTGCCATTACGCGCTGGACAGTACCGCCCATCCCTACGTGATCTGGCTCACCGCGGAAGAACACGTTTTCCCCCGCAGCCATATGAGCCTGGAACATGCGCTGGACGCGGCCGTCATGCGGCGGGACGGTTTCTGGGGACAGAAGCATCCCGTCACAAACAACTATTTCCCGAAACTTCAGCTGCCGGAATCCATGAAAGACGACCTGGATGAAGTATTCGAATCGGTCTACGGCTGGACCGGCTGCTGGAAAGACATGAACCATGCCTGCCTGCGCTACCGCGCCTGTTTCCGGATCATGGAAAACCCGCGCGGCTTTGCCGCGTTGCTGACCCGCCTGACAAAAAAACCTGTGCTGCAGTCCCTGATGTATTCCGAATCGTTTTTCCATGACCGGGATCCTGAAAACGAAGGGCACCGGACCTGGCGCCATCCGTTTGATCCGGCGCTGACCTCTGAAGAAAGCTTCCCGGAGCTGCGGGAAAAGGCCCGCCGGTTCGCTGTATCGATCATCACTGCTGCCTACCGTTACCTTTGCTGTGAAGAAGGAACCGATGAAAGCCTTGCCGCCCTCATCGGCGACCGTTCCTATCTCAGCGGCCTGCCTTCGGATGACCCGCGGAACCTGACCGTTCCGTCCATGCTTCCGCCCGGCGCCGAAGTCTCAAAGGAGGCTCGGTAATGGATGTAAACAGTCTGGAGATGAACCTGCTGGTCACACTGTTTGTGGCGGCCTTGGTTTTTTTGCTGCCCCTGGCGGACCGGCGGATCTGCCGTCGTCTTCGGCTGAACCTGGAAGGCGGGCTGAGTGAGAATCCGAACGCGGACCGCCTGCTCCGGCTGCGCCAGCGTCTCCTTGCTTTCGGCCTGCTGCTGTATCTGCTGATCTTTGCCTGGCTGATCTTCTTCTCCAGGGAAACCGCCGGCAGTTATACCGTGCACGTCGCTCCGTTGGAGGATGTCAAGAACGCCTTCAAAACACCCACCGGCTTTTCCGGCTGGTTCCAGACCCTGTTCACGGAAGGCTTTGCTTCCGCCTTTTCCCAGATTTCCATCGTCAGGCCGGAGGATCTCTCCCAGTTCTGGCTGAATATGATGCTCTTCGTCCCCATCGGATACCTGCTGCCCTATGTGTTTCGCTGGTTCCAGGCCCGGGTGCGTATCCGGCCGGTGGTCTTCTGCCTGCTTCTGAGCATCCTGGCGGAAAACCTGCAGCTGGTCACGCAGCGCGGCATGTACGACTTTGACGATATCATTTCCAACACGCTCGGCGGCTGGATCGGTCAGCTGCTCTACATCGCGGTGGGCTATGTGGTCACCCATCCGGGCTGGCGGAAGGATCTGCGCGATTACCGCCGCTGGAAGTTCAAAGCGCGCAGCAGCACGCTTTTCCCCTACACGAAAAAATCCGGCATGTTCCGGACCACGCTGATGGGGTCGGACCAGGCCGCCGTCTGCGACTTTTATGTCAACCGGCTCGGTTTCCGCCTGCTCCAGCAGCTGAACCGGCGGGAATCCGGCGACACGGTCTTCCTCTTTGAGATGGGAAAGACCCAGGTACAGGTCATCTGTTCCTTCCGTGATCCGGTCCCGGAAAAACAGTATCTGACGCTGTACGCCGTCCGTCTGCCAGCCGTGCGCAGGCGGCTGGAATCAAACGGCATCCATCCGGGCGATTACCGCCGGGATCCCTGCACGGGTCAGCGGATGCTCCGTTTCACCGGTCCGGACAACGTCCGGGTAGAAATAATGGAGGCTGATTAAGCCTCCATTTTTTATAACATTCTTTTTCTTTTATCCTTCAGTCTTCCCTGCCGTCCAAGGGCGATCAGCCGCTCGTATCTCAGTGCCGCGTTCTCCATCACCTTGTCCCAGGGCACCGGGATTGTCTCCCGCGCCTGCTCACCGATCGCCTGCAGTCTTACCGGATCCCCCAGCGCTTCGGTCATCACCCGGGCCAGGTCTTTGGGATCGTTCTCGCACAGCAGGCCGTTTTCCCCATGCCGGATGATCTCCGCGGCGGTACTGCCTTTCACCATGACCGACGGTGTGCCCATGACAGCCGCTTCCCGCACTACCATGGGTGCGGCGTCATACAGCGAAGGGAACGCAAAGATGGAAGCCCTGGCGTAAAACGCGTCCAGCAGGCTGGCGTCTGTGATATGACCCAGCAGTTCCGCCCGGTCCTGAATATTCAGGTCGTGGATCTTCTGTTCGATCGCGCTCTTGTCGATACCCTGCCCTGCCAGCAGCAGCCGGAAAGGTACGCCTGCCATCTTCATCTCGGCGCAGGCCTCCAGCACGGTCAGGATGTTTTTCTTCCAGTCCATCTGGCCCACAAACAGGATCAGGGGATCTTCACCCAGGTTCCAGCGGCGGTTAACCTGCTCCACGTCCCGCGGGTTCACGGTCCGCATGGTCGCGCCGTTGGGCATCACCTGAATCTCGCCTTCATAGCCGTATTCACGCAGTACGTCCGCCGTGTTCTTTCCCACGGCCCAGACTTCGTCGCAGCGGTTATAGAAACTCACAACCAGCTTTACGCCCATCTTGGCAATGGACTCCGACTTGGTGGCTTTCAGAAAATCGTCATAATACTTGGAATGGAAGGTCGCCACCAGCGGCAGTTTCCTTACTGCGGCAAGACGGAGCGCTTCAGAGCCGGCGGTAAAGGGACTGTGCGCGTGGATAATGTCCAGGTCGATCATCCGGATCCGCTGCCGGTAGTGAGCGTCCAGTACCGCTTCGCCGACTTTGTACTGTTTCATGCCGGGCACGCTGCTGGCTACATATTCCACCAGCTGGTACGGGAACCCGCCCTGGAAACCCGTGTCGTACATCGGGGCGACCACCGTCACCTGATGTCCCATCTTGCAAAGCGTCTCTGAATAGGCCTGGACCACCCGGCCCACACCATCCACAATCGGCAGAAACGTATCTGTAAACTGCCCGATCTTCATCTGCATTGCATTCACCTTCACACAGGACATTGCCCTTTTTTCCATTGGTTATTATCTCATGTTCAGCTGAAAAAAGCAAATCGACCGCGCGTAAAAACAGAACGAAAACCGCCCTGGTATCCTCAGATCATTGACATTCCCTTCCCTGCGTTATATTGTCATTCTGTTATTTGGTTCTGTCCTTTTGTTCTGAATTCTGAATTGTGAATTCTGAATTGTTTTTGAGAGGTTTGTATGAAAAACACCTTCGGCACTTCCGTTTCCGTAACCCTTTTCGGTGAAAGCCACGGCCCTGAGATCGGCGCGGTCATCGACGGCCTCGCCCCCGGGCTTCCTGTGGACGAAGCTTTCATTGCCTCTCAGCTGACCCTCCGCCGTCCGGCAGGAAGGATTTCCACTGCCCGCCAGGAAGCGGATGCCTTCCGCATCGTCAGCGGTGTTTTTGAAGGCCGCACCACCGGTACGCCCGTGACGATCCTGATTCCCAACGCGGATACCCGCAGCGGGGACTATCAGCGGGGGCCCGCGCGGCCGGGCCACGCGGATCTGGCGGCTTATGCCAAATATCACGGCTTTGAGGATTACCGCGGCGGCGGCCACTTCAGCGGACGCGTCACGGCCGCGCTGGTCGCGGCCGGGGCGGTGGTCCTCCCTGCGCTGAAGGCCAAAGGAATCCTGATCGGCACCCATATCGCCCGCTGCGCCGGAATTAACGACGCGCCCTTCGGAAACGATCTTTCCGCCGATCTGGAAAAACTGAATTCCCTGCCCTTTGCCGTCCTGGATGAGGGCAGCGGTGAGCAGATGCGTGCCGCAATCGAAAATGCCGCTTCAAATGGCGACAGTGTCGGCGGCGTTCTGGAAACCGCTGTGACCGGCCTGCCGGCCGGCGTCGGCGAACCCTGGTTCGATACGGTCGAAGGTGTCCTGTCCCATGCGCTTTTCTCCGTTCCCGCCGTGAAAGGCGTTTCCTTCGGCGGCGGCTTCTCCCTGGCGGATATGACCGGCAGTACAGCCAATGATCCGGTCCGGATGGAAAACGGCAAGCCGGTCACCGTGACCAATCATAACGGCGGCGTAAACGGCGGCATTACCAACGGCATGCCCCTGCTCTTCCGCTGCGCGGTCAAGCCCACGCCTTCCATCGCGCTGGAACAGCAGACCGTCAACCCCCTCACCGGCGAAGAAACCGCCCTGCGGATCTCCGGCCGCCATGATCCGGCGATCGTTCACCGGGCCCGTGTCGTTGTGGACAGCGTCACCGCCCTCGTCCTCTGCGACCTCCTTGCCCTCCGCTACGGAACAGATTGGTTATCATTATGAATTATGAATTGACCTACGGCTGCATCGGCGAACATCTGCCCCACAGCTTCTCCAGAGAGATCCACGGGCAGATCGGCGGATACGCCTACGAACTGAAGGAACTGACCCCGGAAGAGCTGCCCGCGTTCATGGCAGCACGGTCTTTCCGCGGGATCAACGTCACGATTCCCTACAAGCAGGCAGTGATCCCTTTCCTGGATGAGATCGATGAAACTGCCCGGGCAATCGGCGCCGTAAACACCGTCGTCAACCGGAACGGAAAACTGTACGGGTTCAACACGGACCTGGACGGGCTTACCCGGCTCATCCGCCGCATCGGCCTGGACCTGTCCGGCAAAAAAGTCCTGATTCCCGGCACCGGCGGCACTTCCCGGACCGCGGCCTTCGCGGCGGAAAAGCTTGGCGCCCGGGAGATCCGGAAGATCAGCCGCACCGGCAGGAACGGCAGCCTCACCTATGAGGAAGCCCTGCGGGATCATGCCGACGCGGAGATCATCCTGAACACTACACCCTGCGGAATGTATCCGGAACCGGATGCCCAGCCGCTGCCGCTGGAACCTTTCCACCGTCTGGAAGGCGTGGCGGACGTGATCTACAATCCCCTGCGCACCCGGCTTGTGCGGGAAGCACTCAGCCGCGGTATTCCAGCGGAAGGCGGCCTGTATATGCTGGTTGCCCAGGCGGTCCGCGCTTCGGAGCATTTCCTGGATACTGTTTATCCGGACGGCCTGACCGACCGGATCTATGAACGGATCCTGCGGCAGAAAGAAAACATCGTCCTCATCGGCATGCCCGGCAGCGGCAAGTCGGCCGTCGGCCGGATCCTGGCCGGAAAAACCGGCCGGCCCCTGGCCGACACGGATCAGCTGGTCACGGAAAAAGCCGGCAAACCGATCCCTGATATCTTTCGGGAAAACGGCGAACCCGCTTTCCGGGATCTGGAATCAGAGATCATCCGTGAGCTGTCAAAGCAGGGCGGACAGATCATCTCCACCGGCGGCGGCGCGGTTCTCCGCCCGGAGAACGTCAACGTCCTGCGGCAGAACGGCCGCCTGTTCTGGCTGGACCGGGATCCGGAAGCCCTGGTCCCCACGGACGACAGGCCGCTGGCCGATACCGCTGAAAAGATGAAACAGCTTTACCGCGATCGCGAACCGATCTATCGTGCCGCCGCGGATGAGATTATCCCCGTGACCGGCACGCCCGAAAATGCCGCCGACAACATTGAAAGCAGGTAACAGCATGAACATCCTTGTCATCAACGGGCCGAACCTGAACATGCTCGGCATCCGCGAACCGGAGATTTACGGCAAAGCAACTTATACGGATCTGTGCGATCTGATCCGGGCCCATGCCGAAAAACTGGGCGTCAGCGTCACCCTGTACCAGTCCAACCATGAAGGGGACCTGGTGGACGCCATCCAGCAGGCCTACGGAAAGCAGGACGGCATCGTCATCAATCCCGGCGCCTATACCCATACCAGTGTCGCCCTGCTGGACGCGCTGAAGGCGGTCGGTATTCCCGCGGTGGAAGTCCATATCTCCGATCCGGATACCCGGGAGGAATTCCGGAAGGTCAGCTATATCCGCAGCGCCTGCGTAAAAACCATCAAAGGCCATGGCTTCGACGGTTATCTGGAAGCCATGGATGATCTGACTGGAGACCGTCCATGAATGTACTGATCCGTCCCGGCACTGCCCGGGGTACTGTCGCAGCGCCGCCTTCCAAGTCCATGGCGCACCGCCTGCTGATCTGTGCCGCGCTGGCGGACGGCGAAAGCACCGTGCGCGGCGTGGACCGCAGCGAGGATATTCTCGCCACGGCGGACTGCCTGGCTGCGCTGGGCGCTTCCCTCTCCTGGGAAGGAGATGCCGTCCGTATCCGGGGCTGCGATCCCCGGAAGGCCGGCCCTGCCGTGCTGCGCTGTCGGGAATCCGGCAGCACGCTGCGCTTCATGATCCCGCTGTGCCTGCTCTCCGGCAGTGACATGCGGCTGGAAGGCAGTGAAACGCTTCTCTCCCGTCCGCTGTCCGTATATGAGGATCTCTGCCGGGAACAGGGCCTCACCCTCCGGCGTGAGAGCACCGGTCTCCTGGCGGCCGGCCGGCTGGCGCCCGGAGAATATTCCGTGCCGGGCGGCATCAGCAGCCAGTTCATCACCGGCCTGCTCTTTGCCCTGCCGCTCCTGCCGGCCGACAGCCGGATCCGGCTGATCCCGCCGGTAGAAAGCCGCTCCTATCTGTCCCTGACGCTGCAGGCGCTGCATGACGCCGGCGTTATGGTGTCATGGACGGATGAAAACACACTCCTTATTCCCGAAAACGCTGTTTACCGTCCGCTGGATACGAAGGTGGAAGGCGATTATTCCAACGCCGCCTTCTTCGAGGCCCTGAACTGTGCCGGCGGAAACGTCACGGTCACCGGCCTGCGGCCGGACAGCCTGCAGGGCGACCGGGTGTATCGGGATTTCTTTCCCTGTCTTACGGCTGAAAATGCCGAGCTGGATCTGGCCGACTGTCCGGACCTGGCCCCGGTGCTCTTTGCCGCCGCGGCGCTCGGCCGCGGAGCTTCCTTCACCGGCACGCGCCGCCTGCGCTTCAAGGAAAGCGACCGGGGCGCCGCCATGGCGCAGGAATTGGCAAAGTTCGGCGTCCTCCTGACGCTGGAGGAAAACCGGATTATCGTGCCCGCCGCCCCGCTCCGCGCGCCGTCCGAACCGCTGGACAGCCATAACGATCACCGGATCGCCATGGCCCTGTCCCTGCTGTGTACCCGTACCGGCGGAGAAATCCGCGGCGCGGAAGCTGTCCGCAAGAGTTTCCCGGATTACTGGGACCGGCTCCGGTCCCTGGGTATTGACGTTGAAAAAAGAGACTGACCCGGAGGTAAATATGGCTACATTTCAGTCGCTGGAAGAAGCAAAGGCCTTCTTCGTCAAGGATCGTTTCGCCACGGAAAACAATATGAGCCTGGAAGCGCTGACAGAGGACGGCGCCGTCTGCGTCATGGAACTTACCGAACGCCATCAGAACGCGGAAGGCCATCTGATGGGCGGGGCGATTCTCGCCCTGGCCGACTTCACCTTCGCCGTCGCGTCCAACAACGCCCACCGTCCTTCCGTCGCGCAGCAGGTCAGCCTGAGCTTCCTGAACGCCTCCAAAGGAAAAAAGCTGATCTCGACCGCCTTCTGTGTCAAAAGCGGCCGGACCAGCTGCGTCTATCGCATTGAGGTCAAAGATGACCTGGGCAAGGATATCGCCCAGGCCATGTTCACCGGATTCAAGCTGTAATCATTTTGCTGCAGCGTCCAGTTTTCTCAGGATCCCTCCGGCTTTCAGGGCCGGTACCACAGCATGATAGAAGATCGGTGCAGCCACGATGGCAGCCCCCGCGTTAATGATCGACGCCGGGAATTTGCTGGCGACCGCTGCCCAGGCATTTCCGGCGATCGCTCCGTAGATCGCGCTCTTGAGCATATACAGCGCCACATAGGTCAGCGCACCGGCCACACACGCAAGCACAACGCGGATCACGGGCTGTACTTTTTCATTGCGTTTTCCCGCTATGATGCCGCAGACCCAGGCCATCGCGAACTTCGAAACAAACGTAATCAGCAGATTGATAATTCCTTCGTTGTAGAACGAAAGATCATACAGCGCGGAGCCGAGGCCCGCGGCCGTTCCGCCCCACACCGGTCCCAGCAGCAGGCCGGACAGCAGGCAGACCGCGTTGGCAAAATGCACCTTGGATCCCAGCAGCGGGAATCTGAACAGCGTGACCACAAACACCAGCGCCGCCAGTACAGCGCCGAATACAATCCGCGTCAGCTGAATTTCACTCTTCTTCATCGTCCTGTCCCCTTCATCTTTGTATCCATTATACAAAATCCATTGACTTTGTATGCGAAGGAGTATATGCTTCATTTGGCTATATGAAAAGTGCCAGAAAGAGAGATTTTTATAAGACCAGATGAAAAAGAACAAACCTGCCTATCTGACCCTGTATGAATCCCTCCGGGAAGAGATCGTCTCCGGCGTCCGCCCCTTCGGCAGCCGCCTGCCTTCCCGGCGTGTGCTCGCCCGGGACCGCGGCGTCAGCGCCGTCACGGCGGAACACAGCATCGAACTTCTTTGCGAAGAAGGTTATGCGGAGCCCCGGCCCCGCAGCGGCTACTATGTCGTTTACCGGGAGTCCGACGGATTCATCCAGCCCGCCGTCCGCCCGGAGCACCGTTTCCCGCCTGCTTCTCCCACACCGGGCCGGAATGCTTTCCCCTTTCCCACCCTGGCAAAGATCATGCGCCGGGTTCTTTCGGAATACGGGGAAGAGATCCTGGTCCGGCCGCCGCATCAAGGCTGCAAGGAGCTTCGGGAAGCGCTCAGCAGCTATCTGGCCCGCAACCGCGGCATCCGCGCCACTCCGGACCAGATCGTGATCGGTGCCGGTGCGGAGTATCTCTACGGCCTTGTGACGGAACTGCTGGGTGGCAGCCGGATTTACGGGATCGAAGCGCCGTCCTACCAGAAGATCGAGCAGGTTTATCACTCCCGCGGCGTACAGGTGGATTACTGCCCCCTGGGCAAGGACGGCATCCTCTCGGAGGCGCTCCGGAACACGTCCGCTTCCGTCCTGCACATTACCCCTTTCCGCAGTTTCCCCAGCGGCGTCACCGCCACCGCTTCCAAGCGGCGGGAATACCTTCACTGGGCGGACAGCCCGGACCGTTATATTGTCGAGGATGACTATGAGTCGGAGTTTTCCCTGCTGCGCAAGCCCGAAGAAACGCTCTTTGCCGGTGCGGCCCGCGGAAATGTGATCTATCTGAACACCTTTTCACGCACCGTATCCCCGTCTTTCCGCGTCGGCTATATGGTGCTTTCTCCCGCTTTGCTGCCGGTCTTTGAGTCCCGGGTCGGCTTTTACAGCTGCACCGTTCCCGCCTTCGAGCAGTATGTACTCGCGGAGCTGATCAGCGGCGGGGAATTCGAACGCCATATCAACCGGATCCGGCGCAACGAACGCAAAGGAGCCGAAGTCTGATTTTTTCTCAGAAAACGGTTGAATGATCTTCGGTTTTCAGCTACACTTTTCACAGTACATCATTCATTGATTCCGGAGGAACAATACTATGCCGATGCAGATGGGTTTCCGCTGGTACGGAGAAGGAAACGACAAGATTTCTCTTCAGGACATCCGCCAGATCCCCGGCGTCTCCACCATCGTCTGGGCGCTTCACAACAAAATGCCCGGCGAGATCTGGGAACCGGAGGAGATCGAGGAAGTCCGCAAACAGATTGAAGCGTACGGTTTCAACATGGATGTGGTGGAATCGGTCAACGTCCATGACGATATCAAGATCGGCCTGCCCACGCGGGACCGGTATATCGACAACTACATCCAGACCATCCGCAACCTGGCCCCCTTCGGCGTCAAGGTGATCTGTTACAACTTCATGCCCGTGTTCGACTGGACCCGGACAGACCTGTTCCACCCCGTCGGCGACGGTTCCACCGCCCTGTTCTATCAGGCGGACCTGATCCAGGACGATCCCAAAGCCATGGCGGATTACATCCTGAAAAACCTCAACGGCCTCACCTTCCCCGGCTGGGAGCCGGAACGCATGGCCCGCCTGGACGAGCTCTTTGCCGCCTATAAGGACGTCACCCGGGAAAAGCTCTGGGAGAATTTCCGTTATTTCCTGGAACGCCTGATGCCGGTCTGCCATGAATGCGATATCAAAATGGCCGTCCATATGGACGATCCGCCCTGGGATATTTTCGGCCTGCCCCGCCTGCTGGTGGACGAAGAAAGCATCGCCCGCTTCCTGTCCATGGTGGACGATCCCTGTAACTGCCTGACCCTCTGTTCCGGCTCCCTGAACGCGAACCCGAAAAACAACGTCGCGGAAATCGTACGGAAGCACTGCGACCGCATCGCCTTCGCCCATATCCGCAACGTCCGCCATTTCCCCAACGGGGATTTCTGCGAAGCCAGCCACCGGGACTGCGACGGCGATACCGGTATCCTGGAGATCCTCCGCGCTTATCACGACAACGGCTTTGAGGGCTATATCCGGCCGGACCACGGCCGCCAGCTCTGGACCGAAACCCCCGGCAACGTGCGCCCGGGTTACGGCCTGTATGACCGCGCGATGGGAATCATGTATATGCTCGGCGCCTGGGACCTGATGGACCGTCTCGACGGCAGAAAGTAACGGCGCGGCTTCTCCTTTCAACAGCTTCATATTGATTTAACGGGTCTTCTGTCGTACAATAACAGACGGAAGATCCTGTTTTTTACAAAACAATATCCCCAATCACAAGATTAAAGGATTGATCTGATTTATGCCTTCCAAGGAGAAAAAGAACAAAAAACCCGCGGCGGAGAGCATCTATGTCAACCGGGAGCTGAGCTGGCTGGCGTTCAACAAACGCGTCCTGCTGGAGGCTGCCGACCGCCGGGTTCCCCTGCTCGAACGGCTGAAATTCCTGATGATCTACCAGTCCAACCTGGAAGAATTCTACCGGGTGCGCATCGGCATCCTGACGCACCGCGACATGCTTGCGCCGGACAGAGGCGATCCGGTCTCAGGCATGCTGCCCGCCGAGCAGATCGTTGAAGCCCTGCGCATCACCCGGGAACAGCAGACGCTCATGGAAAGCGTCTGGAAGGATATCCGGGACGAGCTCCGCGCCAACAACGTGGACGTGCTGGATTTCAAAAAGATCAGCAAAGTGGATGAGCTGATGAGCAAAAAACTCTTCGGCGATATCAAGGACCTCCTGCAGCCGCAGATGATCGGCCTGGATCAGCCCCTTCCCTTCCTCTGGAACGGCGAAACCAACATCGTGGCCTTCCTCGGCCGGGGCACGGAGCAGAAGCTGTGCTTCATCCCGCTCCACCGCATCCCCGCCTACCAGAGCTTTGAGATCGACGGCTGCCAGAAGATCGCCCCCACCGCGCTGCTGGTCCGGCATTTCCTGCCGCTGCTGCTGAAGAAGGAAACAATTTCCCAGGCTGCCATTGTGGATGTTACCCGGAACGCGGACGTTTTCTTCTCCAGCATGGAAGACCGGGCGGACGACGATTTCCGGAACAAGGTCTCCGGCATGCTGTCCAAGCGGAAACGGGAGATGCCCGTTCGTGTCCGGATCATCGGCAAGCTCACCGATCCGGCCAAAGCCCTGCTGATCCGGAAGCTCCGCGTACCGGAAAACCGCGTCTTCTCCCAGAACGTTCCCTTTGACCTGTCCTTCCGTTCCTGCATCAACCTCCCGGCGGAATTCCGCTATCCGGAACGCAAGCCCGCCCGGGATATCGGCCTGAAGAAGGGCGAGTATTTCTCCTATATCCAGAAAAAAGACCTGCTGCTCTCCTTCCCCTTCCAGAGCATGGCCCCCTTTGTGGACCTGATCTATGAAGCGGCGGACAATCCGGACGTTCAGTCCATCAAGATCACGCTCTACCGCATGTCCGGCAGCAGCAAGGTCGCGGCCGCCCTGGCCTATGCCGTTGACCGCGGCAAGGACGTGCTCTGCCTGCTGGAACTGCGCGCCCGTTTTGACGAGCAGAACAATATCGATTATTCCGAGATGCTGGAGGACGCGGGCTGCCGCGTTGTCTACGGCCTGCCGGAGCACAAGGTCCACAGCAAGCTGTGCGTCATCACCCTGCAGCGCGGCGAATCCGTCAGCCGCATCACCCAGGTCGGCACCGGCAACTATAACGAAGTAACCAGCGAGCAGTATACCGACCTGTCCCTGATCACCGCCCGTCCGGAAGTCGGCCGGGAAGCGGAGGAAGCCTTCGCCGCTCTCGAAAAGGGCGAGATCCCGCCGGAAATGAACGAGCTGTGGATCGCGCCGCTGAGTTTCAAGCCCCGCGTCCTCGAAATGCTGGACCGGGAAATTGCCAAGGGCGAAAACGGCCGGGTTGCGATCAAGGTCAACTCCCTGAACAACCGGGAGGTCATGGATAAGCTGATCGAATGCTCCCAGGCCGGCGTCCGGGTGGAGCTTTTCATCCGCGGTATCTGTTCCCTGCGTCCCGGCGTTCCCGGCTATACGGACAACATCACCGTCGTCAGCGTGGTCGGCCGCTGGCTGGAACATTCCCGGATCTACAGCTTCGGCGAAGGCGAAGACCAGCGCCTCTTCATCGGGTCGGGCGACCTGCTGAACCGGAACCTGGAGCGGCGTGTGGAGGCCTTTATGGAGGCCGTCACCCCGGATACGCGGGAACAGCTCAACGAGATCCTGGACGCCCTGCGCGTCGACAAAGAAAAAGGCTGGCAGATGCAGCCGGACGGCACCTATGTCCTGGAAGAAGGCAGCGAAGGCACCTCCTCCCAGGAAGCGCTCTACCGCTACTTCAGCAAACGGAAAGTGTCGCTGCATCCGCCCCAGCCTGAGGTTGTCCGTTCCGCCGGGGCAAAGGATAAATCCGTTCCGGAAAACAGCGGCGGCCTGTTCGGATGGCTCCGCAGGCTCATCAGATCCTGAAATCCATATATATGATGATGAATTGTGAATGATGAATTGATAAGGAGGGTTCCACTGTGGCTGAAAGTTACAACATCTGTCTGGACGTGGGCGGCACCAAGGTGCTCGGCGCAATCTTCAACGAAAAGGACAAGATCATCTACCGCCTGAAAAAACGTTCCAAGAGCGGCGGCGAAGGCTCCGCCGACGTGGAAAAGGTCATCATCAGCGTCGTGAACGAGATGATCAGGGAATCCGGTATCGATAAGAAAAAACTGAACGCCGTGGCGTCCTGCGCCCCCGGCGTGATCGATCAGGATAAGGGAATCGTGCTCTTCACGCCGAACCTTCCCTGGCGCGATTACGACATCGCCTCCGCCATGCGCAAGGAATTCGGCGTTCCCTTCTTCGTCGGCAACGATGTAAACCTTGGCGTCCTGGGTGAATATCACTTCGGCGCCGCCAAAGGCTATCAGAACATCGTCGGTTTCTTCGTCGGCACCGGCATGGGCGGTGGCCTGGTCCTCAACGGCAGGCTCTTCACCGGCAACCAGTTCAAAGCTGCCGAATACGGTCATATGATCCTTGATCCGGAAGGCCCGCTGTGCAACTGCGGCCAGCGCGGCTGTCTGGAAGCCTTCTCCAGCAAGCAGGGCATGACCGCCTATATGCGCCAGCAACTCAGCCGCGGCCGGAAAACGGTCATGGAAGAAGCCATCAAAGACGGCGTCTTCCGCTCCAAGAAGCTGGTCAAAGCCCTTGAGGCAGGAGACCAGGTGGCGGAGGAAGCCGTGGACCGCGCCTGCCACTGGCTGGCAGTTGCCACCGGCAACCTGATCAACACCATCTCCCCGGACCTGGTGCTTTACGGCGGCGGCGTCATCGAAGCCCTCGGCGACGTCTTCCTGAAGAAGGTCCTGGCCGAAGTAGACCGCTACTGCATGCCCACAATCCGGTCCACCGTAGAGATCAAGACCGCCTCCCTCGGCGACGATTCCATCCTCTACGGCGACCTGGCCATGATCAAGGGATTAGGTTAATATATCTTCTCGATCTCCCCGCTGATCCCGTATTTCTCTTTGAATTCCTCCAGGTCTGCGGGTGAGCGGATCAGCGTCACTTCTTCAAACCGGCCGGTCTGTCCGTCACGGAACCCGGCCACCTGTTCTCCCGTGCAGATACTGCAGCGGATCACCGGCGTGCCCTGATAAGCCTGGGCCGCCGGTTTCTTTTTCTTTCCCGTCAAAAAAGAGAATGCCATGAATATTTCCCCTTTCCCCCTGTCAGTCCAGCTCTTTTCTCCAGGGGATCGATCCTGCCGCGCCCGGCCGGGTCACCGCGATCGCCGCGGCCCGGCTTGCTTCGTTCATACAGGCACGGAGCGTCCTGCCTGCCGTCAGCCCGGCAATAAAGTATCCCGTATAGGTATCCCCCGCCGCCGTCGTGTCCACTGCTTTTACCCGAACAGCCTCTTCACGGTGTGTTTCGATATTTCCGCCGCCGGCCCGGTATGCGGTGCTGCCGCTGCTGCCCAGGGTAATCAGCACAGACAGCGCCGGATACTGTCCATGCAGCTTCTCCCATACTTTCTCCGGTTCTTTTTCGCCGGAGATCTGTTCCGCCTCGATCTCATTGACCAGCAGCCAGTCCAGCCTGTTCAGGTCGGTTTCCTCCAGCGACCGGTCATACGGCGACGGGTTCAGGACGATATGCATTCCCTGCCCGGCCGCGAGCTCCGTAATCAGAGGCAGTCCGTTGATCTCGTTCTGAAGGATCAGCCAGTCTCCCTGCCCAAACCCCGTGATCACGCGGCGGATATATTCATCCGGAACACACCGGTTTGATCCGCCGTACAGCAGGATGCTGTTCTCCCCCTGCCGGTCAACCTGGATCACGGTGTGGCCCTGCATTTCATCAACAGGAAGCAGGAGCGAAGTGTCCACACCGTTTTCGTCCAGTATGCTTTTCAGGATCTCCCCGCCTGCGCCCAGGCAGCCCGCGTGGCAGACCTGCGCGCCTGCCCTGGCCAGCGCGACGGACTGATTCAGCCCCTTTCCGCCGGGCTTTACGTCCCGGGACAGCGCAGCCAGCGTTTCGCCCGGCCGGACGAAATGATCCACGTTGTATACATAGTCCAGGTTCAGAGAGCCAAAGTTCAGGATACGCATTCCTTTCCTCTCCCCCGTTATCATGCTGCGGTCTTCTTTGATATAATCATAAACCATTTTTCCGCTCTTCCGTCAAGTATTATTTGCTTGACTTAGAGTAAACTATAACATATAGAATCTGTATCAGAAGATGATAATCAGATTCCATTTTTCGGGAGGATATCATCATGATCATCCGCAACGCGTCCTGGATCACAATGGACGGAGCTCCGTCCACCGTGGTGCCTGTGTTCCGCAAAATCTTTTCCTGCGGCAGACCTGTCCGTTCCGCAGCGCTGGAGGTGACCTGCGACGGCGTCTATGAGGCCATGCTCAACGGCCGCAGGGTCGGCAGTTTCATCCTTGCCCCGGGCTGGACGGAATACCGCAGGCGCCTGCAGGTGCAGTGCTATGATGTCAAATATCTGCTGAATGAGGAAAACGCCCTGGAAATCACCGTGGCCAACGGCTGGTATCGCCGGACCAATGCTCCCTGGACCGGCACTAAAAATCCGGATGAGTTCCTGCCCGCCATGCTCATTGCCGCCCTGCGCCTGGTTTATGAGGACGGAAGCGAAGAAACCATCCTGACGGACAGCTCCTGGGAGGTTTCAGAGAGCAGCGTCACGCTCAGCGGCATCTTTATCGGTGAAGATGTGGACATGACGCGGCCGCTTTCCTATGAACCGGCCGTGACCTGCGATTATCCGAAATCCATGCTGATCCCCCAGGAAGGTCCGGAGGTTCATGAGCAGGAAACCGTCTGGCCCCGCGCTTCCTTCCGCACACCCCGCGGTGAATGGGTGATCGACTTCGGCCAGAACCTGACCGGCTATATGGCCTTTGAGCTGGACGCCCGTGCGGGAGAAAAGCTTTCCCTTTCAACGGCGGAAGTGCTGGACAAGGACGGCAATTTCTATACGGGCAACTACCGTTCCGCCCGCAGCCAGCTTCACTATATCTGCAGGGAAGGCCGTCAGAGCTATAAACCGCGGTTCACTTTCTTCGGTTTCCGCTATCTGCGGATCGACGAAGCCCCGGAAGGCTTCTCCGTCGATCAGATCCATGCCGTCGTTCTGCATTCGGAGATGAAGCGTACCGGCTGGCTGGACAGCAGCGATCCGATGCTTAACCAGCTCTTCAGCAATATCATCTGGAGCCAGAAGGGCAATTACCTGGATATCCCCACAGACTGCCCGCAGCGTGATGAGCGCTATGGCTGGACCGGGGACGGCCAGATCTTCTGCCGCGCCGCGACCCTGCAGTACGATGTCCGGCAGTTCTTCCGGAAATGGCTGGCGGACGTCCGTGCCGCCCAGCATGACAACGGCTGGGTTCCCGAGGTCGTGCCGAGCCTGACCGCCTACAAGCCCGGCGGCGGCGCCTGGTCCGACGCGGTAACCATCATTCCCTGGCAGCTGTACCAGACCTACGGCGACATCTCCTTCCTTTCGGACATGTATGACGCCATGGTACGGTGGATCGCCTATATCCCCACCGTATCCACCACGAAAGACCTGTGGACCGGCTGCTGGACCTACGGCGACTGGCTGGCCCTGGACTGGCCGGAAGGCTATGTCCCCGCGAACATCGAACTGTCCAAGCGCGGCTACAGCAACGACGACCTGATCTGCAGCGCCTTCTATGCCAACTCGGTCGATATTGTCATCCGTGCAGGCAAGCTGCTGGGCAAAGACGTCAGTGAATACGAAGCCCTGCACGCGCGCATCGCCGCTGCCTATAAAGCCCGTTTCATAGACCGGCTGAACACCCAGACGGAAAAGGTGCTGACCCTGCACTTCAACCTTTCCGACGATCCCCGGTCCCTTGCCGACGCACTGGCGGAGCAGGTCCGGGCCTGCGGCATGAAACTGCAGACCGGCCTGGTCGGTACCCCCTACCTGCTGCACGAGCTGAGCCGCTACGGATACACGGAGATTGCCTGGTCCCTGCTCCTGCGAAAGGAATATCCCGGCTGGCTGTACTCGGTTTCCAAAGGAGCTACCACCATGTGGGAACACTGGGACGGCATCAAACCGGACGGCACCTTCTGGGATGACGATATGAACTCCTATAATCATTACGCCTACGGTTCCGTGGCGGACTGGGTCTTCGGCGTGGCCTGCGGCATCCAGCCGGCTGAGCCGGGCTATGCCGCCGCCCGGATCGAGCCGCGTCCCGATCCGCGGCTGAACAGCCTCGGTGCGGTACTCGACACCGTCCACGGGCGGATCCGTTCCTTCTGGAAATATACGGACAGCGGGATCCGGTATGAGATTGACACGCCCGTCCGGACCGAGATCGTCATTGACGGGAAAACCCGGATCGTGGAAAAAGGACAGTATCTGTTCTGAATGATGCCGGATTAAATGAGGTTGGAATATGGCAAACAAATACCTGTCGGATATTCATCTGGAAGACTATACCGGCGAATATGAAACCCCGCAGGCTACGTACCGGGAACTGATCTTTACCGGCGGCCGGGACGTCACATCGCTGAACGGGCTGTGGTATTACGCAGTCGACCAGTATGACACCTGCCTGCGCCAGAAATGGTTCCTGGAAAGATATACGGATGACAAAGGCTTTACGCTGCCCGTGGATTATTCCTTCGACGAATGGGAAACCATGGAACTCCCGGCCTGCTGGAACACCTTTGCGGAAAAGTATCTGCTCTATGAAGGCCCCATGGTCTTCACCCGCCGGTTCCGGTCCGACCCCGCGAATCCGGGTCGCGCTTTCCTCCGCATCGGTGCGGCTTCCATGCTCTGCCGCGTATTCCTGAACGGGCAGTACCTCGGAATGCACCGCGGAGCGTCCACGCCTTTTTGCTTTGATATCACCGGTATCCTGAAGGAAGACAACCGGATCATCCTCTGCGTGGATAACACCCGGCGTCCGGAACAGGTTCCAACCGAGAACACCGACTGGTTCAATTACGGCGGTGTTTTCCGGGATATCAGCCTGATCCGTGTCCCGGATCTCTTTATCCGGTCCTTCCGCCTGAACCTGATCCCGGACGGGTGCTTCGACAAACTGTCCCTGTCTGTGTCCGCCTCCGCGCCGGTTGACGCGGCCGCCGTCCTGGAAATCCCGGAGCTCGGGCTCCGCAGGGAGCTGCAGCTCAGATCCGGATCCTGTGAGGCTGTCATTCCGGCTTCACCGGCACTGTGGTCCCCCGACAATCCCCGCCTGTACGACGTATCCCTGCGTCTGGGGGACGATGCCGTCTCTGACCGCATCGGTTTCCGGGAGATCCGGACAGAGGGCCGGAAGATCCTGCTCAACGGGAAGCCCCTGTTCCTGAAAGGGATCAGCACCCATGAGGAGAGCGTGCGGAACGGCCGTGCGCTGACAGAGGATGAGCGGATCGAAAACATCCGGCTGGCCAAAGAACTCGGCTGCAATTTCATGCGGCTCGCCCATTATCCGCATCATGAGAACATGGCGCGGCTCGCGGACGAGCTCGGCATGCTGCTCTGGGAAGAGATCCCGGTATACTGGGCCATCCGCTTTGACCGGGAGGAAACGTACCGGGACGCGCACAACCAGCTGGCGGAGCTGATCAGCCGGGATTATAACCGCGCGTCGGTCGTCATCTGGTCTGTCGGCAATGAAAACGCGGATACGGACAGCCGCCTGGCGTTCATGTCGCGTCTGGCGGAGTACGCCCATGCGGCGGATCCGTCCCGTCTTGTTTCCGCCGCCTGCCTGGTTGACGCCCGGGAAAACCGGATCGCGGACAGGCTCGCGGATCATCTCGACGTGATCGGCATCAACGAATACTGCGGCTGGTATACCCCGGACTTCGGCAAACTGCCGGAGCTGATGGCCAACAGCAATCCGGCCAAGCCGGTCGTCATCACGGAATTCGGTGCGGACGCGATGTGCGGAAACACCGGTTCAGACGATTGCAAGGGAACGGAGGAATACCAGGCCCGCGTCTATGAACTGCAGATGGAAACGCTGCTGAAGATCAGCTATATCCAGGGCATATCCCCCTGGATCCTGTACGACTTCCGCTGTCCCCGGCGCACAAGCAGCATCCAGAAATACTATAACCGGAAAGGCCTGCTGGACGAAACCAAAGCCTGCCGGAAACCGGCCTTCTTCGTTCTGCAGAAATACTATAAAGATCTCTGACGGATCACCCGTCAGCTGTACAGGAGGATCATTTCATGGATAAATGGATTCGCGCGCGTTTCCTGCCCGGCATCCCGCTCGGAGCGGACGGACGCCGGATTACCGCCGGCAAAGAGCATATCGCGCTTTCCCGGCGGGCTGCCCGGGAAGGCATGGTGCTGCTGAAAAACGAAGGAGGCGCGCTTCCGCTTTGGCCGGACTGCAAAGTTGCCCTGTTCGGCAAGGCCACCGTCGACTATGTCAAAGGCGGCGGAGGCAGCGGAGACGTGACCGTGCCCTATATCCGGAATATTGCCGACGGTTTTTCCGAAGTACTCGGCAAAGAAGCCGTTTTTCCGGACACCGTGGAATTCTACCGGCAGTATGTCGCGGAACAGTACGCGGCCCATTGGGCGCCGGGTATGATTGCCGAGCCCGATATCCCGGAGGAGATGCTCCGGAACGCCCGGGCTTTTACGGATACAGCGGTCATTTCGGTCAGCCGCTTTTCCGGCGAGGGCTGGGACCGGAAATCGTCACGGGCCAGAATCACCCGGAAGGATCCTGTCACCGGCGACGCGGTCAGCATGAGCGACGTTCTCTTTGAACGCGGCGATTTCTATTTGTCCGACGCAGAACGGCGTATGGTGGAAACCGTCAGCCAAACCTTTGAGAAGACGATCGTCGTGATCAATGCCGGCGGCATAGTGGAAACCGCCTGCTTCCGGGATAACCCGCGGATCAGGGGCCTTCTGCTGGCTTTCCAGGGCGGCATGGAAGGCGGCTGTGCCGAGGCCGAACTGCTGGCGGGGCTTGCCTCCCCTTCCGGAAAGCTCACCGATACCTATGCCGCCGACCTGGAAGATTATCCCGGATGTGCGGATTTCTATGACAGCGAGGACTATGTCCATTACTATGAGGACATCTATGTCGGTTACCGGTATTTTGAGACCCTCCCCGGCATGGCGGAAAAGGTTGTTTATCCCTTCGGTTTCGGCCTGAGCTATACCCGTTTCTCCCTGACGCGGGAAAAGATTCTTTTCACCGCGGACGAGGCGGAAATCAGCGTGCTGGTAACCAATGAAGGAGACTGTGCGGGCAAGGAAGTCGTACAGGTCTATTACAGCGCCCCGCAGGGTCTGCTGGGAAAACCGGCCAAAGAACTGGCCGGTTACCGGAAAACAAAGCTGCTTGCTCCGGGAGAGCATGAACAGATCGTGATCCGCTTCCCGCTCTCTCAGATGGCCAGCTATGACGATCTCGGAAAAGTCGCGCGCTCCGCATGGGTGCTGGAAGCCGGTGAATACAGGTTCTTCGTCGGCACCAGTGTGCGGGACGGACAATGGCTGGAAAACACCTGGACGCTCCCGGAAAACCGGATCGTCCGGCAGCTGACCTCCCGCATGGCGCCCACCTGTCTTGAAAAGCGCCTCCTGGCGGACGGAACCTGGGAAAAGCTCCCGACCGGTCCCTGCAATGATTTTCTGTCCACTGCGCTCGCGCCCATGTCCCACGACGATCTGCACTCCACGCCGGAAGTGCGGGCCGTACCCCGGATCAAAAACTTCGGCCGCGGAATCGGCATGAAGCTCCAGGATGTTGCGGACGGAAAGATCAGCCTGAAGGAGTTTGTTTCCGCGCTGCCCGTGGCGGATCTTGCCTGCCTGCTGGGCGGCCAGCCCAACGTCGGCCTGGCGAACACCTTCGGCTACGGCAACAACCCGCTCTACGGAATCCCGAACATCATGACCGCGGACGGCCCGGCCGGCATCCGCTTCCACCAGGGCATCGGCGTCACGACGACGGCCTTCCCCTGCGCGACGCTGCTGGGAAGTTCCTGGGATCCGGATCTGGTCTTTGAGGTCGGCGTGGCTGCCAGTCTCGAAGCAAAAGAAAACAATATCATGGTCTGGCTGGCGCCCGGCGTGAACATTCACCGGAATCCGCTCTGCGGCAGGAACTTCGAATACATTTCAGAAGACCCGCTGCTTGCCGGAAAACAGGCGGCCGGCATGATCCGGGGCATCCAGTCCAACCATATTGCCGCCACCCCCAAGCATTTCGCCCTGAACAACAAGGAAACCAACCGCCGGAACTGCGACTCCCGCGCCTCGGAACGGTCCATCCGTGAAATCTGGCTGAAGCAGTTTGAAATCATCGTCAAAGAATCCCATCCCTGGTCCATTATGTCCAGTTACAATATCATCAACGGCCACCGGGCCAGTGAGAACAGGGACCTGCTCACCGGCATCCTCCGGGAGGAGTGGGGTTTTGACGGCATGGTCACCACTGACTGGTGGACCTTCGGCGAACATTACAAGGAAGTCGCCGCCGGCAACGATATGAAGATGGCCACCGGTTTCCCGGATCGTCTGCAGGAGGCGCTGGAAAAAGGCGTCCTGACCCGGGAGGATATGGAAAAAGCCGCTGAAAACATTCTGCGGCTGATCCTGAGAATCGACTGATCAACGGCGTGAGGTGAGACAGATGCATTATACCGTCGGAATCACAAGCTGGTGCTGGCCGGACTTCAGCACGTCCGCCATGCCGGAGATCAAAAAGGCAGGGCTTGACGCCCTGCAGCTCCAGATCGGCAACTGGGAGGACGGCCTTCCCCTGTCAGACAAGGCAATGCAGAAGGCGTATACGGAAGCTGCCGTGGCAGCCGGCCTGAAACTGCTTCCCGTCTCGGTCAACACCGTATGCCAGCATCCCTTTACGGAAGGGCTGGATACGCCGGATGGTGCCATCGCCCTCAAAGCCCTGGACGCCGGCGTCGAAGCGGCTGCCGGAATGGACGCTGAGGGGATCACCGTGCCCAACTTCGGCAGGAACAAGATCCTGAACCCCGCCGCCTTTGAGAACACGGTGCTGGCCCTCCGCCACGCCTGTGAGTATGCGCAGTCCCTCGGTGTCAACGTGTATACGGAAAACCTGCTGTCGGCATCCGGCCTGGAGCAGCTTTTTGCCGACTGCTCCTTCCCGAATCTGTACTTTTTGTTTGACAGCCATAATTACCGGCTTCACGGCCTGGACTATGCCGTGGACGTGCTGCAATCCTGGTACGGCCGGGCAGGCTCCCACCTTCATGTCAAAGCCGGTACCCTGGAAGGCAGCGCCCTGCTCAGCAGCGGAGACAGTCCCGTGGAAGATGTGCTCGCCTTTTTGAAAGAAAAAGACTACGCCGGTTCCATCGTGCTGGAAAACGATTATGTGAATCCCCCGCTCCGCAGCAAGGATCTCCGCTTCATGCTGGAGGATATCCGCTTTATCCGCCGGCGCATGGCCGAAGCGTAAACAGACGGCTTTTGTCATCCTATTTCTGCAAAAACAAAGACCACCGGATCGCATTGGATCCGGTAGCCTTTTCATCTGTCCGGGTTTATTATAAGAACGTTACTTTATATGAACCTAAAACAGCTCATGTTGTTGCTGCCTGATTCAGCAGCCGGGGCATAATGCCGATTCCTCTTTCCTGTGTTATAATAAGTTTAAATGAGTAAAAAACCCGTCACAGAACAACGAAAGGTAAAGATCAATGACTGAAATTACAAAATTCAGCGTGAAGAATAAGAGAATCCGGAGGATCGCAGCATGGCTGGCCGTGCTGTGCCTCACGTTTGTTTTCAGTGCGGCTTCCGCCGCGTCCGTCCCGGAAAACGGTGCAAAAATCCTGACCGTCTCGGACGCGGACCGGACATTTGAAAAAGGGCTTCGGGCGGATATCAACGGGATTACCGTCGTCAGCCTTTACGGAACCTGGCGCGAAATGGGACGGCAGTACGGCATGCTGATGAAAAACCGGCTGGATGAAGTCTACTTCTTTGTGAATACCATCATTGAGTACAGCGTCGGAAACGCGCAAAAAGCCCGGAGCATCGTTGCGGCCCAGACCGCGCAGACGCCTTATCGGATCAGTGAGTTTTTTGAAGGGGCGGCGGAAACCTCCGGTCTGACGGTGGAACAGCTGCAGGCCGTCAACGCGGTGGAGCGTATTGGCGGTCTGCCGAAATGCAGTGCGGCTTTCTGCTGGGGTGAATACACCTCCGGTCCGCTGGTCATCGGCCGGAATTACGACTATTCCGACGCTTTCGCGCTGCTGAAAGATGATGTGGCTGTAACGATATACCATCCCGCGGACGGATCGCTTGCCACCGCGACAATCGGCTACGTCGGGGAGATTTACGCGGTCAACGCGATCAATGAAAAAGGCATCTTCCTGGAACTGAACAACGGAAAGCCCTCCGCGAACATCAAAGCCCCCAACTCAAGGATCACCGGAACGACCGCGCTGTTTTCCGAAATGTTTGAGGCGGACGACCTGGAAGACTGGGATCTGTTCTTCAACACGACAAACTGCAGCTCGTCCTACATTATCAATATCGCGGACAGCAGCCGGGCCCGCTCCTATGAGTGGTGCCCTGT
Source organism: uncultured Clostridia bacterium (assembly GCA_946414315.1). GTDB lineage: Bacteria > Bacillota > Clostridia > Christensenellales > Aristaeellaceae > Aristaeella. The sequence goes on from CAMKNZ010000013.1 coordinate 60,104, forward strand.
GGACGTAAAGCAGGGCGGAAAAGACCTGCCGGACGGCCTGCTTGTCTCCACGAATTATTACGTCAATTCCGACTGGCTGTTCGCAGTTCCGTCCGACGCCGCATCCTGGGAAGGGCTGACCCGCCGCAAAAACCTGATCGCGTTATGCGAGGCGGAAAAGGGGAAAATCGACGAGCAGGCAATGATGAAGATCATCGAAACGCCGCTGGAAGCCGGCGGCGCCCAGAATGAGCTCACCGTATACCAGATCGTCATCGTCCCGGAAACAAAGATGCTGTGGCTCCGCGTCATCGGCGGCGCCGACTGGACCCGGATCGACCTGGCCGGGTTCCTGCAGTAACGCAACCATCATAGGAGGTATTTGTTATGAAACAGACTGTACTTCGCAAATACGCGAAACTGATCGCCCGTATGGGCGTCAACATCCAGAAGAACCAGGATGTGATCATTTACAGCCGGCTCGACCAGCCGAAATTCGTGGAACTGCTGGTGGACGAGTGCTACAAGGCCGGCGCCGGAAAGGTCACCGTGGAATTCAGCCACCAGCCGCTTTACAAGCTGAACGTTCGCCATCAAACCGTCGATAAGCTGTCGAAGGTTGAAAAGTGGGAAAAAGCCCGCCTTCGGCACTACGTGAACACCCTCCCCTGCACCATCAGCCTGGTTTCTGACGATCCCGACGGTCTCAAGGGGATCAATCAGAAGAAAATGGCGGAGGCGGACCGGAAGAGCTGGCCCATCGTCAAGCCATACTATGACGCCATGGAGAATAAAAACCAGTGGTGCATTGCCGCCGTGCCCGGCGCCGCCTGGGCGAAAAAAGTATTCCCCGGACTGCCGAAAGGGCGGGCGATTGAAAAGCTCTGGGAGGCGATTCTTTTTACCTCCCGCGTTACCGACGACCCCATTGCTGCCTGGGAAGCCCATAACAAAGACCTGCATGACCGCTGCGCCTATCTCAACAGCCTGGGCATTGCCGAACTGCATTACAGGGGTGACAACGGCACCGACCTGACCGTCGGCATGATTCCGGAAGGATCCTTCCTCGGCGGCCAGGAAACCACCATCAGCGGTCTGCCCTTTGACGCCAATATTCCCAGTGAGGAATGCTACACTTCTCCCATGCGTGGAAAGGCCGAGGGGATAGTATACGCAACCAAACCGCTCAGCTACAACGGAGAGCTCATCGAGGACTTTTCCGTCCGCTTTGAAAACGGAAAGGCCGTGGAGGTGAAGGCCGGAAAGAACCAGGCGCTGCTGGAGCAGATGATCTCCATGGACGAGGGTGCCGCCTATCTGGGCGAATGTGCGCTGGTACCGGTGAATTCCCCGATCTACGAGTCCGGAATCCTGTTCTATGAAACCCTGTTCGATGAGAATGCCGCCTGCCATCTGGCGCTGGGCATGGGCTTCACGAACACCATTCGCGGCTTTGAAAACAAGACGCTGAAGGAATGCCGCGAGATGGGCATCAACGATTCCATGGAACACAACGATTTCATGATCGGTTATGAGGGCCTGGATATAGACGCGGTAACAAGAGACGGAAAAACAGTTCCCATCTTCCGCCGGGGCAGATGGGCCTTTGATGTCTGAAGCGACGTTGTCCTGAGAATGCCGGACCCGTCATGATACGGCACGAAACAGCTCACGCGGCAAATCAATTTCTGTTCCCCATGAAAACGGCAGCCTCTCATTTCCGGGAGGCTGCCGTGGGTTTTTCAGACAGTTATTCAGCATAAAACGGACACATATCATCCAGTCGGAGCAGCATGGGGCTCCCTCCGCCGGCGGCGCCCGTATCGATGTCCGCCCAGGTATCCGTCACGAACATCTTCCCTTTTTCTCCCCCGATATACTGCGTCGGCGTATGGCCCAGGATGACCATCCGGTCTTCCCAGTATCTTTCATCCACTCCCGGACGGGTCCAGAGCAGATCATCTTCATCATATTCATCCAGGCCTTTCCCCGGTTCAAAACCGTTCAGCCCTCCATGGACCAGTACAAAGCGCTTCATCGGCACAGCCACTTCCATATACAGCGGCGCAGACCTGACATATTTCACGAGCTTTACCAGTTCGTCCGGACCCTCATCCCTCAGTTTCAGCAGGCTTTCCAGTGTCTTCAGGCAGCCGTTTCTGTGCCAGCGGAGCAGATGGAACTCCTGATCAATTGTGACCAGTCGCAGATTGGTCAGATCCACATCCGCAGACAGCGCAAACTCACACTCCAGCATCATGGCTTCATGATTGCCTTTGAGCAGCGTCACATTCTCCTGCCGCATCATCCACCGGAGCATGGCAACGCCGCCATCGCCGTTCCGGTCGATGACGTCCCCGATCACATACAGCTGGTCCGATTCAGAAAACCCGGCTTTTTCAAGCAGGCCCAGAAACGAATCCAAAGGATATCCGTGGATATCCGAAGTTGCAAAAATCAAACCTTATTCCTCAACCTTCATAAACCTTTGACAGGCATATGGCCGTACTTTTTCATCCGAATAAATCTCCTTTTTCGTTCATCCAACAAATATGACGAAAAAGTCCCGTGTTTTGTTTCTTCGGACGGATGCCAATTTCATTGCAGCCGGCCACATCAATTATATCATATCCACAGATTTCTCCATATCAGTATTTATTGACTGTTCACTGCCACCTGTTAAAGGTGATGCGTATAAAACTATGTCAGGCAGAAAATGCATGGCAGAGAAAAAGGGTTTTTAATAAGAAGGAGTGAAAGAATAAATGTCTATCCTGGCTGTTGTTTTAGCACTGATCGGTGGTCTGGGAGCGCTTCTCTCGATGTTGACCGGCATTATCTGCGGTATCCCTGCTGTGATCCTCGGGCTGCTGGCCTGTGTCCTTGGCTTCCTGGCCTGGAAAAAAACCAGGAAGGGCGTTCCTGCGATCTTCTTCGGTTTCATCGCGGTGGTTCTGGCTGTTATGCTGACGGTTGGCAGCATCAACTCTGCGAAGTATCAGTACGATCAGGTGAAGGCCCATCCGGAAAAGGCGCCCACGCTGGCCCAGCATCTTGACGACGCCCAGCTGCAGTATGGTTTTATCGGCCTGATGATGGTTTCCAAGAACCCGGAAGAGGATAAGGCGATCACCGAAGAAGTGATTGCGCTGATCACGGGCGAACTGCCGAAGACCGCTGCCGCCGAGCCGGCGGAACCGGTCGCGGAAGCAGAATTCTGATCGTCAGAATACAATCCTATCCCTGAATGAATTGACAGACAAAGTGCAGATTGACAAACTGACGGAATAAAAAGACGCCCTGGTTCATAACGAACCGGGGCGTCTTTCATGCCGCAACAAATCTTATTTCCTGCTTTCCTTCCAGGCATCGACCTTGTCGGCCGCCAGGCGAACCATGGTTTCCTTCGGGAAGGGTGAATTCATTCCGCCGAAGCAATAAAGGAAGAACTTGCCGTCCGCCGTCTTATACAGCGTTTCCTCATATCCCCAGGGATCGCCATAATTACCGAAGGTTTTCTTGTACACCAGTTCAGAAGCGTCTGTATCATAATCTATTCCACTGATTCTCTTTTTCATAACAACCATCCTTTCGACATCAGTTGCCTTCTGGCTGAATTATCATATACAGATTCTGACAAAAAATCAACACAGCTCCATCTCACAGGTTCAGCTGACACCAGCTTTTTTGTTCAAAAAGCGAAAAACCCTCATCACTGAAAAATGCCCGGATTGACAAAAAAGTCCCTGAAGCTTATACTTTTCAAGGTCCTGCACCCGTAGCTCAGTAGGATAGAGCGGCCGCCTCCTAAGCGGCAGGCCGTGGG
>CAMKNZ010000014.1 GCA_946414315.1 uncultured Clostridia bacterium
GCACCATCCTCTACAAGGCTCACGAAGCCCTCGAGTCCATCTGCCTGGACAAGCTTACCATGCATGAGAAGCAGAAGCTGTCCATCACTTTCGCCGAACTGGTTTACAACGGCCTGTGGTTCTCTCCCCTGCGGGAAGCCCTTTCCGCCTTCGTTGACAAGACCCAGGAAAAGGTCACCGGCAAAGTGAAGCTCAAGCTCTACAAGGGCAACATCATCAAGGCGGGTGTCTGGAGCGATTATTCCCTCTATTCCGAGGACATCGCGACCTTCGGCGCCAGCGATTACGACCAGAAGGATTCTGCCGGCTTCATTACCCTGTTCGGCCTTCCCACCAAGGTCCAGGCCCTGGTTGACGCCGCGAACAACAAGTAAGCTTATCAAGGATCAGTCCAAACTCCCGCCCCTACCGGCGGGATAGTTTGGTATTTATGGAAAGGCTGTACCATGACCAAAGTATTCATTGACGGCAGCGCCGGAACCACCGGCCTGCGGATCCGGGAACGGCTGTCCGACCGGAAGGATCTCGAGCTGATCATCCTGCCGGAAGAAACCCGCAAGGATCCCGCCGCCCGGGCGGACACGCTGAACAGCGCCGCTGTTTCCTTCCTCTGCCTGCCGGACGCCGCAGCAATCGAAGCCGACTCCTTCGTTACCGATCCGGATGCGGTGATCATCGACACCTCCACTGCCCACCGGGTCGCGGAAGGCTGGACCTATGGCATGCCGGAGCTGGCCGGACAGCATGAAAAGCTGAAAGCTGCGAAACGCATTGCGAACCCCGGCTGTCACGCCACCGGCTTTATCTCCCTGGTCGCGCCGCTGGTTGCCGCGGGTCTGATTCAAAAGGATGCCCGGCTTTCCTGTTTCTCCCTCACCGGATATTCCGGCGGCGGAAAGAAAATGATCGCCGAGTATGAAGCGCCGGATATGGATCCGCTGTATCAGGCGCCCCGGCAGTACGGCCTGGGCCAGACCCACAAGCACCTGCCGGAAATGGCAAAGATCTGCGGGCTGGATCATGCTCCCGTCTTCTGTCCCATCGTGGCGCCCTATTACGCCGGCATGGAAGTCACCGTACCCCTGACCCCGACGGATACCTCCGCCTCCCTGGAAGAAATCAAGGCGGTCTACCGGGAATATTATCAAAACGGCCTGATCCGCTTCGCGGAAGGAACGGACGAAAACGGTTTCCTTTCCGCCGGCACCTTCGCCGGCCGGGACGATCTGGAGATCGCCGTCTTCGGCAATGAGGAACGGATCCTGCTGGTTTCCCGCTTCGACAATCTGGGCAAGGGAGCCTCAGGCGCGGCGATCCAGAATATGAACATCGTCCTTGGACTGGACGAGAAAACGGGACTGGTAGTTAAGTAAGTATGGAAAAGAAGATCAACATCGTCCCCATGACGCCGGCAGACTATGACGACGTACGTGCCCTGTGGATGACAATCCGCGGGTTCGGCATCCGCGCCCTGGATGACTCCCGGGAGGATATTGAGCGGTTCATTGCCCGCAATCCCACCACCAGCGTGGTCGCCAGGGACGGAAACAGGATCGTCGGTTCCATTCTCTGCGGATCGGACGGACGCCAGGGCGCGCTGTATCACGTCTGCGTTGCGAAGGAATACCGCCGCCGCGGGATCGGCACCCAGATGGTTGCCTTCTGTATGCACCAGCTGCGGTATATGGGCATCAACAAAGTCGCCCTTATCGCCTTCACGACCAACGAAGCCGGCAACGCCTTCTGGAACAAGATCGGCTGGACGAAGAAGACGAACGTCAACTATTACGAATTCGTGCTGAATGAAGAAAACATCACGCAGTTTATCACAGGAGAAGAATGATGAAGATTCGGAAGATTCCCGGCGGTTTCACCGCAGCCAAGGGGTTTAAGGCCGCCAGCTGTGAAGCAGGCATCAAGTATCAGAACCGGAGGGACATGGCTCTGCTCTTTACGGACGTGCCCTGCGCCGTCGCCGGCACCTTCACCTCCAATAAGGTGAAAGCCGCTCCCGTCCTCTGGGATATGGATATCGTAAAAAGCGGAAAGCCTGCCCGGGCCGTGGTCGTCAACACCGGCATCGCCAACGCCGGCACCGGTGCCGAAGGCATGCGCCTGTGCAGCGAGACCGCGAAGCATACCGCCCAGGTGCTGGGGATCTCCCCGGATTCCGTGCTGGTCGGCTCCACCGGCGTCATCGGCCCCAACGTGCCGCTGGATCGGATCACCGCCGGTGTCACCGCCATGGCGGGCCTGCTCTCTGATTCTGCTGAAGCGTCCACCCTGGCCAGCAAGGCGATCATGACCACCGATACCGTGAACAAGGAATTTGCGGTAGCCTTCGATCTTCCCGCCGCCTCCGGTGACGGAACGGTCACCGTTCATCTCGGCGGCATGAGCAAGGGTTCCGGCATGATCCATCCGAACATGTGCACCATGCTGGGCTACCTGGCCACGGACTGCGCCATCGCGCCGGAACTGCTGCAGAAAGCCCTCAGCGCCGTAATCAAAGACACCTTCAATATGATCACCGTGGACGGCGACACCAGCACCAACGATACGCTCCTCCTCTTCTCCAGCGGTCTGGCGGAAAACAAGCCGGTCACGGAGGAAGATGAGAGCTATGAACTCTTCTGTGCCGCGCTTTACAGCGTCTGCCGCGACCTGTCCATGCTCATGGCTTCCGACGGCGAAGGCGCCACCCACCTGCTGGAAATCCGCGTCTTCCACGCGGATACCAAAGAGAACGCCCGCATCCTCGCCCGTTCCGTCGCCGGTTCCAGCCTTGTCAAAGCCATGATCTACGGCAAGGACGCCAACTGCGGCCGGGTGCTCTGCGCGCTGGGCTATGCCGGCCCGGAATTCGATCCGGCGAACATCGTCATCACCATGACCGGTGAGTCCGGTTCCGTCTGCTTCTACAAGGACGGCTGCGTCCAGGTCTTCAACGAGGATAAAGCCCTGGAGATCCTTTCGGAGCACGACGTGCATTTTGACTGCGATATGAATATGGGTTCGGAAGAAGCCACCGCCTGGGGCTGCGATCTGACCTATGATTATGTAAAAATCAACGGGGACTACCGGACTTGAGCCGTTGCGACGATCGCAAGGAGGAGAACCATCATGAACACTGATCTGACCAATATGGAGCGGGCCGAGGTCCTGACCGCCGCCCTGCCCTACATCCGTCGCTACAACGGCAAAGTCGTCGTGGTGAAATACGGCGGCAACGCCATGATCAACGACCAGCTCAAACAGCAGGTTATGGAGGACATCGTCCTCCTGTGGCTCATCGGTGTGCGTATCGTGCTGGTGCACGGCGGCGGCCCGGAGATCAACGACCTCATGGACCGGCTCGGCAAGAAGCCTGAGTTCGTGGACGGCCTGCGGGTCACGGACAAGGAAACCATGGACATCGTCCAGATGGTCCTGGCCGGGAAGATCAACAAGACCCTGGTCAACCTGCTGGAGATGAAAGGCGGCAAAGCCGTCGGACTTTCCGGCATGGACGGCCGTCTCCTCCAGTGCAGCGTCAAGGACGAGCGCCTGGGCTATGTCGGCGAGATTCAGAAGGTGCATATCCAGCCGGTCACAGACCTGCTGGACCGGGGTTATATCCCCGTCGTCTCCACCGTCGGCTGCGACAAGAGCGGCAACGCCTACAACATTAACGGCGACACCGCTGCCGCGTATATCGCCGGCGCCCTGGGTGCCGAGCGCCTGATCATGATGACGGATATCGCCGGTGTGCTGAAGGACAAGAACGATCCCTCCACCCTGATCCCGGAGATCACCCTCCAGGAGCTTCCCTCCCTGTATGACAGCGGCATCATCTCCGGCGGCATGATCCCGAAAGTGGAGTGCTGCGCGAAGGCGCTCTCCCGCGGCGTCCGCAACGTGGTCATCATGGACGGCCGCGTCCCCCACTCCATCCTCATGGAACTCCTGACCGACGAAGGTGCCGGCACCATGGTTTCCCGTGGAGAAACCGCAGAAGACCGTCAAAAGGGATGGGAGTGACGTCCGAGAATCAAGGGCTTTGCCCGAAGATGATCGGGTAACGGCACCCACAGTTACAGGAGCCCGCGATTGGCGAGCCGCAGGCGAAGGCAGAGCGGCTGCGACGATCACTGGGAGTGAATAGAAAGGATATCATAGTATGAATACCTTCGAACTTGATCAAACCTACATCGCCGGAACCTACAAGCGGTTCCCGGTGGAGATCGTCAGCGGCAAGGGTTCCCTTGTCAAAGACGTGAATGGTAAGGAATACATCGACATGGGATCCGGCATCGCCGTCACCTCTTTCGGCGTCGCGGACGACGTCTGGATCGATGCCGTGGAAAAGCAGATCCGCAGCGTCCAGCATATGTCGAACCTGTACTACACCGCCCCCTGTGCGAAGCTGGCGGAAGCCCTGTGCAAAAAGACCGGCATGGCGAAGGTTTTCTTCTCCAATTCCGGTGCCGAAGCCAACGAATGCGCCATCAAGGCAGCGAGGAAATGGGCCGCTGAGCATAAAGGCCCTGCCTGTTCCACCATCGTCACCCTGGAAAATAGCTTCCATGGCCGGACGCTGACCACCCTGGCCGCCACTGGCCAGGAACACTACCATGAACTGTATCAGCCGCTGACGCCGGGCTTCGCCTCCTTCCCCGCCGGCGATCTGGATGCGCTGAAAAAGCTCTGTGCGAACGGCACCGTTGCCGCGGTCCTCATCGAATGCGTGCAGGGCGAAGGCGGCGTGATCCCGCTGGATCCGGGCTTTGCCAAAGAACTGGCTGCCTACCTGAAGGAGCAGGACATTCTCCTCATGGTGGATGAAGTTCAGACCGGCAACGGCCGCAGCGGAAAGCTGTACGCCTACATGACCTACGGATTGGAGCCGGACGTGGTTTCCACTGCGAAGGGCCTGGCCGGCGGCCTGCCCATGGGCGCTACCCTGCTGGGTGATAAAGTGAAGGACGTTTTCTCCTATGGAGATCACGGTTCCACTTTTGGCGGCAATCCCGTCGCCGCGGCGGCCGCGCTGTCCGTCGTGGAGCGCTTGACGGACGACTTCCTGGCGGACGTTACCCGCAAGAGTAACCTGATCCGGAACCTGCTGGACGGTGCTCCGGGCATTGGGAGCATCTCCGGGCTGGGCCTGATGCTTGGCCTGAAGACGAGCAAGCCTGCCGGTGAAGTGGTTGCCGCCTGCATGGCCAACGGCGTCCTCTGTCTCACCGCCAAGGACAAGGTCCGCCTTCTCCCCGCTCTGAACATCCCTGACGATCTTCTGGTCAAAGCTGCAGAAGTGATTAAAGAAGCCTGCAAACCATAATCACCAATCATTCTTCATTATGGAGGTCCCTATGGCATACCTGGTTTTATCCAACGGCACGGTCTTTGAAGGCAGGCGCATCGGCGCGCCCATCGACCGCATCGGCGAACTGGTCTTCACCACCGGTATGGAGGGCTATCTGGAGACCCTGACCGACCCGAGCTATTTCGGCCAGATCGTCACCCAGACCTTTCCGCTGATCGGCAACTACGGTGTCATCGAGGAGGATTTCGAGGGCAACAGCACACTCTTCGGCTATATCGTCCGGGAACTGTGCGATACGCCTTCCAACTTCCGCTCTGCCTACCCGCTCAACGATTACCTGGTGGCCAAGGGCATCCCCGGCCTCTGCGGCGTGGATACCCGGGAGATCGTCCGTATCACCCGGGAGGAGGGCGTCATGAACGCCATGATCTGCGATGAAGTACCTTCGGATCTCAGCGCGATCCGCGCCTTCACCGTGAAGGACGCCGTGGCTTCCGTCTCAAGCAATGAAAACTATACCTGCCCCGCCGAGGGGGAGGAAAAATGCCGTGTCGCCCTGATTGACTACGGTGCCAAGCATAACATTATCCGCAGCCTGCAGAAGCGCGGCTGCACCGTCACGGTCTGGCCGGCCAGCACCTCCGCGGAGACGATCCTGGCCTCCGGCGCGGACGGTATCATGCTTTCCAACGGTCCCGGAGATCCGAAGGAAAACACCGCCTGCATCGCGGAACTGAAAAAGCTTATCGGGAAGAAGCCGGTCTTCGGCATCTGCCTGGGCCACCAGCTGACGGCCCTGGCTTTGGGCGGCGACACGATCAAGCTGAAATACGGACACCGCGGCGGCAACCAGCCTGTCCGGGACCTGAACGCCGGCCGCACCTATATCACCTCCCAGAATCACGGATATGCGGTCGTGGCAGATTCCCTGAAGGGCGTCGGGAAGGAATCCTTCCAAAACGCCAACGACGGAAGCTGCGAAGGCATGGATTATCCGGACCTGAAGTGCTTCACCGTCCAGTTCCATCCCGAAGCCGCCTCCGGTCCCCGGGATACCACGATCCTCTTTGACAGATTTGTAGAAAACATGATCGGAGGGAAGAAATAATGCCGAAAGATTCCTCCATCCGTAAAGTATTGGTCATCGGCTCCGGCCCCATCGTTATCGGCCAGGCAGCCGAGTTTGACTATGCCGGTGCCCAGGCCTGCCGCGTGCTGAAAGCGGAAGGCATCAACGTGGTGCTGGTGAACTCCAACCCCGCCACCATCATGACGGACCAGCACCTGGCGGACGAGATCTACCTCGAGCCGCTGAATGCTGCCACCGTCCGCCGGATCATCGAAAAAGAACGCCCGGACGGTATGATCGCCGGCCTCGGCGGCCAGACCGGTCTGACCCTGGCCATGCAGCTGAGCCGCGACGGCACCCTGGAAGAGTTCGGCGTGCGCTTGCTGGGCACGCCCATCGAGGCCATTGAGAAGGCGGAAGACCGGGAGAAGTTCCGGGATACCATGCTGTCCATCAACCAGCCTTGCGTACCCTCCGAGATCGCGGAGACCCTGGAGGATGCCCTGAAAGCTGCCGGTGATATCGGCTATCCGGTGATCGTGCGCCCCGCCTACACCCTGGGAGGCAGCGGCGGCGGCATCGCCGCCAACGAAGCGGAAATGCGCGTCATCGCCCGGGCCGGCCTGGATGCCTCCCCCATCACCCAGATCCTGGTGGAACGCTGCATTTCCGGCTGGAAAGAGATCGAGTTTGAAACCATGCGGGATGCCCAGGGCAACGTCATTGCCGTCTGTTCCATGGAGAATGTGGACCCTGTCGGCATCCATACCGGCGACAGCGTGGTCGTCGCCCCGGCCCTGACTCTGTCAGACAAGGAATACCAGATGCTGCGCAGCGCCTCCCTGGACATCGTCAGCGCCATCGGTATCGTCGGCGGCTGCAACTGCCAGTTCGCCCTGAATCCCGATTCCTTTGAGTATGCGGTTATCGAGGTCAACCCCCGGGTCAGCCGCTCCTCCGCCCTGGCCAGCAAGGCCACCGGCTATCCCATCGCCAAGATCACCACGCGCCTCGCGCTGGGCTATGCCCTGGACGAGATCGCCAACGATATTACCGGCAAGACCTGCGCCTGCTTCGAGCCCACCGTTGACTATGTGGTCGTAAAGTTCCCGAAGTGGCCCTTCGACAAGTTCTACGGTTCTTCCCGCCGCCTGGGCACCCAGATGAAGGCCACCGGCGAAGTTATGTCCATCGGCCAGCGTTTTGAGGAAGCCCTGATGAAGGCCGTCCGCGGCGCCGAGATCTCCCTGGATACGCTGAACGCGCCGCCGCTGACGGATGAACCCATCCGTGAGCGCCTGACCCGGCAGGACGACCGCCGGCTCTTCACGGTCTTCGAAGCCCTGAAGCAAGGCATGACCGTTGACGAAATCTTTGACATCACCAAGATCGACCGGTTCTTCCTCTACCGTCTCCGCGCCATGGCGGAGCTGGAAATGCGCACGGAAGGCAAAGGCCTGCAGCCCGGTGACTATGAAGCCTTCAAGAAGATGGGCTACCCTGACGCCGCCATAAAGCGGATTACAGGCGCATCAGAAGTTCCCGGCTGGACCATGAGCTATAAGATGGTGGATACCTGCGGCGCAGAATTCGCCGCGGAAACGCCATACTTCTATTCCTGCACGGACAAGGCCTGCGAGTCCCGGAGCCTGAAGCGTTCCGGCCGCCCCGTGGTCATCGTGCTGGGTTCCGGCCCCATCCGTATCGGCCAGGGCATCGAGTTCGACTACTCCTCTGTCCACTGCGTATGGACCCTCCGCCGGATCGGTTATGACGTGGTTATCATCAACAACAATCCCGAGACCGTTTCCACGGACTATGACACCGCGGACCGTCTGTATTTCGAGCCCCTGACCCCGGAAGACGTCATGAACGTCATCAAGGTGGAAAACCCCGTGGGCGTCGTGGTCGCCTTCGGCGGCCAGACCGCCATCAAGCTGACCCAGTTCCTGGATTCCCAGGGCATCCGCATCCTGGGCACCAGCGCCGAGTCCATCGACATCGCCGAGGACAGGGAGCGCTTTGACAAGCTGCTGGAGCAGTTCGGCATCCGCCGTCCCCGCGGCATGGGCGTCCGCACAATGGAAGAGGCCGTCGCCGCGGCGGAAGGCCTGGGCTACCCGGTGCTGCTGCGCCCCTCCTATGTCATCGGCGGCCAGAACATGACCATCTCCCGCAGTCGGAAGCACACCGTGGACTACATGACGCGGATCCTTTCCGGCGGCATTGAGAACCCGGTGCTCGTGGACCAGTACCTGCCCGGCATCGAGCTGGAAGTGGACGTCATTTCCGACGGCAGGGACGTGCTGATTCCCGGCATCATGGAGCACATTGAGCGGGCCGGTGTCCACAGCGGCGATTCCATCGCCGTCTATCCGCCCTTCAACCTGACCGAAAAGTTCCAGGAGAAGATCTGCGATATTTCCACCAAGCTGGCCCTGGCGCTGGGCACCAAGGGCCTTGTGAATATCCAGTACCTGATCTACGATAACGAACTGTACGTCATCGAGGTCAATCCCCGGGCGTCCCGCACCGTGCCGTATATCTCAAAGGTAACGGGTGTGCCCATGGTGGATCTCGCTTCCCGCGTCATGCTGGACGAACCGCTGAAGGATCTCGGTTTCGGCACGGGCCTCTATCCCGCTCCGCCCTACTGTGCGATCAAGGTACCTGTCTTCTCCTTCGAGAAGCTGAACGATGCCGACTCCATCCTCGGACCGGAGATGAAGTCCACCGGCGAAGTGCTCGGTATCGGCATCACCAAGGCGGAAGCGCTCTTCAAGGGCCTGTCCGCTGCAGGCTTCCACCTGCCCACCACCCGCGAGAAAGGCCATACCGGCGTCCTGCTGTCCGTTGAAGACGAGGACTTCCCGGATGCCATCGCCGTAGCCAAGCGCTGCTACGACCAGGGCATCAGCGTCTACGCCACCAAGGATACCGCCCGGGCGATCTCTGCCGTCGGCATCCGCGTAACACCCGTGCAGGATCCCAAGATCAGCGATGAGATCTTCGACCTCATGGAGGATGGTTCCGTGAACTACATCATCTATACCGGCGCCGTCAAGGACGATACCGTGGGCGACTACACCCTGCTCCACCGCCGGGCCATGGTTCTCGGCATCCCCTGCATGACCTCCCTGGATACCGCCAACGCCCTCATGGACATCCTCGGTTCCCGCTTCTCCCTGCAGAATACCGAATTAGTTGATATAAATCATATGAGGCGTCAGAATCCCTGATTTCTTCTGTATCAAAAACGGATCGCCGCAGCGATCCGTTTTTTTTCGCATTATTCGTTCAGAATGATGAATTACAAAAACGTATTATTCCAGCATCTCTTTCGCCAGCTGTTCGATCTGGGCTTTGTTCTCTTCCGTCATGGCGGAGAGGATCTTTACCTCTGTCTCCGCGAAAGTGGTGTTCTTGCAGCCTTCCAGCATGCCCTTCATCACCTTCGCCGCGGTGGGCGCCCAGCTGCCGTTTTCGATCAGGCCGATCTTCCGGTTCTGGTACCCGCGCTCGGTCAGGTGCTCAATGAACTCCCGCATGAACGGGAAGATGTCCGCGTTGTAGGTGGTGGAGGCCAGCACGATCTTTCCGTAGCGGAAGGCGTCCTCCACGGCTTCGGCCATATCGTCCCGGGCCAGGTCGCTGACAGCCACCTTCGGGCAGCCCAGCTCCTGCAGTTTTTCAGCCAGCAGTTCCGCGGCCGCCTTCGTATGGCCGTATACGGAGGTGTAGAATACGGCCACGCCTTCGGTCTCCGTGCCGTAGGAAGACCAGGTGTTGTACAGGTCCAGATAGTATCCCAGGTCCTCCTGCAGCACCGGTCCGTGCAGCGGGCAGATAATCCGGATGTCCAGCGCCGCGGCCTTCTTCAGGACCGCCTGCACCTGGGCGCCGTATTTGCCGACGATGCCGAAGTAATACCGCCGCGCCTCGCAGGCCCAGCCCTCCTCGTCCACCGCGTCCAGCGCGCCGAACTTGCCGAAGGCATCCGCGCTGAACAGCGCCTTGTCTTTCTCGTCATAGCTCATCATAACTTCCGGCCAGTGCACCATAGGCGCGGTAATGAACTTCAGCGTATGGCTGCCCAGTTCCAGCGTGTCGCCTTCCTTGGCGACGATGCCGCGGGCGGTATAGTCTTTGCCGGTAAAGTTCTTCATCATGGTGAATGCCTTGGCCGTCGCCACGATCTTCACTTCCGGGTACTTCTCCGCGAAGGCTTCGATACCGGAGGAATGGTCGGGCTCCATGTGGTGCACGATCAGGTAATCCGGCTTCCTGCCTGCCAGTGCGGCTTCCAGGTTGGCCAGCCAGGCGCCGGTGAAATTCCGGTCCGTGGTGTCCATGACCGCAACCTTGTCATCCAGGATTACATAGGAATTGTAGGCCATGCCTTCCGGCACGATATACATTCCTTCGAACAGGTCGATCTCATGATCGTCCACGCCGATGTAGCAGATATCTTTTGTAATGTTCACCATGAAAACCTCCCCTTATTCAACGCCTTATGCTTCCGTTACCGGAAAGGCTTTTTTCCATGTTTTCAGGACCGTCAGCAGCATACAGGCGCAGGCCAGTCCCATCACCAGGTAGCAAAGGTCCGCCCGCATCCAGGTCAGGAACCCGATCTTCTGCTCCAGGGCAAACTCCATCGCGGTAGCGATTCCCGCCGTCAGGAACAGCGTTACGGTCATGCCTGCGGAATACCTGCCGTCCGCTCTGCCTTTCTTCAGGCAGATGATCAGGGCGGTCAGCAGCGCCAGTGCGCTGATCAGCATATTGATCTTCATAAAGTTCAGCCGCAGGACCTCGTCTTCCCGCATAGACTCAAACACAACCTGGCAGGAGGCGTACATCATCAGCAGCAGGACTGCCGCGCCGCCGTCTTTCCGGGTCTTCATCCGGAACAGGATCACTGCGAACACGATCGCTGCGATCCCCTCCAGGAGATTGATCGCGAACATCCAGTCGCCGTAAAACGGATCCTGCACCGCAAACGGAAACCGGCACAGGATATCCGGCTCTTCCCAGGCGATAAAGCTTCTGTTATAACTGTTCCACGGATCGAACCAGTCTGTGACGGAAAACCCGTATCCCGCTCCGGTCAGGTATTCCGCAAACCGTCCGGCTGCAATCGTCAGGGCTGCCGGTGCGGCTGCGCAGTCCGCAATCCTGCCGACGGGTGTTTCTGTGATCCTCCCGGTCAGGAAAGCCGCCAGCAGTCCGCCGGCCGCCGCGCCGTAGAGCATCATTCCGCCGCCGGCCAGGTCAAAGAACGGTACGCCCATTGCCTGCATCCGGTTGATGGAGCACAGATAGTATCCGGCCCGGCCCAGCAGTATGCACAGCGGAATCGCCAGCAGACCGAACAACGGCACCGTGCCCTGTTTCAGGCCGCGTTTCTTTCCGTTCAGGGCCGTCAGCAGCAGCGATACCAGCGCTGCGGCGGCAACCACGGCGCCCCAGGAATAGCCGGTCATGCCGCCGGCCTTGAACTGCGTCATGGATTATTCCTCCGTCACTGCGGAAGCGAAATAGATCAGTCCGGAGATCTTCCGGCCCTGACCCCTCGCGCTGTTCAGCTCTTTCCCGCCGAAGATCAATTTGGAGGAATTGCCTCCGTCCAGGTTGTACGCGACTTTACACTCCGGAAAATGCTCCGCGATAAACCCGGCCAGTTGATTGCCGGTCATGCCGGTTCCCTCGCTCATGGCGCCGTCCACTGTCATAATAAAGTATTTCAGATGATCCAGCTGGCCGATCACAGCCCGGGCGCCCTTCAGGTGCATTGAATGGATACTGTCCTCCGTCGGGCAGTCCAGCGGCTGTCCGTCAAGCACCAGTGTCGGTCCGAAAGTGAAGATGTTCACCGGTTCCCGGTTGTTTTCCTTCAGTTCGGCAAGCTTTGATTCAACCGTACCGGTCGATGCTTTGATCACGACGTAAAAGTCTCCCTCATTGTCGATGATCAGCACGTCCTGCGGCTTTTGAAGTTTCTCCAGCGTATCCTGGTAAAATACGCCCTGCCGCATGACATAACCCTGGAACTTGTTGAATTTGACAAAGTCGTCGTTTACTGCCGCAAGGGCGTTGACGGACTTGGCCATGTCCAGCGACCTGGCCAGTCTCTGGTCTTCGAAGTTTTCATAGCTCAGCGTACTGCGCAGCTGGCTGGCGTCCGCGACCTCGATCACGATCGTCCGCACGTAGACATTGTGGAACCGGTCCTTCGTGAGCACCGCATGGATGGATTCATCCCGGTATTCCACGCCGGGTTCAACCCATCCGTCATCCCGCAGCGGCATTCCGTGCGTCGTCAGGTCCATCCCGAGAGGTTTGGTCTCCGCATATGCCGATACTGTAAGAACCGCCGCCAGACATATTATGATCAGACCCGCAATAAAGCGTCTGTTTCTTCCCTTTTGCACACTTGCACCTCCAGTATCCATATCTGGTATATTTTAGCATACTCCCGCCTGACCCGCAAGGAAATCCGCACTGTGTTTTCCGGTTTCCCTTGTCCTTTCTGCAAAACAGTGCTACAATCTTCCCCGTGCGAAAAAGCACATGAAAGGAAGCGCAAACCCTTTATGCAAACCCTTCTGCTGATTGCAGTCGCCCTTTTTGCCGGTCTGCTGATGACCCGGCTTTTTGTTAAGCTCCATCTGCCGGACGTAACTGCCTACCTGGTCGCCGGCATCCTCATCGGGCCCAGCGTGCTGGGCCGCCTGGGCCTGCCCGGAATCGGATTCAATACGACAGATCAGGTGGATTCCCTGTCCATGATCTCCGACGTCGCCCTGGGCTTCATCGCTTTCGCCATCGGACATGAGTTCCGCCTTTCCGCATTGAAACAGACCGGAAGGCAGGCGGTCATCATCGGTATCCTGCAGGCTGTAACCGCCACAATCCTTGTGGATATCGCCCTGGTCGCCCTGCACTTCATTATGCCGGACCTGCTGCCCCTGCCGGTGGCGGTCACCCTGGGCGCCATCGCTGCTGCCACCGCTCCCGCCGCCACACTGATGGTCGTCCGTCAGTACAAGGCCAAGGGCCCGGTGACGGATGTGCTGCTGCCGGTCGTCGCCCTGGACGACGCCGTCGGTCTGGTGATCTTTGCGGTCTCCTTCGGTATTGCCCAGTCCATGAAGAACGGTTCCACCCACGTCGCCGCACTGATCCTGGAGCCCCTGGCGGAAGTCGTTCTTTCGCTGGTCTTCGGCGGCGTGGTCGGGCTGATCCTCACCTGGCTTGAGCGCTTCTTCCATTCCCACCGCAACCGCAACGCCCTGATTGTCGGCAGTGTCATTCTGACCGTAGCGGTCAGCCAGTATATCATCTACGTGGGTTCTTTTTCCTTCGGCTTTTCTTCCCTGCTGGTCTGCATGATGCTTGGCACCGTGTTCTGCAACTTCTGCCCCCTCAGTGAGGACCTGATGCTGCAGGCGGACCGCTGGTCCGGTCCGGCGATCACCCTGTTCTTTGTGCTCAGCGGCGCCGCACTGGATTTCAGCGTCTTTGCGGACGTCTCCGTGATCCTGATCGGCGTGGTCTATATCATCGTCCGTTCCCTGGGCAAATACATCGGTGCCAGCTGGTCCTCCGTCCTGGCCAGGAGCCCTGAACCGGTCAGGAAGTGGCTGGGCATTACCCTCCTGCCCCAGGCCGGTGTCGCCCTCGGCATGTGCGCCACAGCCTACCGGGTTCTCGGCGGACCGGAAGGTACGCTGATCCGGAACATCGTCCTCTTCTCCGTGCTGATCTATGAACTGGTCGGTCCGAGCCTGACCAAGATGGCCCTGACCAAAGCCGGCGATATCCAGGCGATTCCCCAGGAAGTGGCCACCCGCCGCAAAAAGCGTCTGGCGGAAGTTACCAAACCCGTTCCCCCTGCCTTTGACAAATAATCGCAAGTTTTGCCCGGTCTTCGGAAACTGCTTGAAGGCCAGGCTTTTTTTTGTTATCATCGCCGTATGAAAGAGTATGAACGTCCCGCTTTGGAGGCACGATGAATAAGAAGATTTCTTCCGTCACCTTCCACTATATGATCATCACCGGCGGGTTCTGGATGGCCTTCTGTGTGGTCACTACCTATGCCGCGGTATACCTGAAGGGCGTCGGCTGCTCCAATACCGAGCTCGGTCTGATCCTCGCCCTGGGCAATGTGGGCGGCGCGCTGCTCAGCCCGGTGCTCGGCGCCATGATCGACCGGAACCGGAACCTGCGCCATGCTTCCGTAGTCAACATTCTCCTGTCCGTCCAGGTCGTGCTGCTTGCACTTCTGCGGCTGCATCCGGCCCACGACCTGTTTAATGCGGTCTGCTATGTGCTCTATATGACCGCCATGATGCCTGTCAACGCCGTCAACCTGGACCTGTGCGTCCGGCTGGAGCGGGCGAAGGCGCCGCTGAATTTCGGCCTGGCCCGGTCTATGGGCAGCTTCTCCTTCGTGATTCTCAGTACCCTCCTCGGGTTCGTCACAGCCCGGTGGGGGCATCTTTCCCTGCCCTTTGCCGGGCTGGCAGTGGTGGCGCTGCAGTTCTTCGGCAACCGGATCGTCGACCGGGATCTCCGCAGTGCCGAAGCTGCCATGCCGGAGAAAGAAGTTGTCATTACGGAAAAATCCTCCTCCCTGTCGGCCTTCATCCGGGAGAACAGAATGTTCTGCCTCATGCTCTTCGGCACGATCATCATTTTTATCGCCCATAGTCTGGACGGCAATTTCCTGATCAACGAGGTAGAGGCCCTGGGCGGCAATACTGCGATCCTGGGCTATGTGGCCGCCTTCACGGCGATCGTGGAAGTGCCCGTGATGATGTTCGCCTCAAAGCTGCCGTCGAAGTGGTCCACCGTGCAGTATATCCGTCTTTCCTTCATCTTCTTTGTGCTCAAAATCCTGGCCTACGCCCTGGCGCCGACCATTCCGCTGTTCTTCGCAGCCCGTGTGCTCCAGGCGCCCAGCTACGCCCTCTATACCGTCCTCATCGTAGGCTACGCCGATCGGACGGTCGCCCGCAAGGATTCGGCGAAAGCCCAGAGCCTGGCTTACAGCATGACTACCATCGGATCGGTGCTGGCCAGCCTGATCGGCGGTCCCATGTTCGACGCCGTCGGCGTCCGGCCGACCATGCTGACCGGCGCAGCCATTGCGGCCGTCGGCACAATCATCGCCCTTGCCGGAACCGCCGGATCAAAAAAGACGGCTGCGTGAGCCGTCCTGATCAGATCGTGTATTTCATTTGCAATTGAACATGAGCAGGCTGCCTGAAGCATGGCAAGCCTGCTCTTTTTTAATAATTTATGCTGCCTTCCTCCGCAGTGCCGGCGAGCATTCCCGCTTTGTTACTGTCCGGGCGGCGATCCGGTGTTCTGTCTTGACCCAGCACTGCTGGTTCCTGAATTTGATCAGGCCGCCGACCTGCATGAACGCGCCTACGATCGCGTTGGCCACAAACCCGCCCAGCATCAGCGGAATCGTCCGGAAACGGAATGCCAGGTGGTTGTCCATCCAGTCCGACAGGTAGAACAGGAAGAAATAGCTGTAAACAAAGATTCCCAGGCCGACTAACACGCCGTCGAGTGAAAAATCAAACAGCGGTTTCGTGGGGTTCATCAGCCATACAGCCAGAATCGCAAGACCCTGGATGATCGACAGCGGCAGAGCCGCTACGCTGTACATATAGGTCAGCAGGTTCAGGAATTCACCGATGCTGATGTTCCCTGCCAGGAAGCTGCGGAATACTTTGCCCGTGTTTTTAATCGTCACATACCAGTGTCCCTGGCCCCAGCGCGTCCGCTGCCGGATCGCGGCACGCAGACTGGTGGGTTTTTCATCGTAAACCCGGGTGTTATGGTTCCACAGGATCCGGCGGCCTTCCAGCGTGGCTTCCACCTGAATCTCATAATCCTCGGTCAGCGACATGGTTGTCCAGCCGCCGCGTTCGTAAAGATATGCGGTTGACATTGCAAAACCGGTCCCGCCGATGGGGCAGTTCAGTCCGAGGCGATGCTTGGCCAGGTCAAAGAAACGGTTGCTCAGCGTATAGCCGGTATAATAAAACCATGCCACCACGCCTTCCTTGTTCTTCGCGCCCAGATAGCACTGGATAAAGTCCGGTTTGCCCTTGTCCAGATACTGGCTGTTTACTTCGCGGAACATATTGGTATCCATCAGGTTGTCCGCGTCAAAAACCATCATCAGGTCATACCGGTCCTGATAGTTTTTCAGGGAATTCAGTGCCTTGCGCAGCGCGATAGGCTTGCCGGTCGGCGCGTCCGGGTGTTCCTTTCTGGTCTCAATCACTTTGGCGCCGGCAGCGCGGGCTGTTTCCGCGGTACGGTCTGTGCAGTTATCCGCTATTACGTAATAGTCATACAGTTCCCGGGGATAGTCCATGTCTTCCAGGTTCCGGATAATATCGCCGATAACCTGCTCTTCATTATGCGCGGGAATCAGTACCAGGAATCGCGCTTCCGGATCATGGTCCGCATAGTCCTTTGTCGCTTTTTTGAATCCAAAAAGACCGATCACAATCTGGTAAAACATCATAAACATCAGCAGGAATCCCGCGGAGCTGCCGATGATCTCCAGAACACTCGCGATCTTGTCCATTCTTTTCTTCCTCCTCTGCGGGGCACCCGCCCCGTACCGCTGCAAATACGCTAACTGCGCTATTTAACCACCATCATCCATTATTTGTCAAGGCGCCTGCTGTTTTTTCACGGCTTTTTGCGTGAAAAAAAGACCGGGGATGATTTCCATTCCCGGCCCGTCCTGTATGTGTTCAGAATCGGATGATTTTCCTGCCGAACTTATAGCTGCCCACCGTCAGGCCCCTGCCCAGCGGGCCGGGAATCATCGTAACCCCGCCGGCAAAGGTGTGGCCCAGTTTCCGGTACAGTTTTTCGTCATAGGACCGGATCGCCTGTTTCAGCTCCGCGTTCTTTTTCCGGCCGTCCTCCCCGCTCAGGTACTGCAGGGCGGACGTAGTATACAGCTGGCCCGAGGCATTGCTGATCATATAGTTCCGCAGCTTTTTCGGCAGCGCCGCCAGCTCGTCCCAGGTATAGCTGGTGATCATCTCCTGCGCGATGCGGGTCACCTGGTCCAGCCGGCGGATGATTACGCTGTCGTTCACGGACTGGTCCGCCCGCCCGATATAGTATCCATACAGCGGCCTGTCCAGGTAGAGGATCTTCTTCACATAGGGCAGCGGCTGGTAGATATACAGGTTATCCTCGTAGAAGGTGTGCTTTGGCAGTGTCAGGTTCATCTCCCGGAGCATGCCGGTGCGGTAGGCCATGGCGTGGATCATGAACTGCTTCCACGGCGGAAACGCCCGGCAGTTTTCCCAGGTATTCACCCGGTCCGGGTTGAACACGTTCCGGTAGCTGACGGAGAAACAGGCTTTCTTCTCTTCCCGGTCGTATACATAGTCGTTCACGATCAGGTCAACCTGGTCTTCAGGGGCTGTATGCGCCTTCAAGCGTTTCAGCAGTTCCTTCAGGGATTCCGGATCCAGCCGGTCGTCCGAGTCCACGCTCTTGAAATACAGTCCCTCCGCGTTGCGGATTCCCTGGTTCAGCCCTTCCCCATGACCGCCGTTCTCCTGGTGGATCACCCGGACGATCCCCGGATATTCCGCTGCCCAGCGGTCCGCGATCCGGCCGGTTTCGTCCGTGGATCCGTCATCCACGATAATCACGTCCAGTTCGTCGCCCCCGGCGACTACGCTCTTCAGGCACCGTTCCATATAGGCCGCCGCGTTATAGCACGGGATCGTGACAGTCAGTAGTTTCATCAGGCGCTTCCTTCCTCGTTTTTTCGCTGCCCATTTTACCACATTTGGGGCCTGGTAGACCAGAGCGACGGTTAATTTGGACCAAAAAGCAGAAAAAAGAATAAAACGGTTCAAAAGAGCCGTCCCCCTGGTCCGCTCATCAACTGGACAGATACGGCAAAACAGGATAAGATATTCGGGTGTCAAAGAGAGGGGTGAGGACGGAAGCATGAGCCCGAAAATGAAAAAAGCGCTGAGCGCGCTTTTCATCGTGCTGTCCGTCGCAGCCGTTTTCTGCATTGCCTTCGGCAACACAGAACTGACCGACGCCTGGGAAGCGCTCCGCCACCTGGATCCCGGCTGGCTGGTCGGCCTGGTCGGCTGCTGGGCCGCTTTCCTCTTTTTTGACGTCCTCGCCACCTGGTACTGCCTTCGCAGGCAGGGTTTTCCCCTCAGCCTCTTTCGGGTGCTGATCATCAATATCATCGGCCTGTATTACAGCAATATCACCCCGGGTGCCAGCGGCGGCCAGCCCATGCAGGTCAATTACATGCGCAAGGCCGGCGTTCCGGTGGGCAACGGCACCACCGCCGTCACCATCCGCCTGATCGCCAACCAGTTCATGGTCTGCCTGCTGAGCCTGCTGTTCCTGGTGTTCAACCGGTCTTTTGTCTACACCCAGCTGGAAGGCGCCATCTGGTTCGTCCGCGTCGGCTGGCTGATCAATTTCGCCGTGGTGCCCCTGGTGCTGATGGCCGCCTTCTGCCCGAAGCTGATCCGGAAGCTTGCCGGCGGGCTCATCGGCCTGCTCGCCCGTCTCCGGCTGGTAAAGGACCGGGATGCCTTCATGGAAAAGGTAAACGGCGTGCTGGATACCTATTACACCGCCATCCACGACCTGCTCCGCTCCCCGGCCCAGATCCTGCTCCAGTGCCTGCTCAGCGGGCTGAGCATGCTGGCCCTGACCGGTGCCGTCGTCTTTGCCTATTATGCTTTCGGCATGTCGGGCACACCCTGGTACCAGGTGCTGACCCTGAGCCTCCTGCTCTTTGTCAGCGCCAGCTATACCCCGCTCCCCGGCGCCAGCGGCGCCCAGGAGGGCGGTTTCCTCTATTATTTCCGCAACATCTTTACCGGCGGCACCGTCGGCCTGGCGCTGCTGGCCTGGCGGTTCTTCACCTATTACATTGCCCTGTTCGTCGGCGTCCTGACCCTGTTGCTGGAAAAGCTTACCCGCAAACGGTCAGGTGAATCTGCACCGACGGATAATCCCCCAGGAACTGAGGCAGGCTGATCCCGCCCTGCGTCAACGCGGCCCCGGTCAGTCGCTCGCCAGTGTCCTCCCGAAGATAGGTTTTCTCCGGATCCAGTCCCTGCAGCCGGACAAACGGGAACGGTGCGTTCGCGCGCACATGGGTCGCCACGACGCTGACCAGCGCTTCTCCCTTGTCCGGGGAAACGAACATCCAGGCCGTATAGTCTTTTTCTCCTTCATCCAGCCGGTAATAATCACCCTGTTCGATCAGGTCCTCATAGCGGTGGAAGACAGCAATCTGCTCCTTCACCGCTTTCTTTTCGTCCTCCGTCAGTTTCGCCGGATCCAGTTCATATCCGAACGTCCCCGCCTGGGCGACGACCCCGCGGGTCGCAAACGGAACGGTCCTTCCCGTCTGGTGGTTCGGGCAGGCGGAAACATGGGCGCCCATCGTGCAGATCGGGTAGCCATAGCTGGTCCCCTTCTGGATCTCCAGCCGCTCCACCGCGTCCGTGTCATCGGAACACCAGATCTGCGGACAGTAATACAGCATGCCTGCGTCAAAGCGTCCTCCGCCGCCGGAGCAGCCCTCGATCATCACGTCCGGGAAGGCTTCCGTCAGCCTTTCCAGCAGGCGGTAGGTCCCCAGCATGAACCGGTGGGCGGTCTCCCCCTGCCGGTCCGCCGGCAGGGCACGGGAATATACGTTCGCAACGCTCCGGTTGAAATCCCATTTCACATATTCGATCTGCGCGTCCTTCAGAACTGCAGAGATGCTGTCAAACAGATAGTCCTGCACCTCTTCCCGGCCCATGTCCAGCACCAGCTGGTGACGGGCGACCATGGGATCCCGCCCCGGGTCTGTCAGTGCCCAGTCGGGATGTGCCCGGTACAGGTCCGAATCCAGGCTGACCATCTCCGGCTCAAACCACAGGCCGAATTTCAGGCCTTCGGCATGGATCTTTTCCGACAGCTCTTTCAGGCTGCATCCGAGCTTTTGCTCGTTGCAGGTCCAGTCGCCAAGGCTGTTGGTATCGTCATTCCGCTTTCCGAACCAGCCGTCGTCCAGCACCAGCATCTCCATGCCCAGCGCCGCCGCGCTCCGCGCCAGCTTCAGCAGTTTTTCCGCGTTGAAATCAAAATAGCAGGCTTCCCAGCTGTTCACCAGCACCGGCTTTTTCATGCCCCGCCACCGGGCCGGGATTACCTCGTCCCGGATCAGCCGGTGATAGTTCCGGCTCAGGGCGTTCAGGCCCTCCGCGCTGAAGGAAAGGATCGCCTCCGGGGTCCGGAAGCTTTCGCCCGGCGCCAGTTTCCACCGGAAACCTTCCGGATGAATTCCGCAGACCACCCGTATGCTTCCGACTTGGTCCGCGCTGACTTCCTCCAGGTGATTCCCGGAATACATCAGCATCACACCGGCGCAGTCTCCCTGGCGCTCTGTCGTTTCCGGATCGCACAGGATGATAAACGGATTGCTCTGGTGGCTGGTCATGCCCCGGCGTGATTCAAAGGCAAGCCGTCCGCCCGAGGGGATCTCAACCCGCTCCGGATTCCGTTCCGCGGCCCACCGGCCGTGGAAATGCATCACCTGCTTCCGCCCGTAGGGAAGATCCGCGCACATCGAAGCAGCCTTGGTCAGGGTGACCGCTTTCCCGCCCCGGTTTTCAATCCGGACGCTGCGGACGATCACATCACAGGCCTCAAACAGCCAGTAACTGAGGTGCGCGGCCAGCCCGCTCACTTTATCTTCCAGGACGATCTCCAGGCCTTCGGTCTCCGCGTTTCCGCGTACGCCGGGCAGGCCTTCCGGCTTCTCTTTGCCCTTCAGCACCCGGTATCCGCTGTAACGCCAGTCCACGCTCAAGCTGCCGTCCGCACCCTCCCCCTCCACGGAAGAAGAACGGAAATCGCCTACACCGCTGCCGCTGTATTCCTGGGGCAGCGTGTCCAGAGAATAATCCAGCCGGTCCTGCGCTTCATACGGATTGCCGCAGAATCCCCGGTTCATCGTACGGATCCGGTAGCTCATGTCCGCATCCGTCCGCGGTCCATACCATACGTGCAGCAGCACGCCGATTTCGTCTGCTTTGATCTGATACATCGTATGTGCTGTCTCCAGGGAGAAAAGCCTGCCCTTTTCATCAATCCGAATGCTCACAGAATCCTCTTTCCGGGCGCCGGCGCCCCTCATCGCTTTTCATTCTGAATGCCGGCATAAAAGTATCACGACGGGTTTTATCTGTCAATTCGGCATATTATGTGTTTTTGAATTTCTGCCGACTCAAAACCAAAAGAATTACCACCCGTTAAGGGTGGTAATCTTTTGGTGAGCCCGGCGGGATTCGAACCCACGACCTTTTGATTCGTAGTCAAACACTCTATCCAGCTGAGCTACGAGCCCACATGCTGTCCGTGACAGCTCAACAATAATAGCACAACGGATAATACCTGTCAATCATTTTTGTGTTATCAATCATGAACCGTTGAAAAACAGGCAATTTTCTTGTCACCCACCCTCGTTTCAGCTATAATATTTCCATTGATTTAATCCTCAGGAGGTCCTTCCATGGCAGTCAGTCAAACCGTCCTCTCCGCCGTCTTCAGCGACGAGTCCCCGCACTACCGCTTTCCTTCCGAGCCGGACAGCGGCGACACGGTCCGTATCCGCCTGCGGGTGGCGAAAGACAGCGCGGAGCGCGTCATACTGCTTTTTGAATCCCTGACCGTCGGAACCATGATGGTCAAGGTAAAGAGCGACGACTTCTTCGACTGGTATGAAGCCGGCATCATCTGCAGCGAGAGCGAAGTCATCTACCGCTTTCTGATCGAATGCCCGGACGGGACAAAAATTGCCTTTGACAAGAGCGGCGTCCGTGCCGACGAGCACCGTACGCCCGATTTCAATCCCGCCTACGCCTTCCGCTTCATTCCCGGCTTCCATGTGCCGGACTGGGCCAAGGGCGCCGTTCAGTACCAGATCTTCACAGACCGCTTCTGCAACGGCGATCCGTCCAACGACGTAGTGGATAATGAATATTATTACACCGTCGGCCATTCAAAGCACATTGCCGACTGGGACGCAGTCCCTACGGATACCGACATCCGCGCCTTCTACGGCGGCGACCTGCAGGGCATCCTGGACAAACTGGATTATCTGCAGGACCTGGGGATCGAAGTCCTCTATCTCAACCCGATCTTCGTTTCCCCTTCCAGCCATAAATACGACTGCCAGGATTATGAGCATATCGATCCCCATTTCGGTGTTATTACCGACGATATGGATCATGTGATGCAGGCCTGGGAAAAGCATAACGGCTACGCGCCGAAGTATATCCGCCGCGTCACCAGCATGGAAAACCTGGAAAAGAGCGACGCGCTTTTCGCCACGCTCTGCCAGGAACTCCACCGCCGCGGCATGCGCATCATCCTGGATGGCGTATTCAATCACTGCGGTTCCTTCAACAAGTGGATGGACCATGAGGGGATCTATCTGGGCAAGGCCGGCTTCCAGCCCGGCGCCTTCCAGAGCATCCACAGCCCCTACCGCTCCTATTTCCGCTTCAACGATTCAAGCAACGGCCGCAGCCCGATGTATGAAGGCTGGTGGGGCTATTCCACCCTGCCCAAGCTGAATTATGAGGATTCCCCGGAACTGTGCGAGGAAATCTTGAAGATTGCCGAAAAATGGCTTTCCCCGCCTTACAGCATCGACGGCTGGCGCCTGGACGTGGCGGCGGACCTGGGCCACAGTTCCGAGTTCAACCACCGTTTCTGGGCCACCTTCCGCCAGCGGGTCAAAGCAGTCAACCCGGACGCGCTGATCGTCGCGGAGCACTACGGTGATCCCTCCGCCTGGCTGAACGGGCGTGAATGGGATTCCATCATGAACTACGACGCCTTCATGGAGCCAGTAACCTGGTTCCTCACAGGCATGGAGAAGCATTCCGATTCCTACCGGGACGATCTGTATCAGAACGGCGCGGCCTTCTTCGGTATCATGATGGACAAGATGGCGCGCTTCAAGTATCCTTCCCTCATGTGCGCCATGAATGAGCTGTCCAACCATGATCACTCCCGTTTCCTGACCCGTACCAACCGGATGATCGGCCGGATCACGACCCTCGGCCCCGGCGCTGCCGGCGCCGGCATCAACAAAGGCGTTTTCCGGGAAGCCGTCACCATCCAGATGTCCTGGCCGGGCGCCCCCACCGTCTATTACGCCGACGAGGCGGGCCAGGTGGGCTGGACGGATCCGGATGACCGCCGGACCTATCCCTGGGGCCAAGAAGACCAGAGCCTGATCAGCCTGCACCGGGACCTGATCCGCCTGCGCCGGGATCTGCCCGTGCTCAAGGACGGCTCCCTGAAGCAGCTGCTGGCGGAATACGGCCGGATTGCTTATGCCCGCTTTGACGACGACACGCGCTGCATCGTCGCCGTAAACAATACCGCCGGATGGACGGATTTCCGTCTCTTTGCCCGGGATGCCGGTGCCCTGGAAGGCGAAACCTTCTTCCGCCGCGTCCAGACCTCGGAAGAGGGGCATGAAACAGTGCCAGACGAGCTCTGCAAGGTGTCTGAAGGCTTCCTCGCCTTCGATCTCCCGCCCTTCTCCTCCGTCATCCTCAGCAATGCACCCGGTGCTTTAGCGAACTAAAGCGTACAGCGTATTTAAAAAAGGGACAGCTTCGATGCTGTCCCCTTTTTTTCACTCTACCTCGTGATCACCGTAATCATATTTGGTGTCCTTAATGAGGTTTCCGTCGTCGTCGTATTGATACCGGTGGCTCACCGCGCCATCCTCCAGCATAATGGCAAACCCGTCCGTATCATAGTATTTCTCATATACAACCCGGTTATATGCGTCAAATTCACGGTAAACGATCGAGTATCCGGCTTTGCATCGTACCGGGTTCCCGTTCTGGTCAAAATACTTTTCTCGGTTGATGTTGCCCGCCTTGTCATAGGTATATTCAATCCGGTAATACGTATCATCTCCATAAGGAACTGGGTTATCATTTTCATCTCGCCAGGTCACGGAGATCGTTTTCTTTCCGCTCACAACCCGCAGTCGTGTAATGAATCCTTTTTCTCCCTTCACCTTATTGCCGCTGTAGTCATAATAAGTCTCGCGGATTACTGTTTCCTCTTCAGACTCCTCTGTTTGCAATACAGGTGCCGGTGTTTCAGTTGGTTCCGGCGTATCCGTCGGTTCCGGCGTCGGTGTGTCTGTCGGTACCGGTGTCGGCGTCGGTATCGGCGTTGGCGTTGGTGTGGGAGTCAGGGTGGGCGTAGGTTCAGCAGTCGGCGTAGGCGTAGGACTGTATGTCGGCGTCAGAAACTCCGTCGGTTCCGGTGTCGGTGTATCCGTCGGTGTTGGTGTCGGAGTTGGTGTAGGCGCTGGTGTTGGCGTCGGAGTTGGTGTTGGCGTCGAAGTTGGTGTCGGAGTTGGTGTCGGAGTTGGTGTAGGCGCCGGCGTCGGTGTGGGTGTCGGAGTGTCCGTCGGTGTCGGTGTCGGAGTTGGTGTATGCGTTGATGTTGGCGTCGGAGTTGGTGCTGGTGTAGACGTTGGTGTTGGTGTAGGCGTTGGTGTTGGCGTCGGAGTTGGTGTGGGCGTCAGCATCGGTGTGTTTTGTTCTTCAGGTATCTTGGTCGCCTTTGGCGTTGGTGTAGGCGTCATCAGCGGAATGACTGTCGGAGTCAAAGTCGGTTCAGGAGATGGTGTCGGAGTTGCTGTCGGTTCAGGGGTATCTGTTGGCTCAGGTGTCGGTGTTGGAGTCGGTGTTGGTGTAGGCGTAGCTGTCGGCGTAGGCGTGGGCGTAGACGTCGGTGTTGGTGTGGGCGTCGGTTCAGGTGTGGCCGTTGGTTCAGGTGTCGGCGTTGTCCTTGTTTTCGCCGGTTCCATCACCTCTCCCTCCGGTAGTCCCTCAATGCAGGGAACGCCTTCCGGGGTCAGCACTTTAAACAGCAGTGTGTTTTCCGCATCCTTCGGCTTCACCTTTCGTCCGCTCACATTGGCAAACGTGCCGCCGTCGATCATCTTCTCTTTGTCATAATGGACGGTAATCCGGGAGTATCCTTCTTCACCGACGGCAATCGTTTTGCCGTCTTCATCGTAGAATGTGATCTTGGTGACCGCTGTCCGTTTGCTGTTGTAGTCGTATTTGATCACGGCGTATCCGTCCCGGTTTTTTACCCGGTTCCCTTCCTCGTCAAGGTAACGGATCTTGTTGGGCCATTTGGATCTGCCCTGATACTCCATTTCAAGGATCGCGTATCCTTCCGGCCCCTCCGTCGGATTTCCCGCTTCGTCGGTAAAGATATACCGGATCGTATTCTGTTGTTTGTTGATCTCAATCTGATAGCCGCTATCTGCGCCTGCGGTACCCCAGCAGAGCAGAAGCACTGCTGCTGTCATCAACGCAAGAATCCGTTTCATTTGCATAGCCTCCGGCCGGTACTCTGTTTACCGAAAAAATCCCCGAACCTCTTCGATTCGGGGATATGATAATTTTTTTCTGCTGCTTACTTACTCACAGGAATCGCAATGAAAGGATTGTTGGCAATCTTCGCCAGTTCTTCAACAGTAACCTTCACAACCACATCGCCATCCTTGTTGGCAACGCCGGTCTTCACGATCCATTCCACTTCCGCGTCAGCGTCGGCATAATCAATACCGATCAGCACGGTCACTTCTTCGCCTTCTTCATAGGGGGACTCAAACTTGAAGATCAGCTCCAGTTCGCCCTTTACAGCACTTACATCGCCTTCCAGCTTCCAGCAGGTCAGTTCGTTGATCGTTTTGTGTTCAGCAGGAATCTTGGCGAGCAGTTCTTCCGGCAGGCCTTTCAGCGCGTCTCCTTCGTCCTTATAGGCGCCTTTGATCTTCTCGATGAGCTTTGCCAGTTTGTCAGTAGGATCAATCTTCACCAGCTTGATCTCTTCATCACCGGTATCGCCCCCCGTAATGTCCTTGTTTCCCTTGGAGTTTTCGGCCAACGCGCTTACAGCGGTCAGAATCATCATTACAGCCAGAACCAGAGCAAGGATCTTTTTCATGTTTGCTTCCCCCTGAATAATAAATCATTTTTGGATTACAAATACAAAATCACGTACATGTACCTGTACAATTACATATAATACCATAGATATGGTATTTGTCAAAGCTTTTTTTGACCGATTATTGTTTTTTGCTGTCAATTATTCTTTTTTACTCCCATCCGGCAGCAGATACTCCTCTCCGGTCATTTTTCCTTTCTTGTTGTAGGTCCGGACCACCTTGAAATATCCGTCTTTACAGAGCATCGGCTGCCCTTCCGCGTCAAAATACTGTTCCTGGATTACATTTCCCTTCTTGTCATAGTCGTATGTCGTCTGGTATACGCCCTTGCTGTTCGCCATCGGTTGACCGTTATGATCCATATAGCTCTCATAGATTACTTTCTTATTGCCGTTATACCGTTTCCATACCATTTCATAACCGGCAATGCATGCAACCGGTATCATGTTTTCATCCAGGTATTTTTCAACGCAGACGTTTCCGGCTTCGTCATATTCTTTTTGTCTTATACTGTAGGTGTCGTTCCGTGTTGTCGGCTGACCGGCAGTGTCGAACCAGGCTTCCTGGATCACCTGTTTCTTGCTGTTGTATTCCCGCCGGATTCCGGCATATCCGCCCTTGCAATCGATCGGTTGCCCATCCGGACCGTAATAGTATTCCTCGTTTGTATTTCCGCGCTCGTCGAATCCTCTTACGATCTTTACATAGGTATTGCCCATCGTCATCGGTTTATCGTCCGTGTCAAACCAGGCTTCACTGGTAATATGCTTCTCATCCCGGTAAGTTTTCTCGATTCGGTGATATTTGTTCTTCGTATGGATAACGGGTTCTCCAGCCGTACCGAAATAAGCCTCGCTGGCAACGAGTCCGTCTTCGCCGTAGGTCCGTTCGGTCACGGCTACGCCGTATATATTCGCCGTCGGTTCGCCATCCGTCAGGCATTCAACCCGGATTGCTTGGTTCTTTTCGTTAAATGCTCGCCGGACCTCGTCATACCCGCCGTTCCGGGCGATTGGGTTCCCGTCCGCGCCGTAGGTGATCTCCCTCACCGTGTTCCCACGCTCGTCAAACTCCCGTTCGATCTTCACATACGTATCGCCCGTCGTCATCGGCTGCCCATCCGCGTCGAACCAGGCTTCGCTGGTAATATGCTTCTCGTCCCGGTATGTCTTCTCGACCCGGTGATATTGGCTCTTCGCGTGCGCCACCGGCTCGCCGTTTACGCCGTAATACGCCTCAACGGCAATCAGTCCGTCTTCGCCGTATGTTCGTTCGATCACAGCCAGTCCGTTCACGTTCAGCGTCGGTTGGCCGCCCGTCAGGTATTCAACCCGGATTACGCGGTTCTTTTCGTCAAACGTCCGCCGGACCTCGTCATATCCGCTGTCCCGGGCGATCGGGTTCCCGTCCGCGCCGTAGGTAATCTCCCTCACCGTGTTCCCGCGCTCATCAAACTCTCGTTCGATCTTCACATATGTATCGCCCGTCGTCATCGGCTGCCCATCCGCGTCGAACCACGCCTCGCTGGTAATATGCTTTTCATCCCGGTATGTCTTTTCGACCCGGTGATACTGGTTCTTTGTGTGGATAACGGGTTCTCCGGCCGTACCGAAATAGGCTTCGCTGGTAATGAGTCCCTTATCGTCATATGTCCGCTCAACTACAGCTACGCCGTTCACATTCAGTGTCGGCTTTCCGGCTGTCAGATACTCATACCGGATCGCGCGGTTCTTTTCATCAAATGTCCGCCGGACCTCGTCATATCCGCCGTTCCGGGCAGTCCGCTTGCCGTACCGGTCATAGGTGATTTCCTTCACCGTATTCCCGCGCTCGTCAAACGTCCTGACAATCTTCACATAGGTATCCCCGTGAGTGATCGGCTTGCCCCATGGATCAAACCATGCTTCGCTGGTAATGTGTTTCTCGTCCCGGTATGTCCTTTCGATCCGGGCATACTGGTTTTCCGTATGCATGGTGACTTCGCCTTTGGCGTTCAGGTACCATTCCTTTGCGACAAACCCCTGCTCGTCATAAGTTCTCTGTCTCACAGCTACGCCGTAGATATTCTCTTTCAGCTCTCCGTTCGTGTAATAGCTGGTCTGTATCGCGTGTCCCTGTTCGTCGTATATAACCCGCACTTCGTCATATCCGTCCTTGCGCTGGATGGGATTGCCTTCCGCGTCGAAGGTCTTCGTGGCGATTGTGTTTCCGTTGTTGTCAAACGTCCGTTCTATTCTCGCATAGGTATCGCTGACCGCAATGCCCTGTCCCTCTGCGTCAAACCATGCTTCGCTCGTAATATGATCTATGTCTCTGTAGGTTCTTTCGATCCGGGCATATTTTGTCTTGCTGTTCACCACAGGCTTTCCGTCTGCGTCATAATATATTACGCTCAGGGCCAGCCCCCGGTAATCGTTCTCCCGCTTATAACTGTGGTATCCTTCCGCGAGGGTCGCCTTTTCACCTTCCGCCGTATAATAGGCCGCCCGGGTCAGCGCGTTTTTGCTGTTATATTCCCTTTCGATCACCGCATAACCGGCCTTCAGGTTTACCGGGTTCTTCTCTGCGTCGTAATAGCTTTCCTTAATCACCTTGCCGGCTTTGTTTGTCAGCTTTTCAACCCGGGCATATCCGGCTTTCAGGTTCATCAGTTGGTTATCGGTTCCGTAGTATTCCGTAATGGTTCCCCGAAGGCCGGTCCCTGTCGGTATATTTACTGTTTCGTCGTCAGTTCCTTCGTCTGTTTCTTCGGTTTCTTTTTCCGTGGTTGCCGGTTCCGTCTGTTCCGCTTCGTATGAGATCACTTCGTCTTCCTCGTCGTCTTCATCTTCCGCGTCTGTTTTTTCATCCGGATCCGCTTCCTCGTTTTCTTCCGTTTCCTCCTTTTCTTCCCCTTCTTCGTCTTCTGCGTCTTCTGCGTCTTCTGTTTCTTCCTCGTCTTCCTCGTCCTCGTCCAGTGCGCTCAGATCCTGCAGCAGAATCGTTTTCACATAGGCGTATTCCTTGCCCGGTGTCTGCGTCAGTTCACCTTTTGCGTTGTAATACCTCACGCTCATCTTGTCGCCCTGGCTGTTGTATTCGGTTTCCACAGAGGCGTATCCGGCCGAAATCTCCAGCGGGTTTCCCTTTGTGTCAAAAAAACTCTTCCGGCGAATTTTCCCGGATCCGTTGTATTCCATCCGGATTTCGTGATATCCGCCCTTGCCGTTCTCAGGTTCTCCTGCCGCGGTCCAATAGCTTTCGGATATCTTGTTCTTGCCCTCCCAGGTGTTCCTTACTTCTTCCGCTCCGGCCGCTCCGTTGCATGGATTGCCTTCTGCGTCATACCAGTTGGTCCTGATAATCTGATTCGCGTCGTTCCGCTCATAAGTAACCCGGGCATATCCGGCTGCAATATTAACCGGCGTTTTTTTATCAGTATCGAAATAGCTTGTGCTGATCAGTTTCTTGCCGTCATACCGGTTAAACAGATAAGCGTACCCCTCCGGGTTCAGCACGGTCCTCCCTTTTTCGTCCACGTATTCCGTATCGGCGATTCGCTTGTTCGACACCGTGTTTTTCACCCGGCTGTATCCAAGCTTTTCCACTGTCATCGGCTTGTCGTTCTCATCCAGGTACTGCACGCTAGTAAGAACTTTTCTCATATAGCGCCGATATACGCCGCTGTATCCGTCCGTACTCCGGCCGCGCTCGTTTTCACCGGTAAAATAATATTCTGCCTTTATATGCTTGGTGTTTAGTTTTTCAATGCCACATATCCCTTTTTCGTTGTAATACAGCGTCCCGTCTGCGTTGTAATACATCGTTCTGATCTGCTGGTTTTGATGGTAGCTGTATTTTACGCAGGCATATCCGTCCGGCCCGGCAATCGGTTCGTTATCCGGTCCGTAAAAGCGGGTCGCGATAAGCTTTGTCCCGGTGAACTCGCGTTCCATCCGGGCATATCCGGCCTTTTTGTAATAGAACAGATTCCCCTGCTCGTCATAATAAGCAACCTTGCTCTTGGTTTTTGATACATATTCCACTTCCATCCTGGCATAGCCGTTCGGCCCTGCAACCGGCCTGTCGTTCACGTCATACCAGCCGTCAGTCTTGATCCTGTTGCTGTCGTAATACAGCGTGATCCGGTGTGTGTTCACCGGATTTCCGTCCGGGTCATATTGCCATTCTTCTCTGTATTTCCCGAAGGCGGACTTCACTTCGTATTGGGCATACCCTGCCGGACCGGTAACCAGGTTTCCGTCTGCGTCTAAATACTTCTGCCCGGTGACTTTTCTTCCGGTGTAGTTGTATTTCCGTTCTATCGCGGCATAACCGTCTTTGCCGTTGATCAGGTTTCCCTCCAGGTCCAGCAGTTCGATCTTGATGAGGCTCCGGTATCTTTTTCCTGTATAGATATACTTGATCGTGGCATATCCCTTGTCGCTGGCAATCGTCGGATTACCGTTATCGTCAACATATGTCTCCGTGGTAATCTTGTTTTTTGTCGTCTTGGTGGTCGCTGATACGATCTTCAGGTTTGTGCTCAGCTCCGCACCGGCCTGTCCGGCCAGAATTAAAGCGCCCAAAACCAAAAACAACCCGATTAGTTTCCTCATATTCATCTCCGTTTTCTCTTTGTCCCATTTAATCCTGAATCAGTTCTTCTGCATTCTTCAGTATCCTGTCAATAACCCGGTCTCCGTATTTTACCCGTGCCGCCTTGATTCCTTCCGTCATGCACGTCCCGCGGCCTTCCATAGAATGGGTGTCCGTTGCGATAAAGTCCACCAGTCCTTCTTTGAAGATCCCGTCAAAGAATCCCCTCCGCAGCAGCGGCTGCTTTCTCGTCAGCGTCCGGGCGTTGATCTGCACCATCGCTCTGAACCGGCTCTTCATCTCTTTCACCTGGCTGATCTTCCCGATCGCCGGATACCGCTCCATGTGGGCGATGATTGGAATAAACCCGCTCCCCGCCACTTTCTGAAGTGCGTCAAAGATATGGTCGTTCGTATCCGTCGGGCTGAATTCGATCATCGCGTGTTTCGTCTCCGCCATTGACAGGACCCGGCCTTCCCGCAGCAGCCTCGACGTCGGGTCCGTATAAAGAATCTCCGCGCCTTTGTACAGCTTCAGTGCCAGCCCTTCCTGCCGGATGTATTGCTTCGCGGCATCAAAATGCTGGAGGAAAACATCCTCCGGAAATTCATACACTCCCGGCGTCACATGCGGCGTGCAGACAATGGCTCCGATTCCGTCCGCCACCGCCTCCTGCAGCATCCTTTGCGTTTCTTCCTTCGTCTTCGCCCCGTCATCCACGCCCCAGATCACATGGCTGTGAATATCAACAAACACGCTTGCTTATTCCTTCATTCCCTGATACTTCATTCCGAACTCTGAATTCCCATTTGAATAATGATGAATGATGAATTCTGATTTATGAATTCTTTATTACTCTCTGCTGTACAGATGCTCCAGCACCCAGTCTACTGCGGCTCCCTCTTTCATGTGGAACTCAACAAACCCGTCTTTGCCGATGGTATACTCCCCTTCCGGATGCTCGACTGCCAGGGTTTCATATTCTCTGGCCTTGTACATTTCCTCCGCCAGCCGCTTTGATGTCATATTGCTGACGCTCAGTTCCCGCAGGCCGTCCAGCACCTGTTCGCCGAATGACAGATCATTCGCAATCCCTTGTTTCATCTTCGTGATCGCGTTCCGCATGAACTCGTTCTGGCGCTCCATGCGTTCTTTGTTTGTTCCCTCTCCAACGCTTTTCCGGGCGCGCACAAAGGTTTCTGCTTCTTTGCCCTTCAGCGTCACCGTGCTGCCCTTCGTCCAGGCCGGATTCAGGTTCGTCATGTCAAAATCGATCTTCACCTTTACGCCGCCCAGCGCGTCGTTCAGCGTGCTGATCGCGCTGTAGTCGATCATATAGTATCCGTCGATTTCCATGCCGTCCAGCAGCCTTTCCACCGCGCGGATTGTGTATTTTGCGTTGTCTTCCGGTGTCGCACCGAAGCTGTGGGCCAGGCACAGCTGTTCTGTCCGTGTGCCGACCTCGTTGCCGAAAATGCCCAGGATGTCGATCTCCGCCATCGTGTCGCGCTCCAGCTGCAGCTGGTGGATTTTCTTGTCCGTATGATCGATTGCGATCAGCAGCAGAAAGTCCGCCTGTCCGCCGTCCCGGTAACTGTCTTCGGTTATTCTTTCCGTTGCTTCGGGCTTGTCAATGCCGCAGATAAGCAGTGTCGTCACCGCCGGCTTTTCGCGGTATGTCACGCCGCCGATCGTAACCGTTTTCAGCTGGCCGAAGCCAACGCTCATCGTTTCCCGCTGCTCGGTATTCTGGTCCTTCTCGCTGTCGTTCAGCAGGATGATCCCGGTAACCAGCACCGCCACCGCGATCAGGCCCAGTATTCCGGCCCGGATCCAGTGTCTTTTTTTCATTTACTGATCACCACTGGCGATGCAAACAGTCTTTCGATGGCATACGCCAGCCCTTCGTTTGATGTGTCTTTTTCAATCAGCGCGCATATGGCCGCTCCTGTCCCTTTTTCTTTATCAAGCTTTTCCCGATAGTTGTCCGCCTGCGAAAAGATCAGGTTAAAGGTAATATATCCGGCCGTCTCGCCTTCTGTTTTCACCGGTTCTGTCATCAGCAGGTAGGTATATGCGCCGGCGCCGGCTTCTTCCGTCATGAACACATGCACCTTCGTACCGTTCAGGATGTTTTCGTCTTCGATAACGTCAACCGGCGCGTATTC
The DNA here is from genome assembly GCA_946414315.1 of uncultured Clostridia bacterium. GTDB lineage: Bacteria > Bacillota > Clostridia > Christensenellales > Aristaeellaceae > Aristaeella. The sequence goes on from CAMKNZ010000014.1 coordinate 33,228, forward strand.
ATGGCTGAACAGTTCCGTCCCGTCCGCTTTTTTGCCTGTGATCCGGCTTCCGTCGACGCTCAGGTCTTCCACGCCGTTTTCCAGCACGTGTCCCTGCAGCATCATCATCTTCAGCTGTTCGCCGCTCAGCCCGGACAGATTCATGCTTTCGCCGAATGTCTTCGCCGCTTCGTTCCATACTTCTTCCAGTCCGTCCTGCGCCAGTGCCAGTGAAAAGCTCAGCCATCCGGCTTCATGCTGCCATGCTTCCGTTCCGGTTTCTTCCGCCCATGCGCCTCCGGCCAGAAACATCATTGCCAGCACCATGCAGATGATCTTCTTCATACTCTCTCTCCTCCATGCTTTATCCTTCTGTCTTTATGGCCGGTACTTCCCGTCGCAGTCCGCTTCGTTCCGGATTCTGCTTACTATTCTTTGCCTTTTTGCTTTTCTCTCCGGTAATACCCCGCCTCATACCTTCCGTACTTTCCGTATTTGCCGTACTTGCCGTACTTGTTGTATCCGTACTTCCCGCCATAGCTGTAATACTTCTTCGTGCTCAGCCGGTCCATCGTCACTTTGTTCAGTACGCAGCCCAGAATCGGTACGCCGGTCCGCTCCATCTGGTCCTTCGCGTCCTGCAGTGCGCGCCGGTGCGTCTTGTTGTATTCCAGCACCAGTACGCATCCGTCGCAGCTCTTGGCGATTTCCGCCGCGTCGATCACCAGGCCTACCGGCGGGGCGTCGATCACCACAAAGTCAAATGTTTCGCCCATCACGTTCACCAGGTTGTCAAAATCCGGTGTGGCAATCAGGCTCAGCGGCGCCTGCACGTCCGTCCCGATCGGAACATAGAAGACGTTCTGCAGGTTGGTTTCGTATACGATTTCGTCTATCTGGCATTGCCCGCTCAGCAGGTGTGCCAGTCCGAACTTCGGCCCTGTCAGTTCAATCTCATACTGGGTGTCCATAATGCTCAGCCGCAGGTCCGCGTCCATCATCAATACGCGTTTGCCACGCTTCGCCATGTTCACCGCCGTCTGGATCGCCACGAAGCTTTTGCCGTCGTTCGGCTCGCAGCTGGTAATGACGATCTTGCGGATGTTCTTTCCGGAGAAAGTCAGGTTGGAGCAGATTGTATTCAATGCTTCATTGCCGGCATAATCCAGCGTCAGGTTGCCTTTGATTGTCGCCTTCTGCATTTTTCGTCACTCCTTCCTGCTTTTCTGGTTGTGGCTTTTTTCAGCGTTATAGTCCATGTCCTGCAGCGGGATCATGCCCAGCGTCGGCAGCTTGCCGACCTTGGCAATATCCTCGCTCGTGCAGATCCGGTCGTCGCTGATAAATTTGATCGTCACAATCGCCATCGCCAGCAGTGCACCTACTAGGAAACCGATAATGATGTCCCGCGTCTTCTGAGGTGTTACGGGTGACGTGGGTGTCCGTGCTTCTTCAAATACGTTCGGCTCGCGCATGTCCATCTTCGCCGCGATAAATTCTCTGGCCACCTGGGCGTAGGTATCCGCCATCAGCTTGGCTTCGTTCTTATCCGGGCTTTTCACCGTCACATACAGCACGTGCGATCCGCTGGGGTTGCTCACCGAGACCATCTTGCTCAGCTTGCTGTAGCTGTAGTTTAGGTTCAGCCGCTTGTCCACCAGTTCGTGAACATGCCAGTTCTTGAATACTTCTTTATAGTCTGCCGCCAGGTTCGAACCGATCTGCAGGTCCGTCAGGCTGATCGTCGTGTCGCTGCCGACGATATAGATCTTCGCGGTCGTCTGATAGATTGGCGTCACCAGGTAGTTCACGATCCCGAAAGCGATTGCCGCTCCGATCAGCGCCGTCAGCACGATCCAGTGTGCCTTCTCCAGAAACCGGTAAAACAGCGCAACCAGGTCGATCTCGACCACGTTGTTGTTCGATCCTGTCCTTGCCGCGCTGCCGGCCGCTGCCTTGTTCTCGCCTGCAGCTCCCTGCATGTTTGTTTTCTTTACATCCGCTGTAGCCATGTCATAACCTCGCCATTCGTTTTTGAGACGCTGTTGTCAGGTCTGTTTGTCCCGCCTTTACCGTTACCCGATAACTGAATAATTATACCTGAATTCTCTTGTCCGAACAAGTCCTTTTACCTTCCCACGCTGCCCTGCCTGACGTCCTGCACAATTTCTCCGCATCCGTCAAACGCGCTTTCCTTGATCTCAATTCCGCCGTTCAGATAGCCCGCCGGATAGCTGATATACACCAGCCGGTCGCAGCCATCAAATGCGTGTTCGCCGATATACGTACATCCGTCCGGAATGATCACCGCCTGGAACGCGCCGCCTGCGAAGGCGTAGTCTTCAATCCTCGTCAGGCCTGCCGGCAGTCTCAGCGTATTCAGCGTGTCCAGACTGCCCGAGATCAGCGTTACATACACGTCCATCGGTGCATATCCTGCCTTGGAAGCCATGATGTTTACACGGTATCTCGCTCCCGTCCCCTGAAGGATTGCGTAGCCGTCTTCATCCCTGGCAGGCACAGTGATTGAGTGGCCGCTTTGTTCTCCGCAGGAGAATACATAATTGTTTTCCGCATCATAAATGTACACATTCATTCTGTCCGGCAGGGCCGTGTTTGTCCCGTCCTTGCTCTCCAGGCTGATCGTGAACGTCTCGTCCGGCGCCACAAGCGCCGGCATGTTAACCGTCACCGCGTCTGCCAGGTCTCCGTTGGGTGTAACAACACTGATTGTCAGTGGTTCCTTGATCCTCAGGTTCGTATTGTTCTTGTACAAGGATACAGGGTTGTCATTCGTTCCGGCATAGTATCCCTCCACACAGACGTCTGTAGATTTGAACATAGAACTGCCGTCTGGGTTGTAATAGCCCCATATGGAATAACTGTTGATGCCCCCGTACCAGTTTGTATCATTCCACCATTCGGTTTCGTCCAGTCCTTCCACGCCTGTCGGTTCCAGTCGGATCGCGTATCGCTCGCTGCAATTCAGTTCCAGAGAGCCGTTTGCCGTCTGCCATTCACCGATTGCCGGCGTTTCCGGATCAAACAGGGCATAGCTGACGTCGATCTCCAGTTCTGTCAGGTCCGTATGGTCCAGCGTAATCTCCACGTCTTTGCTGTAGATTTCGCCGTTGTATTCAGCGCTGATCGTGTATTTGGCCACGCCTGTCTCATTCGGGAGAATACCGCTTTCTCTGGGTGCGATCCATCCATAGTAGATGTCGTCTTCACTCGTAACCAGCCGGAAGCAGTCCGGTCCGTCTGTGTGCTCCAGGCTCCATACCGGCGCCGTCACATTTTCGTCCCGGTCTTCGTACGGGATCCCGTATTCGCTGCTCGTTGCCTCGCTGTATGCGCCGCCCTGCGCCGGCATCTCTGTTCCGATGCTCGTGTACCAGGTGAATGTATCGGATCCGTTCATCCGCTTCGGCCGCCTGATGTTGGACATCACGACAAACTTGCTGAATTTGTCCGACCTGACCACTGCCGTTGCGCCATCTGCTACTTCGGATACCGCGTCCGCCGATACACTCCCGTCTTCGTTGCGATGCAGCCGGACGATGCGGATGCTGCTTTCTGTCGGATTGTTGACCGTGATGTCGACCGGTCCGTTTGGCAGTTCATGGATTGGTCCGTTGGAACCGTCGTGATTGGAATCGCAGATATAGTCTGTAATCTCGATATCGAACACGGAATAAACCCGGTTCAGTCCCTCCGAGCCCCAGCGTTCGTCGTCTGTCAGCAGGGCGTTCAGCGCCGCTGTTTCGTCGTCATAAAGATACACATCGTCGTCGCGGACGTCCATCACAGGCTGGTGCGCCTCACTCAATCTGGCCGCTGCAATGATTTCTGTTGTCGTCGGCACGATTGCCTTCGTCTGCTGTCCGGACCGCCAGCTCATGATACTCAGCTGGTTATCGGAATAGAGCGTCTTGTTACTGCCTGTCTGTCCGAAGTATCTGGTGCCGTACACTTTCCGGTTCCAGTGTCCCTCTGTCACAGAACCGTTTGCTCCCGTGCTCACCTGGAACAGACCGGACTGTGTCGCGTCAATCTCCAGGTTGTTCACTGTGCTGTTGATCGTTACGTCGGTCTCGTCTTCCTCATCCGCATAGCTGAACACACAGGCCTGGTTGACGGGACAGTTGATCTGAATCCGGCTGTTGTTGGCGCTCAGGTAGTTTAATCCTGCTCCTGTTGTGGTGTCTCCGTTGATCTGCACAGTCTCTCCGTTCTGGCCAATATTGGAGAGAATCAGGTTCGTATGGTCACCCCACTGGATGTCCGCAAGACTGAAGTCTTCCTTGTATATGGTCAGGTCGTTGATCCAGGCCTGGTCGCCCGTTCCATACAGCAGTGTGATCGGTTCAAATCTGAGTCTCCATTCTCCGTCTCCGTTCCAGTCGTAATGCAGGTTGCAGTTGTCTTTAGTGTATCCGTCTTTGCCCGTCATGCCTTCAACCTGAACCGTTCCGTTTTGGGCGATCGGTGTAGCCTTGTGCACATTGTTGAATTCGTTGATTGTAACATTGCCGATGCTCACCTCAAGGTCGGTTTCTTCACCTTCGGCGGTTCTGCCGATCCTCGGAATATAGACCTTGCCGGTTCCATATATATCGCCGTGTCCGATGGTTCCCGTCACCGTCAGGGTGCCCATATAGGCCTCGCTGGTGTCGCTGGCATCATGGAAGATCAGTCCGTCCACGTCGCCGTCAATGGTCACGCTGCCTGTGCTGTCCGATTGCCGCATCGACAGCGTACCTACGTTGCCGGTCACGGTCGTCTGTCCGCTGCTGCATACGCTCAGCGTGTGAATGGTATTTATGTTATTGACCACCAGGTTCATGTTCGGGCTCTCGTTTTCCAGCCAGAAGGAATTCTTCAGCCCGGCCGGCAGGTTGATCTCGTATGGATCCTCGTCCTCCGGCGCCGCGCAGTTACCCGCAAAGGCAATCCCTCCAACCAGGTTCCAGTGACCTTCATAGGGTTCGCGCATTGCTTCGCTGTCGGGAATCTGATTCAGGTAGACGATCCTGTTGCGGAATGCTGTTTCCATAGCCTGTTCGGGCGTCGCTTTTGCGTATGTCCAGCTGCCGTCCTTCAGATATTCAACTTCCCATCCCGCGTAGCCGTTCCGGCCGTATTCAAGGTAACATTCGTACACGTCGTTCTCGACATATGCCGGCAGCTGCATCCATGTCAGCGTTCCGCCATACTGTACGGCGTTTGCCCAGCTGCCGTCGCTGTTGTAATAGCGGCATACCGCTTCTGTTTCGGTAAAGGCGCCTGCCGCGATATCCGGCAGTTCTCTCCCAAGGAAGTCGATATGGACCCTGTGTCCGAAGTTGGCAAATACGCCCGCGTCAATACCGGTGATCCCTTCTCCGATCTTAATCCGCTCGATACCGGCGATATCGTCTTCCCATTCGGCGTTGCTGTCAATCCGGCCGTATCCGGTAATGATCAGATCATGGTTGATCCCGGTTTCCGCGTGGATTTGGCTCTCTGCCGTCATCCCGCAGATGGTGCATGCCCCGCCCTCCTCCGGGAATACGTGGGGTTCTGTCACCGTGCTGACGATCGTCGTCACCTCCGGACCGTTATACGAGCAGTCCGGACAGTATTCATGGCTTCTCCGGATCGTAAATACTTTGTGCTCTGTTGCGCTGACCCATTTGTATTCGGTCGTTTCGTCGTCTTCAATGGTTTCACTGTTTGTATGGGCGCACCGGTGTTGGCAAAATTGGCATACACCTGTTTGCAGGTCATAGTTATAGTTGTAGCTGTGTGTCTCGTATCTTGTGATTGGCTCGTTATCCTTCCTCTCCAGCGTCACATCGCAGTCTTCGCACCTGATATACACTGTCCCTCTGTTGATAACCATATGCTGTTGATCATCGGTGGTTTCTTCGTATTCCGTGGGAACAGACCAGTCGATGTCTTCATCACGGGCTGTATGCTCGTGCAGGCATTCATAGTCGCACCACACGCACACGCCGTTATAGAAGCTGTGGTCCTCAGTCAGTGTCGTCTCTGCCGGTGCCCCGGTCTCCAGCACTGTGCCGCAGATGTCGCATATCACCTGCGGAATAGCCGTCCCCGTGTGGGTATGTGTCTGCGCTCCGTTTGAAGTGGTGGTCAGGCTGATCCACCCGTATTCCGTCTTCGTCTGCTCATGTTCACAGCTCACCGAGACCGTCACCGCGTTGGTATATGCCCAGTTTTCCCCGTCTGTTGTATATTTTGCGAGAATTTGGCCCTCGGTGGTCAGCTGTCTGGCTTCCTGGTTCAGGGTAAAGGTAGAATCGAATTCATCCGGCGAATAACCATTCCAATCGTATCCTTCCAGGTTCGTAACTGCAACTTCGGTCACATTCTCCGGCAGCCCGGTGACTAGAATTGTATACTGGTCTCCGTAGTGCATCGTCTGCGCTTCTGTGCTGTTGTTGATCTTCAGGATGGCCGTGCCAGGCTCTCCGGTAATCAGTTTCCTTGTTGTTTCAATCGCTTCCCAGCCCGCTTTTCTGACTTTCAGATTAATGCTGTACTCTTTTCCGGCCGCGTCCAGCATGTCATACTCTTCCTCATTCTGGGCAGGAATGGTGATCGTCTTCTGGTTCGAAACATGGCCGTGATAGATTGTTGACCAGATGGATCTGTCTGTCAGCCAGATATCCATCGAATCCGGAGTAGTGTCTTCTCCCTCTTCCTTATCCGTCAGGCTGATCGTAACCGCTTCGCCCGGCGTCACAAACAGCGGAATATTGACTGCCAGCGCCTCTTCCAGCTTGCCGTTAGGCGCAGTCACGCTGACCGTCCGTTCATCCACAATGCGGATATTGCTTCCGTTCTGCTCCAGGTAGAGGTAACACTTGCCGGCTCCAGCCCCGACCGGCTCAATGCAGTAGTCCAGGTTTGTCAGCAGGTTGTTCCCTTGACCGTCCCTGAGATCCCATCTGTCAAAGGAGCTCAGCACTGATCTGTCGATGTTTGAGTTATTGTTCCATCCGTTTTCGTCCGATCCTTCCGCACCGGACGGCGTCAGTCTGATCGCATACAGGTTCCCTGTGGTCATCTCCTGCAGGTCGTTCATCGTCTGCCACGGGCCGATCGCCGGTGTCTCCGGATCGATCTGGGCAATCTGCACATTCATGCCCGTCGGAGCCGTCGTGAGAATGTGGATCGTAACATCCTTGTAGTAGTATGTCTCGTTATAGGTTGCCGCTGCCCTGTATGTCCATTCACCCGCGGTAAATTCCGCGTCCTCTTTGGGCTGGAGGTAGACGAAATACGGATTGTTTTCTTCAGTCACAATCCGGAAGCAATCCGGTGCGCCTTCGCTGGCCGGGCTCACACTCCATTCCGGATCTTCCGCGTCTTCTTCCCGGTCATTGTACGGGATATAGAATCCCCCGATCCGGTCCGTTCCGTATACGCCTCTTACTGCCGGTACCTTTGTACTCAGCCCGGTATACCAGTACATTTCGCTGTAATACCACTCAAGCGCTTTCGGCATCGCCACGTCGGATACGATCACATATTTTCCTTCGCTGTTCGCGCTGAATGTCATGGTCCGGGTTACCTGGTTCTGGGCAGCTTCCACAAGCACCGCTGTATAGCCGCCGTTGTCGTCCTCCACCAGTTTCACGATGCGGCTGTTACCATCCACCGGATTCTGAATGCAGATCGTAAACGTCCCGCTCAGCGGCCCGCTGATTTCTTCTATATCGATTGCGTTGTTGCCGTCCATCCAGCCCTTCTCCAGCTCGATTCGGAACGCCATGTTGGCCCGCGTCATGTCTGGCGCGTCCCATTGTTCGTTTCCGGTCAGCGCTTCCACCGCGTCGATGGCATCCTGGCTCAGGTAGTCTTCCCGTATATTTACCGCTGCGAAATAGTCCCCGCCATATCCTGCAGCCGTGTCCATCTCTGCGTTCGCCGGCAGGATAGCCTCCAGCGTGTCCCCGTAGTCTCTGCTCATCAGCCGCGTCTGCCCGTTGGCATAGATCTGGGTACTGGCGCCAATCTGTCCGATTTCCCTGTACCCGAACAGCGGCACATACAGCTCGCCGTTGTCGATCCTTCCTGCCGCGCCTGTGCGCACGCTCATATTCTTCCGGCTGTTGTTCCTGATCGTCAGTTGCCCGACCTTGTTGTTGATCGTTACGTCCGAGCACGCCCCGGCTTCGTTTCTGTTGTCTTCAACCGTCATCCCTCCGACGGTTCCGTTCACCTGGGCATAGCTGTCATGGATGTAAAGGTCGTCTGTGTTCCGATTAATCTGAACATGGCTTCGATAGATCTCCATCTGCCTGATCGCCGGTTCATTCCCGTTGCCGATCACCAGCGGGTACTCTTCGCTGCCTTGTCCGTGGAGAGTCAGACTCGTGTTCGCGCCGTAATACACGTCGTCGACTCCGAATCCGTCTTTGTAGTTTTCGAGCCCGTTAATCCAGATGTCAACCCCGCCGTTACTGTCCAGCGGCTGCATGTACAGTTCCCAGTTTCCGGATTCATACAGATAGTAATGCAGCCTGCAGTTCTCCTTTGTATATGCCGGCAGCTCGTGAACGCCCTCAACCAGGATCGTGCCGCCGGCTGCGATCGGTGTGTTCATCTTCACGTTGTCAAACGTGCCCGTCACCATGCCTCTGCTGATAGCCAGGTCGTTTCCGTTTTCGCCGGCCTTCGGGATCATAATCGTTCCCATGCCCTGCACCGTGCCATGGGCAATCGTGCCTGTCACATATACCGTGCCCTTATATGCGTCCACGCCCATGCTGCCGTCGTGAATGCATAGCAACCCCACGTTTCCGTTCACCGTCACGGTATCGCCTGTGTTTTTGTTGCCCAGCAGCATCAGTTCATCCACGTCGCCGTTGATGGTCACGTTTCCGTGGTATACATAGATCCTCCTGCAGCGGAATGTCTGCTCCATTGCTTCCGCTTCACTGATCGTGAAATTGTCCCAGCACCCGTCCTGCAGACGCTCGCCGTATATTCTCCATCCGGACGCGGAATCACTGCCATAATAAAGATAATCACTGTCGTTTCTCCAGTATACCGTCAACTGTTTCCATGTCAGATTGCCGCCGTATTGCCCGGCCGTCGTCCAGCTGTCGTCGTTGTAGTAATACCGGCATACCGCAGTCGTGTTGGCAAATGCGCCTGCTTCAATCTCCGGCAGTTTCTTCCCCAGGAAGTCAACCCGTAGCCCGTCGCTGAATCCGGCAAACGCGCCCGCTTTGATCCTGACAATTTCTTCACCGATCGTAATCCGCTGGATCCCGCTCTTATACTGTGCCCATCCTTCGTCCGCGGTCACTTCGCCGTATCCGGTAATAATCAGCTCGCTGTTCCCGTCACCTTGGATTCCCCAATCCCAGTCGCCTTCGGCTTTCATATGGCATACGCTGCATATTCCGTCTTCGTCCGGCTCCGTATGCGCTTCCAGCGTTTCGGTCGGGTGCTCGTCTTCAACTGCGAGGATCTCTGTGCAATCGTGCCCGATGCACACCTTGTGCATTTCCTTCTTCGTAACAACCTTGTGTTGTTCCGGGCTGTACCACTCGTAGGTGGTCACCGTCTCGCCCTCAATGATCTCTGGATCCCATACATGTTGAATCTCAAATGGGTAGGTTACTGACTCATATTCTGTAAAAATCGTACAGTAATACCATCCGGTCGTTTCCACGCTGTTGATGGTCAGTTCGCCTTCGACTTCGAACGTCTCATAACCTTGGTACCAGTAATTCCCTTCCGGATTGAATCGGTTCGGATATGCCCACCATTTGTACCGGATCGTGCCCTTCCCGGTCGTTGCGTTCACCGCAAAAGTGACGCTTTCGCCCTGGTCAACGGATACACGCTGATCTGTCAGGATTTCCACCGCCAGGTCGTTGTTTACTTGGATGTTGAAACAGACGGACCACCATCCGCCAAATCCGTTGTTGACCCGGCACCAGACTTCCTGCCGTTCCCTGATGTTTTCAATGGTGATGCTGTTCGTCGTGCCCGTCAGTTCTTCTTCGGGCAGTTCCGTTCCGTCCGCGTCATACTTCACCCGTGTCCATCGAAAGATCAGCGGAGCGCCGCATTCCGACCGTACGTCCACAGCCAGCTCGGCGTCTTCACCCTCTTCAACAGTGATTTCAGTCACATCAGTCACAGGCCAGTTACAGATGAACGGTGCCTGAACCGATACATCGAAATGAACACTGGCCTGATTACCGTATTCGTCTACAACCATACATAAATAATTGGAGTAGTTCACTGCCCTGAAGGTATATTCGCTCCTGTCGGCTCCCTCGATTCTATGGCTGTCGGCCTCATAGCCATCCTCATCCCGCCGCAACTCAAACCAGTAATAGTGGAATACGGCACCTTCCTGGCCGTTATCAGCAATCACCTTCAGCGTCACTTCATCGTTGTATGTGGGTGAGAGCAACGTGGATCCGTCTGCTGTTACGTTCAGGGAAGTTACCCTGACCGTGAAGTCAACTCTCTTCTGGCTGATTCCGTCGCTGACCACACAGCAGTAATACCCGTCAGACCAAAGGGCTTTTGTTGTATAGCTTGCCCCCGTGCCAACCGGGATGCCGCCCTGCTCATACAGGAGGTTGCCTGCCCCGCGCGCATAGATCATCTGATACCATTGATAGCTCAGTTCCCTGCCGGCTGCGCAGGTAGCGTTCACCTTCAGCACGGCTGTTGCTCCCGGTGCAACGGTAATCTCCGCTGCTTCAGCTGTAGCGATCAGCCCGCTTTCAATTGTAACTGTGAAGCATACATAGTCGCTCGTCGTCCCGTCGGTCACCATGCATGTATATTCTCCCGGGATCAGCTCTGCCCCTGTCAGTGTGATGCTGTCGCCGTTCCCCTCCAGTTTCCGGTATGTCTCGCCTTTGTAATTGCCCACGCCGCGGGTTGTCCTGTACCAGTTGTAGCTTAATGATCCGCTCCCGCCTGTTGCGTTCACTGCCAGGGTAATGGACTCGCTGCCGTTTGTCTCAATGCTGGTTCCGCCGTTTGCCGTAACAGACAGCGGTGTTGCAGTCTCCTGTTGCGGATAAACATAGAAATCCAGCTCCTCTGTATTGATACCGTCGGAGACAATGCAGCGATAATTTGTATTTTGGCTTCCGGGCATGGTGATCGTAATCTCGTCACTTGTTCCGATCTCGAACTGCCAGTAGCTATAGTTATAGTCGCACATGAACCATCTGTAATCGATACCGCTCGTGATTGGTTGCTCGTTTTTGTCTTTTGCAACCACCCGCATCGTAACCTGGCTGCCGGTCGGTGCGCTCACGCTGTAGTAATTGTTTTGTTTTGAGCAGTGCTCATCCTCCACCGCTTCCAGAGTAAATCCGTCGGTAGTGGTGAAGTAAAAATTCACAGTCTGGCTTGTCTGATCCTTGGTCACCTCGCAGAAATAGTAAATACCTTCCTTTGGCTCAGCAACCGTGATACTGTTCCCTTGTCCGTTAATGGAGGGCACGATCGGGCCGTCGCCTTCTGCGTACCATCTGTAGGTATAATCATCTTCCGCCGGCGCGGCTGTCACGCTCAGCACAACGTTTTTCGCACTCTTTGGAATCTGAACGGTTCCTCTTTCAGTTACAGGATAATCCCCTGCGCTCCTTGTCAGGGTAAAGTCATCCTCTCCGCTCCAGTTGTATTGCGGATAGACATAGAATGATTTATGTGTCTCATAGCCATACTGACCCATCACCCGGCAGGTAAGCAACTTTCTCGTTTTGTCGGTCTTATAGGTATAGGTCGCCCCTGTGGCGCCGGTGATTGGCGTTCCGTAATTGATATTATCGTCTTTGTAATAATACCAGTGGTCCGAGCTGTCATACCACTGATAGCTCACGCCTTCACCGATCACCTCACCCACGCGGAGTGTAATCTCTTCCCCTGCCAGGGGGTACATGGTCTGCATATCAGGCTCGGCCAGAATCAGTCCGCTCCCTACCCGGATCTCAAAATTCACATACTGATCCTGCCATTCTCCCTGCAAAAGGTGTGTCACATGGCAGCGGTATTTCTCCGAACGGCGTTTTCCCGTTGCCGAATCGGTTTCCGCCGAAGCGGTATAGCTGGCGTTCTCCGCTCCCTGGATCTCCTCGTACCGGCAGGCAGTCCCGTTCCACTTTTCCCATTGATATTCGATCTCGCCGCATACAATGGCCGCTCCGACCTGCATCGTCACCGCTTCTTCCGTATTGTCCGGGGACATGTATACGGTTTCCGGCGATAGCGCTGCTGCGCTGAATTCCCAGGAGGGGATAACGTCCACGCGGCTCTGCCCGCAGATCGTTGCAAAGTTGTCGTCGCTCGCCTGGCATTCAACAGTCATGATCCTGTCGCTGTAACCAGTCTGCAGCATAGGCGTGTCTGTCTCCGCGATCAGCACCAGTGTCTCTGCCCCGCCTTCCGTCTCCGCGGGGATCACCTCAAACCACCGGTATTTTAGTGTACCTTCTCCGTCGGCAACCATGACATCCGCTGCCAGATCCGTCGGTGAAGCAGGATGCCCGTAGTTCCCGTAGTAGTATCTGTCGTTGTTGTACAGGTTCATCCTCACCCGGCCCCTGTAATCCATTCTCAGATGATAGGAGAAGGGGATGCTGCCAAGCGGCTCGGAATCATTGATAGCATATGCGTAAAGATAATAGAGTTTGTTCTTTTCCATCCTGACCGGATCCGGCAGGACCTCGCAGTAGTAGTCGTGGTATTCAGCCGGTGTCAGGTTGCTATTATACACAAATGTGTCAGCGCTGTAGTTCGGTGATGATCCTTCGTCCACAGAAGGATAATAGAACCCCGTTTCCGGCGCGACGAAAGAATAGATCCTGTGATCCGTTTCCGCCGTCAGCGTCACCGTCACTTCTTCGCCAATCGAGATCGGCGTGGCGTTCAGTCCGGCCTGTTCTGCATATTCGTATCCGCAATCTGCGCAGACCCATTTCCCGTTCTGAACCTCATACCGGTGCGGTTCTTCTGTCGGTTCTGTCGAATCGATACATTCCTGTTCCTTTATTTCCCCGCAGTTTTTACAGGTAATATAACGCCAGGTTTCTATGCGGTGTTCGTGTCTTTGGTTGTCAACAGCGGCATAGACGTCCTTCGCTTCATCCACAGGGGCATTTGAATACAGATGCTGACATCCCTCTGCCTTCACGTCTCCTGTCCATCCGCAAACGCACAGCACCAGCACTGCCATCATACACACCAGCACGATAACCTTACGCATACCTGTTCCTCCGTTCTCTTTTCCCGGATCTCAATAAGTTCAGAATCGTTATTACTCACTGCTGCCAAATAATCGTATGAAACACGGTTCACCGCTATCTGGATAAGTGTGAGTCATTCTCCCGTCAGTTCGATATATCCGTATCCTTTGCTATCCGCGAATGTCTTCGCTGTGTTGCTGCTTCCGTATACCGTCATATTCCAGGTGTATCCGAATGCGTACTCATCTATCTTCGTCACGCTGTTCGGAATGACCACCGCCGCCAGGTTCGGGCAGTCCGCAAATGTGTTCTCTTCGATCCTTGTTACATAGTTCGGGATAATGATCATTCGGGCGTTAATGCCCCTGAACGCTTCGCTTTCCAGCGTCGTCAGGCTCGCCGGCAGCTCCAGGGTCTGGCCTGCCGCTTCCCTGCGGATCCAGTAATTCCGGTAGCTGTTGACATACCCTTCCTTCCACTGTTCAACGCTGATCCGGTAATCACAGTCGCTGCTCAGTTCGCTTCCGTCGATCTCGATATCCCGCTGCATGCGGTAGAACCAGTGGTTTCCGCCAGCCCCTTCTTCCTGGATGTCAACCTTAAAATACACCTCCGGATCCGTTGTCACAATGCTGAATCTCAGCGCCCCGCTCGTCCACGGTGCTGCCATTGTGATCCGGATCTCACCTTCCAGCTCGCTGCCGGTTACGGTAAAGTCCTTCGTTTCCGACCAATCCGATCCGCTCGCGCCTTCCGCTTCAAACACAACCCGGAATTCCCCTGCTGTTCCGATATTCAGCGGGATCCTGGCGCAGTCGCCTTCGATCCATTCGTTCCATCCGAAGTATTCATCATATTCGTTCTGATCATTCTTTTTCAGTACATGATACCGGGTCAGCGCCGCGCCGGGGATCAGCGCATAGTATTCTCTCTCGCTGTTGGCCGGGATCTCCTCCGGAATGTCCGTGACAAATTCATTCGGATTCACGATCGTAAACGTTCCGGCTTCCACCATATTGTCTCTCCAGCCTTCCGCGTCCACCACGATGCGCAGCCGGTAGTTCCCGGGCTCCAGCGGGAATGTGGAGATGTTGAACTTCCTGTCTTCCGCGCCGGTCCAGTTCCAGTGCCATTCCGGTAGGTGGTTCCAGTAGGTGTTGTTGTCTCCGTCTGTCTCCTGCCTGTCAATCTCGGCGTAATACCATACTGCCGGTGCTATCTCCACCTCTTTGTCTGTTGCCGGATCCTCGCCGATCGTCACCGTCAGCGTCTCGCCCCTTGTATAGCTGTTGCTGATCGGCCCGAAATTCGGCTCTCCGAGGCTTCCTTCGTTGGTAATCTTCACCTCGATGATGTTGCTCCATCCGGTCCAGGTGAGGCCGTCGTCATAGCTGGCCATCGCCATGATCACCGTGTCGCCGCCGTAGTTCCGGTATTCGTCAAAACGGTCCCCTTCCCGGTCCTCCCGTTGGTTTCCGTTGATCAGACGGATCGCGTCGGCGCCTGGTGCCGATACTTCGATACGCATCTGCCGGCTGGAAGGATATGTCATCTGAGCGTCATTTCTTCCGTCGATGGTCAGCGTTACCGTCTTCGTCGTATCTTTCGCGTCGTTCACAACGATCACCTGTTTCTCCGCGTGTCCGCTGTTCCAGTTCCGCTTGTTGGAATGAGCGTCAACCTGGTATATGCCTTCATAGTCAAATTCGTTTCCGCTGAAGGTATAGCTGCCGGTTCCGTCTGCGTCCGGGTAGATGGTGCCTTCCCCGCGGCTCCAGCCCTGCGGTCCGCTCACGTCGGTCAGCTGTATATGCACGTCGTCCGCGATAATGCTTTCGTCAGAGGCTTCGCCCTCTGCCGGTTTTGTGCCCTTGGCGGTAACGTTCACCGTCAGGTCGCTTCCGGCTGTAATCACGCTGGCCATCCCGATCTCAGGGTCCTTCAGCGAGCCGGTCGCGCTCACCTGTAGCGTCATCGTTTCTTCCTGCATGGCGATGCCATCCACATACGGCGTAATGGTATATTCGTCTGCCGCGCCCGCGCTCCAGCTCCATCTGCCGGTCTCCCGGTCGTCCCACCGTTCATCCTGCCATTCAGGGTCTTCGCTGCGGGTAATAATCACGCCGACGCGCTCCGCGTCCTTCGCGTAAAGGAGGATTTCCGTTTCCTCGCAGGTCTGCAGTTCGGTCGTCCCGATCTGTAGCACAAACGCAGGCGCTTCCTCCGCTTCGACGATGTCGATGATAAACGCTTTCTCGTTGTCCTCCCATTCTGCCGTTCCCATGCCTATGCAAATCCGGTATTTACCGGGTGCATAGTCATATGTCGGAATCAGGATCTGGCTTCCCCGGCCCATGCGGTCCTGGTGATCCTCATGGCTCCAGGTCCATTCGTCCTGCTCCTCGTCATAGTCAATGCCCCGGAAAATATTCACATAGTACCAGAACTCATGGCCCGTCAGGTATTCGCCCGTCGGGTCGCTGTTGATCGTCACCTTCAGCACATCGCCCTGGGTATATCCGCTGGTATAGTTTTCATCCCATGCGGTGTTGCTCAGCGTCACGTCCGGCTCCGGCAGCCTGCCGCGGCTCGACACGGTCAGGGTCGCCGCGTTGCTTCCGCCGGCCCATGTTACGCTGTCCCAGTCGTATGCCCATATGTCGTTGTCGTCCACCGGCACGTTCTGTGTCGTATACCGTGCCCAATAGGTCCATGTTCCTTTATTGTGCAGTTCTGCTTCGAATGTCGCCGTATGGGTTTCGGCGTCAACGCGTTTGATATCGGTGTTCCCGTATTCCTTGATCAGCTGCACATAGGTCGCATTCGCCGGTACGCCGGTCACCGTCGCCGTCACGTGTCCGGAGATCATAATCTCCTCCGGGTCAAGGCTCAGTGCCATGCCCGTCGTGGTCTCAATGCCCAGCACCTGTATTTCTGCAAAGTCGCCGCGCCATCCGGGTTCGCCCCATGCTTCTGCTTTGATATAATACCGTTCGCCGCAGCTCAGCCCCTCTGTTACGCTGAATGTCGTAACGCCGTTGACTGCTTCCGGGCCGTCCCAGTCGGTCCACTCGCTGATGATCTCACCATCGTTGTCCCTGACCTCAACCCGCCAGCTGCTCGTATGGTTTTCCAGTCCTGCCACGGTAAATTGGAGACCCAGCTCGCTGTTCACCTCAAAGGCGTTGTCCGCCGGTCCGGTCAGGGCAACCGTTGCCGTTCCTTCATAGCGGATCTGCCGGGTCTCCCGCGGGCTGCTTTCCGCGCTGGTCCATTCTTCCGTATCCTGATCCAGATACCACGCTTCCGCCCAGATGGTATAGTCTCCCTCTTCCAGGCGCTGTCCGTTTATAAAGACACACTCGCCCCCATAGGTGTCCGGATAGTCCTCCGGGTCTTCTTCGCCCTCTCCGGCTTTCAGGTAGTGGATCACAATCTTGTCCGCGCCCTTTGCGTAGGCGGATACGGGGAAGTCCATATCGGCATGGATGGTCTCCGGGATCTCCAGGATCACCTCGCCGTCTTCCGGCTCGGTCACCGTGATCAGCTGTCTTCCCCTGCCGTCGCAGTTCCATTCGCAGTTCGTAGCGCTCGTGTCCACGTATACATACCAGTCTCCCGCTTCCAGTTCGCTCGTCGGAATCTGCACCGTGAACGGGATCGCCGCTTCCAGGAACTGTCCGTTCCGATCTGCGCCATCGTCGTTCCGGAAATTAATGCTGAAGAAGGTCGGTGTTTTCTGCTCCGCGCCTTCCTCTTCCGAATCATAGGCGCCTGTTACGTTCACTGTCACAAGCCCGCCGCGTGTCACCGTCTGCGGGCTTACTGCAAAGATTGCTTCTTTGGCTGTTTCGCTGGCAGTCACGTGAACCGTCACCGCGTTGGATACGCTGCTGCTCCATACCGATTCGCCGTTTACGATATATTCGCCCTGCACCACGACCATCCGGTCGCCGCTGTCAAACATTTCCGTAAACCGCACCGTATCGTCTCCCGGGCGGTATTGCCCGATATATTGCCATCCCCTGCCGTCACCGCGCATATAGCGCAGCCCGACGGGCCGCTCGTCCTCATCTCCGCTGATCGTGATTTCAACCGGCACCTTCGTCCTCGCCTGCGTGCTGGTTTCGTTGCTCTCCCCGTTCACCTTCAGGGAGATATGGTCGTCTTCCCCGGTGACAAACACGATGGTTCCTTCCACCCGGAACGGATCGCCGCCCCGTACGTTGATCTCGATCTGCACCCTGACCCGGTCGCCGGGCTGGATGTTAACCTCGCTCTGCTGTACCGCAAAGACTGTCGGAATCGGCATCCACGGTGAATAACATTCAAGGATCTCAACGGAGTCTTCATCATCCCGTTCCAGCCTCGCCCGGATGTTCCACCATACCGGATCCTTGCCTTCTTCCGTGGTGATGCTGAACAGCGGCAGCCAGGTTTCTTCCGGGTCAGCTTCGCTCAGGTCGTATATCCAGTCGATGTCCAGTTCAATCCCGTTCTCGCCGCCTTCCACCTCAAACACCAGTGCGTCGGACAGGACAATTTCGTCTGCTTCATCTTCTTTGTTGATATAGTGGACCTCAACCTGCACGCTCTGCCGGCCCGGATCCAGCGACAGGGTCCTGGAGCCGTATGCGCCCCATTCATACTGCCATTCATATCCGTTGAAGAACCGGTAATACTTCCGGTATCCTTCCCGTTCCGGTGCCCAGAAGCTGACCTGGAAATCATCAAACGCAGGTACCGTGTAATCGTAATCTTCCTCTTCGACGGGCTGTGCCGTCGTCGTCAGCCACAGGCCGCTGGCCGGCGCATGCTCGTTTTCCAGCACAACAAAGCTGCTGTGCTTATCCACGTTCGGCTTCCCTGTTTCTTCTGCGAATACCACAATGTGGTAGTATCCCGGCTCCAGCATCGTCGTCGGGATCCGGCAGCTGTACTGCGTGCCGTCAAGCCGCATATCCTTCCGGATGATCTCCCGGTCATACTGGTATACGGTTGCCGCGCAGATGTTGTATCCGGTGTATCCGTTTTCACCCTGCAGGGTCACGTTGATCCAGTTTCCCTGCGTCACTGCGCCGATATCCGCCTCTCCGTCAAACCGTACCGTCATGCCTGTCGGCGCCCCTTCGGTAATCAGTTCGATGGTAAATATCTCGTCCTCCGTCACCGGCTCCCATACCGGTTCTTCGTCTTCGCCGGGTTCTTCATAGCAGGCCTGAGCAAATACCTGTACCGTCCCCGTGAACCAGTAATCCCAGTCGTATTGATATTCGCAGTTTTCTTCGGGCTCCAGGTATTCAAACTCTTCGCCCTTCCAGAAGCGCACCATCACGGCGTCCGGAACCTGGAACCGGAACAGCACCGGCTGGTGCAGCAGCAGTGTTGCGGGGCTCTGGATCTCTGTTTCTGTCGGTTGATGGGTGTTCTCGTCGAATTCCCTAATCACCGCGCTCAGGAGAATTGGATTGTGCGTCTTCTCTTCCGCCACCGCGGTGATCTTCCTGGTGATATAAATCGGCTGATACCCTTCCGCAAAGATGTTCAGTTTCAGTTCATACGTATGGCCGACGATCAGGTCATCTCCATCAACGCTCAGCTCAGTGTCGTCATTCAGCATGCCCCAGTTCTCGCCGTCGGGGGTGATCCGGATCCAGGCCCAGCCGTCCTCCAAGTCAGAGAACTGTGCCTCATATTGCACCCGGGTTCCTTCTTCCACGGCCGGCCGCTCAATCGTGATGCTCCAGTCTTCTCCCGCGGTCATGGTGTCGGGGATCTCCGGCAGGAAACCGTCATTCAGCTGCGCACCCTGCGCATACAGCGTCTCTTCGCCGATGGTCTCCTTCGTTCCGTCCTCAGCCACTGCCTCCGCCCGGATCACCGTCTCCTCGTCCGTCAGCATACCGTAGTATTCGGCCAGCGCTCCCGGCTCCGCCTGTTGGATCGTGTCGTTCACATAGAAGAAGATGTTCTCCGCGTCCGGCGCGTAGGCAACCACGTGCAGCCCGCTGCACATAGCTGCCGGATGACCCGCGCTGCCGGACTCCCCTTCCGGTTCAAGAACGATCATCTCCGCTTCACCCGGCACGATCATGAACGAAGCGTCCAGCGAACCCGTCTCGTAGTTCCATCGGTCCGCCATGATATGGATCTGGTATTCGCCGTATTCCATATCTTCCGGGAATCCCGGTCTGCAGACGACCTTCCCGTTCTTCATGTTTCCTTCTGTGCCCGTCTCGCCGTCCTCATAGCTCAGCCCGGGCATGCCCCAGGTGGCAGCGAGATACTGGTCGGCCTTGTCGGGATCGTTGTAGTCCTCACCCTCCCCGTCATACCAGAAGGAGGCCTCCGCGAAATACGCCGCCTCGTCCCACCCATCCTTGGTGATGATCACGTTAATGTGCTGCGGGAACTTCGTCGTAAAGCTAAAGCTGAAGTTCGAAAGTTCCGTGGCGGAAACCGTCGCCGGCAGGTCGACGAACACCGGTGCTTCCAGTTCGCCGGTCTTTGTCAGCGTGAATTCCTTCGTGACAACCGTATCCTCCAGGATCTGGTCATTCTCGTTTTCGTCACGGGTCCAGATCGCCGCTTCCAGCACGTAGTCTCCGGGCCTGCCGATCCTCAGGTCTGTTTCCCAGAAATCATTAGGATCCCCGCCCTTGTCATACCAATTATCACCCGGGTTGAATCTCTCCTCCAGCGGACAGTAATCCTCTGCTTCAAAAATACGGAGCCGTAGCCATTCGTTTTCCGTCAGGGCAGCTCCGCCCGTATACCGGGCATAGAAACAGATCGGGGCTGAGACGACATATTCGTCGTTCATGCTCACCACAATAGCGCCCTGTACAGGCGTCACCTGGAACCGGATCCCGGTATCCGATGTCACCAGCCTGTTGTCTTCCCCGCCGCCGGAGGTATATACGTGTACCTCATAGGTCTTGTTTGCTTCACAGTTGGTCATCGGGATGTGCACCACGGTCCATCCGGGAACCCATTCTTTTTCCACCGGGTGCGTATCCGCGATCTCGTCCGTCTGTCCGTATTCCGTGATATATGCACCATAGAAATTAGCGCTGTTGTTCTGAATCTCGACTGCCAGCACTTTATCCTGCGGAATCAGCAGGATATCGTTGCCTGCGCTGATGGTCTCGTATTCTCCTGCCGTGCGGGCGGTCAGCGCCGGGGCGGACGCCGCCGTCGCGGACAGGCCCAGCCAGCCGTCCTTGTTGAACTGGGCGTATGTATCGTCGTCGAATATATATTCGATTTCGCTTCCGCCAGCCGTATAATAATAGGTTTTATCATTCGCGCCTGTATCCGTATATCCGTCCAGGAACAGTCCGCCATTTGCACCGATGGCGGGGCGGTTTCCCTCCGCCACATTTCCGTCGCTGTTCGTCACATCGGCAATGTAATGATGGTTGTTCATCTGTACAATGTTCCACATGTGCGGGCCGCCGTCCATTTCGCCGCTCACGCAGATCACTTTGACCGCGTCCTCTTCGCTCCATTCGCTCTGATCGCACAGATACATGAATGCTTTGGAGTATCCCTCGCACACCACCGTAGTACCCGGATTCCCGTCAAACACCCATACCAACTGCCAGGGATCCCCGTAGCCTTCGGTCCATTGTTTTTCATCTGCCGCTTCATGGTTATAATCTGTCAGCCTGCAGATTTCGTTCTTGTATGCTGTCAGTTTTTCATAGTCGTCCAGGCCGGCATTGGTCTGAACGATGCTGCCAGCATTGTCCGCTGCGTCATGCACACCCTGGATCTTGCTGCTGTTGATCGTATACTGGCTGTTGCCGATATAGGAATTGTTCACCATGATCCGGATTGTCATAGAAACCGTGATCGTCTGCACCGGGCTCAACGTGCCGCCGTAACTTGATTGCGCTGAGAAGATATTCTTTCCCTCTCCCTTGTCCATCCAGAACATTTCATAGGGGCAGTCATAAAGCACCGCCTTGAACGCCTTGTTAGGAACACCCGCCATCAGTTCCTGGACCTTCGTAGAGGCTGCGTCACGAATGTGATAATAGCCATCGTCTCTAAGTTCAAACAGGTCCTGTCCATCCATGTCCAGATCTGCTGCGGCAAAGGTAAAGATGTTTTCAAACACAAATGAGGTGGAAGACAGATTTCCCGCCGCCACCTGTTCCACTTGTTCCCTCAGCGCATTATATACAATCCGCTCGCGGCTGCTTTCTCCGAGTCCTTCGCCGCCCACGTATCCGCGTAGCGGTACGGAGTATTCTTCCACTGGCGTTACCGGTAGGCCAAATACGCTGTTCAGGTATTCTTTTTCTGCAATCTCGCTGGTAACCCTGGCCCCGAGGTCAGAAAGATCCGCCTCCACTTCGATGGTCTCTATGATCTCCTCCGCCGCCGCGATGCTACCAAAGGCGCTCATTGCCAGACAGACTGCCAGACACAGCACGATGATGATCCATATCCTGCGCTTCATGGGTGTTAACCTCCTTGAGTCGGTTAATATCGTCACATAAGAGAAATACTGTTGGATTTGTTTTCAGCGTTCCCGGAGTCGAACCGGGAAAACCCTACGCTGATGGAAATGGGAACCCCAAAGGGTTCCCAAAGAGATTTAGTTGCCTGTTGATACGGAATCCATGCTGCTCAGATTTGTACAGTTCTGGAATGCTCGGGCACCGATTACTTCAATCGAATCCGGAATTATGATGCTTGTCAGAGCAGTATTACCCATAAAGGCTTCAGGTCCGATTTCAATCAGGGTGATACCATCCAGATACTGGGTCACATCCAGTGCTGATGCAATTCCAAAGTACTTGTACAGGATCCAGCCAGATGCGGTCTGCCGGAAGACAATGCCATCGTAACCGTTGAAGGCGTCTTCTGCAATTGACGTAACAGAATAGCTTTGAGATTCATATAACACAGTCATCGGAATAAAGATAGCAGGTACAGTATCATCTATTGACATAACTGATACTTCTGTTGAACTATCTTTTTTAATCTGATAAGTTATATGATCCACAACGAAAGTGATGTCAGCTGGTTCTACAATCTTTACTGCTTTCGAATACAGTACGCTTCCATCATTCCCTGTAATCTTGCAGCGGAACTGCATACTCTTTCGACTGCTCGTTACTTCTACATCTACTACTGAATCTTTCGCCCAGTCTCCTGTCCAGCTTGTCCAACTGCCTCCACTCTTTTTATACTGCCATACGTAGCTCGCCGCTCCTGTGGCTACTACCGTGAACCTCGCATACCCGCCGATTACGCCTTCTGCGTTTTCCGGCTGCTCCGTGATCTCAAACGGTACTTCCAGTGTGATTCCAACTGCATTTGAATAAACTGTGCTTCCGTTGATCCCTGTGACCATGCAGCGATAAAGCAATGCAGCACTCTCTTCCGTCGCTTCTATTGCTATCTCGGCTTCCTGTGCCCATGCTTCTTCATAGCTCGTCCAGGTTTCTCCTGCGTCCTCGCTGTATTGCCACGTGTATCCTGCGGCATTTGTTGCTGTAACTGTAAAGGTTGCATTCCCTCCTGTGACTACTGTCACACTTTCAGGTTGCTGCGTGATCTCACACTGCGGTTCTACAATCTTTACTGCTTTCGAATACAGTACGCTTCCATCATTCCCTGTAA
>CAMKNZ010000015.1 GCA_946414315.1 uncultured Clostridia bacterium
TCCTGGTGAATTTTTCAGAAAATTTTCGCCGCTGGCATTCATCAACAGAAGAATGGTGGCATGGCTCAGTCGGTAGAGCACATCGTTCACATCGATGGGGTCGTTGGTTCGAGTCCAACTGTCACCACCAAGCGCAAGCCCTTGTAGATCAAGGGCTTGCTTCTTTTTGTCCATTTCCGTTTTCGTGTACCCCGGGGTACACGACTGTTGTGTATACAGAGTGTCCACTCACAAAAGTACCATATTGTATAGTAGCTTTTGTGGTGGATTCGGCATCTTTGTTTTAAGTTATTTTTAAGGAATCCATGCTAATATAATCGCATGATATCGAGCAGCGAAAGCGTAAGACCGGATATCGAAATCAATGATGGAGGATATTCCTTATGAAAAAGATCATCTCAATGGTTCTTGCTCTTTCGCTCCTCTGTACTGTCGGCGCTGCTTTTGCAGAAGCCCCTGGCGGGCGCGGTGGCAATGGCGGTCCCGGTGATAGACAAGGCGGTATGCGCGGTGGTAATGGTGGTGGTACGGATAAATCCAGCGATTCCGAGCTTCAGGCTATGATCGCCGAGGTCGCGCCAAAGTTTCAGCTGCTGACTTATGAAGACGCAGAAACCGGTACCAGTCTGCAGTATCAGTTGTTTATCCCAGAGAATTATGATGAAACCCAAAGCTATCCCATGATCCAGTTTATTCCCGATTCAAGCGCTGTCGGGCGCGGTACGGATTATGTGTTGACCCAGGGATGGGGCGGGCTGATCTGGGCAACAGAGGAAGAGCAGGCTAAGCATCCCGCTTTTGTAGTCGTGCCTGTCTTTACGGAAACTGTTGTGGATGACAATTTCAATCATTCCGGCCAAATCGATGTGGCTATGCGCCTGCTTCAGTCACTGACGGAGACCTACCCCATTGACACGGACAGGATTTATACAACCGGCCAGTCCATGGGTGGTATGACTTCATTTCATCTGAGTATTGCGTATCCTGACTTTTTCGCCGCCTATCTGTTTGTCGGGAGCCAGTGGGACACGAGTCTGCTGAACGGCCTGGAGGATGAAAACTTCTTCTATATCGTTTCCGCGGGTGATCCCAAGGCCTCCGCCGGTCAGGCCGAACTGCTCGCCCTGTTCAATGCGGATGGCGCTGCATACAGTCATAAAGAATGGAGCGCACAGGATGACGCTGACACACAGAATGCCGCTGTGGCCGCCATGCTGGCGGAGGGCTGTCAGGAAAACTTCGTGACATTCACGCTGGGGACGACGCTTGCAGCAGGCCAAACCTCCGGCGGCGGCGCTGGTGAGCATATGACTTCCTTTGACTATGCCTATAAACTGGGAGCAGTCCGTGACTGGCTGTTTTCACAGAGCAAGTGAGGTGCTGCATGAAGAAAGGAATCCTTATTCTGATGTCGCTCACGCTCATCCTGGCTTCCGTTACTGCAATGGCTGAAGCGCCCCGCAATGGCGGACGAGGCAATGGAGCGGGAGGCGGCTCTATGCAGACCCTTAACGAAGGCATTGCCTATATGAACGGCGACGGCGTTGACCAGGACTACGAAAAAGCGCTTCAGCTTTTCATGGAGGCCTTCGAAGCAAGAAGCATGAAAGCGGCCCGCTATGTAGGCATGGTGTATGAACAGGGCCTTGGTGTGGAACAGGACTACGAGAAGGCGGCTGAATACTATGCCAAAGGCGTAGAGGCTGGCGATCTGACAAGTGGTTATTACCTGGGCTTGCTTTTCAAACAGGGGCTCGGTGTTGAACAGGACTATACCAAAGCTGCGGAGCTCTTTGCCTCTGTGGAAGCGTCTGAGAACAAGTCCGCCACAGGCGTCGTTGCTGCCGGATATGAACTTGGTATTCTTTTTGAGCAGGGCCTTGGCGTGGAGCAGGATCTGAATAAAGCGAAACAGCTTTACCAGGAAGCCGCAGAATACGAGTACCCGGATGCTATCGAGGCGCTTGAGCGGCTAAGCAAATAAAAGAAACATTCAATAACCTTAAAGGCGTTGCTCATCAAGGGCAACGCTTTCTTTGCTTGACTTTCAGAGCAGGCAAAGTGAGTAATACTGCTACAGGTACTGCTTTAATGCAGAATAATCACGGTATATTACAGATTGCTCTTTCATGGGCAATCAGCAAACAGTCGATGTTAACGGTTCGCCGGATTAGTGAATGATATGATTGTACTTGCTCCTGCTTATATTACATGCTAATATGAATGTGACACGCGAAATTGCATATTATTTTCTCCTGGAGGTATACATATGCTGACGAAAGCAGAACTGCCGGAGTGCCCGGTAGCCACTACTCTGCAGCTTATCGGAAACAAGTGGAAAATTCTGATCCTTCGTAATCTGATGGCTCGTCCGTGGAGATTCAACGAGATGCTCCGCTCCATTCCCGGAATCAGTCAAAAAGTCCTGACTGACAACCTCCGCGCTTTGGAAAACGATGAGATCATCACCAGAACGGTTTTCCCGGAAGTGCCGCCTAGAGTGGAATACGCGCTGAGCGATCTGGGAGAATCCATGCGCCCGATTATCAAAGCCATGGAAGTCTGGGGAACCGGATATCAGCAACTGGTGCGTGAAAGCAAATGAATCAGAACGAAAGACGCAGATGGCTGATCCATGCCCTGCTGGAAGAAATGCCGCAGTATCAGTATCCTGTGTTTCCCTATACAGCTGACCGTCAGTGGCGGCTGCTCCGCAGCCTGATGAATGTCCGTCCGCCGATGCCTGTCTCTGAGGAGTTTCTGCAGATCCAGGATGCTTTCCTGAAAGAAATGACAGAGGAAAAGGGTATAGCGGACGCAGATCGTCTGCCTGCCTGCACCGAAGACCACCGCCTCATCCTCTGGCAGGGAGATATCACGACCCTGCGGTGCGACGCCATTGTCAATGCCGCGAACAGCCAGATGCTTGGTTGTTTTTCTCCCTGCCATGGCTGCATCGATAACATCATCCATACCATGAGCGGTGTGCAGCTGCGCCTGGCCTGCCATGAACTGATGCGGGCACAGGGATATGAGGAACCTGCCGGACAGGCAAAGATTACGCCCGGCTTCAACCTGCCTGCGAAATATGTGCTGCACACGGTCGGACCGATCATCAATGATGAGGTCACCCCTGAAGCCGAAGCATTGCTGGCATCCTGCTACCGTTCCTGCCTGGAAATGGCCGAACGGCATGATCTGCATTCCGTCGCTTTCTGCTGCATCGCCACCGGGGTTTTCCGCTTCCCGCCGGACCTCGCGGCAGAGATCGCCGTCCGGACCGTGGAGGAATTCCTGCAGAAAGAAACCGGTATCCGGCGCGTAATCTTCAATGTCTTCAAAGACAGCGATCTGGAAATCTATCAGAGACTGCTGACATAAAAAGGAAAGCGGTTACCAAAAGGTGCCTATGTAATAAAAAAGTGCGTTCTTGTTTTGCCTTCTCCTCTGTTTTATGCTTCATTTGCCGGCGGAAAAGCCGGAAAGAAACTCAAAGGAGAAAAAGCAAATGAAAGAGCAGAAAAACTGGGCGTATGGCGTGAGCATCAATGGTGTCGGCACCATTTTCTACGGCAGGGAGTATTTTGCCGGGGAAGGTATTGTAAATCCCCTGACCGCGGCACCGTATACGAAGGACGAAATCGTCGCCATTGAAAAAGGCGCTGACGGAAAAGCGGAAGGTTATACTTTTGACCTGCCGGAAAATGCCGTCCTGGGCATGAACGGATTCTGGTATGATGCAGCCAATGCGGCCGCGGTCACAAGCCACGCTGACCCGCTGGCGCAGGGAACGGACGGAGTATTTACAACTGCTGACGGTAGGGAAGTTGCGGCGCCGATTGCGAAGTAAAACGGCTTTCCGGATGCCCTGACGGAATCTTTCTGCCGGGGTTGTTTACTGATGACGGAGAATGATATGGACGAAAAAGTTTTGCTGCTGAAAGAAAAGATCGATCAGGCTGACGCTGTGATCATCGGAGCGGGAGCCGGACTGTCCACGGCTGCCGGGTTTGTATACTCCGGCGAGCGCTTTGACAGGTATTTCAGCGATTTCAGCCAAAAATACGGCTTCCGGGATATGTATACAGGCGGTTTCTTCCCATACAGCACACAGGAAGAATTCTGGGCCTACTGGAGCCGGTATATCTGGATCAACCGCTGCATGGACGCGCCGAAATCCGCCTACAGCGATTTGCTTCAGGTGGTGAAGGATAAAGACTATTTTGTTCTGACCACCAACGTGGACCATTGCTTCCGGAAGGCCGGGTTCGACAAGAAACGGCTGTTCTACACCCAGGGGGATTACGGCCTGTTCCAGTGTACAAAGCCCTGCTGCAAAAAGACATGGGAAAACGAAGGCATGATCCGGAACATGATCCTGTCCCAGGGGTATATCATCGGGGAACATAACGAGCTGATCCTTCCGGAAGGCACAGAGGCGAAAATGAGCATACCGGAAGAGCTGCTGCCGAAATGCCCGAACTGCGGTCGTCCCCTGACCATGAACCTCCGCTCGGACGATAAGTTCGTGGAGGACGAAGGCTGGCAGGCCGCCGCTGTGGAATATGAGATCTGGCTGACGCAGCATCAGGACCGGAAGGTTGTTTTCCTGGAGATCGGCGTGGGGTACAATACCCCGGGTATCATCAAATACAGTTTCTGGCAGCAGGTTTATCAGAACAGGAACGCGACCTATGCCTGCCTGAACATGGAAGAGGAACGGGTTCCGGAGGAGATCCGGGAGCGGACAATCATGATCGGCGGGGATTCTGCACAGGTTATTCGGGAACTGATATCATGATCATCAACACAGGAATGCGCACAGATATTCCGGCCTTTTATTCTGAGTGGTTCGTGAACCGGCTGAAGGCGGGATTTGTGCTGGTACGAAATCCATACAATCCGCGTTCCGTCACACGGTACAGGCTGTCGCCGGATTTGGTGGACCTGATCGGCTTCTGCACGAAGAATCCTGCGCCGATGCTTCCGCATATGGACCTGCTCCGTCCCTATGGGCAATACTGGTTTGTCACGGTCACGCCATACGGAAGAGAGATCGAACCGCGTGTTCCGGACAAACGGAACGTGCTCGAAAGCTTCAGACGCCTGTCGTGTATTGTCGGCGTGGACAGCATAGGATGGCGGTATGATCCGGTCTTCATCAGCGAAGAGTATCCGGTTGAACGGCATATCAAAGCGTTTGAGCATATGGCAAAAGCACTGTCGGGGTATACACGCACGGCAGTGATCAGTTTTATCGACCTGTACGAAAAAACAAGGCGCAACTTCCCGGAGGTTCGACAGGTCACCGCAGAGCAGCGGCTCCTGCTGGGAGAGACCTTTGTGGAGATCGGGAAGCAATACGGCATGACGATCCGTCCCTGCGGAGAGGGAAATGAACTTGCTTCTGTCGGTGCGGACTGCAGCGGGTGCATGACAATCGCCACCTATGAACAGGCGCTGCATCATCGGCTGAAGATGCCGAAGACCGCACCGGCCCGAAAGGAATGCGCCTGCTATCTGGGCGGAGATATCGGAGCATACAATACCTGCGGCCATTTGTGCCGGTACTGCTACGCCAACTATGACGCGGAGACTGTCAGGAAGAACATGACCATGCACGACCCGGAATCCCCGCTGCTGATTGGGCATTTGCAGCCGGAAGATCAGGTACATGAAGCCAAACAGGAAAGCTGGATCGACCCGCAGATCGGCATGGATTTACCGTTGTCGTTGTGAACGGTTCTCCGGAGCCAAAAATCACTTTCTGTCTTGTGAAAGAAAACCATTTTTTTGCATGAGAATATACTATATCTTGTGGTTTATGCAAACATACCAATGAGTGAGAGCACATCGTTCACATCATGGGGCGCGGAGCCGATGCGCCCGCAGTGCGGGATGAAGCGAGGCGGAAGCGTAGTGAGCAACAAGTACAGACGCCGCTCCAAGGCGGCTGTACGCCGATTGCGAACTTGACCGAACGAGCGAAGCGAAGTGAGACCGTTGGTTCGAGTCCAACTGTCACCACCACCCAGAGAAGCTTGAGAAATCAGGCTTCTCTTTCTTTTTACCCTTGCCCGGGGGGTACTCATTTGCTGTACACAAAATTCGGTGTGGGCAAGGTGACGGTTCACCTAATATCCCAAACCTTCGATGTAAACGAAATCGCTGGTCGATGTAAACAAGGTACCGGAAAATGGAAAAAGCGTCACCGAAGTGACGCTCCTGGTCGATTATGCCTGGTTGTTTGCATCTACAATCTCCCGCAGAGAGATGTGGGGATTCCTGTAACGCGCCTTTGGGTTGGGTTCTTTGACGGTTGCGAACTGAATGGCCTTGGTGGGACAAGCCTGAATACAGGCCATACAGTTGGCGCACCGGGTATAATCATATGCCGGCGTGCCATCCTCCAAATGGATACATCCCCGGGGGCATACGCGGGAACAGGTGCCGCAGCCGACGCACGCCTCCGTCACCGAGTAGAGCGGAAAGCTGTACATTGGGCCAGTTTGTCTGATCCACTCGACAAAATGCTCATAGAAGTCAATTTCGCCTTGTTCCGCTTCCTGCACCTGTTTTTTCCCGGCTTCAATGTCGGCCTTGATATCCGCAATGTGCGTATCCACCTGCTTCTCAGGCTCCAGGCGACGCTGCTCATCCATATCAAACACGATGATCGCGTTATCGTGCATGATGATGGTGCTGATGTAATCCGCCTTTTTGCCAATGGCATTCAGCCAGGCCTGGGTTCGCTGAGCCACTCCGCCATGATGCATGCCGTAGGTAATCACGAGGTAGAAATACTCGGTCTCAAAAATGGATTCCCGAATAAAATCCTTCACCAGCTTCGGCACCTCAAATTCAAAGAGCGGACAGACGATACCAATCCGGCTTGCCTGATAGATTCGATGCTCTTTGCGCATTACCTGAGGGATGCTGACTTGCTCATTGTCCAAATGTTTTGCCACATACAGGCTGTTGCCGGTGGCTGTAAAATAGAAAACCATGACGAATCCTCCGTTTGCAGTGTGTATCTCGTTCTACCCGTTGTATACATGACTGTACCGCACAGCAAATCAGCCATGCGGTCAGCAAAATAATGATTCTGTTTTTCATTTTATGGCACCGAAATAGTGATGGTCACATCGCCATTGCTCAGCAGTTCTCTCATTTCTTCCGCCGTCTTGTCGGTGATATGGCCTAGCCTGGTATAGGCCCATGAATTATGGCCGTAGAACACCACTAACTGGCTATCGGAATACAGCACAATGTCGCCGGAGGAAGTGCTGGTCTGCGCGTCCTGGCTGGGCAGCCGCTTACCAATGGAGCCCACCTGCTCAAAACCGCCATACATGGTCATCTGGATGGTCAGACCGTTTTGTGCCAGTTCCTTCAGCGCGGTTACGGAGTCATTGTCTTCCCAGGCCACGGCAACAGGCGTTTCGTTGATTTTCATCTGCATGGCGGGTTCGTCCTCACTTTCGTCTAGTTCGATCAGCACATCATAGCTGCCGTTCAGCGCTGCGATGTCAGCCAGAGGGCAGGTGATCACACCAATATTTACCTGACTGCCATAGATTTCAGATTCATTCTGATCTTCGAAGAGAATGGTGAAGTAGGGAGCGTCGGTGGCGTAGTCGATGTCACCGTTCAGCCACCCATAATGCTCTTCTTCCTCGTTGTA
The DNA here is from genome assembly GCA_946414315.1 of uncultured Clostridia bacterium. Classification (GTDB taxonomy): domain Bacteria; phylum Bacillota; class Clostridia; order Christensenellales; family Aristaeellaceae; genus Aristaeella. Next base: position 7,685 of record CAMKNZ010000015.1, read on the forward strand.
GGGCAGATCTTCCGTCACCCCGCAGAAATCATGAGAATAGCGGCTCATATGCTGCGTGTAAGGCAGCTTGGCGATCAGCGCCTGCGCAGTTTCAGAATCGTTCAGCACACCGGGAATGACGGTGTTCCCAAAGTGCAGCAGAATTTTCGTGCCGTTTTTCGGCGGCAGCCGGGTGGGCATGGCGGGATCGTCCGTCTGCATCTGCGCGCCGTCTTTAGCGACGCGTCTGCCATTCTCGGCGGAGGCAGTAAAAGTCAGGGAACTCATCATCATGGTGGCCAGCAGGATCAAAAGCATACGTTTCATGTGTGTTTCCTCCTCTTATTTCATCGTGTTCTGCGCGAAGGTTCTTACTTCACTCTCAAAGCTGTACGGATCATATCCGGATACGGCCACACCCTGTATGACGGTTGCGTTCGGCTGCAGCTGCCGGATTTTCTCCACCGTATCGGCAAACCTGCTGCCGCAATGAGCGGTGAACACATAAATGGTCTTGCCGGAGAGATCGGTTTCTTCCAGAAAAGCCCGAAGCGGCGTGCAGACGGTGTAGTGCCAGATGGGCGCTGCCAGGTAAACCGTGTCATACCCGCTGACATCGTCCAGATGGGTCGCCATCTGAAGATTCACAAAATCGATGTCCTGACCTTCGCCAACAGCTACCGTCTGATAGTAATCCGAGGGATAAGTATAGGCAGTTTGAATCGGAAAGACATCCGCGCCGGTCTCCTCTGCGATCCATTTGGCAATGAGGCCCGCGTTGCCGATCAGTTCGCCATTTTCATCCCGGTTCAATGTAGCGCTGGAAACCACGTCCACATCAGGATCAAACATCGTGTTTCCTACCCGTGAAAACCATGCAACCAGTACCTTGTGATTCGTGCCGGGGATCAGGCCGATCGGCTCCGCTGTCTGCGGCGCGTAGTCCGTATACCGGGTATAGTTCTCCATCTCATTCTCTTCTTCCGCCCACGCGGCGCATAACCCAGTCAGCAGCATCACTGCCAGGAAAATGCTCCATAAGCGCTTCATCAAAATGCCCTCCTCACTTTGCTTTGATCGCAAAAATCAGATAGTCCAGACAGTCCAGCTTTTTTCTGCTCCGCGTGGATGATGTCCAGCAGCAGGAGACGGTAGCTGATGAGCAAGCTCAGCCGGGCTCTGTTCTCTTGCCCGCGCATGGACTCAAGTGAATCGATCAGTTTCTGATCGCAGCCCGTGTCCTTCAGGTATTCCCGCATCCGATGCAGAACTTCAGTTCCTTACCTTTCAGGCTGATATGCCCGACCTCATGTCCGGCATCTTTCGCTCCGGCGATCAGGCGCTCGGCCATGATATCCGAATTGCTCTTTGCCCGGAGACTTGTGGAGATAACAAGTATGCTGCTCATATGATTCTCCTTTACTGCAGATATTCGGTGAAAAATGCTTCCAGCTTATCAAAGGGGATGGCATCCTTGCCACCGCCGTCATAGAGATCGGTATGGACGGCACCGGGGATAATCATGAGTTCTTTGTTATCCGTGTACTTGCTGTCCCTGACCATGTCGGCATAGGTGTCACGGCTGAAATAGCAGGAATGAGCTTTCTCACCATGAATAATCAACACTGCGTTTCTGATTTCACTCGTGTAAGTATTAATCGGTTGATTCATGAAGGACTCGCAGCCGATAATGTTCCAACCGCCGTTGGAGTTGAGAGATCTGGCATGGTATCCACGACTGGTCTTGTAGTAGTCGTGATAGTCCGCAACAAAGAACGGAGCATCCTCAGGAAGCGGATCCACCACGCCGCCGCCCAGCTTGTATTCACCATTTTTCAGATCTTCCAGTCTCTGAGCGCACACGGCGGCCCGCTTCTGATAACGCGCCTCTTCGTTGTTCTCACTGTCAAAGTATCCGTTTGCGTTCACTCTGGCCATATCGTACATGGTTACGGCGACGGTTCCTTTGATACGGGTGTCAAGTGCCGCTGTGTTGAGCGCCATGCCGCCCCAGCCGCAGATCCCGATGATGCCGATGCGGTCCGGATCAGCTTTTTCATGCAGGGAAAGGAAGTCCACCGCCGCCATGAAATCCTCGGTATTGATGTCGGGAGATGCCATATAACGGGGATAACCACCGCTTTCTCCGGTGAAGGACGGATCGAACGCAATCGTGAGGAATCCGCGTTCTGCCATGGTCTGGGAATACAAGCCGGAGCACTGTTCCTTGACGGCTCCGAAAGGACCGCTCACAGCAATCGCCGGGAGTTTGCCTTCCGCCTTCTTCGGGATATACAGGTCTGCTGCCAGTGTGATACCGTAACGATTCACAAAGGTCACTTTACTGTGGTCGACTTTTTCGCTTCTGGGGAAGGTCTTGTCCCATTCCATCGTGAGGTTGAGCTCTTCTTTTCCGATCACGATCAATCTCTCCTTCATAAGTATCTACTGTATTGCTTTTGCTGTCCGGCGGATCAGGAAGTCAAGGCAGTCGACTTTGCGCTGGCTCTCGTGTAGCTCATCCATCCGTTTGCTCCGGCATTTCCGAAAGTACCGGAGCAGGGTTTCGGTATCACCGGCTTCGTAAAGCTGCTTTGCGTGCTCCAGTTCATCGTCTCCGCACCCGGCATCCGAAAGATTGCTGAGGATCTTCTCCAGTTCCGTTTCCAACGGTTTCACCTTCCTTGCTTCATCCTGACGGGCTCATTATAACGTCTTTACGAACAGCTCGCTAATGGTTATAATGAATATCATGATATTCATATATGGAATATCAGTGAAAGGAGCGTGCCTGTGGAGATCCGGACATTACGCTATTTTCTGGCTGTCGCGAGAGAAGAGAATATGACCCGGGCAGCGGAGATCCTGCATGTGACGCAGCCCACGCTTTCCAAGCAGCTGAAAAGCCTGGAGGATGAACTGGGAAAGAAACTCTTTACGCGGCACAGTTTCAGCATTGCCCTGACGGAAGAAGGTGTTCTCCTCAGAAACCGGGCGGAAGACCTGGTATCCATGGCGGACAAGATCGAGCAGGAGTTCTTTTCGCTGGACGATATCACCGGGGGGAATCTCTACTTTGGTCTGGCAGAGTCCTATCAGATCCGCTACCTGGCCAGGGAAATCCATGAGTTTAAAAAGAAATGTCCGGCTCTCCAGTATCACATAACAAGCGGAGATACGGAACAGGTTACGGAAAAGCTGGATAAGGGACTGCTTGATTTCGCCGTGATCTGCGAGGTACCGGATGAGCGGAAATACAACTATATCGTTTTTCCTGAAGCAGACTGTTTCGGCGCTGTTTTTCCGGATGATTCACCCTTGGCAAAGAAAAAACGGATTACCGTCAATGACCTGATCGGGCAGCCGCTGTTCTGCTCACAGCAGAGCTGGGAAAACGATATTCGCCCGTGGGCAAAAGAGAAGTTCAGCCAGCTGCATCTGGAAGGGTCTTTCCGGCTTTCCTATAACGGTTCAATGTTTGCAAAAGAGAGGCTGGGTATTCTCCTGACGCTGAATAACCTGATTGACACATCCAAAGAAAGCGGACTGGTTTTTCGTCCGCTGACCCCGTATCTGGAGATGAAAATGTATCTGATCTGGAACAAGTATCAAAGCTTTACGCCTGTTGCGGAACGATTTCTGAAGCAGGTGAGATTGTCTTTTTCAGAAAACTCTTGAAAAGTTAACTTGAAAGTTATTCTGGCCAAAATCAATTTCGCTTATGGTTATAACTGAAATCCCAGTCTGCGGTCAATAAAAAAGAACAACCCGCCGGTTCGTTATAAACCGGCGAGTGGTTATTGCGTTTAATCGCGATTAAACTCACTAAGGGTTAGGAAGGAATATTCCTTATATTCCGTCTCATTAACAATTTCGTAACTTCCGGTTTTCTGATTCATTCACAGTTCTGAACAGATTTGTTACATGACGCGAATCAGGATCATATAGCATACGGTTCCGGCAATAATCGACAAATACATGTTTTTTCGTGCAACCTGAAGGATAACTACCAGCGCACAGGCTGCGAGCTCCGGAATGCCAAACGGTGACTGACTGAAGGAAGTATCACGCAAACAGTAGATCACAAGCACCGTCATGATGGCAGGTGGGAGCGCTTTTCCGAGATACCGGATCACTTTCGGCAAAGGCCTGTTTCCGAACAGCAGAAACGGAAATGCGCGAAGGGCCCAAGTAACAACTGCGATGACTCCGATAACTGCGATGGGATACATTGTGTTATTCATCTGTCGTGCCCTCCTGCTGTTCAACAGGCTTACGAAGGAATAACAGTGCTGCCAGGCAAGAAACCAGCGTTGGAATCAGAAAGTATTCTTTTCCCAACAACAAATAAAACCCCAAAGCACATACCGCAGCGGTCAAAAAAGGGAGCCGCGTACGATACTGACGCCATTGGTTAACGACAACCACAAGGAAAAATGCCGTGGCGGAAAATTCGATTCCACGCATATCGAACTGAAAAAACCGACCTGCGCATGCTCCGATAAAGCAGCCAAAGACCCAGTAGAAATGATCAAGCATGGCGATGAGGAAAGCCGCTTTATCTTCATCAAGCCCTTCATCATACTTTACAGAGCAGAGAACAGAATAGGTTTCATCGGTAAGGGTCAGGATCATGTATGGATATCTCCAGCCCATCCTGCGAAACTTTTCGATGAAGCCGATCCCGTAGAAAATGTGCCGTGCATTGACAAAAAACGCCATGACTGCCAGGGAGAGAAGCGTGGCTCCGGATGTCATCATAGGCACCATGACAAGCTGCATTGATCCGGCAAAGATGAAAAAGCTGGAAGCCGTTGTGAGCAGCACACTGTATCCCGCATCACTCATCAGAATGCCAAAGGCGATACCTATGAACAGATATGTGAAAAATATCGGAATTGTGTTTTTGACTGCAAATCGTAATTCTTTCACGAACAGCTACCCTCTTTTCAGCAAAGATGGAAAGAAGAATTGATAGTTTTTGGAAAAGCCCGGGGGAGGCTTCCCGGCTCCAATGATAGCATATTCACGGGGTTTTTTAGAAAAATTGTCGCTGCTGGAATTTATCAAAGTGAAACGACTCCGCCAAGATAAGAGATCTGAGTAAGTATACCGTCTTTCACCATATAAGCTTCCCCGCGCAATTCCTCTTTGACATCATTTATGAACAGATAGCTCCCATCCGGAATAGCGTAAAAGGTCTTTCCAACACTGTCAGGGCATGCGATATCATCATAAATCATCAATCCATCCAAAACATCATCCCTGTTTTCCTGATAATGGGGCAAAAGATTGGTTTTTGTAAGGTTCAACCCAGTCAGGAATCTTTGATATGCAGGATCAACTGCCTCTCCTTCTTCTTCAGGCTGAGAATATACAATATCTGCGCTATTCATACTTCCGGCGCTTATCCCTATGACGATGCCAGCGTAATCCTTTATCAATTCACGAAGATGAATCTTTTGAAAAAAAAGATTCTGCGTTGGCACATGTCCACCTGAAAGGATCAGGAGATTCGATTCGTGCACGAGTTTTTCAGCCCGGTCCTGGTTTCTGCTGTCCAAGGTATAAAACTGCTCAAACGAAAATCCCGCATCTTCAAATATTTTCTTTGTGAGCGATGCGTAAAAGTCCGTCTTTTCCCAGCCATCGGGATTTGAACATATATCCAAAGCCCGACAATGATCCGGGAATCGTAAACGTAATTCATCAATGAAATGGTTAGCAGGGTTCAGATCTCCCGTGTCAGGCGCGTCTATCCTGCTGGTCAAAAAACAAATCATACCATGCCTCCACAAATACCGATTTGGTGATATCCCGATTTACGGGAGTTTGTTGTGAATACTATTATCTCATTCTAATGGTATGCGGATGATATGTTTCTGATTCTTGAAATCTCCAATAATCTGGCCGCCGTTTTTCAGCATGATTTTTACGGTAGGCTCGTTGCTTTTCATCGGGAACAGCTTAATTTCTTTATATCCAATCTCTTTGCATTTTTTCAATAATTCTTTGAATAAAATGCTTCCGTATCCTTTTCCTCTATATTCCTTAGCGATGCCGTATCCCAGATTTCCTGCGCCGACAACCGTTTCCAGATACTCGGATGACGAATGCCTGACTCTGCCGTAACCGACAGGAATACCGTCAACATATAAAACATATGTGGTATATGGAATCCACCCTTCCGGCAAATCAAGGCCTATGGAATGATTATCCGTTACCCGCAACCACTCTTTATACTCGTCATAGGACAGGTTGTATGCCGGGTTCGTAAAACCGTTCTCTACTTCGGTAATCTCCTGCAGCATATCATATTCTGTTTTGCCCATATCCAACGATAGTTGCTTTAATTCAATATTTTGCATCATCATTTTTCTTTCTGTTTTTAGAAATTACGATTTAGCGACATCCCGACAAACGGGACTTTAAAGTTTATCCAAAATAAACTGTCTTATTAAAATTCAGAAATCAATCTGTCAGTATTCCCCCATATCGATCTTCTTCACAATCACGCCCGCGTAATCATGATTTGTTTTCTCAATATGCTCCGGATTCAGCTGGTAATGGATATTGTACAGGAGCCCCTTTTCTCCTGTCTTGTCTGTTAGATACGCCTCATCAATATGAGCGCCGATCACTTCCAGGCAGATCATCGCATGATCGTCTCCCGGAACGATTTCTTTTTCCCAGGCATACCGGCACTCCAGGTTCATGAAGCATTCCCGGACCATCGGGGCATTTACCCAACTGGCTGATTCCGCTGTTAACCCGGCTGCGGCGATTTCGTCCGTTTCCGCTTCATTATGCCTGATTGTGGCCATGCAGGCATTATAATAGTCTGCGGAAAAGAAATTGATCACGGCCTCCTGCTTTTCCTTCAGCGTGCTGTACAGATGGCCGCCCTTATTCACGCTTCCGAGAATAGCATAATACCCTTTCCCATGATCGGCACTGGTGAAAGCGGACCAGGACTGCATACACGCATTGGTCAGACCGTTTGCCTTATAAGTTGTCACCAGAAACATCGGTGACGGTACCGTCATCACGAATTCTTTCCAGCAGAAGCCCCAGGCTCTCGAAACATCAGCATAGCTGCCCTTCAATGATTCGGGCATCTCAGAATAGGATTTTTTCATCGGGCATCCTCCTTTGGTATAAACCCATCCACGATTTTGTAGTCGATCCCCGCTTTGCGGGCCTGCGACATCTGGAAACGGCGGGGGATCCGGTACATCCTGCCGTTTTTGATAAAATACGCTCCTGTCTGGTGAAACTGAAAAGGGACGCCTTTGTTCATACACTGGCGGCGGACGTCCAGCACCCATTCGTAATCAAGCGGCCGTACGTTTATGCCTGATTCTCCTGAGCAGGCTACCTCGCAGATGCTGCCGTCAAGATACTTCTCAAGATTGACCGGACCAAGCATCGGGCCGAGGATAACCGTTTTATGCCTGATCGGAAGCTCTGCGAAGATCGGCAGCCGGAAATCCGCCCGGTCCTGGTTTTCACAGGTGCAGCCTACGATCACATTATCATAGCCGTCTCCCCAGTCAGCCGGCACACATTCCGGAAAGCGTTCAATGCGTTTCGTGAAAAAGTAAAACATGCAATCACTGCGGCATTTGATCATTTTCCAGCACTCATCACGCCATTGATCCGCGTCCTTCAGCAGAAAATCCGAGGTAAAGCAGGTCATGACCACAGAACCGGGCGCGATCTTCAGCGTTCCGTCGCGCTTCTTTTTGACCGGCAGGTTGAAATTCTGTGTTTTGCGGCATTGTTCCGATGAAACCGTACTGCCGTATGCTTCGTCCTGCCGATAAACATAGCAGTAACGGCATCCTTCGGAATACTTTGTACAGCCATGCCAGGGATTCCAGCTTGCGTATTTCTGTTCACTCATTTTTTCATTCCGGCATTTATAATTTCTTCCCCTGTATGATCATGGACAGCGGCAAACCGCTGCGATCAATCGCGGCAAACCCGCCGCTGAGATCGCTGTCAAACTCCCGGAGACCGGTAATCACCATTCCGCTGTTGCACATCCCCGAGATGATCTCGGACATCGAATGGGTAAAGTCAGTGAAAGTTTTGGAATGATAGCTTTTCTGCGTCATATAGAACATGCCGCCGTTGCCGGTCCATTCATGCTCGAAATAGGAAAACAGGCATTCCGTCCTGTGCGCCGGGTCGAACCCTTCATCGCCCTCAGAAGCCAGCATATTCGTATATGGATGCTGCTCATTGATCACAATGACCGCGCCGGGTTTCATGCACTTTGCGACAACGGCAAAGAAACGGTTCAGGTCGTCAAACCAGCAGAGCGCCCCGATCGTGATGATGACAATATCAAACTGTTCCCTGTACCGGTCGTCGATATCATATACGTTGACCGCTTCGAACACGCAGGGCAGGCCCAGCTCCTTTGCTTTATCGTTGGCAAAGGCCACCTGGTTTTCGGCGATATCAAAGCCGATCCCTTTCGCCGCCTTTCCGCTTTTCACCAGGGAAAGCAGTTCCCGCCCGTTATTGCAGCAGAACTGGCCGATGACCGTGCCCTCCGTGCGGATCTGCCGCAGGACATCAGCCGTCTCCTTGTTGAAAAAGGGATAGTCTTCCTTCTGTATGCGGTCTGTGATATCAGCGCCCCAGGAAGCATGTCTCTGGTCAAAAGCTTCCTCCCACGCCGCCTTGTTTCCTTCGATATACTTATCCATGTAATCTTCCTCTCTGTTCCGCAAGCCATTCCACACCGGAAGCCTGCTGGTCAACGCCGGGATTCCGGTTTGTCATGACGGCGGCGGCCTCTCCGGTACGGCAGTGCATTTTCATCATGCACTGTCCGTTTTCTCCCCAGCCCCGGGAGATCAGCGTATCGTTTTCCCCGATAAACAACCCAAGGCCTGTCCAGGGGAATTTTACCACAGGCTTCACCATTTCCCGGACCGTTTCTTTCTGCAGGAAGCCGCTTCCGCCATTATACGCTTTCATAAATTCCCCTGCGATGACCAGCAGCTCTTCCGGGGTGCTCCATAGCCCGGATGCCGCGAGATCGGGTACAGCAGGGAATCTTCCCGGGATGGGCAGGCCTTCCTCATCATACCCTGTCGCCATCCTGCTTTCAAAGCGGGCCATATTGCCGGGCGTTGCGAAGAAGGTACTGCCCAGGCCCAGCGGATCAAACAGCGTATCCCGGACAATCCCGTCAAAGGATTGACGCATCGTCTCCTGCAGCATCTGCTGCAGGACGCAGTATCCGGCATCCGAGTACTCAAAAGCTTCTCCCTGCGGCTTTTCCGCCCGGACCGGGCGGTTGTTGTAAGCGGTTTTTCCTTCCAGGATATCAATCAGGCTGATTTCCGGATCGTTTCGGCGGAGTCCGTAAAACGCGTCATCCCCGTCAACAATTCCGGCAGTGTGGCACAGGATAGACCGGATGGAAGCGCTGCTTTCACTCCCGTCCGGTGTGCGCAGTTTCCATTGCTGCAGATAGTGATTGACAGGACGGTCGATATCAAGGACACCCTGCTCCTGCAGTTTCATGACGCAGACCGCAGTAATGAACTTTGAGACGGAACAGGCCGGGAAAACGGTTTCCCTGTTCACCGGCGTATTGCTTTCCCGATCGGCGACACCGTAGTATTCTGCCGTTGTTTCCCCGACCGCGTTTGCCCAGGCGCATCCGATTCCGGGAAAGGTTTCCCGCACATTCCTGAGTTCCTTGGTTCCGCGCAGCTGAATCCTGTAATACAGATCGTCCCCGGAAAACGCCGTTTCTCCCGGGTTCTCCTGCCGGTCATACAGGACAAAGCCCACGCTCTCATAGTTCTTCGGGGCAATCAGGCTGCTGTTCGTCCGCACACGGATCTCTTCCAGCCCTTCATATTCCCTGATGCGGCGGAGCGCTTCCGCCAGCTGCGCTTTGCCGAATCCGTTTCCTTTGAAGGCCGTCCGGATGGCATTGTGTCCGATTTCCACATATTCCGGCCGGTTCCTGGGGTCCCAGGAAATAAAGCCGATGGGCTCTTCATGGAAGCAGGTGACGAAACCGTATCTGGCCGCAATCTCCGGATGATCGAAAAAGAAGTCGTCCGTTTCCCTCCAGTTTTCGTCCCAGCACTGCGCACAGCGTTCGTCAAAGGAATAGGCATCCTTCAGGATGCTGTACATGATGCCCCGGTCAAAGTCTGTAATCTTCCGGAAGGACAGTACTTCACGGATCCATTCCTCCCTCGTGATGGCGAAAGCATAGGAAACCGTGTTCTTCGGATCGGGATATTCCTTCACCTTTTTCATGCCGTTGGCCATGGCCGTGCGCCAGGAGCCTTCATTGGTATATTTCATATAAGAATACAGCGCGTTGTACTTTGTGTTCAGGAACGCCCAGTCCCGGACAGCCCGGGCGGCTTCCTTGGCGAAGCCCCGCCGCCAGTATTTCTTATGGATGTGATACCCGACCTCCGGCAGCATGTCCCCGTCGATTTCCTGGATGGTGATGCCGCAGTCCCCGATGAATTCCCCGGTTTCCTTCAGCACAACCGCCCACAGGCCGAAGCCGTAATTTGCGTAGTTTTCCAGATTCCAGTCGATCCAGTGCCGGGCGCGGGCTTCGTCAAAAGGCGCGGGATAGTGGGCCATCGTTTCCGGATCGGATACGATCTCACAGAGAGCGTCAAAATCGTCCGGCGTGTATTCCCGCAGGAGCAGGCGTTCGGTTTCGATTTTCATATTTTACTCCTTGCAAACTCCGGTTTGCCGTCAGTGCAGTCTCCACATCCAGACGATCAGGTTGTCCGACCGGGTCATCCCGATCTTTTCCTGCAGTTTCAGCGAATTCCGGTTGTCTTTTTCCACCTGGCCGAAGGGAACACAGCCGTTTTCCATGGTCTTCACGATATAATGCGTCTGGAGCGCGGCCCCGAACCCCCTGCGCCTGTATTCGGGGAAAACATACAGAAGCCCCATGCTTCCCTCCAGGTGCTCGCCGATAAAGCCCACCAGGCAGTCCCCGTCATAGCCGAGCAGGACGGATCGCCGCCTGACCACCTTTTCCATTTCTTCCGGGCTGATCAGGTGATAGGTTTCGGTCAGCATCGGCAGGTCGTTCTCATCCGCCGTCCGGACGGTCAGCCTGTTGTCCACTGACGGCTTATCACCGTAATAAGCCACCTGGTAACACTCCAGTTTTTCCGAAAACCCGTACCTTTCAAAGGCCTTGAGGCCTGTGGCATAGTCTGAGACCATCAGCAGGCTGCAGCCGCTGCCGGCATGGCGGTCGAGCAGCGCAAGACCGGCCTCGGCGTCTTCGCACGCCAGCATCAGGGCTTCGCTGACGCTGTCCCGGACCAGCAGCGCGTGATCCGTTTCCGCGACGATCTTTCCGCTTCCGCGTTTCAGCACACGGTCGATCCCCAGACAGTCAATTCCGTCAATTTTCATGATTGCTGCACCGCTCGTTTGAATGTATTGATAAACCCCGGCCAGGCTTCCCGTTTCCAATGATAGCATATCCCGGGGGATTTTTCAGATAAATTTTCGCCGCCGGCTGTCGCCAACAGAAGAATGCCGGTGGGGAACTACAGAACAAAAAAAGAGGCATCGCAGCGGGATCGCTGCAATGCCCCTTTTGTTTTTCTGAATTACTGGATGTCGAAGGTGAGGGAACCGTCCACGATCTTCATGGTGATGGTACCATTCACTTTCATGATGGAACCGGTCACGTTGTCGCCGCCTTCCACGGTGTAGCCGAACATCACGTCAGCCGTGGTGTCATTCTCCAGCTTGACAGGCAGTTCGAGGCCGATGGAATCGCCATCCGGCATGCCGCCTTCTTCGGGCTTGGATTCCACTTTGTTGTCGCTCTTTCTGTCAGACAGGGTGATCTCGGTCACCTTTTTGCCGGTGTTGTTAACGATCGTGTAGCTGACTTTGCCGTCTTTGAGCTCTTCCTTCTTCGCGCAGGATACGCACACGACTGCGACAGCAACAATCACCAGGGCCAGGGCCAGAACCAGAATCTTCTTTTTCATAGTAGTTAAATCTCCTTCCAAAGTCGCTCTGCCATTTTTTAGCAGGCGTTTATTTACGCTATTTAATACGCAGATTCCTGCCTGGTGGCAGTAAACGTTTACAATTTTTTTTATATTTTTTTATTTCCGGGGCACTTCAGTGCCGAAAATCAATGATTTCAGGCTTCTTTAATCGTTTGCAGCCTGATCCGCCCGGATGACCTGCTTTGTATCACCGCCGGAAAGCACCTTTGAGGGGATATAGCTCATGTTGAAATGTTTTCCGTCCACCCGCTCATATCCGTCCTTGACTTTCTCCGCGGCATAGAACACCGGCCCGCCCAGGATTCCCGTCCTTTCGCAGCGGTCGTCTGTGCCTGCAATGACCTTCGCCACGGTTTCGATGGCTTCGTCCACCAGGGAAGCGTCGAAGACTTCGTGCCCGCCGTACATCATGTCAAATTCCGGCTGGCGTTCCTTCAGGCGAAGCAGGTTCCTCATATAGGAAATGACAGGGAGCGAATGGTCGAACTCCAGGAGGGTGTTTCCGTTGCAGGCATCCCCGGTATAGGCGATCCGGGTCTTATGATCGATCAGGACAACGGAACCGGCGGTATGTCCGCCCACCTCCACCACTTCGACGGTCCGGTCTCCCAGGTCAAAAACGTCGCCGTCATACAGCGGATGGATCTTCATGGGATTCCAGTCCGCGAAATTGCCGTCAGGTTCGATCCGGTCCCGGTATTCCGGCAGGGCGGTCTGCTTTGCCATTTCAAAAAGCTGCTCTTTTTTGACGCCGATGGCTGTCTGGAAAAAACCGATATCCCGGTGGTGGATCCAGCACTCGTCAAAATGGAAATTACCGCCGAAATGATCGGAATGGGCGTGCGTATTGACGAGTTTAACGGGTTTATCCGTCAGCGTTTCGCAGAAAGCTTTCAGGTTCCCCAGGCCGATGATCGAATCGATCAGGAGGGCATAATCCCTGCCTTCGATCAGATAGCAGATCGCGCAGGACTGCTCCACAAACGCGTTTTTGATCATCCAGCTCTGGTCTGCGATCTTTTCGGCTTTGAAATACGGTATGGCTGTCATCTGTGTTCGCTCCTTTTCCGGTTTATGGTTTTTCCGTTTCAGAACAGGGCCCTGAGAATGGCGTCGGCGCATTCATCCGGCGACAGTTTGCCGGTGTCCACCCGGAAGCTGTACTGAATTCCCGGCGCCATCAGTGCTGCCTGTTCCTCCGACTGCGTTTCATACCGGTCCCCGCGGTCGATGTTGCGCTGCCTGCAGATTTCCGGCGGGCAGAACACCTCCACGATATCCAGGGGATTGTCCCGCAGGATCTCTTTCATCCGCTCATAATGGGGCGCGACGCCGTCCCGTTCCACTAGGATGCTATCAATGATCACGTTTTTCCCCATATCGGAAAACAGTTTTGCCGTATGGTACATCATGATGATCACTTCGCCGAGGTATTTCCAGTAGTCTTCCTGCAGGTATTCTTCCCCGATCATTTCCTGGAACAGGTCGTTGGCCACGACATAGAAGAAAACATCCCTGCGCGCCTGCAGCGCTTCCACGATGGATGTCTTGCCGGAGCTGGTCACGCCGTTCAGGTAGAGAATCCGTCCTTTTTTCATTGATATTCCTCCGTCAGTTTCCGTTCATCTCCCGGACGACCATTTTTCGAGAATCCCGTACAGTTCGTCGTAGGAAGATGCGCAGTAGTTGATATCGTATGCCGCCATCGCTTCTCCGATGTTTCCGGAGGGCATGAACCATACGGAATCCAGGGACGCGTTTTTCGCGCCGAGCATATCCGAAGACAGCGAATCGCCGATCATGATGCATGAGGATCCGGGTTCCCCGATCCGGTCCAGGCAGATTTCGAAGAAGGCAGGGTCGGGCTTTGTTACGCCCATGTCCTCGCTGATGAATAAACCGTCGATATACCGGTCAAGGCCTGTGGAAGCGATCCGGCCTTTCGCGTTTACGGTTGCGCCGTTGGAGGCGATATAGATCCTTGCGTCCGGTATATTCTCCTTGATCTTTGCGACAAATTCAAGCGCCCCGTCCATGAGCACGCCGTTCACGGACATCGTACGGATGAAATCGTCGTTGACCTCCAGGGGATCCAGCCCGGACGCGTCTCCTTCGCACCGGCTGAAAACGTCCAGGAAGCGCTTTGTAAAGAGCTCCGTCCTCGAGATGGTTCCTTTTTCAAGCTCCAGCCAGAGGGACTTGTTGTATGCCTTGAACGCCCGGTAGATCTCATCCGAGAACGAAAAGCCGTTTGCCCGCAGCACGATGCCCAGCGCTTTATACTCGGAAGCATGAAAATCCAGCAGCGTCTGATCAAGATCAAAGAAGAAGTTGCGATGCATGATTCTTTCTTTGTCCTTTCCGTGATACTTTTCCGGACTCAGTAATTCATCAGGATGTTCTTTATGATGCCTTCCGCATGCGACGGATTGCGGAGAGACGGATTCAGGATGATCAGGTACAGACTGCCGTATTTCTTTGTCCGGCAGTACAGGTTATGGGATATATAGGACGGTGTTCCGCCGCTGTGCAGGTAAGCGGGTTCGAGCCGGCCGACATTGAGCCATCCGCATCCGTATCCGTTTTCCGTATTGAACATTTCATCCAGCGATTCCCGGCTTATCAGCTTTCCGCCTGTCAGCGCCCTGTCAAAGGCAAGCAGGTCAGCCGCGCAGGAACAGATATCGCCGGCGCCCCGCGCGGTCCGGAAATCTGACATATACCCGGTCGGAAACACGTCGTTAAAATCGAAGGCATATGTTCCTTCCGGAACCGGCTCGGGTACGCTTGTCAGGCGGCCCGGCTCCGTACAGTATGAATGTTCCATTCCGCAAACGGAAAAGATATGCTCCCGGATATACGCTCCGTAGCTTTTGCCTGTGATCTTTTCAATGATTATGGCCAGCAGTGTATAGTTGACATTGCTGTATTCATACCCTGTTTCCGGGACATGCCCGGGTTCTGCCTCAAACAGGGCCGCAAGCAGTTCCTCATCGGAAAACCCGTCCGTATAGTATTTCTTCAGGAGATCATGATCGTTTTCCAGATCCTCTGCCGGAAAGAACTCCCGCCGGAGGCCGGACTGCATGTGGAGCAGCCGGCGAATTGTGATCCCGGCGCCCTTTTCAAATTCCGGGAAATACTTTCCGAGCGGGTCGTCAAGATCCAGTTTTCCCTGTTCCCAAAGCTGCAGGACGGCTGTCGCCGTGAACGTCTTGGTGACCGAGCCGATCTCAAATACCGTATATTCATTCACCCGGGTTGCTCCGTCCGTCTCAACGGCACTGACGCCGCACAGAAAGATCACACGGTCGTCTGTGGCAAGCAGGTATACGCCGCTGTCCGTGTCAGGAGCAGAGCATTCCTGCCGCATGATCCTGACCGGTTTCCGGAAGGCTTCTTCCTGCGTTGTCCAGGTATGATCCGCCTCGTCGTATGCAAGGCCTTCCGTGAACGGCATGCTGCTCTTTCCGGCTGCACATCCGGTCAGCATCGCCGCGATGATAACCGGGATCAGGAAGAATCGGATTCTGTACCGCATCGGCTGTCCTTTCAGTTTTCCTGTGATTGATGAAGGTGATCAGGCTTGCTTTTGCGAGATCATCGCGATCCATGCCGGGATCGCCGCCATGGGGTTGTGTTTCCAGTCGTTGATGTTCGCGGTTTCTTTGGCTGTTTTTGTTTTCAGTTCGTCGAACGTATACCAGAACGAAGCGTCCGCCGACCGGATCTCCGCCATTTCCAGGATCCGCAGTCCGGCCCGGGCGTTGGCGTTGACGATATCCTGGACCCTCCAGTGCAGGTCGGGGAAGACGTCGTCATAGGATTTCCTGATCTCGGGCGTCTTCCATGCTTCCATCGTGAAAGACCGGGTAAAAGGATGAACGTCATACATCGCCGAATACCCGCCCTTTTTCAGGACCCTTTCGATATTCCGGTACATCTCTTCCAGGTCCGTGATCCAGGACAGCGTCCCGTTGGAGGTATAGACCAGGTCAAAGGTTCCGCTGCCGAATTTCGACAGGCGGGTCGTATCGTCGCAGATATACTCTATATCGAGATTCCAGCGCTCGGAAATCTGCCCGGCGTTTTCCAGCTGCCGTTCGCTGATGTCGGCCGAGGTGACCTGTGCGCCCATGAGCGCGAAAGCGAAGGCCGCGTGATTGTTGCCGCTGGAAGGCAGCAGGATCTTCTTTCCTCTGAAATCACCGACGTGTTTTTCCATCAGCTCCAGCACGCCGGGGTAAAACGCGGTCCCGGGATCCTCCCTTAACCTGTTCAGCCTTTCTTCTGTCCGTAAAGAGCGGTACCATTCCGAATCGGAAACCTCATTCCAGTAACGCTTTACTTCCAGTTCCCGTTCTTCCATATCCAGTATCACTTCCTTATAACTCTCTCATGCCGATGGCCGCGGCGGCCGCCCGCATGGGAAGGTTTCCCTGCTCTGTGGTCAGAGTGGCGGCTTTCCCGCTGTTCAGGATCCTGAAAGCCATTTCAGCGATCAGCGCTTTGCTGATCCCCTTGTTCCGCTGCTCCGGAACCGTGGCGACGCCGCCGATTTCCGTCTCGCCGTCCCGGAATGAGAGCGGGATTGCAAAACTGACGATCTCCTCATCTTTCATGACCGCCAGCGGGTTTCCGACCGTCTGATCGAATTCGTCGGGGTTGACCGGCGTATCGGTAAACCGGGCATAGAACCGCTGGATGACAGCCAGGTCTTTATGCCAGTCCAGTTCACGGACGGGGCAGGACGCATCGCGTTTCAATTCCCGGATGGAATCAATACGGTAATAAACAAAGGGATTGCCCATCATGAAATCTCCTCAATACCGCAGGAATGAGGCCCGCGGTTCCGCCTCACCCGATATCGTACAGGTAAGAGATCATTTCGTAGTCTTTGCCGCCCCAGTTATGGGAACCGGTTTTGAACTCTTTGCCGCCGATTTTCTCATAGAATTTCCGGGATTCGGTATTCTCCTTCAGGCACCAGATGATCATTATTTTCTTTCCGTTTTCCCTGAACTGGTTGACGGCATGCTGCATCAGGAGTTTCCCGATGCCCCGGTTCCTTTTCGCGTACCGGACATACAGGGCGATTACTTCGCAGTCCGCCGGCTCCTCGTCTGACGCTTCCAGCCAGGCGTAGCCCAGGATCTCATCGCCGTCGGCGGCGACGATAAATTTCTGATACCTTCTGACCTCGATCTCATACCGCTGTTCCGCGCTCATGGAATCCAGGAATTCGTCGTCCATGATCCCGCGGTAGGCGGTCTGCCAGTCTTCGACAAGGATCTCGGCGATTTGCATGACGTCTTCTTTTTCCGCTCTTCTGACTGTGATTTCGTGATTCATATCCATTCCTCCGCCATCAATCGTTCTCTTCTGACAATACCGAAACAAGTTCATCCACATTCTGCTCAACCGGCAGCGTCCCGTCAATCCGGATCACGGGACAGTCGACCGTTTTCAGCCAGTCTGTGACGTAGGTATCCGGCCGGCTGTCCGTCAGCGAAAACCATTCGCTTTCCCGATCATACAGATCTCCGCCCGGGCGGATCCTGTCCCCGAATTTCCGGTACGAACGGTCCCGGACGCGCTGACTGCGGATCTGCTTCGGGACTTCGACCAGGATAATATGATCCAGTGAGTCAATCAGCCTGCTGCCGTAATTGCCTTTTACAGCCGCAAAGACAAACCTGTGATTCCCGCTGATCCTTTCCTCCAGAAGCCGGACCGCTTCCTCCTTGCTTCTCGGACCGGAAAACGTGTAAGCCGGATCTGTTTTCGTGAACCAGAGATCCTCATTGTCGATGAACTCATATCCCAGCCGGTCAGCCAGCATTTTCCCCAGGGTGCTTTTCCCGGTTCCGTTGAGTCCGCATATCAGAATGCCCATGGGTTCCTTCTCCTGCTTTCATTCATTCGGGAAGACGGAATGTACTCATGTCTGCTCCTTCCATCCGGAGCAGCGCTATCTTTTTATCCATGCCCGCGGCATAACCCGTCAGGTTCCCGCCGGCGCCGATCACCCGGTGGCAGGGAACAATCAGGGCGAACGGGTTATGGCCGACCGCGCCGCCCACCGCCTGGGCGGACATACGCTGAACGCCGGTCTGCGATGCGATCCGCTCCGCGATCTGCCCGTAGGTCATCGTCCGGCCGTAGGGGATCGTGAGCAGGATCTCCCATACCGCTTTCCGGAACGCGGTGGTTCTCATGGCCAGCGCCGGGGTAAAATCCGGGGCTTTCCCGCTGAAATAGACGTCAAGCCAGCGGCAGGTTTCGTCAAAAACGGGCAGATTTCGCTCCGGATCATCTTCAGGGAGCGTACCGGGGAATCCCTTCTGCCTGTCAAACCACAGGCCGGTCAGGGTTTCCCCGTCGCCGGTCATGGTCATGCCGCCCAGGGGAGAACGGTAATGATGTGTGTAAATTGACATGCTTTACACGCCTTCTTTCCGATCCTCATCTTTCAGGCTTTATATTCCCAGCCGTGTTCCCCGTGGTAGATCATGAGCTTTGTCATGCCGCCGTCAATGCAGACGTTCTCCCCGGTGATGAATCCGGCTTTATCGGAGCAGAGGAACAACGCCATTTCCTTGATGGCTTTGCCGATGCCCTGGGCGCCGCCTGTGATGACAGCGGTTTTTCCTTTAAATGCTTTCATTCGGTGCCTCCGTCAGCATATTCTTTGTTTACCGCGCAAAGGTCAGGCTGTCCGGCTCCACGTGGCAGGGCAGGAACCGGATCTTCACGCCCGACTTTTCCGCGTGCTCCAGCGCTTCGCAGAAAGCCGGGTCCGTTTCCCGGTTTCCCCGCACTTCCGTGATCCCGTCCATCTGGATCACGAACAGCAGGACGGGGGTATAGCCCGCCGCGTTCGCCAGTTCCCGCAGGTGCTTCGCGCCCCGCTCCGTCGGCGCGTCCGGGAAGTATCCGATGCCGTCCCGCTCCAGGGTGCAGCCCTTGACCTCCATCAGGAACTTTTCGCCGCCCCGTTCCATCATGAAATCCAGCCGGGACTGCCCGTAGACGTATTCGGGGCGGATTACGTCAAAGCCCCGGGTTTCCAGCCATTCCCGGGCCACGGCGTTGGGCGCCTGGCTGTCGATGTTGACCAGCAGGCCGCCGGATTTCCGGACCGCGATCAGGTCCCAGGCGGTTTTCCGTTCCGGGTTTTCCGCGCCGGCCAGGAAGACCTCCGCCCCGGGAAGCAGCAGTTCCCGGCAGCGGCCCGTGTTCTTCACATGGACCGTTTCCCGGCGGCCGCCGATCTCCACGTGGGCGATGAACCGGTTGGGCCGGTCGACAAACACGGCCGGAATCACATTCCTGTATCTCATATCATTCTTCCGCGAAGTCCGTGTCCATGGTGACCTGCAGCTCATAATCCGGGAATTCCTTCTGCACGTTTTCCGTGACCTCCCGGCAGACCGCCTTCCGGTCTTTGGCGTCGAAACTGATCACGACGTCAAAACGCATGGCCTTCTGTTCCTCCAGCAGATAGAAGCCGTGCATCTGTTTCACATGCTCATGGGCCAGGACAATCTCCTGTACCTTCCGGTGCGCCTCCATGATGTTTTCATCTTTCGTGTTGACGGAATATACGCCGATCGCCGTCAGGATGACGTGATGTTCAGCCAGTACTTTTATCGTGATCTCGCGGATCAGCTGATCCAGTTTGTCCGCCGAATACGTATCCGGTACTTCGATGTGAACGGAACCGTTCCAGGTGTCCGGCCCGTAATTGTTCAGGACCAGGTCATACGCGCCCTGCACGTCCGGAAAGCCGGTGACCGTTTATAGATCCCTCTGACCAGTTCCGTGTCATTCCGTTCCCCGAGGATCCGGGAGATCGTATCCCGCAGCATTTCGACGCCGGATTTGATGATCACCAGGGAGATGACCGCGCCGAGCCAGGCTTCCAGGGAGATATGGAAGATCAGGAAGATGCCCGCCGCGACCAGGGTGGACGCCGAAATAACCGAATCCAGGGTGGCGTCTTCCCCGGAATTGACCAGGGAATCCGAATTGACTTTTTTGCCGACTCCCTTGACATAGCGGCCCAGCAGGATCTTGACCACCACGGCCACCGCCACAATGATCAGGGAGACCGCGTTGTAGTCCGGCGTCTCCGGATGAATGATCTGCTTCACGGATTCCACAAAGGACGTGATACCGGCGTACAGCACGATCACGGAAATGATCATGGCGCTCAGGTATTCGATCCGCCCGTAGCCGAAGGGATGCTTCCGGTCCGGTTCCCGTCCGGCCAGTTTTGTTCCGATGATCGTGATCAGGGAACTGCCTGCGTCGGAGATGTTGTTGACCGCGTCGAGCACGATGGCGATGGAGTTCGTCATCAGGCCGATCACGGCTTTGAACCCGGCGAGAAAGACATTGGCAATGATGCCGATCACGCTGGTCCTGACGATCGTCTTTTCACGGGAGTTTTCCCTGATCTCTGTCAGATTCGGGTTCAGAGGCTCATTCACGGATACCCCTCCTTTGGCTGTTCTTCCTTAATGCTCTTCAGTTGTCAGAGCGCCCCTTTGGGGCAGTTCTTCACGCACTCCATGCAGAGGATGCACTCCGTGCCGTTTTCCCGGTTCCTGGAGTTGTCGGTCACGTCCACGTCCATGGGGCATACCTTTTTGCACTTTCCGCAGGATACGCATTTTTCCTTGTCGCATTTAATCCGCATCAGGGCGAAGTAGCTCATGGGCTTCAGGAAAACGGTGACCGGGCAGATATATTTGCAGAAGGCGCGGTTGTCCTTGAAGGCCCAGGCGAGGATGATCCCGGCGGCGTAATACAGGACGTTGCCGATGATAAAGGCCCAGAACATGATCCGCTCCAGGTTGCCGGCGTGGGCCAGGAACAGCGCGCCGACGAAGGCCAGCGACAGGGCAAAGGTGACATACCGGATCCAGCCCAGCTTTTTCCGGGGCCGGGAAGGCACCTTCCAGGGCAGGAAATCCAGCACCATGGCTGTCCAGCAGGCATAGCCGCACCAGCCCCGGCCGAAGAGCAGGGGCCCGAAGATCTTGGCCACCGCGTAGTGGATCGTCGCCGCCTCGAAAACGCCGGTGAACAGGTAATACCAGAAGCCCTCGATCTGCATGTTCTCGCGGCTGACAAGCCCGAGCCAGACCAGCATATACAGGCCCACCAGCAGCTGGACGATGCGCCGGGCATGCCTGTATTTCCGGATGTACAGGAAGATGCCCAGGGCGATGGAGCAGCCGATATAGCTGAAGTTGAACAGGTAGAAGATGTTGTCCTTCGTCAGCCACAGCGTGACGGCGACCGCCTCAAAGACGGCCAGGATCAGGATGGGCAGCGCATATTTTTTCATCATTGTTCCCCCGCAGGTTCCGGTCCGGGAGAGACCGGCGTCATTCCGGGTTCCATGATAACACATCTCCCGCGGGAAGGCACGGGTTTTTCACTGCTTGACAGATAGGGTATGATACAGACAGAAGGATTCGCTGTGGAGGGAAAGTATGCTGCTGGAGCTGTTCCTGACGTTTTTCAGGATCGGGGCGTTTACCTTCGGCGGAGGGTACGCTATGATCTCCGTGATCGAGGACATCTGCGTATCGCGGAAAAAATGGATCACCCATGAGGACCTGGTGAACGTGACCGTCATCGCGGAGTCCACGCCGGGCCCGGTGGCGATCAACTGCGCCACCTTTGTGGGATACAAGCAGAAAGGGTTCATCGGCGCGGTCATGGCCACGCTGGGCGTGGTGCTGCCGTCGTTCATCATCATCTATGTGATCTCCATGTTTCTGGACCGGTTCCTGGAGATCGCCTGGATCGCCAACGCGTTCAAGGGAATCCGCGTGGCGGTGGGCCTGCTGATCCTGGACGTGGGCATCCGGATGGTCAAAAAGATGCCGAAGGAGCCCCTGCGCATCGTGCTGACGGTCTGCGCGGTCCTGGCGACCCTGGCGGTCAGCATCTTCTCCCTGAAGATTTCCACCATCGTCCTGCTGCTGGCGGCGGGCCTTATCAGCCTGGCGGTGTTCCTCGTTCAGAAACCGCGGGAAGAGAAGGGCGGTGAGCAGCAATGATCTACCTTGATCTGCTGATCGGCTTCCTGGAGGTCGGCTGCTTCTCCTTCGGCGGCGCCTACGCCGCGATCCCGCTGATCCGGGACGTGGTGCTCCGGTACGGCTGGGTGTCGGAAGAGATGCTGACGGATATGATCGCCGTCAGCGAGAGTACGCCCGGGCCGATCATGGTCAACCTGGCGACCTATGTGGGCAGCAGCCAGGCCGGGATTCCCGGCGCGGTCATCGCCACGCTGGCGTCGATCCTGCCGGCCTTCCTGATCATCCTGCTGATCATGCTCGTGATGAAAAAAGCCCTGGACAACAAGTATGTCCAGGCGGTGATGCGCGGCCTGCAGGCCTGCGTGATCGGCGTGATCACGGCGGTGGGTATCTACATGCTGTACCAGAACGCGGTCCGTCCCGTGGTTACGGGCGCGGATGACTTCCGCCCGCTGCTGCTGGCGGTGGTGCTGGCCGTGCTGTATTTCGGTTCCCGGAAGGTGAAGTTCATGAAAAAAGGCCTGTCGCCGATCATGCTGATCGGGATTGCGGCCTGTCTGGGAATCCTGGCATTCGGAATCTGATCAGAGACGGTTGTCGCTGACGGTCTGCAGGGCGTTGGAATAAAGCCAGCCGCGCTGCGGGGTCACGTTTTTCCGTTCAAAGAGCTGGGTTACGGTAACGAATTCGTAGCCCCGCTTTTTTAATTCCGGGATGATTGTCTTCAGGGCGTCCACGGTATTCTGGTTCCACTGCATATCGTGCAGGAGGACGATCTGGCCGTCTTCGGCGTTTGCCAGCACGCGCTCGGCCCGCTGCTGCGCAGTGACGGTGGGGATCCAGTCCTCGCAGCCCGCGCCGCAGATGAAGGTCATGTCGATGTTGTCGTACATCTCTTTGCTTACGGCGATGAAGGGCGGGCGGAAGAACTTCGGTTCTTCGCCGGTGATGGCTACGATCTTTTCGGCGCAGGTGTCCACCTCTTTGCGGATCTCCTCCAGGGACAGCTTGTCCATAAAGGGATGGGTCACGGTGTGGTTCTCGATATCGCAGCCCATGGCTTTGGCCCGGCGGACGACTTCCGCGGACTCCGGCGTAATGTTCCGGGCGATCAGGAAGAAGGAGGCGAGGATGCCGTGCTCCTCCAGCAGGTCCAGTACCTGGGGTGTGATGACGGTGTTCGGGCCGTCATCGAAGGTCAGCGCGATGATCGGCATAGGAAAGCCTCCTTTGTGTTCTTGTTCGTACAAATATGGTAGCAAGCGGGGCGTTATCTGTCAAGGGTTTCGGGCCGGAGGAATAACCGCCTCTATCCGTCTGTTTCCGGCCTGTATTCCCGTCCGTTTCCGGCGTATGCTATACCCGTGTTCCGGCGAAAAGTGCGGAAGAACTTGAAATCCGGCGCCGGACAGGCGATAATAAATAAAAAAGGAAAGGAAAACGAACAGATGACGTACGCGGTGAGATACTATACCAAGACAGGGAACACCAAACGGCTGGCGGAAGCCGTGGCAGAGGCGCTGGGCGTTGAAGCGCTGCCGATCAGCGAGCCGGTGACCGAGCCGGTGGATCTTCTGCTGCTGGGCAATTCCTATTACGCTTTCACGATCGATCCGGAGGTCCGGAGCTTTGTCCGGTCCCTGGATAAGGCCCTGGTCGGGCGCATCGCCAATTTCGGCACCGCGGCCATGATGAAATCCACCCGGAAAAAGGTGAAAGCCGAAGCGGACAAAATCGGCATTCCGGTGATCGACAGCGAGTTCCACTGCCGGGGCGAGTTCAAAGGGGCGAACAAGGGCAGGCCTGACGCCAACGACCTGTCCGCGGCCAAAGCCTGGGCAATGACGCTGAAATAAGAAAAACTTTTGAAAGACACGGATCCGTGGTACGATGGGCAGCGGAAAAAACTGCGGCAGGGAAGGATTATGGAGAAGAACAAGCGCAGCATCGGCCCGCTGCTGATCATCCTGGCCGGCTGCTTCTGGGGCAGCATGGGGATCTTTGTCCGGAGGCTGACAACCTTCGGTTTCAGCTCCGTCCAGATCGTGGCGATCCGGGTCACGCTGGCGGCGCTGTTTTTTGGCGCCCTGCTGCTGTGCAGGGACCGGTCCGGCTTCCGGATCGCGCTGAAGGACCTGCCCCTGTTCCTGGGGCTGGGCTTCGGGAGCATCCTGTTCTTCACCGTCTGCTATTTTACCGCCATCAACATGATGTCCCTCTCCACGGCGGCGATCCTGCTGTATACATCCCCCATCTGGATCATGCTGATGTCCGTATTGTTCTTCCGGGAAAAGCTGACCGTCCGGAAACTGCTGGCCCTGGGGCTGGCATTTGCCGGCTGCGTGCTGGTTTCCGGGATCTCCGGGGAGGGGATCACGCCGGCGGGGCTGCTGATCGGCCTGGGCGCCGGCCTGGGATACGGGCTTTACAGCATCCTGGGCACCGTGGCCCTGCGGAAGTATTCCCCCTATACCGTCACAACCTATACCTTCCTGTTCGCGGCCGCCGGATCCTGGCTGATCTGCGGCCCGGCAGACATGGTTTCGAAGTTCGCCGCGGCGGAGAACCTGCTTTCGCTGCTGCTCTTCTGCGGCCTGACCGCGCTGGTCACGGCGGTGGTTCCGTTCCTGGCCTATACCCTGGGACTGCGCACGGTGGAGGCGAGCCGCGCGGGGATCCTGGCGACCATCGAGCCGCTGGTGGCCACGCTGGTGGGCATCCTGGTCTTTGCCGAGCCCCTGACCCTGCTCTCCGGCCTCGGCATCCTGCTGATCCTTTCCGCGGTGGTCATCCTGAACCGGAAAACGGAACCCTGATGAAGGATGCGGCCGGCAAGCTGGACGCGTAACAAAACAAAGAATGAGGGGATCAGCCTATGGACCGCAATACGCCTTTGTATGATACGAGCCTTTCGAACGAGGAACGGGCAAAATGGCTCGTTTCCCAGCTGACCGTTGAGGAGAAGTTCTCCTGGTTCTGCGCCCGGATCCGGAACGAGCGGCTGGGCTTCGCCGTGTCCACCATCGGCGGGGAGGGCGCCCACGGCGTTCAGGCCCGGGCCGGGCAGGGGGAGATGTATCCCCCGACGCCCACGACTTCCTTTACCCAGCCCATCGGCATGGCCGCGTCCTTTGACCGGGAGCTCATCCGCAAAGCCGGCGACGTGACCGGGAAGGAATCCCGCGCCTTCGCGAACGCGGTCGGCAAGGGCGGCCACGGCCGCCTGGCGCCCACCGTCGACCTGTGCCGGGATCCCCGCTGGGGCCGGAACGAGGAAGGCTACGGCGAGGATCCGTACCTGACGGGTAAGATGGCCTCCGCCTATATCCTCGGCATGCAGGACGAGCACAACTACGACGGTACGCCCCTGAAGGAAGGGGAGCGGGGCGACCGGGTCCGGACCGCCGCGGTACTGAAGCATTTCTATGCCAACAACCAGGAATACCGCCGCGGATACGACAGCTTCGACATCAGCGACAAGGTCAAGTACGACTACGAGCTGGAATCCTTCCGCTACTGCGCGGAGGAAGGCCACGCCGAGGGCGTCATGACCTCCTATAACGAGATCAACCACCTGCCGGCCATGCTGAACCACGAGGTCCAGGATATCCTGAAGGACCGGTGGGGCATGCACTACGCCATGACGGACGGCGGGGACTTCCTGCAGACCGTGAACTTCCACCACTATTTCGAGACCCATGCCGAAACCCTGGCCGAGGGCGTGAAGGCCGGCGTGGACGCGATGCTGGACAACCCCTTTGAGGTGGTCAAAGCGGCGAAGGAAGCCTGGGAGCGGGGCCTGATCACGGAAGCGGAAATGGACAAGTCCATCGTCTGCACGGCGACGGAGCTGATCCGCCAGGGGGTCTTCGACCCGGAGGATCCCTATGCGGAGCTGGACATGGCGGACGTGGGAACGGACGAGGCGAAGCGGATCTCCCTGCAGATGAGCCGGGAATCCAACGTCCTGCTGAAAAACGAGAACGGCTTCCTGCCCCTGAAAAAAGACGACGACATCGCCCTGATCGGCTTTGTCGGCAGCAACTGGTATATGGACTGGTATGCCGGGAAACCCCTGTACAAAGTGACGCTGAAGGCTGGCCTGGAGAAGAAGACGCACCGGGAGATCCCCTATGAAAGCGGGCAGACCCTGTTCCGCTTCAAAGCCGGGGACAAGTATATCGGCGGCAGCCATCCGGCCCGGATCCCCTGGGGAACGCCCGATCCCGGCCCGGCGGAGCTGGTGCTGGTGGATAAAGCTGAGGACGCCGTCGTCTTTGAACAGCTGAACTGGGGCTGCGGCAGCAATTTCCTCTATGCCCCCGCCTACAGGAAGTATGTGACGGTGGGGCCGGACGGAAAGATCAGCCTGGCTTCCGACGAACCCTTTACCTTCATGGTTATGGAAAACTTCACCATCGGCAAGGCCGACGCGGTGCGTACGCCGAAGCCCCGCAACGCCAACTGCGTGGAGCTGACCGAATACTGGAACGACGAAGCCTGCGACGTGAAGCTCTACTGCTTCGGAAACCGGAACGTGTACCTGGAGGACGGAAAGCTGAAGACGGATCCGCTCAGGAGGCTGCGGCCCGAGAGCAACACCAAGGAAGGCGGCAACGTGGAGGAAGCCTGGGCCGGCTCTGAGAAGGAAGCTTCGGCGCTGACGGTGGAGATCGTCTCCGACGGCATCGAGCGCGCGAAGGAACTGGCGAAGAAGGCAAAGAAGGTGATCGTGGCCCTGGGCTGCAATCCGGTCATGAACGCGAAGGAAGAGATCGACCGGAGCACCATCGAAATGATCCCGCTGCAGCAGAAACTGCTGGAGGCGGTGTACGGGGTGAACCCGAACACGGCCGTGGTGCTCATTGCCAACTATCCCTACGCGATCAACTGGATGCAGGAGCATGTGCCGGCGATCCTGACGAACGCCACCGGATCCCAGGACCTGGGCAACGGCCTGGCCGACGCGCTCTTCGGGGACGCGAACCCCGCGGGGCGGCTCCCCATGACCTGGTACAGGAGCGACGCGGACCTGCCCCCGCTGGAGGATTACGACCTGATCAGCCATCCCCGGACCTACCGCTACTTTGACAGGCCGGTGCTGTATCCCTTCGGCTACGGCCTGAGCTATACGACCTTCGGCTACGGAGACCTGCGGGTGGAAAAGAAAAACGGCGGCCTGCGGGCCACCGTGAAGGTGACGAATACGGGAAGCGTGCCCGGCGACGAGGTGGCCCAGCTGTATATCAGGCGGGTATCGCCCTCGGGAACGGTGCATCCGCTCCGCCGGCTCATCGGCTTTGAGCGGCTGCACGACCTTGCTCCCGGGGAGAGCCGGGAGGCCGTCTTCAACGTGAACCCCTGCGACCTGGAGATCTATATGGAAAAGGAAGGAAAGAAGGTCGTGGAGCCCGGAAAGTACCTGGTCTACGCCGGCGGTTCCTGCCTGGATGAGCGGACGGCCGCGGAAATCGAACTGTGAATGAGCATAAGGAGGAAAAGACCATGGATTTCAAAGAACTGATTACGGCACGCAAGAGCATCCGGAAATATGAATCCGGGATTGACCATGAAGCGCTGGTCAATATCCTGAAGGAAGCCCGTCGCGCCCCGTCCTGGAAGAACCAGCAGACGGCCCGCTGCTATGCGGTCGAGACGCCGGAAACGCTGGAGGAGTTCCGGGCGGCGGTCCTGCCGTCCTTCAACCGGAACAGCTCCGCCAAAGCGGCGCTGATCGTGACTACCTACGTCAAAGGCAACGTCGGTTTCAACGACGGCACCCCCGTCAACGAGATCGGGAACGGCTGGGGCGCGTACGACCTGGGCCTGCACGACGCCTATCTGATCCTGGCGGCGAAGAACGCCGGATACGATACCCTGATCATGGGCATCCGGGACGGAGACGCCATCCGGGCGCGGCTGGGGATCCCCGAAAACGAGGAAATCATGTCCGTGATCGCCATCGGCAAAGCCGCCGAGGAACCCGCTGCGCGGCCCCGGAAGGAACTGGACGAGGTTGTGAAGTTTTTCTGAGAAAGCGGTTTATGATTCGTTGACCAGCTTGCCGGTCATATGATCGATCGTCAGCTCCAGGCACTGGGCCCGGGGCAGGGCGTTCTGCAGTTCTTTCTGTATATATGCTTCGTCATCCGTAAACTTTCGGCACAGGTTTGTGCCGATCTTTTTTGCCTTTTTCTCATCCGTGACCAGGCTGATCCGGCCGAAGACGACGACGCTGGTCACGTTCAGCGCCCATTCGCCTTCCTTCCGGTATCCGGCGTCGTAAACGCAGTAGCTGACCCGGTCGTTCATCCGGAGGGCGTCCAGCTTATGGCCTTCCTTTGCCCCGTGGAAATACAGCTTTCCGTCTTCCGGGTTATACCAGTGGTTCAGGGGAATGCCGTAGGGATACCCGTTCTCCCCGAGCATGGAGAGCACGCCGCGTGTTTCCTCCCGCAGGATCCGGATGCATTCCGCATCGCTGACCTGCTGCCTGAAGCGGCGCATGGGCCGGAATCCGCCGGCCAGCCTCGCGTCCGCCTGCGCCTGCAGCGATTCCGGGGGCATCTCCATGATTTCGATCTGCGTTCCGTCCGGGTCGTGGGTCCAGAACATCAGGCACCCGGAACCACCCCTTCTGATCTCCGAATCCAGCGGCCCGCCGGCGGCCTTCACGGCCTCATAAGACTGCCGGACATCCTTTGTCATCAGGCAGAGATGGCAGACCCCGGTCACGTCAGGACCGGAGATTCCCTCCCGGGCGCCGCCCGCGAACAGTTCCAGATACTGCCCCGGGGCGAGGAACAGGTAAACCGTGGCCAGGGAGCCGTCTTCCGCGTTCATGCGGAAAGCTTCCTCCAGCCCCAGGACCTCTGTGTAAAACCGGATACTTTCCGGGATGTTTTTTGTCCGGATTGCCGCGTGGCTCAGCCCCGCGACGGTTCCGGCTTTCATTTTGCCCATGGAGGTTCTCCTTTCGGGTCAGTTGTTGCACACGGTCAGAAGACCAACTGGATCAGCAGCATATAGACGGCGGTTCCGCTGAGGATGCTCAGCAGGGTGCTTCGCTTCCATGCCTGCAGGATAACGACCAGCGCGCCGGCGATGAGCTCGGGGGCGCCGAAGGGGGCGGCTGTGACCGCGGTGTCCTTCAGGCAGTAAATCACCAGCATCCCGATGATGGCCGGCGGCAGTACCCTACCCAGGTAAGAGACATATGCCGGGACCTTCTTCCGGAAGACCAGGAAGGGCAGGGCCCGGAGCAGCACGGTGACCGCGGACATGACGGCAATCAGGACAGCGGAATGGGAAGCTGTACTCATCACGCGGCCTCCTTTCCGGCGGCGGTCCGGTTCCGCAGCAGCGTCAGCACCAGGGTGATCAACAGCATTGCGGGGATCAGGAAGCGTTCCGGCCCGAAGGCCAGCAGGCACGCGAGGGTGCCGAAAAGCCCCGTCAGCGCGGGCAGGTGGTCCTTCATGGTGATCCACTGTTCCGTAAAGGAGGCAATGAACAGGGCGGTCATGGAGAACTCGATCCCGGCGGTGGAAAAGGGCAGGACGCCGCCCAACAGGGCGCCGGCCAGGCTGCCCGTAACCCACCAGGCCTGGTTGAACAGGGAAACGAGGAAACGGAACAGGCCGGGATCTGTTCCTTCCGGCGTTTTGCCGTCGCAGAGCAGGGAATAGGTTTCGTCCGTCAGGGCAAAAACCAGGTAAGGTTTGTATTTGCCGGCATCCCCTTATACCGGCCGATCATGGAAATGCTGTAGAAGAGATGCCGGGCGTTGACCATCACGGTGGTGACTGCGGTGATCAGAACGGACGCGCCGCCCTGCAGCAGACCGATCCCCACATACTGCATGGAGCCGGCGAAGATCAGCAGGCTCATGGCCAGGACCCAGGGCACGCCGTAGCCGGCGTTATGGGCCAGGATCCCGAAACCCATGCCCAAAACCACGTATCCGCCCATGACGGGGAGGGACTTCAGGAAGGCTTTCCGGGCAGTCAGCGCGCGCATCGGATCAGTTCACCTCTTTTTGTTCAGCAGGATACCGGCGTCAGGAAAGCAGCATCCGGTCGTTGACGAAGGTTTCGCCGCTGGCTTTGGCAAAGGCCTCCATCAGCCGTTCGATGGTGAGCTGCTTTTTCTCCTCTCCGGAGATATCCAGGATGATCCGGCCTTCGTTCATCATGATCAGGCGGTTGCCGTACCGGATCGCGTCTTTCATATTATGCGTGACCATCAAAGTCATCAAGTGGTTTTCGCGGATGATCTTTTCAGAAAGCTCCAGCACCTTGGCGGCCGTCCGCGGATCCAGCGCGGCGGTGTGTTCGTCCAGCAGCAGGAGCTTCGGTTTTTTCAGGGTGGCCATCAGCAGGGTCAGCGCCTGCCGCTGCCCCCCGGAGAGCAGGCCGACCTTTGCGGTCATCCGGTCCTCCAGGCCCAGGCCGAGCTGGGCCAGCTGGTCCCGGTACGCGGCGCGCTCCTCGCGGGTGATGCCGGTTTTCAGCGTCCGGCTGTCGCCGCGGCGGGCGGCCAGGGCCAGGTTCTCCTCGATCTGCATCGTCGCCGCGGTACCCATCATCGGGTCCTGGAAGACCCGGCCCAGCACGATGGCCCGTTTATGCTCCGGCATGCCGGTAATGTCCCGGCCGTCGATGACGATGCTGCCGCTGTCCACCGGCCAGACGCCCGCGATGGCGTTCAGCAGGGTGGATTTTCCGGCACCGTTTCCGCCGATCACGGTGACGAAGTCCTCCGCCTCCAGGTGCAGGCTGACGCCGTCCAGCGCGATCCGCTCGTTGACGGTCTTCACGTTGAAGGTTTTTCTGACGTCGGTGATATCAAGCATGTTCGCGGCCTCCTTTCCGGTGGTGCTTTGCGGCCAGGTTTGTCCGCCAGTAAGGCACGGCCAGGAATACCGCCACAATGAGCGCGGAGAGCAGCTTGAGCAGGTTCGTGTTCAGGCCCAGCCACAGCACGATCTGGATCACAATGAAGTACAGCACAGCGCCGACCGCGACGCCGATCAGTTTCAGGGCGAAATTCCGGAAGATCCGGCTGAAGAGCACCTCGCTGATGATGACTGCGGCCAGGCCGATGACGATGGCACCGCGTCCCATGTTGACGTCCACGAAGCCCTGGTAATGGGCCAGCAGGGCGGAGGCCAGGGCGACGATCCCGTTGGAGATCATGAGCCCAAGGATCTTCACCCTTTTTGTGTTGATGCCCTGGGCCCGGGACATGGCCTCATTGGCGCCGGTGGAGCGCAGGACGCTGCCCAGCTCCGTGCCGAAGAACCAGTACAGGACCCCGATCAGGACCGCCAGGATGAACAGGGTGATGAAGATCGGGTTATCGATGCTCAGGGTGCGGACGTTCCGCTGGCTGACGATCAGCTGGTACTTGGTCACGTTGATTCCCTGGTTGGCTTTGAAATCCATCACGGCCAGGTTCAGCGAGTACAGCGACAGCTGGGTCAGGATGCCGGCGAGGATGGCCGGGATGCCCATGCCGGTATGGAACAGGCCGGTGATCAGGCCGGCCAGCATGCCGGCAATGACAGCGCACAGCAGTGAAAGCCAGACGTTGCAGCCGCCCAGCATCATCATTACACAGACGGCGCCGCCGGTGGCCATGCTGCCGTCCACGGTCAGGTCCGCCAGGTCCAGAACCTTATAGGTGATATACACGCCGATGGACATGATGCCCCAGATCAGCCCCTGGGCGACCGCACCGGGCAGCGCGTTGAAAAGAGATAACAGATTCACGGTATTGTCCCCCAAACCACAGTATGGGAGGGACCCGCAGGATCCCTCCCGGATCAGAAACGGCGGATTACTCGATCGCGGCGTATCCTTCGGGCACGGCGATCTCCAGCGCGGCGCACAGCTCCGCGTTGTATTCCTTGGTCACGTTCGGAGCAAAGCGCACTTCCATGGCGGAGACGTCCGCGCCTTCCGCCAGGATCTCGTAAGCCATCAGGCCCGTGGCGTAGCCCAGGTCGTAATAGCTGATGGACAGGGTGGCGACGCCGCAGCCTTTGCAGATGCCTTCCTCGCCGGCGATGACCGGAACCTTCGCGGGTTCCACGACGTTGCGGATCGCTTCGGTGCAGGAGGCGGCGGTGTTGTCCGTGGGGATGTAGATGACGTCGCTGCCGTCGCAGGCGTTCTGGGCGACCGAAGCCACGTCGTTGGAATCGGCGAAGGTGTAGTCCGTGCACTCGCAGCCCAGCGCTTCCAGGTATCCTTTAATCACGTCCGCCTGGTATTTGCTGTTGGGTTCGGCGGAGCAGTAGAGGATGCCGACCTTCACGGCGTCCGGGAACAGCTCGCGCAGCATGGCGGCCTGCTGGTCCAGGGGGGCAAGGTCGGAAGTGCCGGAGACGTTGATCCCCGTGGCGCCGGTCCAGTCGCTGATGTCCAGGGCCGTGGCGTAATCCGTTACGGAAGTGCCGAGGATCGGGATGTCGCCGGTGGCGGCGAAGGCGGCCTGCAGCGCCGGAGTGGCGTTGGCCATGATCAGGTTCACGTTGTCCGAGACAAAGCCGTTCACGATGGTGGAACAGGTGTTGGAGTCGCCGGAAGCGTTCTGCACATCAAAGGTGACGGCGTCGCCCAGCTTTTCCGTCAGGGCGTCCTGGAAGCCCTGGGTTGCCGCGTCCAGCGCGACGTGCTGCACCAGCTGGCAGATACCGATGCGGTAAACGGTTCCTTCCGCGGCGGCGGTTCCGCACAGGCACAGCGCCAGCACGGCGGCGGTCAGGATCATGAGCGTTTTCTTCATGGGATGTTTCCTCCTTAACAAAATAAATGGGGATGAATCATATCAAAAAGGGGATCCTTCCATCCGGAAGAACCCCCTTGCTGATCGCTGTCTTCAGGTTCCTGTCAGATGGATCGGGCAGCCATGCTCCGGATAAAGTAAAAGTGCAGGGCAAAAAAGCGCACTGCACTGAAATAAGCGAAGATGGCGGACAGACGGGCGGCGTGCAGACGGCGGATAATTGTATTTTTCATAACGCACGCGGCCCCCTTCTGAAAGAACTTGCTGAAATTATAGCATTGAAAGGGGCAAAGTCAATCCGACTGAATGCAAAAAACAATATCAAAACAATGGTAAAAACCGATCCTATTTCTTCCAGTAAGCCCCGGTTTCCGGCTGCCAGAGGAACAGGCCCGCCGAGGCGGCCAGGCGGTCCAGGCGCCTGAGCAGCGTTTTGTCCGGATGGTATACGGTCATGTGGGTATAGTCGCGGTTCAGGGTGAGCAGGGCGTTCTCCCCGGGCAGGAGGATCCAGAGGTCCTCCTTCATTTCACAGACCCGGCTGAATAACGCCTCCGGCGCGGGATTGGATTCAAAAGCCTCCGTGCCGGCCTCGCAGACCCGGAGGTCGTAATAGCAGTTCAGCTTCAGCAGGATCTCCGCGAAGCGGGCGTGGATGGCGGCGATCCGTTCAGGCCGGAGATAGTATTCCTCCACCGCAAAATACTGGCCCGAGCTGCCTTCCGGCACCTGCTCCGGCAGGAAATCGATCACCCAGTAGGGTTTGTTCAGCAATGCTTCAGTCATCCGGCGCCTCCTGTAAGGGTCGTTTATGAAACGGTTCTGTCTTTGATACCCTTATTTTGAATCAAAACAGGGAAAAAAACAAGATGCCTGCGGGCGTCAGGGGTGGGACGGATCTTTCAGAACCGTCCCCCGATTTTTTTGTTGCGGATTGGATGGATATGCAGGTATAATAATCTGTTGTAAAGATTTTATCCATCTGAATTCAGAATCGGATTTCCGGAGGAAGCAGCATGAAAGAAGAGATCAGAGAAACGGTGGAGGCCCTGGAAAAGGTATCGGCGGAGCAGATTCACTGCGGCGCGCATACCTGTCCGCCTCCGGACCGGCAGGAGATCGTGAAAGTGATCCACGAGCTCCAGGCCCTGCTGTTTCCCATGGCTTTCCGGCGGGAATACCCGGACATGGCGGACGAGACGCTGCTGAGCCGCGCCCTGTACCGCCTGCGGGACCAGCTGGTGGCGGCGATGCGCTTCCAGGACCTGGACGAGGACGCGGCCAGGGACGCCGCGGACGGGATCTGCACCGGTTTCGCGAAGCGCCTGCCGGAGATCAAACGGCTCCTGCTCCTGGACGTGGAAGCCCTGTATGAGGGCGATCCCGCCGCCCAGTGCCGGGAAGAGGTCATGATCACCTATCCCGGGTTCCGGGCTATCTCCATTTTCCGCATCGCCCATGAGCTGTATGTGCTCAAAGCGCCGCTGATCCCCCGGATCATGACGGAATACGCCCATGAAAGGACCGGCATCGATATCCACCCGGGCGCGACGGTCGGGGAGTACTTCTTCATCGACCACGGCACCGGTATCGTCATCGGTGAGACCACGACCATCGGGAACCATGTGAAGCTGTACCAGGGCGTGACCCTGGGCGCGAAGAGCTTCGAGCTGGACGAGAACGGCAATCCCGTGAAGAACATCAAGCGGCATCCGGACATCGGAAACCACGTGGTGATTTACGCCAACGCGACGATCCTCGGCGGGGATACCGTCATCGGGGACCACTGCGTCATCGGCGGCAATACCTGGCTGACCCGCTCCGTTGAGGCGGGCAGCGTCGTAACCTACCGGGAGGAATGAGCATGCTGAAAAGAGTGCTTGCGCTGGCCCTTTGCCTGTGTATGCTGATCCCCTTCGCCTGCGCGGAGGACAGCAGCGAAGACGTGCTGAAGGATTTCGTGCTGCGTCACGGGGACCGGAACAGTAACAAGATCGCGATCACGGTGGACGACTGCTATAAGAACCGGCGGGAATGGATCACGTACAACGCGGAGCTGTGCCGGAAATACGGCGTGGCAATGACCTTCTTCCCCCTGGTCTATACGGGATGCCTGGAGGAACAGTACCGGGATATCTGGCTGGACGTGCTGGACAGCGGCTGTGAGATCGGCACCCATACCAACCGCCACGTCAAGCTGGGGAACCGGGATTACTGGAGCATCGTCAGCGGCCTGGGCAAAGCCCAGGAAGCCCTGGACCAGACCCTGGGCTTCCACTATGAGGTCCGGTGGCTGCGCCCGCCCTACGGCACGCTGAAAGGAAAAAAGATCAGCGAGGCCCAGGTGACCAAGGCGGTCAAAAGGTACGGCTTTGATCACATTGTCCACTGGGACGTCAGCGAGACCAAGGACCTGCAGAAAGCGCTGAAGAAGATCCAGAACGGCAGCATCCTGCTCTTCCATGCCCAGAAAAAGGACAGCCTGTTCCTGGACAAGCTGATTCCGGAACTGCAGGCCCGGGGCTTTGAGATGGTGACGCTCAGCGAGATGTTCGGTTTTGATCCGCCGGAAAGAAGCGACGAACTGTACGTGTACAACAGGGCTGATTATGAGAACAAATAAGATCCTGCCGCGGCTGACAGCCGCGGCGCTTTGTCTGGTCCTGCTGCTGGGCCTGTCCGCCGCGGCGGCGGAGACGACGGAAGGCCTGCTGAAGGAATTCCGCCTCCGCCACGGCAGCCGGGAGAGCCGCCGGATCGCCGTCACCATGGACGACGTGTTCGAAACGGAATGGGTCTGGAAGAGCGTGGAACTGTGCAGGCAGTACGGGATCCGGATGACCTTTTTCCCCATCGGGATCAACCTGAAGGAGGAAGACAGGGAGAACTGGCTGGACGTGCTGGACGCCGGCTGCGAAATCGGCAGCCACAGCTACAACCACCTGAAGTTCCAGGACATTCCGGGCTATGTGGCCCTGAACCGGCTGGGGAGATTTCAGGAAACCCTGGACAGGACCCTGGGGACGCATTATCCGGTGCGCTGGTTTCGTCCGCCCTTCGGCGCCATCTCCGGCAAAGGGGGAAACGCCGCCGTGACCTATACCGCGATCACGCGGTTCGGATACGACCATATCCTGCTCTGGGACGTCAGCGAGACCGACCCGGACAAGGCAGCCGGAAAGGTGCGCAACGGGAGCATCCTGCTCTATCACGCCCGAAAGAAAGACTATGAATGCCTGGTAAAGCTGATTCCGGTCCTGCTGGAAGCAGGCTATGAGCCGGTAACGGTAAGCGAGCTTTTTGAGATGGAGCAGCCGGCGCCCGGCGGGGAAATGTTCGTCTACGACATCAACGAATATCGTGAAAATCAATGAATCAGGGAAAGTAAAGCATGGATCGTAAATCACTCCGGGGCAGCCTGCTCCTTCTGCTGGGTTCGGTCATCTGGGGCGCGGCCTTCGTCGCGCAGCGCGTGGGCATGGACCACATGGGTCCCTATACCTTCAACGGGATCCGGATGCTGCTGGCCTGGCTGGTCATGGTTCCGGTCACCCGGATCTTTGAGGGAAAAGCAAAAAAAGCGCCCGGCTGGCAGGCGCCTGATCCCAAAGAACAGCGGATGGCCGGCGTGCTCTGCGGCACGCTGCTGTTTGTCGCCACGTCCCTGCAGCAGATGGGCCTGGTCACGACCACGGCAGGGAAGGCCGGGTTCATCACCGCGCTGTATGTGGTGCTGGTGCCCGTGGCCGCGTGGCTTTTATTCCGGAAGAACCCGGGAAAGATCATCTGGCTGGGCGTCGCCATCGCGGTGGCGGCGCTGTGGCTGCTGTGCATGCCCGCCGGCGGCGGATTCCGGCTCCAGGGCGGGGACCTGCTGGTGCTGGGCTGCGCGGTGTGCTTCACCTTCCAGATCCTGTGCGTGGACCACTACGCCCCGCGGGTCAGCGGCGTGCGCCTGGCCCGGGATGAGTTCTTCGTGACCGGCGGGCTGAGCATGCTGATCGCCGTGGCGACGGAGACGATCACCCGGGAGGGCGTGATCGAAGGATTGATCCCGATCCTCTACGCCGGCGTCATGTCCGGCGCGGTGGGCTATACCCTGCAGGTGCTGGGCCAGAAGGATACGGACCCGACGGTGGCCTCGATCCTGATGTGCCTGGAATCCGTCTTCGCCACGCTGACCGGCGTGCTGATCCTGGGGGAAACAATGACACCCCGCGAAATCGCGGGGTGCGTGATGATGTTCTCTGCGGTGATCCTGGCCCAGCTTTCGCCGGTCATATCCAGCATCCGTCGAACCGGACGATCTCACCGTTAAAGTATTCAGGCATTTCCAGCAGGCGGAGCATCGCCTGGGCAGCCTCCTCCGGGGAGGCGATATAGCCCGCGGGGATCTGGTCACGGATCTCCGCGGTTTCTTTTTCCGAAAGGTGCGCGTTCATGCGGGTGTCCAGGATGCCCGGGGCGATGGCGTTCACGCAGATGTGGGAGGGCGCCAGCTCTTTGGCCAGGGCCTTGGTGAAGGCGTTCACCGCGCCCTTGGAAGCGCTGTAGGCCACCTCGCAGGAGGCGCCGGCCAGGCCCCACACCGAGGAAACGTTCAGGATCCGCCCGCCGCCGGCGCGGATCATATCCGGCACATAGGTGTGGCAGGTGTTGTACAGCGCGGTCACGTTCACCCGCAGGGTCTTTTCCCACTCCTCCGGCGTCATGTCGGTCAGCAGGCCCACATACGACACCGCGGCGTTGTTCACCAGCGTGTCCACGGGGCCGAAGCGTTCCCGGAGGCTTCGGACATAGGCAAGGTCGCCCGCGTCGCCGACGTCATGGACGCAGACAAGATCGCCCGCTGCGGAAACGCGGCGGGCGGTATCCTCCAGCGCAGCCTTGTCGCTGCCGCTGTTCAGGATGATCTTGGTGAAGCGTCCGCTCTGCGCGCAGGCGATGGCGAATGCCCTGCCCACGCCGTGAGAGGCGCCTGTGATCAGGATCGTGCTCATTGATAATTGAATACGGTGATGACCGCGCCCATGTTGTCCAGGGAGGACTCATGGCTCTTTGCGTTGTGGGTCAGCTGGACGTTGATGGTCTGGGCGTCGCCCACGGTCTGGCGGTAGACTTCATACATCAGCTTGTCGTCCACATACAGGGCGATGTGCGGATGCTCCTCGAGGTACTCGATGTACTCTTCCAGGGTGAAGTCCATATAGTGCATGATCGCGGCGTTGCCCTTGCCGACGTAGCGGTACAGGTTCAGCCTCTTGGAGACGCCGGTCTTGAAGCTCTTGTCCGTGGAGGTTTCCAGGGGCCAGCCGGCCTGCGGGAAACGGAACACGATGCCGTACTTCCAGCAGTTCTCGTTCATCCACTTCGCTTCGGGGGTGGTGGAATACTTCGGAACGGAGACGTCCGGATCGTTCTTGTCATACAGCCGGAGCTCGAAGGCCAGGCCGGAGTTGTATTCGCTGGTGCCGGGATAGTTGACTTCCTTCTTCGCGGCGGCGATCAGGGCATCGCCGGAATATTTGGAGGAGAGCTTGGTCACCTTGTTGTTGAAGTAGGTTTCCTGGGTCTGCCAGGTGCGGTAGCCTTCCTCGACCAGGTAGTGCTGCATGCCTTCGGCCTTGGCGGCGACGAGGGCTTCGTGCAGCGCGTCGATGGCGACGGGGAACAGGGTGACGTTGTTGTCCTTCGCCTGGATCTTGTCGTCGCCCTTGTAGGCGCGGGCAACGCTGATCACGCCGGATTCGTCAAAGTCCTCCGGACGGGAATGCCATTCGTTGACCAGCAGCATGCCGCCCGTCATCAGCTCGGCGCGGGTGCGGGCTTCCGCGGTCTGGTTTTCCAGCGGGATGGTGGTCAGGTCCAGCAGGTCCCAGCCCTCGGACTTGTGATCGGGCCAGCTGGGGTTGACCGGCTGATTCGCCTGGCTCTCCAGTTCAGAGATGCGGGCTTTGTACTCCGCCTCTGCCTGCCTGTTCCGCTCTTCCACCTCGGCCTTCGCGTCGGCGTTGGCCTTGGCGATGGCGTCCTTCTGGGGCTGGATCACCAGCGGGTTGATCAGGAAGCAGACGACGGCCAGCGCGGCGATCAGGATGGTCAGGATCACTACGACCGGGACGGCCTTGCTCTTCTTTGTTCTACTCACTCTTTTACACCTGCCTTCATCGCAATGGGACAAGGACAAATTCATTCCATAAACATTTCGTTACAAAATATTAAGAATCCTTCACATTATAAGGGAAATTTTGAAAAAATGCAAGCATGGTCATAACAGCTCAGAAGACAATCCGGCCTCC
Organism: uncultured Clostridia bacterium; assembly: GCA_946414315.1. Classification (GTDB taxonomy): domain Bacteria; phylum Bacillota; class Clostridia; order Christensenellales; family Aristaeellaceae; genus Aristaeella. The sequence goes on from CAMKNZ010000015.1 coordinate 46,871, forward strand.
CTACCGCCGGTGGTTCCCCTTCGGACACGTTCTCACTAACGGAACCCCGCAGCGGATGCTAAACTCAAACTTCGCCTGCGGCTCGTTTATCGTTAAGCACCGGCGGGAACCCGATAGTCCTCAGTGGAAGCCCCCGGCCGGTCGGCCTTGCCTGGTTTAAGCGAGCGCGGCCGGTATTCTGGATTTCGGGACATCCACAGCGTTGGTTCTTAGCGATTGGCAAGCCGCAGGCGCAGACAGAGCTTAGAACCACTACGCGAGGACATAAGCGCGAGCGGTCCCGAAATCAGGATACCGTGACAGCGAGCTGATACTACATTCTTTCCGGAGCTTCAATTCCGATCAGGTACAGGCCGGTTTTGATGACGGTCCGGGCGGCGTCCGTCAGGGCGACGCGGGCCGCGGCCTGGGCGGGTTCGCCGTCCAGGATCCGGTGCTCGTAGTAATACTTGTTGTAGGCCTGGGCGATGTCCGTCACGGCGCGGGTGATCATGCTGGGCTCATAGCGGGCGGCGGCTTCGCGGATGACGTCCGGGAAGCGGGAGATCAGCCGCAGCAGCGCCTGGGCTTCGTCATCCGTCAGGGCGGACCAGTCCGGGGTCACGCCGGAAAAGTCCGAGGCCTTGCGCAGCACGCTGCAGCACCGGGCGTGGGTGTACTGGACATAGGGGCCGGATTCGCCGTCAAAGTTGAGGGCGCGGTCCCAGCGGAAGTCGATATCCTTGATGCGGTTGTTGGAAAGGTCGGTGTAGACCACGGCGCCGATACCCACCTGGCGGGCCACCTCGTCCTTGTTCTCCAGGTTCGGGGATTTCTCCTCAATGATCTCCCGGGCCTTGGCGACAGCCTGGTTCAGCAGGTCTTCCAGCAGGACCATGTTGCCCTTGCGGGTGGAGAGGGCCTCGCCCTCAAAGCTGACCATGCCGAAGGAAACGTGGACGCAGTCCTTCGCCCAGGGATAGCCCATCTTTTCCAGCACGCGGAAGACCTGGCGGAAATGCAGGTCCTGCTGGTAGGCGACCACGTACAGGCACTTGTCGAAGTGGTAGGTGTTCTGGCGGTAGATGGCGGCGGCCAGGTCGCGGGTGGCGTAGATGGTGGCGCCGTCGCTCTTGAGGATGAGGCAGGGAGGCATGTTGTCCTCCTCCAGGTCCACCACCTGGGCGCCCTGGCTCTCCACCAGCAGGCCCTTGTCCCGCAGTTCCTGCACCACGGGTTCCATCTTGTCGTTGTAGAAGCTTTCGCCGGCATAGCTGTCGAAGGATACGCCCAGCACATCGTAGACCCGGGCGGCGTCCTTCAGGGTTACTTCCTTGAACCAGCGGAAAATCTCCATGGCTTCGGGATCGTTGTCCTCAATCTTCTTGAACCAGGCCCGGCCTTCGTCTTCCAGGGCGGGATCATTCTCCGCTTCCTTGTGGAAACGGACGTAAAGCTCGGTCATCGCGTCGATGCCGCGCTCCTCCACGTCTTCCTTTTTGCCCCATTTCTTGTAGGCGCAGACCATTTTGCCGAACTGGGTGCCCCAGTCGCCCAGGTGGTTGATGCCTACGGTGGTGTAGCCCAGGAAGTCGTAAATCCGCTTCAGGCTGTGGCCGATCATGGTGGTGGACAGGTGGCCGATGTGGAAACGCTTGGCGATGTTGATGCTGGAATAGTCCAGGCAGACGGTTTTCCCCCTGCCTTCTTCGCCCGCGCCGAAACGGTCCTTCTTCTCCTGCAGCTCCGCCATGATGCCGGCGGCGAAGTTTGCCCGGTTCAGGAAGAAGTTCATATAGCCGTTCACAGGCTGGACCGAAGCGGTTTCCCCGCCTTTCCAGGCGGCGCACAGCGCCTCCGCGATCTTCGGCGGGGCGGAGCGCAGGGGTTTGGCCAGGCGGAAGCAGGGGAAGGCGTAGTCGCCCAGGGCCGGATCCGGCGGCACGGCCAGCAGGCCCCGGAGTTCTTCCGCGTTCGGCAGGCCCTCGGCCTCCGGCCAGACGGCGTTCATCGTTTCGGCGATCAGTTCGGCGATCCTTGTCATCATATCCATGGAGAATCCCTCAAATCCTATCAAAATAACAACGGAAATCATAACATCACAGGGGAAAAAAGGCAACAGGATTGATTGACATCTTCCAATATTATGCATTATAATCAGACAAAGAGGCGAACCGTTTTTTTCGTGCGCTTTCAAGTCAGATTAAGACGGCTACCAAAAGGGCGGGCAACTGCCCTGTTACATCAAGTCAGGAGGTAAATTCATGTCCATTAAACTGACCATTGACGGCAATACCGCCGTCAGCCACGTTGCGTATGCGTTCAGCGATGTGGCAGCCATCTACCCCATCACCCCTTCTTCCCCCATGGCGGAAGTCGCGGACGAGTGGGCCGCCCATGACCGGAAGAACCTGTTCGGACAGACGGTCAAAATCGCCGAGATGCAGAGTGAAGCCGGTGCTGCCGGCGCCGTTCACGGCTCCCTGTCCGCCGGCGCTCTGACCACCACGTTCACCGCGTCCCAGGGTCTGCTGCTGATGATCCCCAACATGTATAAGATCTCCGGCGAACTGACGCCCGCGGTCTTCCACGTCAGCGCCCGCGCCCTGGCCTATCACGCCCTGAACATCTTCGGTGACCACAGCGACGTCATGGCCTGCCGCCAGACCGGTTTCGCCATGCTGGCCAGCAACTCCGTCCAGGAAGCGCACGACATGGCCCTGGTTGCCCATCTGGCGACCCTGAAGAGCTCCGTGCCGTTCCTCCACTTCTTCGACGGTTTCCGCACCAGCCACGAAATCCAGAAGATCGACGCCATCGACACCAAGAACAACTACGAAGAGATCAAGGCTCTCGTTCCCTGGGACAAGATCGAAGAGTTCCGCGCCCGCGCCCTGAATCCGGAACATCCGCATCAGGCCGGTACCGCCCAGAACAGCGATATCTACTTCCAGGGCCGTGAAGCCGCCAACAACTTCTACACGGCCGTTCCCGCCATCGTGGAAGAGTGCATGGACGAAGTCGCCAAGCTGACCGGTCGGGTCTACAAGCCCTTCCAGTACGAAGGCGCTCCGGATGCCGAAAAGGTCATCATCTCCATGGGCTCCAGCTGCGACGTGGCGCATGAGACCGTGAACAAGATGCTCGAGAGCGGCGAGAAGGTCGGCGTCGTGAAGTGCCACCTGTACCGCCCCTTCTCCGTGGAATACCTGATGAAGGTGCTCCCGAAGACCGTGAAGAAGATCGCCGTGCTGGACCGCACGAAGGAAAGCGGCTCCCTGGGCGAGCCCCTGTACCTGGACGTTGTGTCCGCGCTGGCTGAAGCGGGACGCGGTGACATCAAGGTCATCGGCGGCCGTTACGGTCTGGGCAGCAAGGAATTCACGCCCACCATGGTCAAGGCCGTGTTCGCCAACCTGGACGGCGAGATGAAGAACCACTTCACCGTGGGTATCGAAGACGACGTGAGCAATACCAGCCTGAAGCTGGGCGAAACCTTCGCCGCGGCTCCCGCCGGCACCTCCGCCTGCATGTTCTACGGCCTCGGTTCCGACGGTACCGTCGGCGCCAACAAGAA
>CAMKNZ010000016.1 GCA_946414315.1 uncultured Clostridia bacterium
TCGTGACTCCACACTGTGGAGATCACTCCCTTTCGGTTGACCTCACCTCTGACGAAAATTCCGCCACCGGCGGTCGTCAGAGGTTCGCCCTCTTCCATACCGAACACAGAAGTTAAGCCCTTCAGTGCCGATGGTACTTGGCTGGTAACGGCCCGGGAGAGTAGGTCGCCGCCGGATTCCAAATATAACTGCCGCATAAGCGGCAGTTATTTTGTCATTAGCCGGCGGACCGCAATCTCAGTCGGCGCAGCGGGCATCGCTGGCGCTTCAGCCCGCCGCTTGCTTCGATTGACTCACTCGGGTCGCTTCCTGCTTCGCAGGATAGCCCACCGGGCTACCGCTTCCCTCGCTCCCCGGATTCCAATAGATCACCTGCGAAAGCAGATGATTTTTTTCTATTGGGATCTCGGCGGCGCGCCTCCGCAACCTCAATCGTCGCACTGCTCACTTGGAGCGCTTCGCATTGCTCGTTTCGGTTGACTCGCTAACCTCGTTTTTTCCGCATTCTCAATGGTCGCCACTCCACACTATGGAGATGGCTCTCTTTCGAATGACCTCGCGCCCGGCGATATTTCCGCCACTGGCGGTCGCCGGCTGCTCGCCCTTCGGCAAATGCCCCACTGGGGCACCACTCGTATCGCTCCCCCGGATTCCAAAAAACCGCCTGCTGAAGCAGACGGTAAATTACTTTTTCCTTGTATTAGATTAAGCAGGAGATGCCGATCAGCAGCTGTGCGCAATAGTAAAGGATCATGATCGCCCAGTCGACGGCGCGGCTGGCTGAAAAGAGCAAGCGGCCGAAGATGAAGGAATCGCTGATAAAGAACAACGCACCGCCCAAGGCAATCAGCTGACCCTGAAGAGTATTGCCTGAAAGGCATCCGATGGCACAGGCGGTTGTAACAGCCAGAATTGCCGCGTAAACGGAAAAGGGAAGCATCCGGTCTCCGATGGTTTTTCTCCAGCGCCAGAACAGATATGCAGTCACAGCAAGCAGAGAAACCGCTATGATCAGATGGATCGCAGTAACAGGAAAAAGACGGGTGAAGAAAGCGATGTAGCAAATGTGTCCAGCCAGGAAGAAACCTTCTCCCCAGTAAAGGTTAAACTCCAGCAGATAATCCGCGACAGCATGAAGAACCAGCGCCGCAAAACAGATCCAGTAATGGGGATCCAGACGAAGGGCCGCCGTCAATGCAAGACTGGCGGCACCAAGCGTGCCAAGCGCCTTAAAGGAAGAAGCGAGTTTATAGTGCAGCGCCTTTTTGTAATGCATAAAGAAGGGCAGACAGACGAGCAGGGTCAGTGCGCATACCGCGTACACCCATAACATGGTTGAAAGCCTCCTTCCGTAAGAACTGCGCTGTACAGGAGAGCTATTGCTTCATAAAAATACAAATCAGACTCAGAACAAGATGTTCTCAATCATTCGGTTTCGGGCACCCAGGGCATGAGGAAGGTGTTTACATACCAGCCCTGTTCTTTCTTTCCGTGCTGTTTGTATGTAAAAATCCTTGATTCTTCTTCTGTTCTTTCCTCCTGGGGAACCAGCCGGATGTTTTTTTCTCTTTTGGCATAGGGATCATAATCATAGACATACATCCGCACAGTGTTCAGAACGGCTCCTTCAATACAACTGAGCCTGTAGGTGCCGTCGGCATTCGGAACAACGTCGTAAACAAAACCTACATGGGTATAGCGATTGTTTTTCTGTCCGTACTGGACGATGAATCCCTTCTGTGGGATTTCAGAAGTCCGGTGCATATGCAGATAGCCCGGAACCATGGTTGTGGGTTTGGAGCTGGTGACATGATAAAACTTTTCCGGGGCGACTCCTTCTTCAAGGGCCATAACATCTTTTTCATAAGCCTGGGGAATACCCGCTTCGAGCATGCACCAGGTTACAAAACCGGCGCACCATTTATTTTTTCCCCATGGATAGTCATTGTACCAGGCAGTATATTTATTCTTTTTCCCCTGATCCTTTCCGTTGACGGTCTGCCATTCATTATAAACGATTTCAAGCAGATGCTGGATTTCTTCAGGCGGTTCAACAATTTCCTTTGTAATCTCCGCAGGTGGGGGCGTGTGTGTCGCTTTGGGCTTTGCCGCCAGCGCAGAGGATGAAAACAACAGGGTCAGGACGAGCATTATTGAGATCAGGTGTTTGGTACGGATCATCAGGCAACCTTCCTTTCGGGGAAAAGATCAAAGACCAAAGATATTATACTCCGGAACCGGCGAATTGTCAGTCCCCGGGCCCGGAGATCCGTCAGCAGGAAGACCGGATGGCGCCGGGGTGGGTCCTTCTGCATGTGTAATATCCGGAGAAACGGAAGCTTCAGGGGACGGCGTTACACCGGTGATTGACTGAATGGAAATGGATGAAAAGGATATACCGGCTGTCTTCAGCGCGTTTCCGACACACAGGGACAGAGTCAGCACAAAGGCGCAGACCAGCAGCAATGTGATCAGACGGAAACGGGAACGCATTTGTTTCATGGAAGCCGGGTATCCTTTCAGGATTTAGTATGAGATATACCGATTTTGGCTGGTTTGACAGGCTGTAAGCCTTGTCACTTTGCCAGCATGGCCAGGTGGGCGTCTTCGGCCAGGTCAGCGTCGTTGCGGCCGGAAACGCCGCAGAGAATTCCTGCAAGGAAACCTTCCGCACAAAGATCCGGAAGTGCGCCTGTCAGGAAGGGAAGCCTGAGCCTGGATAAAGGCATGAATCCGAAAACGGACAGGAGCGCAGTCAGTGCATGAAGCGACAGCAGCAGGACAGCACCCATCGCCAGCACAGCATGGAAACGGGTGCGCGCAAATGTCGCTACCGCACCGCCACGCAGCGCAAAGGGAAGGAAAAGAAGCACCGTCAGACCGGCGAAAACCAGACCGAAGTGACCGGCCAGTGGGAAGAAAAACGATTCATGATCCAGGACCGTGAAAGCCTCGGGCAGCGGTTCTGTTCCGACCCATCCCGCAGATACCAGCACTGATAAGGGGGAAGAGGCCTGAAAAGCTCCGGGCGGAGCCAGAATATACGCGCCGAAAAAAGCCAGCACCGCTACCGCGAGGGCGGGGAAAACAATCACAAGCCTTCCGTCGGCAGCAAAGATCAGGAGCAGCACGGTGATTCCCCAGAAGACTGCGTTCGCATAATCCCGGCAGAGAAGCAGCAACGCCAGTCCGGCAGCACCCAGGAGAAGCGCGGAGACCGGGCCCTGACGGGCGAGCAGCGAAGCGAAGGCGACCAGCAGCAGCGCCAGGGCAGCTTCGTTCAGTCCCAGATCCAGGGAAGAAGAAATCAGCCTGCCGGCGAGAATCAGAAGCCCAAGGAAAGCTGTACAGGCGGACGTCAGCAGAGAAGGAGAAAGGGAACGCATCATGATTCCGCCAATCAGAAGCGCGACGACCGCAGCTCCGCAGCGCAGGGCCTGGGCCAGGGCTGCGTCAGCGTCAGACATCGCCAGGGCTGCGATCCCGACGGAGCAAAGCCAAAGTGTGAGCGCCATGATCATCCGGTCCAGCGCAAACATGCGTGCCAGTACGGTTTCACATAGCAGCATTACGCAGGGGACCAGTACAGCCAGAAGGTAAAGGGCATGGACGACCGGTTCGTCCTGCTTATGCAGAACGGCAGGAACCAGGAAGACCAGGGCGGACAGCAGGACCGCTGCTGCGGAAAACCGGAACCGGCCGGAGGATTTTTTCTTCATTATTCGCTCCAATCCTCCTTCCAGCGGTCAGCGCGTTTCCGACGCGGCTCAGACTGCGGCTGCCGGGCAGGATCCCGGGAGGGCTGGTCCGGTACGGATGAATCAGCTGCCGAAGACTGAAGCGGCGGGGGAATGGGCGGCGCAGGATATGCCGGAGCAGATGTATACGGATCCTGTACGGGCGGCTGCATCGGCTGCTGAACAGGCGGGAACCATTGCGCCGATCCGGAACCGGGGGCAGGCGTCTGAGGCACAAAAGGCCGGTTGGTATGAGACAGGGCCGAGAAAAGCTGCAGACGGAGCACTGCGCTGCCGATCTGAAGTACAGATCCGTGGAGCAGGGGCGTGTCCGCATATGCGCCGCGACGGGATACGGGAACGCCGTCAACGAGCACTTCGCAGCCGACGCGCGGGCGGATCAGCAGGCCGGTTCCGTCTTGCCAGGAAAAATCCAGATGCTGGGAACGGACACCCGGACAGGGAACCACCAGGTCACAGGAACGCAGCGAACCAAGGATTCCTTCCCGGGGAACCGGGAACCAGGTATCCGGCGGAAGTTCATTGCTGCCGGAGAGGACGACCAGTTCACCGATCGTTCCGGCACCGGGCAGGTTTTTAAAACGATCTTTTCGCTCTTTACGGTCGGCATGATGCCAGGAGAAGGCAAAGAGCAGGAGCATCAGGGCAAAAAAGACAAAAAGCCAGTGTGAAGCGAGAAAGACGGCGTTATACGTTTCCTGGCTCACGCTGGACTCCTTTCAGAATCAAATCAGAATTCAGGATTATGATGAGAGCAAAAGATTATTACAGTGCATCCTGCAGGGCTTTCATGTTTTGGATCATGACGGTCTCGTAATAATCCAGGGGCGGATCTTCGGGGCCGGAAGTCATAGGATCAAGCTCGCAGACAGAAACGCCGGTTTCATTTACCAGGGTGTTGACAGCGGGATCTTCCTCGGCGGATTTCAGGATCAGCGGCATGCTTTCCCCGGTCTTGATCAGCTCTGCGACACGGACCAGCTGGGCTGTCGGAAGCGAATCTTCGGGTTCCTTGTTGATGACAGCCGCGACGGGAAGGCCGCAGGCTTCCGCAAAATAGGGAAAAGCCTCATGGAAGATGATCACTTTTCGCTGTGTTCCGGAAAGTGCTTCCCTGAGCGTTTCATCCAGCGCAAGCAGACGGTCCCGGTAAGCGTTCAGGTTTTCGGTGATCTGCTGTTCGCAGTCAGGGAAAAGGCGGATCAGCCCGTCCGCAAGGTTGGACGCCATTCCGGCTGCACGCTGCGGATCAAGCCAGAGATGCGAATTGACTTCTTCGCCTTTTTCCGCTTCGCCGATCTCTACGATGTCTGATTCGCTGAGAAACGGCAGGCCGGCTGTCGCGTCGATAACAGGAAGTTCCGGATAAGCGGAGGTGATGACCGGCAGAAATGACTCCATCCCTGATCCGTTGATCAGCAGGGCGTCGGCTCCGGAAAGGACTGCCATATCGGAGTTCTGCAGGGAATAATCGTGCAGGCAGCCGGTGGTGTTTTCAGCCAGATTGAGTACTTCCAGATCTTCAATCCCATTCGTCAGGTTGAGGGTCAGAATCCAGACAGGGTAAAAGCTTGTTACGACCGTTTCTGCGCAGGCCAGGGCAGGAAACAGGAGCAGCAATGAAAGCAGAAGGGACAGAATCTTTTTCATGACATAACCTCTGAGCAGCAAAAAATCAGTTTTCCCATTGTATCAACGGGGAGAAGGGGGAAGATCTTCCGGATCAAGCCAGTTTTCCCAATCCGCCCTGGGGCGGCTGTCCCGGATGACCCGCGCGAGGATTTTCCGCTCGGGAGCAGGCATGAATTCCGTATAGCGCGTATAGAGAACGCGCATGGCAGCAAACGAGCCGGCGGACATACAGTATTCATGCAAGGAATCGTATGTGACAGAGTAGACCTTCAGCTGTTCAAAAAGAACGCCCATGACATCGTCAGCGGCGTCTTTCATTTCCGCGGAACGGATCCGCCGGACGGTGCCGTCTTCCATCTGAGCGCCCATGGACGGGCCCAGCTGTTCATAAACCGAATTAAAAAGAATGTCTTCCAGACGGGCAGCCAGGTCAGCAAAGGTATCCCGATAGGGAGCATAGTTCCGAAGGAGGGCAGCGGCACGGTCCCAGATGCCCGGGATATCGACCAGCGCGGATCCGAAACGGGAACGCAGGGCTTCCCTTACATGCCAGGACTCAATCATGACGATCCCTCCGAACAGAATTGCTTATATATAAATAAATAGGAACCTTTCCATTGCTCAGGATGACTTCATCATACCATAAAATGAAGTAATTGTTAACTTTTCAAAGGGAAAATGTCAAAGAACACAGAGAACAGTAAAAAAACGAACAATGGAAACATCCAAAACCATAAATCTTGTGGAGAGTGGAAAAAGCGGCACAAAACCTTGTTCGAACAAATGAAGAATTCCTTACAATTTCATCAATTAATCCACATTTATCCACAGGGCAGAAAGCCTTGAAATTCCGTAATGTTTTTGATATTATAGTCGAGCCGGTTTGGCAAAGGACAGTTATCCACAGTCCGGTTATCCACAGCTCAAGCATCCGCTGTGTGCTTTTTTTGCCGCCTGACCGACATGATCCGTCATGATCACCGCAGACGCGGTTTACATCTTTATCACCGAATGGAGAATGACCGAATGAACATCGAGTCGCTCTGGGAGCAGACCTGTGCCCTGCTGTCGCGGGATATGCCCTATGTGTCTTACAACACATGGGTAGAGGGCAATATGGTTCCGGGTATCCTTGAAGACGATACGATGTTTATTACCGTCAAAATGGATCGGATGATCTCCATGATCCAGAGCAAATATGCGGATCTGATCGAAAAACGCCTGAGCGAAGCGGCCGGAAGGCCGATGAAGATCGTGCTGCTCGGCAAGGATGAAATGGCGGCCCGGCTGTCTTCAGACGAAAACGACGATTCACGGGATGATAACGATCCCCATCTGAATCCCAAATATACCTTTGAAAGCTTCGTGGTGGGCAATGCCAACCGCTTTGCGCAGGCTGCGGCGCTGGCTGTCGCCGAGAGCCCGGGCGAAGCCTATAACCCGCTGTTTATCTATGGCGGTGTGGGTCTCGGAAAGACCCACCTGATGCAGGCAATCGGCCATTTCATCCACCAGGCAGATCCGAAGAAGAAGATCCTGTATATGACCAGTGAGAACTTCACCAACGAACTGATCAGCGCGATCCAGCAGAAAAAAACTTTTGAATTCCGGGAAAAGATCCGGAAGGTCGACGTGCTGATGGTGGACGATATCCAGTTTATTGCCGGCCGTGAAAGCACCCAGCAGGAGTTCTTCAACGCTTTCAACGAACTGCATAACGACAATAAGCAAATCATCCTGACCAGCGATAAACCGCCGAAGGATATCCAGCGCCTGGAGGAACGGCTGTGCAGCCGGTTTGAGTGGGGACTGGTGGCCGACATCCAGCGACCCGACGTGGATACCCGGGTGGCGATCCTGCGGGAAAAGACCGTACAGGAACATATTGAAGTGCCGGACGACGTGCTGCAGCTGATTGCCAGCAAGATCGACAGCAATATCCGGGAACTGGAAGGCTGCCTGACCAGGCTTGTCGCTTATTCCAGCCTTGTGAAGGAACCGATTACGCTGGATCTTTGCGAGAGCGCGCTCAAGGAAGTTTTCGACAACAGAAGGCATAAACAGATCACGGCTGAGCTGATCATGAATACGGTCAGCGATTACTACGGACTGACGCTTGACGATATGACCGGTCCGACCCGGAAACGGGAGATTACGGTGCCGCGCCAGATTGCGATGTTCCTGACGAGGGAAATGACGGGCATGAGCCTGCCCCAGATCGGCAACGTATTCGGCGGCAGGGATCATACGACGGTGCTCCACAGCTGCAAGACAGTGGAAGGGAACATGGCGGCAAACACGGATGTGAAAGCCGTGGTGGAGGACATTAAAACACTGGTGAAGAACGCCCAATAAGATTGACAATACAACCTTTTGCGTGATATAGTGACGCTTGATATCGCAACGATCAAAAGCGGTCACAGAACGCGGTTCCGTTGCATCGGAACCGCGTTTTCAATTTATCAAGGAGAGATGATCATGGAGCAGAGGATCAAGGCGCTGCAGGAGCAGATGATGCAGAGGATCGGCCAGATCGATACCAAAGAGAAACTGGCTGCATTCTGGCAGGATTTCCTGGGGAAGAAGGGCGCCGTTGCGGACCTGATGAAGGGCCTGGGCGCTGTCGCCAAGGAAGACAGGCCGGCCATGGGCAAGGTGATCAACGAGTTCAAGGTAATGGTGGAGAACCAGTACCAAGGCCTGAGCGCGAAGATGGATGAACTGGAGCTTGCCGCCCGGAACCGCCGGGAGCAGGTGGACATCACCCTGCCGGGGAAAGAAATGCCGCTGGGCGGGCTTCATCCCCTGACGCTGGTAAAGAATGAGATGATCAACGTCTTTGCCGGTATGGGTTTCGAAATCTTTGAAGGCCCCGAGATCGAGGACGACGATCACAACTTCACGCGGCTGAACGTGCCGAAGGACCATCCCTCCCGCGATATGCAGGATACTTTCTACCTGGAAAACGAACTGCTGCTGCGGACCCAGACCAGCGGCGGGCAGATCCGCGTGATGGACATGGAAAAACCGCCGATCAAGGTGCTGGTGCCCGGACGGGTATTCCGGTCCGACAGCGACGCGACCCATTCGCCCATGTTCCACCAGATGGAAGGCCTGGTGGTGGATAAAGGAATTACGCTGTGCGACCTGCAGGGCATGCTGGACAAGTTTGTACAGCAGATCTTTGACGCGGACGTCCGGACGCGCCTGCGGCCGAGCTATTTCCCGTTCACAGAGCCGAGCGTGGAAGTTGACGTAAGCTGCTTCGAATGCGGCGGCAAGGGATGCGGCCTGTGCAAACACACCGGCTGGATCGAAGTGCTCGGCGGCGGTGTGGTGCATCCGCATGTGCTGGAAAACTGCGGGATCGACCCGAATGTGTATTCGGGGATCGCGTTCGGCATCGGCATTGAACGCATTACGATGCTGAAATACGGAATCAATAATATCGGGCTGCTGTTTGAGAATGACATGAGGTTCCTGGAGCAGTTCAGGGAATAATTCATCATTCGGAATTCACAATTCAGAATTTTATTGTTTGTCCGGATGCGGGCAAGGGAGATGCAATATGAAGGTACCATACAGTTGGTTAAAGGAATATGTGGATATCGATATTTCCGCTGAAGAACTGGAAGAGAAGCTGTTCGGATGCGGATTTGAAGTGGAAGAGCTGATCGATCTTGGGAAGGAAGTCAGCCGCGTGGTCGTGGGTGAAGTGCTCGCCTGTGAACCGGTGGAGGGGACGCATCTGCAGATCTGCCAGGTGAACTGCGGGGAATACGGCAACCCGATCCAGATTGTGACCGGCGCGCCGAACGTCTACGCCGGTATGCATACGCCTGCCGCACTGGACAATTCAACGCTGCCCGGCGGTGTGACCATCAAGGCGAAGCCCCTGAAGGGAATTCCTTCCGACGGGATGCTGTGCTCCGGCGAGGAACTGGGCCTGAACGACGACCTGTATCCCGGCGCGGAGGTCTACGGACTGATGGACCTGCCGAAGGATACCGTTCCCGGAACGGATATCCGCGAGGTTGTCGGCCTGAACGACTATATCTTTGACATCTCCATCACGGCGAACCGGCCGGACTGCCAGAGCGTTCTGGGAATTGCCCGGGAAGTTGCCGCCGCGCTGGGGAAGGAACTGAAGATGCCCGCGACGGACTATACCGCAAGCGATTACGTATTCCCGGGCCTGGAGATTACCGTTGAAGCGCCGGACCTGTGCCCCCGTTATCTGGGACACGGCGTACGGAATATCACCGTCGGGGAGAGCCCGCGGTGGATGAAGCGGCATCTCGCACTGTGCGGCCTGCGGAGTATCTCCAATGTGGTGGACATCACCAACTATGTGCTGCTTGAGATCGGCCAGCCGATGCATGCGTTCGATATGGACCAGCTGCAGGAGAGGCGGATCATCGTGCGCCGGGCAAAGGACGGAGAGAAGATCCAGACGCTGGACGAGAAGGAATTCTCCCTGACGCCTGAAAACCTCGTGATCTGCGACGGAAACCGCCCTGTGGCCCTGGCCGGTATCATGGGCGGTCTGAACAGCGAGATCACCGAAAACACAACACAGCTGCTCTTTGAAGCGGCGAAGTTCGCCCGGGACAACGTGCGGAAGACTTCCCGCGCCCTGGGCCAGAGCAGCGACTCTTCCGCCCGGTTTGAAAAAGGCATCAGCGAATATACCACAGAGCTGGGCATGGCCCGTGCCTTGCACCTGATCCAGGAACTGGGCTGCGGCGAGATCACGTCGAGCGCCTTCGACTGCAGCGCGGGCGCGCCGCGGGAGGGGAAACACTTTACCGCGAGCCTGAAGCGCATCAACGCGATCCTCGGTATCGAAGTACCGGCGGAGGAAGTGCTGCGGATCCTGAAGAACCTGAGTTTTGAAGTTGTCCGTGACGGCGACATACTGGACGTGACTGCGCCCCGTTACCGCGAAGATATTGAAGTCGGCGAACCGGACCTGGCGGAAGAAGTGATCCGCGAATACGGCTATGACCATGTGACGCCGACCTTCCTGAAGACCGCGATGGTTACCAGCGGCGGCAAGACGCCTGCCCAGCAGCGCAAGGACCGGGTTTGCCGGATCCTGTGCGGACAGGGCTATCATGAAATCTATACGCTGTCCTTCTACGCAGACAGTGATCTGGATTTTCTGCGGATCCCCGCGGACGCACCGGAACGGAACGTGCTGCGCATCCGCAACCCGATTTCCGCCAATCTTGCGATCATGCGGCCCCTGCTTGCGCCCAGCATGATGAACATCGTTGTTGAGAACCTGAAGAAGGGAAACAACGAAGGACGGATCTTTGAAATCAGCAATATCTATGTGCCGCGGGAGGGCGGAGAACTGCCGGACGAACGGCCTCATCTGGGCTTTGCAGCATTCGGGGACCAGGAAGACTTCTTCACGGTCAAGGGTACAGTTGAAGCGCTCGGCAAAGCGCTGGGGCTGACATTTGACGTGGAACGGGCTACAGATGTATCCTGGCTCCATCCGGGCATCGCCGCCTATATCCTGTGCGAAGGGGAGCGGATCGGTTACTTCGGCAAACTGGCCAATGAAGTGACCGGCGAACTGAAGCTGCACAAGGACGCCAAGTCCAACCACAAGATCTTCCTGGGCGAGATCGACTACGGAACCATGATGAGCCACATGGCGGCCAGTTTCCGCTACCGCCCGCTGTCCGTATTCCCGGCGGTGGTCCGCGACCTGGCGCTGACCGTGGCGGAGGAGACACCCTGCGGCGAGCTGATGCACGAGATCGCTCGCGCCTGTCCCCGTGTCAGCGACGTGGAACTGTTTGATATCTACCGGGGCGAACAGATCGGCGAGGGCCGGAAGAGCATGGCCTTCAAGATCACCTTCGAGCCGGAGGACAAAGCGCTTCAGCAGGAAGAAATTGACAAATACATCAAAAAGATTCTCGGCAATCTGAAGTTCAAACTCGGCGCTGAGATCAGATAACGTTTTTCCGCAGATTGTGCGGTTGTACGTACAAAAATATGCAGGACAAGTACAGGAAATGTACTGTCCTGCATTTTCGTTTTATTGACACTAAATGGATAAAACGATATAATCATTCAGGTATTATTCTGGTAATATTCACTCCAATTTCACAATCCGGACACAAGAATTTACGGCGCGTCAGCGTCGTGAACGGGAGATGAACACATGTCAAGAAAATGGCGGAACACACTCATCGGCGTCCTCGTGGCTGCCCTTGTGGTCGTCGGAATCTGGCTGCTCAGCCGGGCTCCCAGTGATTTCAAGGATAAGTACGAGGGCGTAAATCTGTCTTCGGATGTCACGGGCATAGGACGGAGCAACACTTATGACTCCTATGTGGCGCAGTACGCGGATATGCCGGCTGTTACGGAAACGATTGAAGTGGATCTTGCTTCCTTTGAGGGGAAGGGCGGTTCGATCTGCGCCGACGGCGTGATGACCGAAGATGAATCCGATCTAACCTGGAAAGTGGAAGTGCCCAAGGCCGGACTGTATAATATTCGGCTGGAATACCTGACCACGGAAAGCCGCGGGGTGGATATTGAGCGTGAAATCGCCATCAACGGGGAAGTGCCCTTTTTCGGCGCGAGCACGCTGTCTTTCCCGCGCCTGTGGACGGACGCCGGTGAGATCCGCAAGGACAACCAGGGCAACGATATCCGCCCCACTCAGGTAGAACGCTTTGAAAAGCAGAGCGCCTTCTGCATGGACGACATGGGTTATCAGACCGAGCCATATGCCTTCTATTTTATGGAAGGTGAGAACGATCTGACGATCCGTGCCGTGAACGAACCTGTGATTCTCTGTAAAGTATCGCTGACGCCGATTACGAAGTATCCGAGCTATACGGAATATGCAGCCACGCACCCGGAAACCTCCATGAGTGAGGAAGCGAAGAACTACAGCGTGACGATCCAGGGCGAATCCGCCAGACTGCGCAGCGAGCCGAGCCTTTATGCCCGGTACGACCGTGCATCCTCCATGACGGAGCCTTATTCCGTTACCAACACCATCCTGAACTATATCGGCGGCGACCCCTGGACCCATCCGGGTGAATGGATCCAGTGGGACTTTGACGTGCCGGAAGACGGATATTACAACATCTCCATCAAGGCGCGACAGATGTACCAGCGCGGCGCCCTGTCCGCCCGGACGATCTATATCGACGGAGAGGTTCCCTTTGAAGATCTCGAGGCGGTGGAGTTCGGATACAATACCAGCTGGGAGATGCGGACGCTTTCCGACAAGGAAGGCAATGCTTTCCGTTTCTACCTGAAAGCAGGCAGCCACTCTATCCGGATGGAAGTGACGCTGGGCGAGATGGGTCCGGTGCTCAAAGAGGTGGAGGACAGCATCTTCCGCCTGAACCAGATCTACCGGAAGCTGCTGGTGCTGACCGGCGTTAACCCGGACCGGTTCCGCGACTACAAGCTGGCCCAGACCTATCCGGAAGTCATCGAGGCCATGGATCTGGAAAGCAAGCGGTTGTATAAGATCGTGGACGAGATTGTGGCCACTACGGGCGAAAAGAGCGACCGGGCGGCAGCTGCCCAGACACTGGCCGTACAGCTGGAGCAGTTTGTGGAATACAATGAGCGCATTACCGAATCTTTCGTCAATTTCAAAAACAATATCACCTCCCTGGGTACGGCCATGCAGAACATGTCCGAGAGCAAGCTGGATGTGGACCTCATCATGGTCACGGGCGAAAGTGTCAAAGTGCCCGACGTACATGAGAATATCTTCCAGAGCATCGGGCATGAAATTCGCAGTTGTGCCAGCTCCTTCTTTGTGGACTACAACTCCCTGGGCGACAAGTATGAAAGCACAGACGAAGTGCTGGACGTCTGGATCGTCACCGGCCGTGACCAGAGCACGGTGCTGAAGACGATGGTGGACGATACCTTCACTGCCAGGACAGGCATCAAGGTCAATGTCAAACTGGTGCTGCAGGACGCCGTGCTGCCGGCAGTGGTGGCGGGGAACGGCCCGGACGTGGTCATGAGCATCAGCGGCTGGTTCGCAGTGAACTACGCGATGCGCAACGCGGTCGAGGACCTGACCCAGTTCGCGGACTTTGCCGAAGTGACAGCTCCCTTCCAGCAGAGCATCCTGGATCCGCTGACTTATAATGACAGCAAACACAAAGGCATCTACGGCCTGCCGGAAACCCAGGACTTCCCGGTGCTGTTTTACCGTTCCGACATTATGGAGGAAATGGGGCTCAAGATCCCAGACACCTGGGCCGAGCTGATCGCAGAGCTTCCGACCATCCAGGGCAACAGCCTGACGGTCGGCGTACCCTTCCCGGATGTCGCCATCGCGGATACGCCGGTGTTCAACTCGATGGTGTATCAGAACGGCGGTGAGATTTACGACGAAGAAGCTAAGCGCACGCTGATCGACAGTGAGGCCGGCGTGGCCGCTTTCAAGCAGTATACGAGTTTGTACAACGACTATGGCCTAGATGTGGTATACGACTTCCTGAGCCGCTTCCGCTCGGGCGAAATGCCGCTGGGTGTCGCGAACTACTCAACCTACAACACACTGATGGTTTCTGCACCGGAGATTAAGGGACTGTGGGACTTCACCTTGTTCCCCGGCACGGAGCAGGAAGACGGAAGCATTGACCGGACCACCCATACCGCGGGCCTGTGCTGCATGATGGTCAAGACGGACGACGAGACCACCAAGAAGAACGCATGGGAATTCATGAAATGGTGGGTCGGTGCTGAAGCGCAGGTGCGCTTCGGCCGGGAGATGGAGGCAATCCTCGGCTCCTCCGCCCGGTACCAGACCGCCAACCAGGACGCTCTGAAGCAGTTGGCCTGGTCCAACAAGCAGCTGAAGGTGCTGTTAGAGCAGATGGCGCACACCCACGGTTTCCCGGAAATCGCCGGCGGCTACTCCACCACGCGCCACATCACCAACGCGATCCGTAAGGTCATCAATACCAAGGAAGACCAGCGGGAGACGCTGCTGACTTACGCGCGGACGATCAATGAAGAGATCAGGATCAAACGGCGGGAATTCAACCTGCCGCTTGACTGAGAGAGAAAGGAGGAAGAGCAAGCATGCAGTCACAGTCCTTCGCTAACAGATACCTGACCATGCGGCGGGAGAAGATAGCTCACGGCTGGACACTGGCCAAGCGGAACAGGGGATGCTACCTGTTCCTGGCGCCCTATGCGATTCTGTTTTTCATGTTCTTTATTCTGCCGATCGGCACTTCCATCTGCCTCAGTTTTACCTATTACAACATGCTGGAGCCGCCGCGGTTTATCGGCTTCCAGAACTACATCAACCTGGTTCTCCAGGATGAGGTCTTCCTGACGGCTATCAAGAACACTTTTGTGGCGGCGGTCATCGTCGGACCGGTGGGATACATCCTGTCATTCCTGTTTGCCTGGTTCATTAACGAGCTGCCGAAATGGCTGCGGGCGGTGGCGGTCATCATTTTCTACGCTCCCTCAATCGGCGGCGCGGCCTTCCAGGTGTTCGCGATCATCTTCCGCGGGGATAACTACGGCTGGTTCAACTCGATCCTGATGGAGCTGGGTATCATCTCGGAGCCGTATCTATGGCTGACGGATCCCCGGTACATGATGACGATTGTCATTATCGTCAGCCTGTGGATGAGCATGGGTACCGGCTTCCTGAGCTTCGTGGCCGGCTTCCAGGGCATCGACCGGAGCATGTACGAAGCAGGTTATGTGGACGGCGTTCGCAACCGCTGGCAGGAACTGTACCACATTACCCTGCCGAGTATGAAGCCGATGCTGCTGTTCGGCGCGGTCATGAGCATCACTTCCTCTTTCAACATCAGCGACGTGCCGCGGGCTCTGTGCGGCTATCCTTCCACGGACTACGCGGTCCGCACGGTGGTTACCCATCTTTTCGACTACGGCTTCAGCCGGTTCGAGATGGGCTACGCCAGCGCCATCGCAACAATCCTGTTCCTGATCATGATTCTGAGCAAAAAAGCAATCGCCGCATTGCTGGGAAGGGTGGGTACCTGAGATGAGTGAAATCAATACGGTCAGATCCAAAGGTACCCTTCAGCTGATCAACGGCAAAAAATTCAAGGGCGAGCTGGTCGCGAATGAAACCGGCGCCGCGTTCTATGCCAAGGGGCAGAAGGAGCCTATGGCCGAGTGGCACTACGCCCGGATGAACCGGATGGACAATATCCGCCGGGGCGGCACCTCGAGCCAGATTACAGTCATCCTCAAGGACGACGCCCGGTATGTGTTCGACCTGAACCAAGGCCTGAAGCTCTACAGCCATATGGACAAAAACTGGGCGGATAAGCCGGTGCGGGCCAAGACCCGGGGCGATATCCTGCATGAGCAGGCGGAACGCCTGGGCCAAAAGATCGAGGTGCCAAAGAAGCACCTGATTACCCGGCGCCATCCGAACCGCTCCATCGGCGGCGATATCGTGATCTACCTGCTGCTGCTCCTGGTGGCTGTGGCGATGGTATTCCCGCTGGTTTACCTGGTCGGTTCCTCCCTGAAACCGCTGGATGAACTGTTCCGTTTCCCGCCGCCCGTATGGCCCAGCCATCCGACGATGGACAACTTCGCCGACTTGTTTGTAACGATGGGCCAGAGCTGGGTGCCATTCAGCCGTTACCTGGTGAACACCCTGTTCATCACCGTAGTTGGTACCTTCGGTCATCTGGTGGTGGCAGGCATGGCGGCCTTCGTACTAGCCAAGTATGAATTCCCCGGTGGCCGGATGTTCTTTGGCGTGGTTACCACCTGCCTGATGTTTTCCGGCTACGTAACAGGCATTCCGAACTATCTGATTATGAGCAAACTGGGCATTGTCGACACCTACTGGGCGCTGATTCTGCCTGCGTTTGCCGCGCCTATCGGCCTGTTCCTGATGAAGCAGTTCATGGAAGGCCTGCCCACTGCCCTCATCGAGGCAGCCACCATCGACGGTGCCAGCCGTTTCCGGGTGTTCTGGAGCATCGTGATGCCCAACGTCAAACCCGCGTGGCTCACCATGATCATCTTCAGCGTCCAGGCCTTGTGGAACAACAACGCCGCTACGATCATCTACTCTGAGGCGAAGAAGACGCTGGTCTACGCCCTGGGCCAGATCCTGGCCGGCGGCGTTGCCCGGACGGGTCAGTCTGCCGCGGCCAACGTGATTATCGTCGCGGTCCCGATCCTGATCTTCGTGTTCAGCCAGAGCCGGATTCTGGAGACCATGGCCTCCTCCGGCATCAAGGACTAAGAGGGGAGAGATGACAATGAAGAAAACAATCTCCTTTCTGCTGGCTTTCCTGCTGCTGATCCCTGCCGCCGGCGCTTTTGCCGACGACAGCGCGAGCCTCAAGGAGGACGGCTTCAGCACATCCTACACATACAACTATGACTACTGGGGAGACGTGCAGATGTCTCCGGATCCGTACCGCGTCGAAACGATCATCGACTCGATGACGCTGGGACTGGAAAACCTGGATGGAAAGCTGATTACCAAGCCTCAGAGCATCTTTATCCGCAACAATGACGTCTATCTGGCCGACTCCGGCAACAACCGCATTCTGCAGATCCGCTACAAGGACGGGGAGGCAACGCTAACCCGCGTAATCTCAGAAATCACCGGAACGGAGCCCGCCGGCTTCAACAATCCGACGGATATCTTCGCAGATGAAAAAAACAATATCTATATTGCTGACCAGAACAACAACCGTGTAGTCATGGTCGACAAAGACCTGAATTTCATCCGTGAGTTTGTCAAACCGGATGACGCAACATTCAACCAGGCGTCCGCCTTCCTGCCCAGCAAGATCGCAGTGGACGTCGCAGGGCGCGTCTATGTGCTGGCGGTGAACGTGAACAAAGGTTTCATGAAATATGAAAACGACGCGACGTTCACAGGATATATCGGCGCCAACGCCGTCAAGGTCAACATGGCGGACTACATCTGGAAGCGGTACTTCATGTCCAAGGAACAGCGGGCGGCGAGCGAGAGCTTTGTTCCGACGGAATACGAGAACATGTACATGGACGAGAAGGGCTTCATATACGCGACAACCACGGTGTTCAAGGAATATGAGCTCCTTTCCGACTCCGCCAAGCCGATCCGCCGCCTGAACGGCATCGGGAACGATATCCTGATCAAAAACGACCGGTATCCGCCCATCGGTGACCTGGACTGGAAATCGGAGAGCCTGCAGTACGGCCCGTCGAAACTTGCGGACATCACGGCGATGAAGAACGAGATCTACGTTGCGGTGGACCGGATGCGCGGCCGGCTGTTCGGCTACGACAGCCAGGGTGTCATGCTATGGGCCTTCGGTACCAAGGGCAGCCAAGACGGAACCTTCAACCGGGCGATCGCCCTGGATCACATGGGCTACGACCTGTTCGTGGTCGATGAGATGAAAAACAGCATTACCGTGTTTACCCCGACGGAATACGGACAGATGATCTATGACGCGACGGACGCCTACCTGTCGGGCGACTATACGGCCAGCGATGAACTGTGGCAGCAGGTCATGAAGCTTAACGCCAATTATCCCCTGGCGTTCCGGGGCATCGGGCGGTCGCTGCTGCGGCAGGAAAAATACGAGGAAGCGATGGATTATTTCGAACGGGCCCACGCCCGGGAGGAATACGGCCGGGCCTTCAAGCAATACCGGAAGTACTGGGTGGAAAAGAACATCTGGTGGGTCTTCCTGGTCATCGGGCTGCTTCTGATTGTTCCGCTGATTCTCGGACGCATCAAGAGAACGAAATGGGAGGTGATCATGCATGAGCACAGCAAAGTCCGCAAGTAAGCCCGCTGTCCGGGCAGATGACGGAAAAGCGAAAGCGTGGCTGAGCCGGTACAGGCAGTCTCTGCGCTATGCCCTGTATGTCATCACGCATCCCTTCGACGGATTCTGGGACCTGATTCACGAAAAAAAGGGCTCCATCGCCGCAGCGAACACCTTCCTGATCCTGTTTCTGCTGATCCGGGTGCTGAAGCTGATCGCGACGAACTTTCAGTTTATCTCCGCGCCGATTCAGCATATCAACGTGTTCGAGGAGATGGGCTCCCTGCTGCTGCCCTTCATCGTGCTGTGCGTCGCAAACTGGGCAATGACCACGCTGTTTGAGGGTAAAGGCCGGTTTAAAGATATCTACATGGGCATGTGCTACGCGCTGGTGCCCTATATCCTGATTCAGCTACCGATGATCCTGGTCAGCAACATGCTGACCTATGAAGAGGGAAGCTTCTACAGCGTACTGCTGGCTTTCTCGGTGATCTGGTGCTTCTTTCTTGTGTTTGTCGGCTTGATGGAAATCCACGATTACGGTCCCGGAAAGACATTCATCTTCCTGATCGTCACGGTGGTCGGTGCCTGCGTGATCCTGTTCCTGATGCTGGTGTTCTTCAGCCTGCTCTCGGACGCGGTGGCCTTCTTTGTCAGTTTCTACCGTGAGATCGTATTCAGACTGAATTAAGGAGGGGGAAGATGATGGAAAGGCAAAAGAAAAAAGTCATCCGCAACCTGATCCTCTGGCTGGTCGCGCTGATTGCGCTGGCCTGCCTGGTGCTGTTTGTGTTCGTGCCCATTTACTCCGAAAAGGAAGTATCCTCCGGCAGGGAACCGCATCTGGTCTTCTATGAGGGAGACGGGGAGAACGTGGTGATTGAAAACGATCACCTGCTGCTGGAAATGGACGCGGCCACAACCCAGTTCACCGTGACCAGCAAGGATAACGGGAAAGTCTGGTACTCCAATCCGGAAGGCCGGGACAAGGATCCGATCGCCCACGGCGTGAACAGCGAACTGCTCTCTTCCACGCTGAACCTGACCTATACCGTATCCGGCAACGAAACGGAACTGAACAACTACCGGTATTCCATGATGAACCGGAACTTCAATATCTATAAGGAAGACGATCAGACAATTCGGATCGAGTATGCCATCGGTCAGATTGAACGGACCTATACCATCCCGCTTGCCATTACGGTAGACCGCTACAAGGAACTGACAGGGCAGATGTCCGGCGGGGACAAGAAGAAGGTCAAGAGCTTCTACACCCTGTTCGACGCCAAACAGCTGGGCAAGGCGAACAACCTTGATGAACTGAAGGCACTGTATCCCAACATTGAGGAAGGCAATCTCTACATCCTGAAATCCGGGGTTGAGGCCTCCAAAAAGGAACAGTTGGAAGGGTATTTTTCCAAGGTCGGTTACGATCAGGAACAGTATGAGATCGATATGCAGAACGTGGCGCAGACGGAAGAAAACCACGGCCCGTTCTTCAATGCCGTGATGATTCTCCGCCTGGAAGGGAACCAGCTGGTGGCCGAGGTGCCCTACAATGAGATCACCTATGACGCGGCTTATCCCCTGACGTATATCTCCGTGCTGCCGATGTTCGGCGCGGCCGGCACCGATCAGGAAGGGTTTATCTTCATTCCGGAAGGCAGCGGCGGCGTGATCAAGTACAACAACGGCAAGCTGTCCCAAAACGCCTATTACGCCAACCTGTATGGCTGGGACTACGGCATGGAGCGGACAGAGGCTGTCAGCGAGACGGAGGACACCTTCGCGGTCTTCGGCATGGGGCAGAAGGACGGCTCCTTCATCTGCGTGCTGGACGGCGCCAGCTCCTACGGCGCCATCTACGCGGACATCTCCGGACGGTTCAACAGCTTCAACACCGTTTACTGCAAATACAACCTGATTCATTACGGCCAGTTCAAACTGTCCGGCCGGACCAATGAGCAGGTGCTGATGTACGAGAACACGATTCCGGACGACACGATCATTCAGCGCTATTGCTTTGTGGATACGGACAGCTACGTCGGCATGGCGGAAGCCTATGGCGATTATCTGCGGAGCCTGCCTGAGTTCAAGCAGGAAGCGGCCGATCCCGAGGTTCCGGTGCATGTGGAACTGATCGGCGCGATCAACAAGACGATCCCGAAGCTGGGCGTTCCGGTGGATTCCGTGGTGCCTGTCACAACCTTCAGCGAAGCGCAGGAGATTATGGACGAACTGCTGGACAGCGGCGTGAAGCACCTGAACATCCGGATGACCGGCTGGAGCAACGGCGGAGTTCTCCAGAAGGTGCTGACCGGCGTCAACACGGTCGGACCGCTGGGCGGGGACAAGGGCCTCAAACAGCTGATCGAGGACGCGAAGGCGAAAAATGTATCCGTTTATCTGGACGGAATCAGCTGCTTTGCCTACGACAGCGGCCTGCTGGAAGGCTTTGTGCCGACGCTTCACGCTGCCCGCTTTACGACACGTGAGCTGGTCAAGCTGTATCCGTACTATATCGTTACCTATCAGCAGCAGGACTGGTCCGATCCGTACTATCTTGTCA
The DNA here is from genome assembly GCA_946414315.1 of uncultured Clostridia bacterium. GTDB lineage: Bacteria > Bacillota > Clostridia > Christensenellales > Aristaeellaceae > Aristaeella. The sequence continues at coordinate 20,754 of CAMKNZ010000016.1, forward strand.
AGCCGAGAATCGCGAATGACTATGCGAACAATCTGGTGAAGGCGGTCAGCGGTAAGGGAGCCGCCGGCGTCGCTTTCCGGGATATCGGCAATCTGCTCAGCGCGGACTATTACAAAAACGAGACCGTGACCCGCGAGCAGGTCAAGGCCATGAACGTTCAGGTGCTTCAGAACGCCGTGGAACAGGGACTGAAGATCAGTGTCAAGAAGGGCAACGATTACGCCCTGCCTTACGCGGATCTGATCACGGACATGAACCTGACCGGACGAAAATACACGATCATCGACCAGGCAGTGCCCTTCTACCAGATCGCGTTGCACGGCCTGAAGAACTACACCGGCGAAGCCATCAACCTCTCCAGCGATTTCAAGAATTCTCTTCTGGAGAGCGCGGAATTCGGCGCCGGGCTGAGCTTCACCTTCATGAAAGCGGATACCAGCATCCTGCAGGATTCCGCATACAGCTGCTACACAGCCGGATCCTATGATCGCTGGAAGGACGAAGTGATGCCGATGATCCTGAGATACCAGCAGGAGATGTCCGGGCTGAACAGCCAGCGGATCTCCGGCCATGAATTCCTGACAGGCGAGGTTCATGTGACCACCTATGAGGACGGAACAAAGGTATACGTCAATTACGGCGGTACCGAATACAAAAAAGGATCCGTCCGAATTCCCGCCCGTGACTATCTGGTAGAAAGGGGGAACGCGCAGTGAGCAAAGACAGAAAGCATAACCACTGGTATGAGGGCATTACTGAAGCGGTTCAGATGTATATCCCGGGTAACAGGATGTACAGGACTATTCAGGCACGGCGCGCCCGGACCGGTACGCTTTTCATCCTCCCGCTGATTATCGGCTTCCTGGCCTTCATGGTCCGCCCGCTCTTCCTGTCCCTTCAGATGAGTATGAGCAAGGTGGCTGTGGTGGAAGGAACGATGAGCCCCTTCAATATCACAATGAACCTGTTCGGGCAAAACATTGTGGTTCCCTTCGGCAATTACAACTACGCATTTGTTTCCGATCCGGATTTCTCCAAGATGCTGGTGAGCGAAATCGGGCGCATGGCGATCAACACGATCGCGACGCTGGTTATGAGCTTCGTTATCGCGGTCATCCTGAATCAGAACTTCAAGGGCAGAACCCTCTGCCGGGTGATCTTCTTCCTGCCGGTCATCCTTTCTTCCGGCGTGCTGCCCGGCATAGAGAGCCAGAATGCCTACTTCAACTTGATGACCAGTATCTCGGATGCGGTGGGCGAGTCCTCGGGAGTCAACCTGTCGCAGGCACTACAGAACCTGCTGAGCGTCTCGGGCGTGGCCAAAGACGTCTTTGACGTGATCTTCCAGATGATCGACGCGATCTATGATATCATCATGGCCAGCGGCATCCAGATCATCGTGTTCCTGACGGGCCTTCAGTCCATCTCCCCCTCGCTGTATGAGGCGGCGGACGTGGAAGGCTGCTCCGCCTGGGAATCCTTCTGGAAGATCACCTTCCCGATGGTCAGCCCGCTGCTGCTGGTGAACTGCATTTACACGATCATCGACTTCTTCATGAAAAACGACAACCAGGTCATGGAACACATCAACAGCGTGATGTACGGTACCCAGATGGACTTCGGCGCGGCCTCAGCTGAGAGCTGGATTTACTTCGGCGTCGCCCTGCTGTTCATCGGGATCAGCACGTTCATCATTACAAGGGCGGTGAAGTCCTATGAGTAAAGGCAATACGGTTTTCATCGGAAAGAACAAAAGCTTCCGGGAACGGAACCGCCGAAGCAACGGCTATCTGCTGAAACGCACAACCGGACGGATCGCTATCTCCGTGATCCGCGGCTTGCTGATGTTCGGCCTGTGCTTCATGATCATCCAGCCCCTGATCACCCGCTTTTCTGTGAGCCTGATGGCGGCGGAGGACATCTATGACTCGACGATCCGGCTGCTGCCGCGGCATGTGACGCTGGATAACTACCGGATCGTAGCAGAACTGACTTCCATGCCGACCTCCATGATCAACACCGCGTGGATTTCGTTCGTGATGTCCATCTGCCAGGTGGTTTCCACGACGCTCGTGGCCTACGGCTTCGCCCGATATGAATTCCCGCTGAAGAAATTCTGGTTTGCCTGTGTGGTCATGCTGATCATTATCCCCCCGCAGACGATCCAGACAGCGCTGTTCATGTCCTTTACGCACTTTGATATCTTCGGGATTTTCAAGGCGACAACCGGCAGTGATATCAACCTGAGGTCCTCGCTGATCCCTTATACGGTAATGTGCCTGACCTGCATGGGCCTGAAGGACGGGCTGTACATCTACATGCTGCGGCAATATTTCAAGAGCGTCCCGGTCAGCCTGGAAGAGGCGGCCTATGTGGACGGCTGCGGCACGATGCATACCTTTGTAAAGATCATGCTGCCGGACGCAGTGCCGACCATCGCCAGCTGTTTCCTGTTCAGTTTTGTCTGGCAATGGACGGACCTGTTCTACACCCGGAATTTCATCTCCGGCTACAAGATCTATTCCCGGGAGCTGAGCAATATTACTTCCATTATGAGCAAGTATTTTGCCAGAAACTCGACGGAAAATGTCACAGTGCCGCTGGGAAGGCAGATGCAGCTGATCGGTATCGGCGTGTTTATCTGCTGCGTTCCGCTGATCATTCTCTACGCATTTACGCAGAAGACTTTCGTGCAGAGCCTGACAATGACTGGTTCGAAGGAATAAAGCGCACAAAATGCGGGAAATGTACAGACTTGTACTTGATAAAATGTCAAAAGCGGTCTATAATAATCCTGAACAGCGGGTGTAACCGCATTAACAACGTACCTATACAGATTTCGGTAGGAAATCTGTAAGGAAATAAAAAAGGAGGTTTTCTCATTATGAAGAAAATCATGGCTCTGGTTCTGGCGGCTCTGATGCTGCTGGGCTGCTGCAGCTTCGCTGTGGCGGAAGACGTCCCGGAAGGCTATCCGGCAAAGATCGAAGGCCTGGATCTGGGCGGACAGACTGTCTACATTTACGACTGGTGGTCCAATGACGACGAAGCGCATTCCAGCCGTAAGGCCGATCCGGACGAAGAAGAGCAGCTGCTCTACGAGTACCGTGACTGGCTCGAAGCCACCTACAACTGCAAGATCGTGAACTGCGCCTGGGACAAGGGCGGTTGGGCAGAAAGCCCCCAGGAACTGGCCAACATGGTGAATGACGGACATGCCGATCAGCTGTGCTGCATCGTGATCGATCCGAACTTCGCGGGCGGACCTCTGGCCAACGGCCTGCTGGAGCCCTGGGACATCGATCTGAGCGGATCTCAGTGGCTGACCTCCGTTTCCGACCTGATGACCAAAGACGGCAAGGTTTACGGCGTGTTCGCCGGAGACCAGGAACCCCGTGAAGAAATCTTCTTCAACAAGAAGGTTCTGGAAGACGCCGGTATCGACTACAACGAGATCTATGACCTGGCCGAAAAGGGCGAATGGACCTGGGCTGCGTTCGAAGGCTACATGGAAAAGGTTCTGCAGGATACCGACAACGACGGTATCTATGACATCTGGGCTCTGACCGGCAACGGCGACCGCCTCTTCCGTGGCTGCGTGTACGGCAACGGCGGCACCCTGTTCGACATGGTCGACGGCAAACTGGCCATCACCGCTGACAGCGACAAGACCCTGAAGGGCATCAAACAGCGCCAGGATTGGGATCGGTTCATGCCCCAGAAGGCTGACTTCGCTCCCGACGGTGAATGGAACTGGTTCGAAGGCTTCTGGAAGCAGGGCACCACTGCCTTCTTCGTAGGCCAGAACTATGAAGGCTTCGGCGATGAGAGCTGCCTGATGCGGAGCTGCGACTTCGAGTGGGGCTGCGTCCCGTTCCCGAAGGGACCCGATGCTGACGACTACTACTATGCTGCCGTGAACAACATCGTTGTTGTTCCCGCCAAGTGCTACGACGCTGACACCGTGAAAGCGATCGAGCAGATCTACGCTCTGTACACCTATCCCACCCCCGGTATTGATCCCGAGACTTCCTGGATCGGCGATAAGTACACCTTCGCGGATGAGAAGGCTGTTGACATCACCTTCGCGACCCTGCGTGATCCCAAGCGTGCTGTTGGTAACAAGACCTACCTGCTGGGCGATGAGAACACCGTCCTGGGCAGCACCCTGATGTGGAACCTCGGCAGCGGAACCCCCGCTGAAATCGTCGAAGCTGCCCGTGAAGTGTGGCAGTTCCGCTGCGACGTCTTCAACGGCGACAAGACCAACGCCGACTTCGAAGAATATCAGGAGCAGAAGCAGAAGGAAGCTGAAGAAGCTGCCGCTGCTGCCGCTGCTGCTGAAGAAGCTGAAGAAGCTCCCGCTGAATAAGCAACAAGTTCAATGGTTTCCCGGACCGCCCGCAAGGGCGGTCCTTTCTTTTGCAAAAAGACTTGAAGAAATGATTCCTAACGGGTAGAATATGTACGAACAAGTCAGAACGACGAGCGGAAGAAAGGATGGGAAATCATGACCAAGAGAATCCTGGCTTTATTGATGATTCTGTCTCTCCTGTGCGGATGCGTATCTGTGCTGGCAGACGAAGCTGTCACTGTTTACACTTCTGATTTCAGCGCAGATGAAGACGGTTGGTACGGCCGCGGATGCCAATCCTACCGTACCAATGAAAACACGCTGAAAAGTATCGGGCGCATGTCCGCATGGAACTCTCCAGGACGCGATTTTGACCTGATCGAGGGCGGGAAGTACGATCTGAGCGTTGAAGTAAAGCAGGACGATCTGGACAGCGCTGACTTTATGATCTCTATCGCACATTCCACAGAGGGCACGGAGACTTACGAAAACCTGGCTTACGGGACTGCAAAAAAAGGCGAATGGACGACGCTGAGGGGCACCTACTCAGCCGGCGCATTTGAGCGGTATGTGCTGTATGTGGAGACGACCGGCGCGGATACGCTGGATTTTGAAATCCGGAATTTTACCGTCACTGCACCGGAACCACTGCCTGAACCCAAGCCGACCGAACCCCCGATGGAGATTGAGGTAGCCGACAGCGTTCCCAGCCTGAAAGAAATCTATGCCGGCAAATTTGACTTCGGTTCCGCCGCTCCGCAGAGTGTATTTTCAAATCCCACCTGGACCAACCTGATCAAGGAACAGTTCAGCATCCTGACCCCCGAGAACGAGATGAAACCGGATTCGGTTCTTGACGTGGCGAAGAGCAGGAAACTGGTCGAACAGACCGGGGACGAAACGGCGGTTGCCGTTCACTTTACAGCCGTTCAGCCGCTATTGCGGTTTGCCAAGGAAAACGGTCTGAAGGTTCATGGCCATACACTGCTCTGGCACAGCCAGACTCCCGGCTCGCTGTTCCATGAAGGATATGACGCGATGAAACCCCTGGTCACGCGGGAAGTCCTGCTGGGCCGGATGGAAAACTATATCAAGGGCGTTATGGAATACCTGAAGGAGAACTATCCCGGCGTCGTGGTTTCCTGGGACGTGCTGAACGAAGCGGTGGACGACGGCGCAGGCATACTGCGGAACAGCAACTGGAAAAAGATCATCGGTAATGATTATCCGAATTATGCTTTTGCCTTTGCCCGGAAGTACGCCGAAGAAGGAACGCTGCTGTATTACAACGACTATAACACTGCCTATGGGAACAAGCGGAAGGGCATCCTGAAGCTTCTGAACAGCCTGATCCCTGAGGGAAACATCGACGGATATGGCTTCCAGATGCATCACAGCGTCGGCGAACCGAGCAACGGGATGATCAAGGCAGCTGTGGATGAGATCGCCGCAACCGGGCTCCGACTTCGCGTCAGCGAGCTGGATATCGGCGTGAACAGCAAAACAGAAAAATCGTTTACGAATCAGGCAAAGAAATACGCCGACGTGATGAAGATCATCCTGTCTCACGCCGATCAGTTTGAAGCCGTTCAGGTTTGGGGGCTGACGGATATGATGAGCTGGCGTGCCAGTAACTCTCCATTATTGTTTGACGGGAGAGGCAATCCGAAACCGGCCTTCTGGGCGGTAGCCGATCCGTATTCAGTGAAGTAATGAATAACCCAATATATGTTCAAAAAGGGGGAAGAGCATTGTCTCTTCTCCATTTTTCGTAAAAAACCAAGATACACAAATGCAGGTTTCCCAAAGGGACAATAAATATGTCACTGGGGGAAAATGAAACTATTATAATGGGATATCAAACTTTGGACGGAGCTGTCCCAGGCTCGAATGAAGATAGAAACCACCGAGTGCGGGGAGAGATAAGGAAATAAAGTTGATCATAACTTCTGCATTTTTTGCTTTATGACGGATTGAAGAAATACGGTGAATCGATTATAATGACAAAAAAACAGAAAACGAAAGGAGATAAATGAATGCGGGGCAGAAGTCTTTGTGCACTGATCCTTATGATTGTAATGGCGATCTGCGCGATTCCTGGACTGGCGGATATGCCGGTTCAGACGGAGGAGATTACGATCCCGGTGATCGATGATCTGGAAACGTTTGATATTCCAGACAATGATGCGATGGCGTTGATGCGGGACATGAAGTGCGGATGGAATCTGGGAAATACGTTTGACGCATATAACGGTTATACCGCTTATTACAGCGGGATAGAGATGGAATCGAGCTGGGTTGGATCAAAAACCAGAAAAAAACTGATCCAGACCATCAAGGATGCAGGATTTGGAATGATTCGAATTCCGGTAAGCTGGCATAACCATGTGGATAAGAATGGAATAATCAACCAGGAATGGATGGATCGGGTGAAACAGGTAGCCAGCTGGGCACTGGAATCGGATATGTATGTGATTGTTAATGTACATCATGACAATCATAAACGTTTTTTTTATCCTGATGAAGCACATTATGAACAATCCGCGGTTTACCTGACCAATGTATGGACACAGATGGCAGAGGCATTTGGAGAGTACGATGATCATCTGATCCTAGAATCTTTGAATGAACCCAGGCTTGTAGATACGCCGCTGGAATGGAACTGGTCGGCTAACAACGCCCAGTGCCGAGAAGCAGCTGAATGCATAAACAAGCTGAACCAGTTATTTGTAGATACGATACGCGCCACAGGAGGCAATAATGCAACACGTTATCTGGCTGTTCCAGCCTATGATGCCTCCCCATGGTATGCCTGCAATGAACTGTTTAAACTTCCGGAAGATCCTGCCGATAACAGGATTATCGTGGAAGCTCACGCTTATACACCATACAATTTTGCACTGAACCTGAAGAGCACGGACAAGGATTTTGATCTGGTAAAAAGCGGGAACAAGAAAAAGGAAATCGATAGTTTTCTGAACGGCCTTTATCAGCGATTTGTTTCAAAAGGTATACCTGTCATGATGGATGAATTTGGTGCGCTTGAAAAAGACGGGAACCTGCAGGATCGTGTGAATTTCGCTGCGTACTATGTTGCAGCAGCTGCTGCTCGTGGAATCCCTTGTGTGTGGTGGGATAATCATTGTTTTACAGGAGTGGACAGCGAACGATTCGGCCTGATCAGAAGAGGTATGTCGGAATGGGTCTATCCGGATATCGTCCTGGCGATCCAGAGAAACTGCCTGTATAACCGGGAAGAAAACGCGGAGGAAGCGCCTGCGGCCTGAGCATACAGGGCCGGTTCTGTAATGAACCGGCCTGTTTTTCATGGTTGCATGTAAACGTTTGCTGTGATAAGATGATAACAGAATTACGGGACACAATACAGGAGGAATACAGATGAATTACGGGTATTTTGACGAAAAAGCCAGAGAGTATGTCATTACAAACCCCAACACCCCGGCACCCTGGGCCAACTATCTGGGATCGCCGGAATACGGCGCGATCGTGACGCAGAACGCGGGCGGATACAGCTTTGTGAAGAGCGGGGCGGCCGGCCGGATCCTCCGTTATACATTCAATCAGTTTGACGAGCCCGGAAGGTATATCTATCTGCGGGACGAAGAGACAGGCGATTTCTGGTCCGCAAGCTGGAAACCGGTGGCAAAACCGCTGGATGAATACAAGACAGAATGCCACCACGGCACAAGCTATACCGAAATCGTCAGCGAATACAACGGCATCCGCAGCCGCGCACTGTATTACGTTCCCATGGGGGCGACCCATGAGGTGTGGCGGATCAGCCTGGAAAACCTGACGGACAAGCCGAGGAAGATCAGTGTTTTCGGTTATGCCGAGCTGACGACCGAAAGCCTGTATACACAGGACCTGGTAAACATGCAGTATACGCAGTTTATCACCAAGACTGAATTCCACGACAGCTTTATCCTGGAGCAGATCAACGAATTCAACTATCCGAGACCAGACGGCACGACGGGCAGGGAACGGTTCTTCGGCCTGGCCGGCGCGCCTGTGGCCAGCTATACCGGGCGGCGCGAGCAGTTCCTGGGAAGAAACCGCTTTGACAAACCCCAGGCGGTACTGGACGGAAAATGCGACAACAGCCTGAACTACAACGCGAATCCCTGCGGCGCCCTGCAGTGCAGCATCGCGCTGAAACCGGGTGAGAAGCAGACAGCCGCCTTCCTGCTTGGCCAGAAGACCGTGTTTGAAGCCAAAGAGATCATGGACCGGTATGCCAGGACAGCAGAGACAGTGGATAAAGAGCTTCAGGAGCTTATCGCCTACTGGCACGGCGAACTGGAGAACCTGAAGATCGCCACGCCTGACAAGAACTTTGACGCGATGATCAACACCTGGAATGCTTTCCAGTGTTTCACCACCTTTGTATGGAGCCGGGCTGCCAGCCTGGTATACTGCGGAGAACGGAACGGATACGGATACCGGGACACCGTGCAGGACATCCAGGGCATTATGCACCTGGATCCGGAACTGGCAAGGAAACAGCTTACGTTCATGCTGAGCGCTCAGGTACATCACGGAGCGGGCCTGCCGCTGGTTAAGTTTAACCATAACGCCGGGCATGAGGATACGCCTGAACAGGAGAGTTATGTGAAGGCGACAGGGCATCCGAGCTACCGGGCGGACGACGCGCTGTGGCTGTTCCCGACGGTCTACAAGTATGTGGCTGAAACCGGAAACACCGCGTATCTGGACGAAGAGATCCCGTTTGCGGATAAGGATAGCGGCACGGTAAAGGAACACCTGAAACGGGCGATCAATTTCAGCATGACCCATCTGGGACCGCACGGAATGCCGGCGGGCCTGCATGCGGACTGGAACGACTGCCTGGTACTGGGCGATCAGGGAGAGAGCACGTTCGTTGCTTTCCAGCTGTATTACGCGCTGAACATCATGAAGGAGTTCTGCGAGGACGAGCCGGAATATGTGGCATATCTGAACGAGACCTCTGACAAACTGCTGAAGATCCTGAACGACCTGTGCTTTGAAGGCGACAGGTTTATCCGCGGCTTCCGGGATACGGGCGATATCATCGGCAGCAAGAAAGACAATGAAGCGGCAATGTGGCTGAACCCCCAGAGCTGGGCCGTGATCAGCCGTGCAGCCACGCCGGAGCAGGCGGAGCAGATCCTGAATACTGCGAACGAGAAACTGAATACGCCGTACGGCCTGGAACTGATGCAGCCCAGCTACCGGTATGAGTATTTCGAAGGCGCCCGGATGAGACTGTTCAACCCCGGAACCAAAGAGAACGGCGGCATTTTCTGCCAGCCCCAGGGCTGGGCGATCCTCGCGGAAGCGCTGTGCGGACACGGAAACCGGGCGTTCAAGTATTACGAAGAGAGCAGCCCCGCTTCCTTCAACGACGACGCCGACCGTAGGGTGATCGAACCCTATGTGCATGGCCAGTTTATCGAAGGACATGAGAGTCCCTTTGCCGGACGGAGCCATGTACACTGGCTGACGGGAACCGCGAGCACCGTTATGGTCGGCTGTGTGGAAGGAATCCTGGGCCTGCGGCCGACAACGAAGGGCATTGAAATCTGTCCTGCGATTCCGAGCGAATGGGACGGGTTCACGATGGAGAAGGTCTTCCGCGGGAAGAAGCTGCATATCAAGGTGGATAATGCAGCGCATAAAGAGGGAAATCCCACTAAGATCATCCTGAACGGCGCTGAGAGGCCTGCAGGGCTGATTCCGGAGAACGAGCTGAAGGCAGAAAATGAGATCACTGTCGTGATGTGATATGAAGATCATTGCAAGAATCCGGAACGCATATGACGGGAAGTTCGGAGTGCCGCGTCAGAGCGGGCTGGTGGAACAGGTTGTATCCACGATCGTGTTTGAATCGGAATACCGGGTGGCAGAGGCACTGAGGGGAATCGAAGAGTTTTCCCATCTGTGGCTGATCTGGGCCTTTGACCGGGCGGAAAGGGAAGAATGGTCTCCGACTGTCCGGCCACCCCGCCTCGGCGGGAACCAGCGGGTAGGCGTGTTCGCGACAAGGTCACCGTACCGGCCCAACGCCATCGGGCTCAGCTGCGTCAGGCTGCTGGGCATGGAAAAAAGCGGCGAGGGAACGGTGCTGAAAGTGGCCGGGGCGGATCTGATGAACGGGACGCCGATCTATGATATCAAACCGTATCTGCCATATGCTGACTGCCGACCGGAAGCCACGGGCGGATTTACGGACCGGACCGAGAAACGAACGGTAAAGGTCGATATTCCAGGAAAGACCGCAAAAGGAATCAACGCGCAGGAACTGGAAGCGCTGAAAGCAGTGCTGGAACAGGATCCGCGGCCGGCCTACCAGGACGATCCGGAAAGGGTATATGCCTTTGAATTCGGCGGAAAGCATGTGGAATTCAAAGTAAATGACCATGTGCTGACGGTAACAGAGATCAGGTGACTTACTACAGGGGATTCCGATTCCCTGAAATCGTCCGGAGTGTTCCAACGATCATCAGATGAATGACGTTATCGGTTGACAGGATCAGGAGAAGCTGACGCAAAACGCAGCTTCTCTTTTTTGTATTCCTGTTGATTTTAGGGTTGCTTTTTTGGACAAGGTATGGCATACTACATCATGTGGTTGAAAAATAACCCTGTGGGACAATAATGTCCCAGTTAGTAAGGAGGATGAACTATGGAACGTGTTTATAACTTTTCCCCGGGACCTTCCCAGCTGGCTCTGCCTGTGCTTGAAAAAGCCCAGAAGGACCTGGTTTGCTACGGCGATACAGGCATGTCTGTGATGGAGATGAGCCATCGCAGCAAGATGTATACTGATATCTATGACAAGACGGTTGCCGATCTCCGTGATCTGATGAATATCCCGGAAGATTATGACGTCGTGTTCCTTCAGGGCGGTGCGACCCAGCAGTTCTCCGCTGTTCCGCTGAATCTGATGGTGAACAAAAAGGCTGATTACATTGACAGCGGCAATTTTGCTCATCTGGCCGCCGAAGAGGGAAAACGCTATGGCGAAGTGAATGTGGTTGCTTCCAGCCGCGAAGATGTTTATACCTATATTCCGGATCTGGACGCCATCAAGTATGACGATGACGCTGACTATGTCCATATCACCCAGAACAACACGATCTACGGGACTCGCTTTGTGGAACTGCCCAAGTGCAAGGCACCCATCGTCTGCGACGCGAGCAGCATGATCCTTTCCGAAGAAATGGACGTGACCAAATACGGTGCGATCTACGCCGGCGCCCAGAAGAACATCGGACCCAGCGGACTGTGCGTGCTGATCGTGAAGCATGACCTGGTAGGCCATGCGATGGATATCTGCCCGAAGCTGCTGAACTGGCAGATCCAGGTTGAAAAGGGAAGCATGTACAACACGCCGAATACCTGGGGCATCTACCTGGCCGGCCTGACCTTTGAATGGCTGAAGAGCATCGGCGGTGTGAAAGCTGTTGAAGCAGTGAATATCGAAAAAGCAAAGATGCTGTATGAATTCCTGGACAACAGCAAGCTGTTCAAGGCAACAGCCCAGCCGAAATACCGCAGCCGGATGAATGTGACCTTCGTGACCGGCGACGCCGATAAGGACGCTGCGTTTGTGAAGGCTGCCGCGGCTGAAGGACTGGTGAACCTGAAGGGCCATCGTTCCGTTGGCGGCATGAGAGCGAGCATTTATAACGCTATGCCGATTGAAGGAGTGCAGAAGCTGGTAAACTTCATGAAGAAGTTTGAAGCAGAAAATGCATAATCAGGGGATAAGCCCTTTTCCCCTTCTCCGCGCAGCGATATAACATATATTGTAAATCGGTATGCACGGGGACGGGGATTATTTAGTTAGCAGGGGCTTCGCCCCTATACCTTGAAAATGAATAAGCGATTCGGCTTTCGGTTCAGAACAGGAAACAGAGAGAAGGAGAAAATACAGAATGTATAAAATTCAGACGCTGAATGCGATTTCGGATATCATTCATACACAGCTGAGCGCCGACAAATATACGGTCAGCAAAGAAGAACCCATGCCTGACGCGATCCTGGTGCGGAGTGCTGCGATGCATGAGATGGAATTCGGCAAGGAACTGCTGGCAATCGGACGTGCTGGCGCCGGCGTGAACAACATTCCGATCGAACGCTGCTCCAAGGAAGGTATCGTCGTCTTCAATACTCCCGGTGCCAACGCGAACGCAGTGGCAGAGCTGGTGATCGCAGGCCTGATGATGAGCGGCCGGAAGATCGCCGACGGTATCGACTGGGTGAAGAGCCTGAAGGGCAAAGGGGATGAAGTCGGCAAGCTGGTTGAAAAAGGAAAGAGCCAGTTCGTCGGCGCTGAACTTCGGGGCAAAACCCTGGGCGTCATCGGCCTGGGCGCAATCGGCTCCATCGTGGCCAACGCTGCCAGCCGCGGCCTTGGTATGAACGTTGTCGGTTTCGACCCCTTCATCTCTGTCGAGAGCGCCTGGAGCCTGAGCACAACGATCCACCGCGCCGCTTCTGAAGACGAAGTGATCGCCCAGGCGGATTTCCTGACGATCCATATGCCCCTGAACGACAAGACCCGCGGTTCCTTCAATGCCGAGAAATTCGCGAAGATGAAGGACGGCGCTTGCCTGCTGAATTTTGCCCGTGGCGAACTGGTGAATACTGCGGATCTGCTGGCGGCTCTTGAAAGCGGCAAGCTTGACCGCTATGTTACAGATTTCCCGAACGACGACCTGATCGGTGCGGACAAGGTGGTCTGCATCCCGCATCTGGGCGCCAGCACGCCTGAGAGCGAAGAAAACTGCGCCAGGATGGCGGCAGCCGAGATCCGGGATTACCTGGAGAACGGCAGCATCCACAACAGCGTGAACTATCCGGAAGTCCAGCTGGGCGATCCGGAAGCGGTCCGCGTACTGGTACTGCATGAGAACATCCCGAATATGATCAGCAACATTACCGCTGCGGCGGCCAAGGAAGGCATCAATATTGAAAACATGGTCAACAAGAGCAAGAAAGACATGTCTGTGACCGTGATGGAAATGGCTGAGCTGCCGAGCAAGCACGCGCTGGATACGCTGAGTGAACTGCCCGGGATTATCAGGATCAGGACATTTACGAAAGAGTAAGAGTGGAGACTAATCCATAAGAAAAGGGAATGCTTTCATGCATTCCCTTTTTCCGGTCATAATGAAAGAAAGTTATTCTTAACAAGAAAAGAGGAAAGCGTCAGCTTTCCTCTTTTGATTTGCCTTAGAAGCTGTAGGAATCTTTGATCTCGATATCCTTGTAGCGCTTCATGCCGGTACCGGCAGGGATCAGCTTACCAAGGATGACGTTCTCCTTCAGACCGATCAGTGGATCGATCTTGCCGCGGATCGCCGCTTCAGTAAGGACACGGGTGGTCTCCTGGAAGGAGGCGGCGGACAGGAAGCTTTCGGTTGCCAGGGAGGCCTTGGTGATACCCAGCAGGATACGCTTGGCAATGGCAGGAGTGCCGCCTTCCATGATGGCTTTCCGGTTGGCTTCTTCAAAGCGGAAGATGTCAACGAGTGAACCGGTCAGCAGATCGGTATCACCGCTGTCTTCCACGCGAACTTTGCGCAGCATCTGGCGGATAATAATCTCGATATGCTTGTCGCTCACGCCGACGCCCTGGAGGCGGTAGACGGAGAGGACTTCCTTCAGCAGGTATTCCTGAACGGCCTTCACACCAAGGATGCGGAGCAGGTCATGGGGATTGACGGAACCTTCGGTCAGTTCGTCACCGGCTTCCACATGATCGCCGACCTGAACTTTCAGGCGGGAACCGTAAGTGATCTGATAGGACTTGGTGTCCTTGGGATCCTCATCGGAGGTGATGACCAGTTCACGGCGCTTCTTGGTCTCCTGGATGGAAACCGTGCCGGCGATCTCCGCCAGGATGGCGTCACGCTTCGGCTTGCGGGCCTCAAACAGTTCCTCAACGCGGGGAAGACCCTGGGTGATGTCGTCAGCACCTGCGATACCGCCGGTATGGAAGGTACGCATGGTCAGCTGAGTACCGGGTTCACCGATGGCCTGGGCGGCAATGATGCCAACCGCTTCACCGACGTCCACCTTGCCGCCGTGGGCCATGTTCTCGCCATAGCAGCGGGCACAGACGCCGTTTTCGGTGCGACAGGTGAGGACAGAACGGACGGTTGCCTTGGTGATGCCGCGGGCAACAATCTCGCGGGCCATCTTATAGTCGATGGGCTCGTTCAGGCGGACCAGCACTTCGCCGGTGGCCGGATCGATGATGTCTTCGGCAGCGGTACGGCCGCGGAGACGGTCTTCCAGGGATTCGATGGACTGCTTGCCGCTCATGAGCTCGGCAACGCTGATGCCACGGACTTTTTCGCCGCGGGATTCGAAGCAGTCATCCTCACGGACGATTACTTCCTGGGAAACGTCCACCAGACGGCGGGTCAGATAACCAGAGTCAGCGGTACGAAGAGCCGTATCAGCCAGGGACTTACGGGAGCCATGAGAGGAGAGGAAGAATTCCAGCACCGTCAGGCCTTCACGGAAGTTTGCACGGATAGGCAGCTCGATGGTCTTACCGGAAGGAGAGGCCATCAGACCGCGCATGCCGGCCAGCTGGGAAACCTGAGCGGAAGAACCGCGGGCGCCCGAGTCGGTCATCATGCGGATCGGATTGAATTTGTCGAGGTTCGGCAGGATCTGATCCCGCAGGTTGCGGGTGCAGTCTGTCCAGATGCTGATGACGCGGTTGTAACGCTCATCCTCGGACAGAAGACCGCGGTGATACAAGCCGTTGACCTTGCGGACGGCTTCGTCAGCCTCGTCCAGCATGGTCTTCTTCACTTCGGGCACCTTGATATCCGCAACAGATACGGTGATAGCGCCCACAGTGGAGTATTTGAAGCCCAGCGCCTTGATCTTGTCCAGCACCTGAGCAGTCCTGTGTTCACCCTGGGTGTGGAAGCACTGGTCCACGATCTTGGAAAGCTGCTTCTTGCCGACGAGTTCGTCAACCTCAAGCTGGAACATATCATCCAAGCACTCGCGTTTGACAAAACCCAGATCCTGAGGCAGCGCATCGTTGAAGATGAGGCGGCCGAGGGTGGTGTCGATCAGCTTGGAACCGGTTTCGTTTCCGAAGGTGCGGGTCAGACGGACCTTGATGGGGGACTGGAGCGTGATCTGGCCGAGAGAATAGGCCATAATGGCTTCATCTTCGGAAGAGAACACACGGCCGGATCCCTTGGCGCCTTCATGAACGATGGTCAGGTAATAGCAGCCGATAACCATGTCCTGAGAGGGAGAAATGACCGGGCGGCCATCCTGCGGCTTCAGAATATTGTTATGGGCCAGCATCAGGAAGCGGGCTTCCGCCTGGGCTTCCATGGAAAGCGGTACGTGCACGGCCATCTGGTCGCCGTCGAAGTCGGCGTTGAAGGCGGTACAGGCCAGAGGGTGAAGCTTGATGGCCTTGCCTTCGACCAGGATCGGCTCAAAGGCCTGGATACCCAGACGGTGCAGGGTAGGCGCACGGTTCAGCAGGACAGGATGATCACGAATGACTTCTTCCAGAATGTCCCAGACCTCGGGGCGGACCTTCTCGACCGCACGCTTGGCGGATTTAACATTATGGGAGAGCTTCAGGGTGACCAGACGCTCCATGACGAAGGGCTTGAACAGCTCCAGCGCCATTTCCTTGGGCAGGCCGCACTGATAGAGCTTCAGTTCAGGACCGACGACGATAACGCTGCGGCCGGAATAGTCAACGCGCTTGCCCAGCAGGTTCTGCCGGAAACGGCCCTGCTTACCGCGGAGCAGATCCGACAGGGACTTGAGGGCACGGTTTCCGGGACCGGTGACCGGACGGCCGCGGCGGCCGTTGTCGATCAGGGCGTCCACAGATTCCTGCAGCATACGCTTTTCATTACGGACAATGATGTCCGGAGCACCCAGCTCCAGCAGCCTCTTCAGACGGTTGTTGCGGTTGATGACCCGGCGATACAGATCGTTCAGGTCGGAGGTGGCGAAACGACCGCCGTCGAGCTGGATCAGGGGACGAAGATCCGGGGGAATGACCGGCACAACGGTGAGGATCATCCATTCCGGCTTGTTGTGGCTGGTACGGAAGGATTCAACGACTTCGAGCCGTTTGACGGCACGGGCACGCTTCTGGCCTTCGGTCTCACGGTCACGTTCCTTTTCGGTCAGCTGGGCGATCTCCGCTTTCAGATCGGCAGAGAGCTTGTCCAGATCCAGTTCCAAGAGCAGATCCTGGACGGCCTCAGCACCCATCTTGGCCACGAAAGAACCTTTGCCGCACTTGGCTTCAACTTCGCGATAGCGGGCATCGTTGATCAGTTCAAGCCGCTTCAGGCCCGTTTCCTCGGTGTTGCCGGGATCGAGCACGATGAAGTTGGCAAAGTAGAGCACTTTTTCCAGATTGCGGGGAGAAATATCCAGCAGCATACCCATCCGGCTGGGGATTCCCTTGAAATACCAGATGTGGCTGACAGGAGCCGCCAGCTGAATATGACCCATGCGTTCACGACGGACCTTGGCCCGGGTGACCTGCACGCCGCACTTGTCACAGATCTTGTCCTTGTCCTTGAACTTGATCCGTTTATATTTTCCGCAGTTACACTCCCAGTCCTTGGTGGGTCCGAAGATGCGTTCGCAGTACAGACCGTCCCGTTCGGGCTTCAGCGTACGGTAATTGATGGTTTCGGGCTTGGTGACTTCACCGTGGGACCAGGCAAGGATCTGCTCCGGGGAAGCCATACCGATCTGAATGGAATCAAGATTAGAAAGTTCGAACAAAAGGGGCACACTCCCTTCGATAAAATCGAGTCGATTTAGGTGAATCAGATATCGTCATCCAGATCGAGATCTGACAGATCATCTACGCTGAAGTCTTCCAGGTCTTCCGCGGTGTCATCAGCAAGGGAGAAGTCATCGCTGCTGTCAGCGCTTTCTTCATCCGCACCGAAGGACAGGTCGTCCTCGGACATGCTGAAGGCTTCGTCCGCGGCCTGCTCCAGCTCTTCGCTCTCTTCAGCGCCGATCGGTTCGTCGTCATCCGCTTCGGTCTTACCCATGAGATTGGCGCGCATGGTTTCAGGCTGCGGCATATCTTCCGGATCGAGCTCGGGAATTTCGATTTCGTTTCGGGCGGCGTCGAGCACGCGGATATCGAGGCTCAGAGCCTGCATTTCCTTCAGGAGAACCTTGAAGCTCTCTGGAACGCCGGGGTTCGGAATGTTCTGGCCCTTGATGATCGCTTCGTAGGTCTTGACGCGGCCGACGGTGTCGTCGGACTTCACGGTCAGGATTTCCTGGAGGGTGTTGGCGGCGCCGTAGGCTTCCAGCGCCCAGACTTCCATTTCACCGAAGCGCTGGCCGCCGAACTGGGCTTTACCGCCCAGAGGCTGCTGGGTAACAAGGCTGTAGGGGCCGGTAGACCGGGCGTGCATCTTGTCATCTACCAGATGGTGCAGCTTCAGGAAGTACATGATACCGACGGTAACGGGGTTTTCGAAGTAGTCGCCGGTGCGGCCATCGCGCACGCGGATTTTACCCTGACGGAAGAGGGCTTTGCCTTCTTCGTCCAGATCCAGACGCAGGGGCTTTCCGTTATGGAAATGATACTCATTCACATGAGGATCGTTTTCATCTTCGGGAGCGGCCATTTTCTTTTCGGCCAGTTCCAGATGTTCCAGAATCTCCTCGTAGGTGGCGCCGTCGAAGACCGGGGTGGCGATGTGCCAGCCCAGGGCCCGGCAGGCCAGGCCGAGATGCACTTCCAGCACCTGACCGAGGTTCATACGGGAGGGAACGCCCAGCGGGTTCAGCACGATCTGCAGGGGTGTGCCGTCGGGCAGGAAAGGCATATCCTCTTCGCGCAGGATGCGGGAAACAACACCCTTGTTGCCGTGACGGCCGGCCATCTTATCGCCGACGGAGATCTTTCTCTTCTGGGCGATATAGATACGGACCATCTGATTGACGCCGGGGGAGAGCTCATCCTTGTTCTCACGGGTGAAGACCTTGACATCGACGACGATACCGCCTTCGCCGTGAGGTACGCGCAGGGAAGTATCCCGGACTTCGCGGGCTTTTTCACCGAAGATGGCGCGCAGGAGGCGTTCTTCAGCAGTCAGTTCGGTTTCACCCTTCGGGGTAACCTTGCCGACCAGGATATCGCCGGCGTGCACTTCGGCACCGATACGGACGATTCCGCCTTCATCCAGATCCTTGACAGCGTCGTCAGAGATATTCGGGATGTCGCGGGTGATTTCTTCCGGTCCGAGCTTTGTCTCACGGGCTTCGGATTCGAACTCCTCGATGTGGATCGAGGTGTAAATGTCTTCCTTGACCAGTTTTTCACTCAGCAGGACAGCGTCTTCGTAGTTGTAGCCTTCCCAGGTCATGAAGCCGATCAGAGCGTTGCGGCCCAGACCGATCTCTCCCTTTTCAGTGGAGGGACCGTCCGCCAGCAGGTCGCCGGCTTCAATCTTCTGACCCGCGGAAACCACGGGATGCTGGTTGATGCAGGTGGACTGGTTGGAACGGGCAAACTTGGTGAGGTTGTAGGTATGACGCTCGCCGAAGTTGTCCCGGATAATGATCTGGGTGGCGTCGACTTTTTCCACAACGCCGTCTTCCTTGGCCAGGATAACAACGCCGGAGTCGTGGGCGGCACGGTATTCCATGCCGGTAGCGACGAGGGGAGCTTCAGGCACGAGCAGCGGCACGGCCTGGCGCTGCATATTGGAACCCATCAGAGCGCGGGTGGCGTCGTCGTTTTCCAGGAAGGGAACCATGGCGGTGGCCACGGAAACGACCTGGCGGGGACTGACGTCGATGAAGTCCACCTGGGAAACGGGAACTTCGATAATATCGGCCTTGTCGCGGACGGTGATGCGGTCCTTGACAAAGGTGCCGTCGGGATTGAGGGGTTCGTTCGCTGTGGCGACCTTGTACAGGTCTTCCTCATCAGCGGTCATATAGTCGATCTCGTCGAGGACGCGGCCCTTTTCCTTGTCCACACGGCGGTAGGGGGCCTCGATGAAGCCGTACTCGTTAATGCGGGCATAGGTAGCCAGGGAGCCGATCAGACCGATGTTGGGACCTTCAGGCGTCTCGATCGGGCAGATACGGGCGTAATGGCTGTAATGCACGTCACGGACTTCGAAGGAAGCACGGTCACGGTTCAGACCGCCGGGGCCCAGGGCGCTCAGGCGGCGCTTGTGGGTCAGCTCGGCCAGGGGGTTGGGCTGGTCCATGAACTGGGACAGCTGGGAAGAACCGAAGAATTCCTTGATCGCGGCGCTGACCGGCCGGATGTTGATCAGATCGCCGGGCTTGATATCGGTGGAATCCTGGATGGACATCCGCTCACGAACGACGCGCTCCAGACGGCTCAGGCCGATGCGGATCTGATTCTGGAGGAGTTCGCCGACGCTGCGCAGACGGCGGTTGCCCAGATGGTCGATGTCATCGGTGGAACCGATGCCGTAGGGCAGGCCCAGCATATAGTTGACAGAGGAAATAATATCGTCAGGGATGATGTGTTTCGGTACGAGTTCGGAGACGTTTTCCTTCACAGCGTCGAAGAGCTGGTCCGGCTCTACGGAAGCGAGGATCTCCTTCAGGGTGGGCAGGTGGACCATTTCCAGGATGCCCGCGTCCTTCGGATTGAAGGGCAGATAGGCAGACGCGTCAACGAAGTTGTTGCCGACGACCTTGCGGATCTGACCGTCGCAGTCCAGCAGGACAGAGTTGACACCGGCATTCTGGATCTCGCGGGCCACATCCAGCGGGATGGATTCGCCCTTCTTGATCATAACTTCGCCGGTCTGGGGATTGATGATATCTTCCGCCGCCACGTGGTTATGGATCCGGGTGGCAATGGAAAGCTTCTTATTATATTTATAGCGGCCGACACGCATGAGGTCGTAACGCTTGGGATCGAAGAAGAGGGAATTGAAGAGATTGGTGGCGCTTTCAAGGCTGGCAGGTTCGCCGGGCTTCTGGCGCTTGTAGATCTCGATGAGGCCTTCTTCCCTGGTCTTGGCGTTGTCACCCTTCTGGATGGTGGCCATGAGACGCTCGTCTTCACCCATGAGCTCAATGATCTCGGCGTCGGAACCATAACCGAGCGCGCGGATGATCACGGTGATGGGTAGTTTGCGGGCACGGTCAATACGGACCCACAGCACGTCGTTGGAGTCCGTCTCATATTCAAGCCAGGCACCGCGGTTCGGGATGATCTGGGAAGAATAGAGCTTTTTGCCGGCTTTGTCGTACGCAACGTCGAAATAGACGCCAGGAGAACGAACCAGCTGGCTGACGATTACGCGTTCGGCACCGTTGATGATAAAGGTGCCATGGTCGGTCATGAGGGGAAAGTCGCCCATAAAAACGTCGGATTCCTTGATTTCACCGGTCTCCTTATTCTTCAGGCGGACAAACACCTTCAGCGGCGCCGCATAGGTAATATCCCGTTCACGGCAGCGGGCGATGGAGTTTTTCGGTTCGTCCAGAGAATAGTCTACGAATTCCAGGACCAGGTTCCCATTGTAGTCGGTAATGGGAGAAACGTCGGCCAGGACTTCGCGCAGATCGGTATCGAGAAAGCGCTGATAGGAGTTCTTCTGTACCTCAATCAGGTTGGGCATCTCAAGAACTTCATCAATGCGTGAGAAGCTCATCCGTTCACGGAGCTTCCCCATGTGGACCTCGTGTACCATGTTATGAAATCACCCCTTATTTTGTCCGACCAGATACGTCCGGGAGGCCGGTCAAAAATGGACTTGCGTTTCACACAGAAGCTGTGTAAAATAGGGAAGTCAACGGGCTTTGACAGGCACCAAGACGATACTGATGCAATTATAAATGATAACATAGTATCAGACGAAAGTCAACGACATTTTGCCCGATATTATGGTTTTTATTATATTTATAATAGGAAGGAAAACAGTGTGAGCAAAAAGGGACTGCTTCTGGCAACGGCGATCATGATACTGGCACTGATGACGCCGCTGATGACGGGGACCGCCGAAGAAGTGCTCCCGCCTTCGCCGGAACCGCCGTCCGGATATATTGACGGCCGCCCCACACCGGCACCTTCTCCTGTTCCCGATATTACAATCATTGACCATGTTCATAATCCGGAATCATATCCGAGATTCTTTTTCCAGAAAAACAGGAAACTGCTTGAAATCTGGTTTCCGAACATCCGGGACGCGGACGAAGCGATCCTGATGTACGACGGCCAGGTCTGGATGATTGACTGCGCGGACGAAAAGATGGGCCAGCGAGGCGCCGCACTGCTGAAACAGCTGGGCATTACGAAAATAGATATCCTGTTTAACAGCCACCTGCATCACGATCATATCAACGGTCTTGCCCTGACAGACGACGTGGCCAGGGTCGGGGAAGTCCGGATCTGTTTCTCTCCTGATCTGACAGACAGCGGCCTGCGGATGCTATGGGTTGCAGAAGAACGCGGAATCCTCATTAAAGAATACAGGGACGGGGACCGTTTCTCCATGGGTGACGGAGCTGTTGAACTGCTGTTTCTGAAAAACAATGAAGAATATCTTGATATGAACAATCAGAGCGCGGTGACAAGGATCACATATGGTGAGCGGACGATCCTGTTCACGGCGGATATGGAGCAACCCGGCCAGCAGGCGATGATTGAGCGGATTGACCCGGAACTGCTGAAATGCGATATCGTGAAGTATCCGCACCACGCGAAAAGCGATATGTACACTCCGTTCTATGAGGCGCTTGGCGCCGGACTTGCCGTTGTAACGTCCGTGGAAGGACGGGGAGACGCCGGACAAATCGCAATCGCCAACCGCGGAATGCCGGTGGTTTATACATCGGTCAAAGACCAGTTCACCCATCTGGTAACCGACGGGGAATACTGGCTGGTGGAACAGGTGCCGATCCAGGCGCAGTAACAGAGCAGACAGATCAACCTGCAGGCTGATCTGTCTTTTATTGATATGATACACAGTATTATGGTAAAATATGTCCGAATTTTTCAGACCGGGTATCGGGAGGCAAAGAATGAAACGGCGTTGGATCGCGGGAATCCTCGCAATACTGCTGTTGCTACAGGGTGCGGCGTTTGGCGAGGAAAAAGACACAGTCTACCAGGTGGCCAGCAAGAAGCTGAGAATTTACGACCTGGCCGGTACAGGCTGGCTGATCGAACCCTGGAAGATCTACTTTCTGCCTGAAAAAACAAAAACGCAGGCGAAAAGCTTTAACAAAGTCACCGGCGCATTCAAGAAACTGGATACCTATGTATACCTGGTGGAATCTTCCCGCAGTATGAACATGGATGAAATGGACGCTGATTCCGCCCTTTGGATGCTGATCCGGGAAAGCTATCCGAACAGTACGATCGGGCATCTGGAGATCAACTCGATTGAAACTTACTGCCAGTATTTCTACAAAACGGATCATCACTGGAATTACCGGGGCTCCTATGAAGGGTACAAAGCGGTTATCCGGATGATGCTGGGTGAAGATGAACCGTTGCTGGAGCCGATTGAAACGGTGGAATTCCCGGTGAATTTCAACGGATCGTTCAACAAGCAGATGAAAAGGAAAAACAGTGACGAACCTTTTACGGTATACCGGTTCAACTATCCTGAGATGTCTGTCAAAATCAACGGAAAAACCAGCAAAACATATGGCATGCAGGAAAAGTATTTCCAGGGAAAGATCAACAAGCAGCCACTGACAAACCATTATGAAGGATTCTACGGCGGAGATGAGGGCCTGGTCGAATTCTGCACGGGCGACGACAGCAAAGAGAACGTCATCATCTTCAGCAATTCTTTCTCAAATGCGCTTGATATGCTTGTGGCCAGTCACTTCAATCATACCTATTTTATCGATATGCGCCATTACAAAGACGATATGGGAGAGAAACTTGACCTTACCGCTTCCATCAAGAAATGGAAGATCAGCAAAGTGATGCTGCTGGGCGATCCTTATTTTTTCAAATGGGGAACAACTTACCGCTGATCCTGCTTTTGCCATGGACAAGATCAACTGACAGAAAACAGATGACAGGAGTGTTGAAAGGTATGAAAAGGAACGGTCGTTTCCTGCGTGCTGTTTGTGTGATAGCTATATCAATCATGCTGGTGTGCTGTTCGGCTGCGGCAGCGGCTGCAGACGAAATCGTCGCACCATACGATGAGGACGGCGCGGAGGGCAGGATCGCCCGACTGCTGGCAGACCTACTGAAGCTGCCTGTTACCCTGACCGGGAACGGGACAAGCGATGAGGCTGCAAACCGGATGCTGTCCGAACCGGGAGTTTTCCTGCTTGATTCCCAGGCGGCTCCGATTGCCGGCCTCCAGGGCTATACGGATGAGGACCTGCGGACGGCGATGGTCCCCGTGTGTGTGATGGCTGAAAGCCCGCTGTATATCGTGATGGATGCACATAAAGCTGAAGAATACGGCATCAGCGACGCTGAAACCCTGGCCGGCTATATCAGCGAGCATGAATATGAACTGACTTTTGCACGGCACATCGGCGCAGACGTGATTGACCGGGCTGTAACGCTTCTTGGAAACAATATCGCCGTTCTGACCGATTATTTCATGCCGGAAGAGATTCCGGAAATCCTTCATACAGGGGAAGCGGACGGGACAGTGATGACCGGGGCGGAACTGGCGAACAATGCGGATGAACTGTTGATCCTCTGCTGCCTTGGCGAAAACAGAAGCGAAGCGTTTCCGGACGTTTCCTGCGCGGCGGAAGCCGGATTCCCTGTGTGCAGAGGAGAGACCATGTGGATCTTTACTTCTGTTAAAACCGATTCTGACTTAATCGAACAATATGCGCGGAAAATATCGGAAGCGGAACTGGAACTGCCGGACGGATTTGAAAGGCGGAACCTGACCGGCGACGCGCTGCAGGAAGACCTGCAGACACTCTTTGCAGATCTCAAGAGCTATATGACCTCTGAAGGATTGTTCTTTTACGAGGAATAAACCGGATTCCGGCACCGAGGTGCCGGATTTTTTCATCCTGCATTTCGGTATAAAGATGAATAAAGAAAACGTTGACAAGCCTTTACAACAATGATATGATAGTCGAGTTGCAGTATGCTCCGGGTGAAGTGCGCCCTTTTTTGAGGTGCCCGAACCGGTGGCGGAAGGAGGCTTGAGACGCATGGAGATGCTGAAGGCGGCCGGCAGCCGGAAGGTAGTCGGAACGAAGCAGGTGCTCCGCGCGCTGAAGGCCGGCACCGTATCCAGGGTGTATATCTGCAGCGACGCTGACACCTTCATCTATCAGCAGGTGGTGAGAGCGGCCGAGGAGGCCGGGATTCCCTGCGTGAGGGCAGCGAACATGAAGGAACTCGGAATGATCTGCGGAGTGGACGTACCCACCGCCGCCGCGGGTCTGGTGAGGGAATAAAGTTCCACTCAAAACGGGTTCCACTCAAAAAGCCTTTCAGATCCTGAGGGTTGCGGGATCTTGAGGATATCATTCAGGAGGTGCTGAAATGCCCACAATTAACCAGCTTGTCCGTAAGGGCCGCGAACGGGCGACCAAAAAGCCCACCGCTCCTATTCTTCAGGGATGTCCCCAGAAGCGCGGTGTGTGCCTGAGCGTCAAGACACAGACGCCCAAGAAGCCCAATTCCGCTCTGCGGAAAATCGCGAGAATCCGCCTGACGAACTCCATCGAAGGTACCTGCTATATCCCGGGTATCGGCCACAACCTGCAGGAGCACAGCGTTGTGCTGATCCGCGGCGGCCGTGTGCGGGATCTGCCCGGTGTTCGTTATCACATCATCCGCGGTGCTCTGGATACCGCCGGTGTGGCCAAGCGGATGCAGGCGCGTTCCCTGTATGGCGCAAAGCGCCCGAAGAAGTAAGTCTATTTGCTGCCGACGCAGCCTGAAACGGTGATGATCCGCGCCTGACCCCACATCATTCTTCGGAACAGGAATGACGGGAGGACAGGAAGCAGGCGGAGGAAACCGGCCGGGCCTATACGGGACCGGGGCCGTGTGATGCTGACACAGGGCCGGAAGGAGAGGGAGCAGAACAACTTACATCAGGATTATCAATTGAGGAGGGAAACCTATGCCCCGTCGCGGTTTTGTACCGAAACGTGAAGTGCTGCCGGATCCCGTTTACGGAACCACGGTAGTTACCAAGCTTATCAATCAGATCATGCTGGACGGAAAGCGCGGAGTCGCGCAGAACGTCTGCTATCAGGCTTTTGAAGCCGTTGCCGAAAAGACCGGCAAGGCTGCCACCGACGTTTTCCAGGAAGCCCTGAACAACGTTGCCCCGCAGCTGGAAGTTAAAGCCCGCCGTGTCGGCGGTGCCACCTATCAGGTACCTATTGAAATCCGTCCCGAGCGTCGTCAGACCCTGGCCCTGCGCTGGATCGTCGACTTTGCCCGGAAACGCGGTGAGAAGACCATGGCTGAGCGCCTGGCCGGCGAACTGCTCGACGCTTCCAATAATACCGGCGCCGCAGTGAAACGCAAGGAAGAAATGCACCGTATGGCCGAAGCAAACAAGGCATTCGCTCATTACCGCTGGTAAGCAGCATTTCACCTGCAGAATTCAAGCAGCTGTTGAAAGGAGCAATTGCCCAGTATGCCCAGAAGCCATCCACTTGACAGAGTCCGGAACATCGGTATTATGGCTCATATCGATGCCGGAAAAACGACAACTACCGAGCGGATCCTGTTCTATACAGGTAAAAATCACCGCATCGGCGAGACGCATGAAGGTACGGCCACCATGGACTGGATGGCCCAGGAGCAGGAGCGCGGCATCACGATCACATCCGCCGCTACCACCTGTTTCTGGCATGATCCGCATGATCCGGCCAACACCAACAAGCAGTATCGGATCAACATCATTGACACGCCTGGACACGTCGACTTCACGGTCGAAGTGGAACGCAGCCTTCGCGTGCTGGACGGCGCTGTGAGCGTCTTCTGTGCCAAGGGAGGCGTGGAACCCCAGAGCGAGACCGTCTGGAAACAGGCGGAAACCTACCGGGTTCCCCGTATGGCCTATGTCAATAAGATGGATATCACCGGCGCGGACTTCTTCCGCGTGGTGGACATGATGAAGGACCGCCTCGGCGCCAACGCCGTTCCGATCCAGCTGCCGATCGGCAAGGAAAACACCTTCCGGGGCATCATAGACCTGGTGCGTATGCGCGCCGAGATCTACTATGACGACCTCGGGCAGGACGTGCGTGACGAAGACATCCCCGCAGACATGCAGGAGATCGCCGACGAATACCGTGCCAACCTGATCGAAAAAGTGGCTGAGACGGACGATACCCTGATGGAGAAATTCCTGGAAGGGGAAGAGCTGAGCGAAGAGGAAATCCGTAACGCCATCCGTAAGTGCACCATCGACTGCTCGATGAACCCTGTGCTGTGCGGTACCAGCTACCGCAACAAGGGCGTGCAGCCGCTGCTGGACGCGGTGATCGACTACATGCCGAGCCCGCTGGACATTCCGGCGATCGACGGTACCGACCCTGACGATCCCGAAAAGAAGATGGAACGCCATCCTTCCGATGACGAACCCTTCTCCGCACTGGCGTTCAAAATCATGGTCGATCCGTTTGTCGGCAAACTGGCGTTCTTCCGCGTTTACAGCGGAAAACTGAGCGCCGGAAACTATGTGATGAATTCCACGAAGCAGAAGCGGGAGCGCATCAGCCGCATCATGCTGATGCACGCCAACCACCGGGAAGAGGTCGAGACCATCTACACCGGTGAGATCGCGGGCGCTGTGGGCCTGAAGGATACCACGACCGGCGATACCCTGTGCGACGAGAATCATCAGATTATCCTGGAAAGCATGGTCTTCCCGGATCCCGTGATCGAAGTGGCCATTGAGCCCAAGACCAAGGCCGGTCAGGAAAAGATGACCTACGCCCTTCAGCGTCTTGCTGAAGAAGATCCGACCTTCAAGACCTACACCAACCAGGAAACAGGACAGACCATCATCGCCGGCATGGGCGAACTCCACCTGGAAATCATCGTGGACCGTCTGCTGCGCGAGTTCAAGGTCGAGGCGACCGTCGGCAAGCCCCAGGTCACCTATAAGGAAACCATCCGCAAGCCCGCCAAGGCTGAAGGACGCTACGTCCGGCAGACCGGCGGACACGGCCAGTACGGCCACTGCTGGATCGAGATCGAACCCCAGGAACCCGGCAAGGGCTACGAGTTCGAAAGCCGGATCGTCGGCGGCGTGATTCCGAAGGAATTCATCGGACCGATCGATCAGGGTATCCAGGAGGCCGCCAAGAGCGGCGCAATCGCCGGCTATGAGGTTGTGAACTTCAAAGCAGCGGTCACGGACGGTTCCTATCACGATGTGGACTCCTCCGAAATGGCATACAAGATTGCCGCGAGCATGGCGTTCAAAGACGCTGTCCGCAAGGCAGATCCCTGCCTGATGGAGCCCATGATGAAAGTGGAGATCATCGTTCCGGATACGTACCTGGGCGACGTGATGGGCAATGTGTCCAGCCGCCGCGGCCGGGTGGAAGGCACGGAAGTGCGCGGCCAGGATCAGATCATCCACGCCTTTGTTCCGCTGAGCGAGATGTTCGGTTATACGACGGATCTTCGTTCCCGCACCCAGGGCCGCGGCATGTTCACCATGCAGTTTGACCACTATGAGGAAGTTCCGAAATCCGTTGCCGAAAAGATCATCGGCAAAAAGAACGTAGACTGACAATAATTCATAATTAAGAATCCAGAATTCATAATTAAGAATGATCAGACCAATTAAGGAGGTTTATAACAATGGCAAAAGGACGTTATGAACGGACAAAGCCCCATGTAAACATCGGCACCATC
>CAMKNZ010000017.1 GCA_946414315.1 uncultured Clostridia bacterium
GAGGAAGAAGCAAAGCGCCTGGCTGAGGAAGAAGCGGCCCGGATCGCCGCCGAGGAAGAAGCGAAACGCAAGGCTGAAGAAGAAGCGGCGCGGATCGCGGCCGAGGAAGAAGCGAAACGCAAAGCTGAAGAAGCTGCGCGGATCGCCGCCGAAGAAGAAGCAAAGCGCCTGGCTGAGGAAGAAGCGGCCAGGATCGCCGCCGAAGAAGAAGCGAAACGCAAAGCTGAAGAAGAAGCTGCGCGGATCGCGGCCGAGGAAGAAGCAAAGCGTCTGGCTGAAGAAGAAGCAGCGCGGATCGCCGCCGAGGAAGAAGCAAAGCGAAAGGCTGAGGAAGAAGCAGCGCGGATCGCCGCCGAGGAAGAAGCAAAGCGCCTGGCTGAAGAAGAAGCAGCCCGGGTCGCCGCCGAGGAAGAAGCGAAACGCAAGGCAGAAGAAGAAGCGCGGCTCGCTGCCGAGGAAGAAGCAGCCCGGATCGCCGCCGAAGAAGAAACAAAGCGCCTGGCAGAGGAAGAAGCAGCTCGGGTCGCTGCTGAGGAAGAAGCGAAACGTAAGGCCGAAGAAGAAGCGGCCCGGACCGCTGCTGAGGAAGAAGCAAAGAAAGCCGCCGAAGAAGAGGAAGCGAACCAGGCCGAACCGACTGAAAAGCCCGAGATCCCGGTCGGCCCGATGATCAACCGCTATGCCAGGACAAACATCGGCAAACTCGGTTTCCGGTCCCAGCCCGATTCAACAAAAGACAACGTCATCGCAAGGCTCGACCAGAACGTGCTGGTTTACCTGCTGCGCGCGGAATACAACGGCTCCAACGAGAGCTGGACATATGTCGAACTGTATGACGGTACCGGCAGACGTGGATATATCAAGACGGAATACCTGGATATGCTGACAGCAGAAGACAGCGCTGCGGTGAATCCGGACGCACCCATTTACACCGAAGAAGAAGTTTTCCCCACGGAAGCGCCTACCGAAGCACCGACGCCTACGGAGGAACCGACTGAAGAACCGACTCCGACGGAAGCGCCTACGGAAACACCGACAGCAACGCCCGCACCTGTCATTACCGAAGGTGAGATGCTTAACCGCTACGCCAGGACAAACGTCGGCAAGCTGGCGGTTCGCGAGCAGCCTGACGCTGACGGAAAACTGATTACCAGACTGGATAAGGACGCAAATGTTTATCTGCTCCGTGCAGACCAAAATGACGCCGGCGACAGCTGGACTTATGTTGAGCTGAGCAACGGTGACCGCGGATATATCAAGACGGAATACCTGGATATGCTCACAGCGGAAGACAGCGCTGCGGTCAATCCTGATGCAAAAGTATATACCGAGGAGGAAGTGTTCCCAACGGCCGCGCCGACTGAGGAGCCGACACCCACGGAAGAACCCACACCTACAGAAGCACCGACTGATGAGCCGACACCTACCGATTCACCCACACCGGTTCCTACGGATACCCCCGCCCCTGAGATTCCTGTCGGCGAGATGATCAACCGTTATGGCAGGACCAACAGCAGCGTGCATTTCCGGAAAGAAGCGAGCACCAATTCCAAGAATCTTGGAGACCTGAAGAAGAATGCCCCGGTCTGGCTGATCCATACCCGGGAAAATGAGCTTGGTGAAACCTGGACATATGCAATGGTCAACGGTAAGACAGGATATATTATGACCATGTATCTCGATCTGCTGACGGTGGAAGACAGTGCAGAGCTGGAAGCCAAGGCATCCCCGGTTCCGCAGTTTACACTGGAAGATGTGTTCCCGACAGCGGAGCCGACGGAAGTTGTGACGATCGAAGCGACCGAAGAACCGACTGTTCCGCCGACGGAAACTCCGACGGAAGCGCCCACTGAAGCTCCGACTGAGGCACCCACCGAGGCGCCCACCGAAGCTCCGACAGAAGTGCCGACAGAAGTCCCGACTGAGGTACCTACCGAGGTGCCGACAGAAGTGCCGACATTCACGCCGGTTCCCGCGCCGACCCAGGAGCCTTATCAGCGGGTTGGATATGCGATCACCATTGGCGACGGCGTACCTGTCCGTGAGTGGCCAACCGCGTCCAGCATGATCCGGGACGAACTGGCTGCCAACAAGATCGTTTACGTGACCGGCCAGGTCTACGTGGACGGCGTTGCCTGGTCTGTGGCTGAATATGACGGCAAGTGGGGTTATGTTCGTGCCGATCTGCTGCGGATGATTCCTGAAGAGGAGATGCAGGCATACATCAACCTGATCCAGAAGACGACCACACCGGCTCCGGATGCGACTGTGGTTCCGTATACCTACAACGCAGAAGAAATGAGCTGCTACGGCTATGTGACCACAGACGCGGTCAACTTCCGGGCTGAAGCCAGCTCCAGTTCAAGACGGATCCGCCTGATGAAGAAGTACGCACTCTTCATTGTTTACGGTACCGTCGAGGTGGATGGAGAAACCTGGTACAGGGTGTCCTACAACAACCAGGAAGGATACCTGAACGGTAAATACTTCAAACAGATGACTGTCGGCGAGGCAGAAGCGTTCCTTGCATCCTCCAAGTATCAGGAAGGCATAGCAAACAATGCCGATCAGACGACATCTGCCAACGACAACCCGGTGACCACAGGAAGCCCCAGCGGTGTCGTATCCGCTGAAGACCAGAAGATCAGCGAGTGGGTGAATCCCGCCACAGGTTCCACGGTCAGCTATGAGCCCTTCGATCCTTTTGCCACGCCGGCACCGCTGGCAGAAAACGAACTGGAGAAGAATGAGTTCATCAATTCCCTGATCAGCCAGCTGCAGTCCGGGGAGCTGAAGGCTGAAGACCTGGAGACGGAACTGCAGAAGTTCTACAAGGATGCCGCCGATCCGGAAGGTTCGGTCAGCGCGGCTATGACCTTCATTCAGGGGAAAGTAGATCTGCAGACGGAAGCGCCGACTGAAACGCCTGAAGAACAGCCCACCGAAGAAGCGCCTGAATATCCCCAGGAGCAGAGTTCCGGCGGCGCTGCCGGATGGATCATCGCGCTGGTGCTGCTGGCAGCCGCGGGCGGCGGCGGATATTACTGGTATGTCCGGACCCAGCAGAAGCGTGCAGCCGCGCAGCGGATGGCCAAACAGAAGGTGACTGAACAGCGGAAAGCTGCGGCAGGCAAACCTGCGGAGGGCAAGCCATCCGATCCGGTGTCAGCACAGAACGCGGCACGGGTCAGAACCGGCAACTATACCGGTACCGGTACGGCAAAGCCCAAGGCGACACCTTCCACGACTTCCGGCGGCCAGCGGACCGGATCCTACAAGGGCGGCGCCTCAAATCCCTACGGACGCTACTCCGCTTCCGACGGAGAGGAGGACGCCACATACACGGCCAGCTTCAAACCTGACGCAGGAAAGCATAAAACGACCCAGGAAAAAAAGGAATCCGATGAAAGCAAGCCCGAAGCATGACGGGGTCAGCAGACGCTGACATGACCGGGAAACAACTTCGGAGGAGACCGCCCCAGGGCGGTCTCCTCTTTGCTTTTTCACTTTACCATGTTATAATGTCTATCAATGCAGAAAAGATGAAGGAGTGCTTTGTAATGACCGAAAAGAAAAAGACAATGGCCAGGATCCTGGCGCTTGTGATTGCCGGAATCATGATCCTCTCGGTTGCGCTGGCGATCCTGCTGAAATAACAGACGGACGGCAGTCCATACCCGAAGAAAGGAGAGCTGAACTTGAAAAACGGAAACGGAACGACCAGGAAGAAACTGTCTGCGGGTACCAAATGCATGCTTGTCCTGGCAGCTGTTGTGATTGTCGGATCCGTGCTGGTTCTGGGAAAACTCTCCTCGGGGGCAAAGGTTGACCTGAGCAAGCTGAACATGAACGTGCTTGACCTGCAGGAAGACCCATCCCGGAATACTGAAGAGATAACGGAAGCAAAACAGGGGGCCGTAACACAGTCGGCAAAGAAAAACGATCAGGCGCTTACGGGACTGGCGACAGAGCCCCCCAAAAGAATCGCATCCTTTACACTGACGGCGGGCGGAAGCATCTCCCTGTCCGGTGAAGTCCGCAAGAACAGCAGGAGCACCGATGCGAAGGTTGCCGATTATGCAGACGTGATGATGCTGCTTGCTCCCCGGATCCGCAGCGATGTAAATGCCGTATTTTTTGAAAACATCCTCAGCGACAGGCATAAGGCTTCGGACAGCGTCGCTCCCGGCCAGGCAGCCACCCTGCTGACAGAAGCCGGTTTCAATATGGCTGCATGTGGCTTTTCCCAGGCTTATTCCAGCGGCAAAGACGGGGTGGAAGCGACACTGATTTCCCTGGACAGCAACGGGATTACAGCCCTCGGCATTCGCTACGCAGATTATATAGGCACGCCGGAAGTCCGGACGGTTAACGGCGTGAAGGCCGCTTTCCTCCAGTATACTGCCACCGTGCCTGCGAAAACCCGGAAGACGATGGAAAAAGACGGAACAGGCGGCATGGTGCCGGATGCAGATCCGGACCTGATCGCGCAGGACATCGATATCGCCCGCCGGCAAGGCGCCGAGGCTGTGATCGTATTCATCAGCTGGGGGAAAACCGGCGCCACCTCACCGGATAAAAACCAGCGGGAACTGGCCGGACAGATCGCGGAGGCCGGCGCAGACCTGATTGTCGGCTGCGGAAGCCACATCCCCCAGACGGCTGAATACCTGCCGGGATCAGACGGAAAAAACGTGCTCTGCGTTTGGAGCCTGGGCACGCTGTTGAGCGGCGACCGATCAAACATCAGACGCATCTCCGGCTACCTGCTCCATGTAACGGTCAGCAGCGACGGCCTGGGAGGCGTTACAGTCCTCAACCCGGAATACACACCGGTATACACATGGAAATATAAACAGGACAGCCGGTTCTACTATCGCTGTATCGCTTCCGGCAGTGAGGCGCCGGACGGCATGGACAGCGAACAGCGAAAGACGATGACAAAATCCGCCGAGACGGTGAAGACAGCGCTGAAGGACGCTCCCCTGAGCGAACGAGGATCTGAAGATGGTCCGTAACGCGCTGAGAAAAGAACTGACGGCGCTGCTGAATGCGCCGCCGGGGAACAGGCAGCCGGTCATCCGTCGCAGCTTCACGGAAGCATGGCTGTATGCGACAGATCTCCCGGTCCTGTACGGCGGGCAGGTTCCTGACAGTGTGCTTGCAGCCCTGGATGCTGCCGGATGGTTATTTCTTCCGGAAAATGGCTGGCTTTTGCTGACGAAACCCGCGAAGGAACCACCGGAAGGCTGGTATGACGGACCATTCGGCCCTGAAGCTGCCTGCTGCCTGAGCCTGATTGAGCGTCATCCGGCAAGGGACGGAGAATCTTCAGGCATGGCCGAACGCATGCTGATCAAAGCGGGCGAGGAAGGGGAAAAAGCCTATGAGGATGCCTGCGCTGCCCTGCACAGGGAGTGGGCCGAACGCCTCAGGACAGGGAGACCCATGCCGGACCTGGACCGGCGCTATTTCGGAGGGTGAAAGGTTTTATGCTGATCAAACATATCGGACATGCGGAATTCCTGGTTGAAACAGAGAGCGGCGTACGGATCGTAACGGATCCATACGACGCTGGATGCGGCTATCCGCTTCGGAAGGTCACAGCGGACGTGGCGCTTATTTCCCATCACCATCATGATCACGACGCCGTGGAAAACCTGAAGGGAAAACCGCGGATTATTGATAATGCCGGGGTATTCACGCCGGAACCGGACGTGAAGATCACCGCTGTCCGCGGCTTTCACGATGACGCGGAAGGAGCCAAACGCGGTGAAACGCTGCTATTCCTGATCGAAACGGAAGGGCTGCGGATCGTTCACCTGGGCGACCTGGGCTGCAGACTTGACGGAGAGCAGACTGAAATCCTGAAGTCCCCGGATGTGCTGATGATTCCTGTAGGAGGATTCTACACCATAGACGCGCAGCAGGCCCGCGATACGGCGGTACAGCTTGGCGCAAGGATCATCCTGCCCATGCATTACCGGACCGGGTATAACAATGACTGGCCGATTGCAGATCAGGAGGCCTTCCTGTCCCTGTACGATCCTGCGGAAACCTGCAGGGAGGCTGAAGCGCTCCGGGTTACCGTGGGCGATCTCGAATGCCATCCCCAAATCGTGGTTTTTAAACAGTGAAAGACGAAAAAAAGAACGGACGCCGTATGATACGGCGTCCGTTTTGTATTACAGGCTGTCCCGCTTCTTCAGCGGAATGAAGATACGGCGGAAAAGGTACTTAAGCCTGGCGGGTTTACTGAGTTCATCCTTCAGCAGGATCGAGGTATCGCGGACCAGACTGATATCCGTTTCGTTGACCTCGGCACGGGAATAACGGATCAGGGATACACATTCACCCACAGGCCCAAGGGATACGCTGAAGAACGCATTCCGGTCTACCCTGCGGCCGAAAGCCATGGGAGATTCACCCTTGCCCCGGTTCAGGTTTTCTGCATGCAGCAGGTCGGTGATTTCCTGAGTCCAGACGTTGAAGACAGCTTCAGGATCCTTTGCACGGCGGGTGCGGGAGGCGGGGGAAGTGAACAGGATCCGGATCACGGCGGCCAGCAGGAGAAGCAGCAGAAGCAGCCATAGCCACGGGAAAGATCCAGGCCGGTCCGGGTTTTCAGGCGGTGAAGACACCTGATCCGGCGGCGGCGAAGGTAATGTATCGTCCGGATCTTCCGAGGGGACCGGGGATTCCTCCGATGTCTGTTCAGGCGTCGGTTTTTCTTCAGGTTCAGGGGATGGCGACGGCGTTTCATCCGCAGTGCCGTCTTCCGGCGTAGGTTCTTCTTCGGACGGGTCCGGTTCCCGGGAAGGCGTCGGTTCGGGTTCCGGTTCGGGAGACGGGGTCGGCGTAGGAGTCGGCGAGGGCTCCGGTTCCTGCCCGGTACCGTTCTGGGATCCGCCGCCACGCTTCGGAGTGGCGTCAAAGGTCAGCCAACCGAAGCCCTTAAAATAGACTTCGGTCCAGGCGTGGGCGGACAGGCCGGTGACGACGGCTTCACCGTTTTCATTCGGTTCGGCGACATAGCCTTCCACATACCTGGCAGGAAGGCCGATCATGCGGCAGAGCACCGTCATGGCGGAGGCAAAATAAGTACAGTAGCCTTCTTTCGTATCCATGAGGAAATGAGTCACGAAATCCAGGTTGGACGGCTGGGGATCCACGTCCAGCGTATAGCGGTAAGTCCGGCTGAGCCAGGACTGGAGGGCCAGCGCACGGTCATAGGGAGAAGAAGCTACGGACGCCGCTTCACGGGCCATGGCGTATACGGGTTCCTCCAGGTGATCCGGAAGGGTTGTGTATGTTTCAACGATCTGTTCATAACGGCTGTCTTCCAGCGTCGAACAGACTTCAATCAGCGTGCCGAGACCGGAATCGCCCGCCAGGAAGAGCGGCGCCGAAATGGTATAGGTATCGCCGGCCCGGAGGTTTCGGGTGACAAAGAGTTCGGAAGAGTCGGAAAAATAGGGGACCAGTTCTCCGCCCGGCGTCAGCTCCCGGATCCGCTGTGGTACAAACAGGGTGGAAGCGCTGTCGCTGAGCATGCGGACAGAAACCGTCACCGGGTCGCAGAGTGCATTCCGGACGGTCCGGGAAGGAAGATCCTCGTCGAAAAGAAGGCTGCGTTTTCCGGAAAGCCGGGGAGACTGGCGGAGATAGCGCCGGCCGCCGGTAGTGTTGCGCCAGACCCGGCCGGTATACTCGTTCAGAATTACGCCGCGGAGATAAACGGTCCTCGGCGCGGAAACCTGCATGACAGGCGTTTCGTCCGGATCGGGTTTGCCGCCAAGCTGGTCCTGACCTTCGGGATAGAAACCTTCGGAAGAAAGGGAGAAGACATCCCGGGGCTCTGTGAAGAAAAGCCGGTCCAGCACAGCCTGGCGCAGCTCATCCGCCTTATCCCGGAGGGGATTGGCGCCCACGCCGCCGGAGGTCAGCAGGAAGGCCCCTGCGACCAGCAGCGCGCCGAAGGGAAGCAGCGGCAGCACAGGCGTTTCCGGGAAACGGTCGGTCAACAGGATGACCAGCAGCGCAAGCAGTGCAGGGAGGAACCAGGGAATCATCTCCCCGGAACCGGACAGATAGATCAGCAGGATCATGCTGAAACAAAGCAGGAAGGCAGGCAGAAAGGAGGCGCTGCGGAGACAGGCAAAGCAGGCAGCCAGCGTGATCAGGACGACGGTCAGGATCACAGCGGAGGAGGCGACAAGCGGCAGGGCAGTGAGTACTCCCGTAAATCGCAGGCCTATAGCCAGTATCACATCGGAAACGACGAGAAGACCATCCAGGGCAAAAAGCCAGAAGGCCAGCGCAATCAGCGCCGCACAGGCGGCGGCGATGGAAACGATCTGCTTTACGGAAGCCAGTTCGAAGAGCAGGATGATGCCCGCGCACCAGAGCAGGACCGCCGGAGACAGGAAAGAAGGGTCCATGATGCCCAGGAGCGGCAGCAGAATACCGGCCGCCAGCAGCATGGACAGCAGCGCGTGGGTCAGACGTACCTTGACGGCTTCATTCATCCGGGCATCTCCTTCCTCAAAGATTTGATCAACGGAAAAACAGGTCAGTTGGAAAGTTCCGGGGCTACGTAGGAAACATCGACGCCGGACTGCTTCAGGCGGGCGATAAGGGGCAGTACGTTCTCATCCTCCGGGGCAAAAGTGACCAGGTACAGGCGGATATTCGGCCCGGCGCGGTGCATCCGGATCATGATGTCCACCATGGGAATATTCAGCCGGGCGGCGATGACCACCACACAGCCGACCTTGCGGAGCCGGCGGCTTTCCATGGCCAGGACCCGTTCAAACCGGTCTGTTTCGGAAAAGTCCACCCGGGCAAGGTAATCCAATGCAATGGGGAGTCCCATGCGTTTGTCCACATCCACCGGATGGGCGCCCAGCAGGGGAAGGCGGAGCTGGTGATCCGTATCGGCCTGGGCGGTAAACACGGAAGCAGCAGTTTCAAGCAGGGCGTCCCGGAGATCCGCTTCCGCCTGGGGATGGCCCCAGGAAGGCGGACGGGAACAGTCCATCAGGACCAGCACGTCCTGGAGGATAGGCTCGTCAAACTTCCGCACCATCAGTTCTCCCTTGCGGAGGGAAAGCTTCCAATGTATTTTCTTCATTGCGTCTCCCGGCTGGTAGGAACGGATATCAGAGGGGGCGTTCAGGTCTTCCGTTGCCCGGGACATCAGTTCGCTTCCGGGATCGCCGGGCGCGAGTTTCAGCGGATCCACCTCGAAGGTCCGGGGAAGAACCAGCAATTCAAAGAAAGTATGCTCCAGCGGAACGCGCTTCCGGGCCAGGCCCAGCAGATCTTCAACCGTACAGGCATGGAGACCGACGGAAAAAACGCCCACATGAGCCGTGTGAATGGGAAGCCGGAAGCTTTGCAGCCGGCCGGGCATGTTTTTCAGCCGGATTTCCCGGTCCCGGTTTCCGGCGGGATCAGACAGTTCCAGCAACAACGGCGCAATGGGGATCCATCCGCGGTGGCGCATCCGGAGATACAGGGTCACGTCATCCCCGCGGTGTACGGTTTCAGCCGTCAGTTCTCCGTCCGCTTCCAGTGTTGCTGCAGCCCAGAGCACTGCGATGACGGCGCCGGCAATTAACAGCAGTACAAGCGCTGAAAGCAGTAAAAAAAGCTGACTGCCGGTGCACAGTGCGACCGTCAGCAGCAGCAGGAAAACAGCCAGGGGAAGCGTCAGTTTCAGTTTCATAATCTCACAGGAACGGTGGTGTTCTGCAGAATGGTCAGAAGGAACTGTTCAGCAGGAACGCCCTTCATTTTTGCTTCCGGAGAAAGAATCATCCGGTGGGCCATAACAGGCAGGAACATATGCTGAACATCCTCGGGCAGAACGAAATCGCGGTCGTCGAGCATTGCACAGGCCTGTGCACCGCGGATCAGCGCGATGGCGGCCCGGGTGGAAGCGCCCAGCGAGAAAGCCGGATCATTCCGGGTCGCGGCCGCGAGAGAGGCAACATAGTTTCGGACTTCCGGCGAGCAGTAGACCGTAGTTACCTGTTCCTGCATCGCCAGGACGTCCTGGGCGGAACAGATCGGTTCAATGGTCTCCATGGGCACGACGGAACCGCTGTAGCGGTCCAGCACGTCCATCTCCTGTTCAATGGTGGGATAGCCGATGGAGATCCGCAGGAAGAACCGGTCCACCTGGGCCTCGGGCAGGGGATAGGTACCGACGAACTCGCCGGGGTTCTGGGTCGCAAGGACGATAAACGGCTGGGGCACCGGATGGGTGACGCCGTCCACGGTCACCTGATGCTCTTCCATGACCTCGAGGAGGGCTGACTGGGTCTTGGGACTGGTTCGGTTGATTTCGTCCGCCAGGACGATCTGGGCCATGACCGAACCTTCTTTGTATTCCATTTCACCGGTCTTGAAATTGACCAGGGTAAAGCCTGTTACGTCGGAAGGCATCAGGTCCGGGGTAAACTGGATCCGGCGGAAAGAACAGTCCAGCGAACGTGCCAGGGCGCTGGCCAGCGTCGTCTTTCCGACACCGGGAACATCTTCGATCAGCACATGCCCCTTGCATAGAAGGGCGATCAGCGCGTATTCGATCGCTTCTTCCTTGCCGACGACGGCTTTGCTGATATTCTGCTGCAGGGACAGGATCATTTTGCCGGGATTGATCATGGGGAACCTCCCTTATGAATTCATAATTCAGGGTTCTTATTTCATCATTTACAGATTGTTTATGAATGCGGGTTCAGGATTCTCTGATTCTTTCAGATGAACATGATGATTATACCTTTAATTGAAGAAAACCGCAAGGTGTGGTATGATGCGGTCATGATAACCACGGGATGCGGTATATGAAGGGAGAACAGCGAAATGGTGAAGGGACTCGGACTGGACCTGTGCGAAAT
Source organism: uncultured Clostridia bacterium (assembly GCA_946414315.1). Lineage (GTDB taxonomy): Bacteria > Bacillota > Clostridia > Christensenellales > Aristaeellaceae > Aristaeella. The sequence continues at coordinate 10,905 of CAMKNZ010000017.1, forward strand.
CTCCAGAATGGAGAAACTGCTGGAGAACGATCGTTTCCTGACGCGCTATTTCAACGAGGGGGAAATCGGCTATATCCGCTCAAAGGGAAAAAGCGCGGCCCAGACTATGGCCGGAATATACGCCGCCAAGGAAGCCCTTGCCAAAGCGCTGGGAACCGGAATCACCTTCGAACTGAAGGAAATCAGCATCTTCCACGACGAGGCCGGAATGCCGGGCTATTCCCTGTCCGGAAAAGCTGCGGAGACCGGACAGGGGGACCGGTTCTGGCTGTCCATTTCACATGATGGCGGAATTGCCGCCGCGGTCTGCGTTCGTGAGGACAGAGATTAAACGGAACAACGTTTATTTTCATTCCCGAACTTTTCCTTCCGTCTTGTCAAAAAAGACGAAAAAAACTATAATTATTATGCGGTTTTGCGCACTGAATAATGACCAAATACAGACCGGGATCAAACACAGAAAGGCGGTAGAAATATGACGATTCGCGAGAACTATGAACAGTGGCTGAAGGACTTTGCCGGCGACGCGGATACGGTTCGCGAGCTGGAAGTGATCCGGAACGACGAAAAGGAAATGGAAGACCGCTTCTACACCGAGCTGAGCTTCGGTACCGCGGGAATGCGGGGCGTGCTTGGCGCCGGGACAAACCGGATGAATAAATACAATGTCCGCCGGGCGACCAAGGGCCTGGCAGGATACCTGCTCGAAAAACCGGAGGAAGCGAAACGCGGCGTGGTTATCGCCTACGACAGCCGGCGCTGCAGCCCTGAGTTTGCGAAGGATACCGCGCTGGTGCTCTGCGCGGAAGGCGTCCCGGCATTTCTTTTTGACGCGCTCCGCCCCGTACCGGTCCTGAGCTATGCAGTCCGCCATCTTCACGCCATCGCCGGCGTCGTGATTACGGCAAGCCATAATCCCCCCCAGTACAACGGATATAAGGTATACGGCGAAGACGGCGCGCAGGTGGGACCGGAAGCCGCCGAAGGCATCACCCGTGTAATCCGCGCCACAAAATATACCGACTGCGTGCTGATGGATGAAGAGGAAGCGCTCAGCAAAGGACTCCTGAAAATCATCGGCAACAAGGAAGTTGACGATGACTATATCGCCCAGATCAAGACGCTGAGCATCAATCCGGATCTGCTCCGCACGGAAGGGTCCAAGCTGCATATTGTCTATACACCCCTGCACGGAAGCGGAAATGTGCCGGTCCGGCGCCTGCTGAAGGAGATCGGCCTGACGAACGTTGCGGTTGTGAAAGAGCAGGAAATGCCCGATCCCAATTTCAGCACAATCAAGGTTCCGAATCCGGAAGATCCGGGCGCTTATGAGATGGCTTTCAAACTGGCGGCGGAAGTGGACGCCAACGTGATCTTTGCAACAGATCCGGACTGCGACCGGCTGGGGGTGGCCGTCAAGGACGGGCAGGGCGAATGGCACCTGCTCACCGGCAACGACATCGGATGCGTCCTGCTTCACTATATCCTGTCCAGCAAAAAGAAGGCCGGTAATCTTCCGAAGGACGGCGCGGCAGTAAAGAGCATCGTTTCCACAAGCCTGGCCAACCGGATCTGCGAAAGCTTCGGCGTTTCCATCTTTGAAACCCTGACCGGCTTCAAGTTTATCGGCGAGAAGATTCAGCAGTTCATGGATGGCGGAGACCACACCTTCCTCTTCGGCTTCGAGGAAAGCTACGGTTTCCTGTCCAGTACTTTCGTCCGGGATAAGGACGGCGTAAACGCGAGCCTGCTGGTCAGCGAGGTTGCCTGCGCCTGCATGGCGGAAGGGATCACTTTCTATGACCGGATGCAGCAGATTTTCCGTGAATACGGCTATTACATCGAGAACGTGGTCTCCACCACGCTGCCAGGCAAAGACGGCCTGACCCGGATGAAAGAGATCATGGCCGGATTACGCGCCGAACCGCCGAAGGAAATTGCCGGCCTGAAGGTTACGGCGGTCCGTGACTATCTCAAGGGTATCCGCACGGAGAACGGAAAAGAAGAACCCACCGGGCTTCCGAAATCCGACGTGCTGTATTTCGAACTGGAAGGCGGCTGCTGGGTTTGTGTACGGCCTTCCGGCACAGAGCCCAAGATCAAGCTGTATGTGAACACCAACGCCCGGGAGAAGGCTGCGGCGGAAGCGCTGAATACAGCCCTGTGCGAAGCCAGCAAAGCCATGATGGCATAAAAAACAACTCATAATTCTGCGATCGCTGTTAACAAAGCTCTGTTCGCTGTCGGGTCCAGACCTTTGACAGCTTGAGCATGGGAGCCATGAATCGTGCTGAAGCGCGAATGGCTCCTCAACAATTCAAATGACGTCAGGAGAGTAAAACCATGTTCGGAAGAATGATGAACAATTATTATTACGGAAAGAGCGGACAGGGCGATTTCCGTAAAGAGGATTTGCCGCATAACAGGCGAGACCTTTTTCGGGATACGTTCAAGACAAGACTGAGCAGCCTGTTCCGGATCAATATGCTGTATATGCTCATCTTTCTGCCGGCGATGATCATTCTTCTCTACTTCGGGGCCACCGGCCTTGAGACAGTAAACAACCGGATGATGATCGTGGAAAACGATTATGCATCCTACATGGAGATGTACAGACAGGCAGGCCAGGAACTCTCCATTACGGAAGAACAGTACAACGAACTCAAAAACAGCGAATTCGATTACGGCGATTACGCCCGGTCGCTGATTTACCGGGTTCTGATCTGGCTGATTCCATGCATCGCCATTACCGGTCCGTTCACTGCAGGCCTGAGCTATGTGACCCGGAACTGGGCCCGGGACGAACATGCATTCATCTGGACTGATTTCAAGGACGCGATGAAAGCGAACTGGAAACAGTCCCTGATCCTGTCCGTCATCACGTCAATCCTGCCCCTGGCTGCCTATCTGGGCTGGGAGTTTTACGGTCAGATGGCGCAGAACAGCGGGATTATGCTTGTTCCCCAGGTCCTGGTCGTCCTGGTCGGGATTGTCTGGGCCATCAGCATCACCTACATGCATCCGCTGGTCGTAACCTATGAACTGAAAATCAAGGATGTGATCCGGAACGGATTGCTGCTGGGCGTTGCACGGCTGCCGATGAGCGTTGCCATCCGCCTGCTCCACTGCGTGCCTGCCGTCATCTGCGGTCTGCTGATCTATTTCTGGAGTCCATGGTACGGGATGCTGATCCTGTTTGCGTATTACTTCCTGATCGGGTTTGCCCTCAGCCGTTTCATTACCGCCAGCTATACCAACGCGGTATTCGACCGCTTTATCAATCCGCGAATTGAAGGCGCGAAAGTTAATCAGGGAATTCATCAGCCTGAGGAAGACGACGAAGACGATATCGCGGAAGGAGAAACAGACGACTGAACATGTACCAGGGATTTGCTGAGATCTATGACGAACTGATGAACGACGTCAACTATGAAAGCTGGGCGGATTATTATTCCCGCCTGCTTTCGATTTACGGGATCCGCGGCGGCAAGGTCTGTGAATGCGCCTGCGGAACCGGCGGTCTGACCCTGCCGCTTCAGAAACGGGGTTTCCAGATGACCGGCGTCGACCTGAGCAGGGAAATGCTGTGGCAGGCGGCCCAGAAAGCGCGAAAGAACGGACTGTCCATTCCTTTCGTACAGCAGGATATGAAGGCTCTGAACCTGCACAGGCCTGTGGATGCTGTGCTTGCGACCTGCGACGGCGTCAATTATCTGCTGACCGAGGAGGATCTGCTGAGTTTTTTCCGGGCGGCCAAACGATCACTGCTTCCGGGCGGCGCCCTGGTCTTTGACGTTTCCACTCCTTACAAACTGAAAAGCATTCTCTGTGCAGGCCTGATGTGCGAGGACAGGGAGGATGTAACCTACCTGTGGCAGAACACCTGGCATGAACGGTCCCAGACTGTCAGCCTGGACCTGTGCTTTTTTATCAAAGAGGAGGACGGAAGATACCGCCGGATGGAAGAACACCAGCGCCAGCGGGCCTGGAGCCAGGAAGCGCTGAAGGAGATCCTCTGGAAGGCCGGATTCCGGGCCGTTTGCATCTATTCGGAAGCCACGCTGAACGCAGCCCAGGAAAAAGACCAGCGCTGGCATATCGCGGCCATGAACCCGGTGAAATAAAAACAGATGACGTGAAGGAATGAAACAATGGCGAATCAGGATGAAATGCTTCAGATTGATCTGTGTAACGGACAGGTTCGCGTGATGCTGTGCGAAACGACGCAGACGGTGCAGCGCTGCGCGGACATTCATGGATCGACGCCGGTCTGTACTGCGGCCCTGGGCAGGTTGATGACCGGCACCGCCATGCTCGGCATCATGATGAAGGGAGAAGACGAGAACGTTACCGTGACCATCAAAGGGGACGGCCCCATGGGGTCGCTGGTGGCGGTGGCAGACCACGGAAAGATCCGGGCCTGTGCAGACGATCCAAAGGTTGAACTTCCACTGCGGGAAGACGGGAAACTGGATGTAGGCGGCGCGGTAGGACATCACGGACGGATGAGCGTGATCAAGGACCTGGCCCTGCGAAAGAATTATATCGGCCAGAGCGAACTGGTCAGCGGCGAGATCGCCATGGATTTCGCCCAGTATTTTACCGTTTCGGAACAGCAGCCTTCCCTGGTCGCTCTGGGGGTACTCGTAAGCGGCAACACGGTGCTGAAAGCCGGCGGACTGCTGATTCAGCCGCTGCCGGGCTGCCCGGATGAGATCATTGACCAGCTTGAACTGCGAAGTCCCATGTTTGCGGATATCAGTCGGGAGATGACCTTTGCGCCCATTGAACAGCTCTGCAGCGACTGGTTCCGGGGAATGGACCCGAAGATCCTGGAACGGACGCCCATTTCCTACACCTGCACCTGCAGCCGCGAACGGATGGAAAAAGCGCTGATCTCCATGGGAAGCAAAGACCTCCAGTCCCTGATCGATGATGACGAAGGAGCGGAGCTGGTCTGTCATTTCTGCCATGGGAAGTACTTTTTCACTACGGAACAGCTGAAGGGCCTGCTGAAGGAGGCGCAGAAGAAATGAAAATGCCGATTATCAACTTCGACGATCGTTTCGCGGATTTCATGTCCGAATGGGTAAAAACCAATCAGGACAAGTACGCGAATTTTGACGAAATGGAAGAGGATATGCCCCGGATCTATATGGCGTTCCTCAACAAGCGCGCCAACTGGCTTGGCAACGTGACACCGGGTGCTTATTTCACCCAGTTTGAAGATCCGAAGGTGCTTGTGGACTGGCTGGCACAGTACTGTGAAGACGGCGTTCCAGTGCCTGACCTGCTGTGCGAGCAGATCATGACCGTGGGCCGGCCCTGCGAGAAGCGGCTGCTGGAACTGCTGAAAGACGAAGAGGCACCGGAGGAAGCCCGGATGATTGCTGTCAATCTGCTGAAGGAGATGGAAAGCACGCTGCCGAAAATGCTGTACATTGCCTGGCAGCTGAACCGGGACGGCCGGGACGATCTGAAGGACAACGCTCTGGAGGCCCTTACGGAAATGGGAGAATGTGTCGTTCAGCCCATCCTGCAGGAATTGCCCAAAGCCAATGAAGCCGGGGAGGAAGCACTGCTGGAAGTGCTTTCCCATTTTCCCGGAAACGAACAGATCTTTAAGCTGGCAGTCCGGCTTTTCAAGGAACGTAAAGAACGCAGGGCACTGTTTGCCGGTTATCTCGCAAAACTCGGGGACGACCGCGCCCTGCCGGAACTGACAGCAGCGGCCGAAGAAGCAAAACTCCCTTATCTGACGTTTATTGAAATAAGGAATGCAATCGAAACGCTGGGCGGTACCTGCCCGGAAAGAAGTTATGAGGACGATCCCGAATATGAAGCGTTGCGGGATCTTGACCTGACCTGAAAACGACCTGAAAAAACCATCGGAAAGGAGGCTGCCGGTTATGCTGTGTCCCAAATGCGGATACTATACGGACGGAGAAGATACTGTCTGTCCGGAATGCGGAGCGATTCTGAACGCGTACTCCGGCATGCCGGCCGGAGGGGCAGAGGCGATCCGTCAGGGAAGAAGAGCCAGGCAGGCGATCCGCGACGCCGCGGCAAAACAGGATACAGAAGCCCGGCGAAAGCGCCGCAGCGGAGCCAGTCACGCCACGGTTGAGATTCCTTTAATCCGGGATAACCAGACGGAAGACGACACTCCCTCGTTTACAGTTTCCGAGAAAGAGATCCTCGGAGACGGGGAGAGCGAAGGACCGGTATTTGAACGACGGCGCCGGCCGGTATATGACGAGACGGATGCGATCGAAGAACAGGCAAGAGCCTATACCGAATGGATCGAAAAGGGCGGACATCAGCGCCTGAAGATGGTCAACTGGATGAAGATCACGATGGCTGTCACCCTGGCTGCTATCCTGGCGGTTGTCGGCGCATGGCTGTTTCTGAAAAAAACGGACGAAGGGCAGAAACTGATGGCACGGCTTGGCCGGGAGGCAAATTCTTCCGCGCTCTGGTCCGTCGGCGAGGAACTGATGAACACCGGCGATATGGAAGGCGCCATCGTCAATTTTGAAAAAGCCAAAGCCCAGGATGAAGCTGAAGAACATGAAGACGTCGACGGTCTGCTGATGCTGGCCAGCGCGTATGAAGCTGTCGGAAAAACAGACGAGGCAGCGGCGCTCTACGAACGTATCTATACCAACACGCCTTCCCGTACGGAAGCCTATGTCAACCATATCCGGATTCTTCGCAGCAGCGGCAGGCCGGGAGACAAAGCCAAGGCAGGCGAGCTGATGAAGACCGCCTACAAGATGACCGGCGACTCGAGCTTTGAGACGCAGCGCAGGGACTTTGTCCCGGCACCTCCTGAGGTGGACCTAACTGCCGGATACTATGAAGCAAAGAAATATATTGCGATTACATCCTACCAGGGCTACGATGTTTACTACACCTTTGACGAGAACGCCGAACTGCCGGCCGGCGGAAAACTCTGGACAGAGCGTGTATTCCTGGATGAGGGTATCTGGAACCTTCGGGCGGTTGCGGTAAACGGCGAGCTTGTTTCAGACGAACTGAAGGGCACCTATAAGATCATAATGCCTTCACCCCAGACACCCGGATGCAATCTGGCGCCCGGCGCCTACAAAACCCGCCAGAAGGTTAAACTTCGGCCGGGAAAAGACAACGAGAACGACGACGATATTGTTATCTATTATACAGTGGACGGATCGATCCCCGACGCGGACAGCCCCATCTATACGGGAGAACCGGTTCAGCTTCCCAGCGGCCATACCGTGACCATCAAGGCGGTGGCGGTGAACAAGTACAAAAAGGTCTCCAATATGCTTGAAGTCAGTTATAAGATTGAAGCGAAACCTTATCCGCTGACGGCCTGGGAGAAAACAGAGACGATCGCCGGTCTGGAACTGAACAAGACAACGATGACTGAATTCCAGTCTGCCTTTGGTACGGGCACCCAGGTTGAAGCAGAACAGAATCCGGACTTCGAAAGCGAACTGAGGAAGTATGAATATCCCTGGGGTTACGCTGTGATGACTATGGGCAAGCGGAACTGGGTGCTGGTGGAGCTTTGCTTTAATGATTCTTCCACATTCAAGGCACCGCGGGGAACCGGCGTCGGCGATCCGATGGAGTTCGTCGTCGGCAAGTTCAAGGATCTCGGGCAGGTTGCCAGCGCCAGCGGAAACCGGGGACTGTATTCTCTGGATAACGGCAGCGACGGTAAGATCTGGAAGCAGGAGGAAAAGACCGGGAAAAAGATCGTCCGCTACCGGATCAAAACAGAAGGCCACTATTATGTGCTGGATTACTATATCAGCCAGAACGGTACGGTCACATCCGTGGACTGGTGGTACAAGCCGTAAAACAATTCATGAAGATCAAAAAAACACAGGGCGCGGAAACTCCGCGTCCTGTGTTTATGACGGGATTATTGAAATAAGGTACAGCCCATGGCCCTGAACTCTTTGATCTTTTCCCGGAGGATGTCCTCTGTCAGTTCAAAGTGATCTGCGAGGCAGGAAAGACAGTAAAAGGTTTCAGTTCCGCGGTTGATCATCTTCCGGGTCATGGCAACGTCATCCTTCATAAGCGGAGCGCCGCAGCGGACGCAGCGGAGCGGCTCAGTCACGGGCGGGTACCATCCTGCACAGGTACAGTTTCATATCGTGGCCCGGAACGGTGGGATTGAAATAATCGGCTTTTTTCCCGAGCTCTTCGCCTGTAAAAGCGTCGCGCAGTTCCAGCGCACAGCCGGAGGTGACGGGCACACCCAGGTCGACCAGTTCGCAGTGCATGAGGGTCTGCGCTTCAGACATGTTGACAAAAGCCAGGGCAAACTCGCCGCCGGAAAGATGACGGAACAGGGTGAAGGACGTGTCTGGCAGTTCCCGCCAGGGCATTTCGCCCTCTTTCGGATCAGGGTTGGAGGTAAAGACGGATCCGCGCCGGATCAGGAAGGGCGGACGGCATTCCTCATCCTGGTCGATCCGGAGCAGGTTCCGGTTCTGCATCAGCGCGGTATATTCCGGTTTCAGGGAACGCAGGTCCGCCCCCAGTATCAGCGGAACACCGCAAAGGCACCAGAGGGCGAACTGCATGCGGTACTCTTCATAGGTGCAGATTTTTCCGAAACCTACGTTTCCTTTCCCGCACATACCGACGGTCAGCATGTCCATATCGTTGAAACAGGCGGTGCCGCTCATGCAGAGGTTTTCAAGCTGGGATTTGAAGATATCCGTGAAGGAAACATAGTTATCCATGATATCTCCGGTGGAGCGGTACATATGGGCGCCGACGCCGCGCATCCATTTCCAGGGATCATAGCGCCCCCAGTTGCAGGCGGAGAACAGGATATCACGGCCGGAAGCTTTCAGCGCCATGGACATGGTCTGGTAGCGGTTGCGGCAGTCACCGGATTCCGGAAAGTTGCAGAAGTCGTACTTCAGGAAATCCACGCCCCAGGAGGCAAAGGTTTTCGCGTCGACATATTCATGATCATAGCTGGAGGGGTAGGAAGCGCAGGTCATCACGCCGGCACAGGAATACATGCCGAACTTCAGTCCCTTGGAATGGACGTAGTCCGCCAGGTCTTTCATGCCGTGAGGGAATTTTTCCGGATCCGGTACAAGCAGGCCGTTTTCATCACGGTCACGGAGGGACCAGCAGTCGTCTATGACCAGATACTCATATCCGGCATCACGCCATCCCTTGGTTACCATGTAATCCGCCATTTCGCGGATCAGTGCGTCACTGATATGTTCACCGAAAGTGTTCCAGGAGTTCCAGCCGAGCGGGGGACGGGATGCGAGCATAATACAGCCTCCTATCAATTCATAATTCTGCGATCGCCGTTACCAAGGTGCCTTTGGCACTTTGACGGCTGTGGCATGGCAGTTGTATTCCGCATCCTCAATGGTCGTGACTCCACACTGTGGAGCTCATTCCCTTTCGGATGATCTCAGCTCTGACAAAGTATCTGCCACTGGCAGTTGTCAGAGCTTCGTCCAAATCAAGACTGGACAACTGCTCAACAATTAAAACGGCGGTTCGATGGAAAATTCGCGTCCGTCAAGGGCGGGAAGACGACCGGCGGTATCCAGACGCAGGGAGACGGCGCAGAGCTTCAGTGAACGGGCTTTTTCCCGCCGGTTGAAATCCCGGTCTCCATAAAGATCGTCACCGAGAATCGGATGTCCGAGGGCGGCAAGATGGGCGCGGATCTGATGCGTGCGTCCTGTGATCAAATGGACGCGCAAACGGGAAACCGGTCCGCTTTGGAGTGTTTCATAACCGGTCTCGATGGGCTTTGCATCAGTTTCCGGGCGGTCTGTGATCCGGACGACAGCCTTACGTGCGTCCTTTACCAGCCAGGCGCGGCAGACCGCTGACGGAGGCTTCATGATTCCGCGTACCAGGCAGATATAATACTTTTCAAGGCTCCGCGTACGGAATACATCCTGAAGGATCTCAAGCGACCGCTCGTTTTTTGCAAACAGGCAGAGGCCGCAGGTGCGGTTATCCAGACGATGGCATGCTGCGGGTGGGAAGGATTCGGGGTCCCGACTTTTCACCCAGGCCGTGCACAGGTCGGTGAGGGTTGTGCTGCTGCGGGCATCCGGTTCCACACTGATTCCGGCCCGCTTGTTGACCAGCAGCACATCGTTATCTTCATATATGACATCGAGCGGCGGCACAGACGCCGAACCTGACATGCGGGTGTCCGGTACATAAACTTTCAGGACCTGTCCCGCGCGAACGGCTTCGTTATATGAAACACGCTTTCCGTCCAGTTTCACGTCCCGGTCCGCAAAGATTCTGCGGATCACGCTTTCGGGAAGATCGGGCAGCATGGCGCGCACACAGTCGGAAACGCGTTTTCCGGCGTGCTGAAGAGAGATAACTGATTCTTTCAGCGGCATATTATTGTACCCGGGAGGTGCTCAGGCCAAGCCAGCGTGGAACACGGTCACTCAGATCTTTCAGGGCGGAACGCATCTCCGGCGTGGGCTGACAGATCAGCAGGGAAGAAAGGACTTCCAGCATGTCTTTCCATGGCACTTCCTGTTTGGCAAGGATTATCAGATCTTCGACCGCATCTTCCGGTGTGATTTCGGGCCGGGTTACATCGATCAGCAGTCCGAGCATCCGTTCATAGAGCGGCGATTCCAGATCGTTGATACTGTCGGAAGCTTTACTGAGCGCTTCCGGATTCATTTCCGTGTTTGTGATTCCCATCATCTTATCCGGATCCGCCAGTCCTGGATGGATCAGAAGCAGATTTCCGCTGCGGTCATAAACATAGTCGTAGCCGGCGAGCAGGAAGCGGGTGATCAGTTCCGGATGACCGGCGGCGCAGGTATCTTTCAGCAAAGATGCCATATGGCGTGCCGGTCCGGCAGCCTGGGCGGCACCAAGCAGATAAAGCGTATTCTCGATACTGTCGTGGACCTGTTCCACGATATTCCGGACGGCTTTATGGCTGTCGCCGGCAAGAAGAAGCAGGGCGGAAGCGCACAGCTGGTGCGGCATGACCAGGACCGCGTTTTCGCCGACGCCCTCCACACGGCACCAGAGACGGCGCACCAGTGCACGGGCGGGAATCAGCTCATTCCAGTCGTTCAGGGAGATCCGGCCGCCGAACAGCACCGCCCGGACAAGCAGATCGTGCTCTTCGACAGAAAGAAGCGCGCATTCCTGTACGAACGTATGGAGCACACGGTTACGAAGCTGTTCGACCGTATGCAGCGCCGGACGGAGGGCACGGCCGGAGATGCTGCGGTCTTCATCGGCAAAGAATGAGAGTTCATATAATTTTTCGGCGTCAATGTTGCTGCATTCCGGTTCAAAAAGGCAACGTGAAGGAAGACCGGTGAGATCCTTCTCACAGGCTTCCAGCTGTTCCGCCCGCATGACACTCATGGTTTTATCAGCCCACTGGAGGGTGCGGGTATCGCATTGCCTTAACATTCGAGATCCTCTTTCTGATCTGGGAAGAACAATATTCGGGCCGGAGAGAAACAATTCTGCGGCCCGAATATTATAGCATAAATATTACAGTTTGACGATCCAGCCGAACTTGTCTTCGATGCGGCCGTACTGGATTCCGGTGAGGGTGTCGTAGAGGGACTGGGCCACTTTACCGATGCCGCCGTCGCCGATGGTGATCTTTTCATCTTCCATGGCCAGGGTTCCGACGGGACTGATGACCGCGGCGGTGCCGGTGCCGAAGGCTTCGGTCAGCGCACCGGACTTGGCATCAGCGAAGATTTTGTTGATGTCAAGGCGGCCTTCCTCGGTTTCATATCCCATGGAGCGGGCAAGCTTCAGCACACTGTCCCGGGTGATACCGGGCAGGATGGAACCGTTCAGCATCGGTGTCACGATCTTGTTGCCGTATGCGAACATCATGTTCATGGAACCGACTTCTTCAACATATTTCTGTTCCACGCCGTCCAGCCAGAGCACCTGGGAGAAGCCTTTCTCTTCCGCAACGGTGCCGGCCAGGATGGAGGCTGCGTAGTTGCCGGCGCACTTGGTGAAGCCGACGCCGCCGCGGACCGCACGGACGTATTTGTCCTCAACATAGATGCTGACAGGTTTCAGGCCTTCTTTATAGTAGGCGCCGACGGGGCTCAGGATGATGAAGAACAGGTACTTCTTGGAGGCGTGTACACCCAGGCCTACATCCATGGAAATCATGGTCGGACGGATATACAGGGAGGTTCCTTCACGATGGGGAACCCAGGCTTCCTCAATTTTGATCAGCTGCTTAAGTCCTTCCAGGGCGGATTCTTCGTCCAGGGCCGGCATGCCCATGCGCTCTGCGCTGCGGCTCATGCGGGCCAGGTTATCCTGGGGACGGAAGAGCTGCAGGCCGCCGTCAGCGCGGCGGTAGCATTTGGAACCTTCGAAGATGGCCTGGCCGTAATGCAGGACCATCGAGGCGGGATCCATGGCGAAATCGCCATAGGGAACGATACGCGCGTTGTTCCAGCCGACGCCCTGCTCATAATCCATCAGGAACATATGGTCCGTAAAGATCCGGCCAAAGCCGAGGGCAGACTCATCCGCAGGTTTTTGTTTCAGGTTCTGTGACAGGGTGACTTTGATATCCAGCATGACGGTTCCTTCTTTCCCGATAAAATGATTGTGGACATTATACGCCTGTTCAGGCGGAAATGCACGGACTTTTTCTGTATTCCTGCGGTATCTTACAATTCGTCGTCGATTTCTTCGAGGGTGATCGGAAAAGTGAGAAGTCCGAACTCCACCGGTGCGGCTGAACCGGGATTGATATAGAATACCGGCTCACCGTTTTCATCCAGGTAGTAATCTTCCTCCGGGTTGAGTTCCGTCATGAGGTCTTCTTCCCGGAAGTCCGGAAAGTATTCGATCCCGGCTTCGTTTTCCTCGATCAGATCCCAGACCAGCCCGCGGACAACCTCGTTGGCTTTTTCATTCTGGTGCTCCTGGATCCATTCTTCGTTCTCATCGGCGTCCAGGATATTCAGAAGCTTCGGAAGCGTATAGGAACTGCTGGGGTCCGGGTTTTTGCGGGAAAAGACGTACGCCTTCCATTTCAGGGTTGTCTTATCCTCGCTCTTTTTTTCTTTTTTGACCAGAACGGAAAAGAAGTCGTCATTGTTGCAGGTAACTGTATAACTCAGTTCCGTTGATGAGTTGTCCCCATAGTACATCTCAATCCGGAAGTCTTCCATTTCGGCCTCAGTCTCGAAAAAAGCGTTAATCGCAGCGCTGTCTTCCGCCTCGCCGTCCACATGCGGATAGCGGTAACTGTAAACAAAGTTGCCCGCAGACGGATCGTTTTCATCACACGGAACAGAAATGCTGCAGGAATAGTCTTCCTGAAGGGCCAGCGGATCCGCCAGAGCGGAAGCGGTATACAGCATCAGGATAAGCAGGAGGGAGAACATTTTCTTCATGATACCAATCTCCTTTATGTCAAAAGGACCGCCGTTTTATTTCGTGTAAGTATATCTGGCGTTCAGCCAGGGCATACTGCTGTAGGAAGAGGCTGCGTCGGCATAAATCCGGTAGTATTTGCCGACCTCCCAGCGGATCTTAGTGAAATTCTCCACGAGTACGGGCTGGGATTTGCCGTCCTCGCTGGTGTTGATCACCACGCGCTGGGGTTTGTCGGAAACGGAATACTGGACGTAGCCCTTGACCACGTACACCTGGTTGTTGGCGATGCGGACGGAGAGGTTGTTCAGCAGTTCACTGTATCCTTCAGCGGTCAGCGGCCAGGCCTTCTTTGTGTATTCGTCTGCCGGCGGCAGATAGTAGACCTCATGGTTGACGATCGACGGCTTTTTGTTTCCGTAGGAAGCCTTGATGCTGATCGTGTTGTAGCCGATATGGTCGAATACCGCGTTAAAGGAAAATTTGCCTGTGGAGTCCAGGTCCGTGATGTTCAGGTCCGCATGGGGAGTGAGAACCTCCACATAGGCGCCGGGCAGCGTGGTGGCGGTGACCTTCATATTCTTCTGGTCGGTCGTACCGTAGGTACCAACGGAAAGGTCCAGCGGAACCTCCTGCTTTTCACGGTAGAGGACGATGGTCAGAGTGTTTTCCCGGCAGTACTGGGAGCGTACGGTGATTTTATAGGGATTGTCGCCGATGGGCTGCACCATTGCGTTGTAGCTCATTTCACCCGTCTCGGAGTTGACGGTATCGCTGCAGTCCTTATCATTGACCATGACCCGCGAACCGGGACGGACCACGATCTTGATTGCTGACATGGTCGTGGAAACAGTGGTACGGAGCGCGTCTGGAGATTCCAGCGTGATCGGGCTGAGGGGAATCGTGATCTGGTAGGTAACCAGATCCAGCGGCGTCTGTTTTCCGGATGCAGTTTTCAGAAAGGGTGTCAGCGTGACGTCCATGGTTTCGTCCAACGCGCCTTCCAGGTTGTCATACCAGGTGTGGTCTGCCACTTCGATCGTGGCAAAACCGTCAATGACCGGGTAACTGGCATGCAGTTCCCGGATATAGATGTTAGTTCCGTCCTCGCCGGGGATCAGGACGGTATGGGCAGCGAGATCGTCCATCAGCGAAGCTGTTACGATGGCATCCTTATTGATGGCCGGTCCGTTATCTCCCGCCAGCGCCTTATAGCCGAAATAACCGCCTGCACCAATGGCAGACAGCAGGATCACCGCCAGCAGGACCTTCAGGAAAACGTGCTTATGTTCCGGCGGGGGAGCGATCTGTTTTCCCAGAGGGCCTGCCAGATGCCATGAGCCGGTTCCCTGGGTATAGGTTCCCGAAGGAGCCGGGTCATAGGTCCGGCTTTCGGCAAAGGCGCCGTTCTCATCCATAAAACGGACCTTGTGCCAGATTTCGGATTCCTCACGGCGGGCACGGTCGTTCCGGGAAGAAGTCTGTATACGGACTGCAGTCTGGGGAACGTCGTCATGCCGGGCTCTCCGGGAACGGATCGCAGAGGCAGGCTCTTCCGTGACAACGACTTCGGAAGCGGAACGTTCCCGCTTTTTTTCGTTCAGGCGACTCTGGCGCTCGGCACCTTCACGCTTGCGCTTTTTCAGATCCTGCATCTCGCCGGCAAGAGAGTCCCTGGCGTCAGGGGTGGCGTCCACCTGGCCGAACTCATCCGCCCGCAGATAAGCAGTGGAAGGACCGCCGTCCTTCAGCTTATCCTTCCATTGCAGCCGTGAAGCTTCGTCAATATTCAGCGGCGCGCCGCATTGTATACAGTGAGGCATGGAGGCACGGTTCCACTGACCGCATTCCGGACACTTCATCGCATACTCCTATTCTGAAATCTTAAAAATCGTCATCCTCGTCTTCGTCATCCGCAACAAGGAAGCTGTTCTGGAGATAATCGGCGTAATCTTCCCGGACCGCGCCCCAGTTGACTTCCCAGGTGGCCATGTTGGCGAAATGATGGGAACGCTTGAACTCATCTTTCGGGACACGGTATTCCTCAATCGTACAGTTGCGGAGGCCGTAAGCGTATTCCACTGCTTCCAGCGCTTCGTTCGTGGTGATGTTTGTCTGGTTGGCGTTGCCTTCCAGGATATTGTTCACCAGCGCCTTGGCGTCGTCCAGAGTCATTGTGCGGCATTTGTCAGCCAGAAGGCTCAGTACATTCCGGACCCGCTGGGTACGCATGAAGTCTCCGTCTCCGCCCTTCTTCCGGATCCGCATATAAAGCACTGTGGAAACTCCGCCGGTGGCTTTGTTGTCGCCCCTTTTCGGCGCTTTGTCAGTCGTTTTGAATGTGTACAGGCCGCCTTCATTCCGGGACAGGGATGTGATATCGACGCCATCTGAACGGGTCACCGTTCCGGGATATACATCATCCTTTAAAGCTTCTACTTCCGCATCCGAGAGTTCGATCTGGACGCCGCCCATATAATCCACGATATTGGCGATCTGGCGGAAGGTGAAGACGATATACTTTTCGATCCTGATTCCAAGATGCCGGCTGATGATATACGCCAGTGCCTCGGGACCGTGATCGTTAAACACGCGGTTAATCCGTCCGTGTTTAGTGAATCCGTCGTCCAGATTGACTTTTTCGATCAGCGTGTCACGGGTAATGGAAGTGAGCATGACCCGGTGGGCACGGGTGTCCAGTGTCAGAATGACGATACCGTCTGTATTGCCGTATTCGTCTTTCCGGCCGCCTCCGCTGGAAGCACTGTACATCGGCGTGTCAATGCCTTCCGGGCGGGCGCCCCGTTCCCACTGGTCGATGCAGAGGAGCAGGTAATGATGCTGACCATCGATGATCGGCGGAATCTCATCGTCAGCTAGGACAGTGAAATCCATCGGATCGTTTTCACCAACTTTTTTACGGGCCCATTCGACCGGATCAGGCGTAGGCGCGGGCTCTTCAGCCGTCGCGGGAAGCAGGGGGAACAGCATGATCAGGGCAAGCAGCAGAGCAAAGTGTTTCCGCATGGATACAACACTCCTTCAGGGGGTTAATGAAAGTTCACCTCTCATTATATAATAAAAACGAAAAAGAAGAAAGAGTTATTTCTCATTTGCGACAAGAAGATGAAACAATTTTGAAAAGAAAAGCAAAAAACATTTCTTTTTTTCAATGCGGATGGTATAATTTTACCGCCGGATTTTCCGGACAAAAAAGACAGAAAGACTGAATCAAACATGGATTACGACGTGCTGATTATCGGGGCGGGTCCCGGCGGGATTTTCACTGCCTACGAACTGACAGAAAAGGCAAAAAAACATATGCGGACCGCCGTTTTTGAACTGGGCCGGCAGCTGGACAAGCGCAAATGCCCGATCGACGGGGACAAAGTAAAAGCGTGCATTCGCTGCAAGTGCTGCTCCATCATGAGCGGATTCGGCGGTGCAGGCGCTTTTTCCGACGGAAAATACAATATCACCAACGATTTCGGCGGCAGTCTCCATGAACACGTCGGCAAGACCAGAGCGCTGGAACTGATGCGCTATGTAGACGAGATCAACCTGAAATACGGCGGAGAGGGTACAAAACTCTATTCAACTGCCAGCACGTCCATCCGGAAAACCTGCCTGCAGAACGGCCTTCACCTGCTGGATGCTCAGGTCCGGCACCTGGGTACGGATATCAACTATGTGGTGCTTACCAACCTGTATAACGAACTGAAGGATAAAGTGGACTTCTTCTTCGAAACCCCCGTGGGTTCTGTGAAACGGGAAGGGGAAAGCTACCGGGTGACCCTGGAGGACGGCCGAAGTTTTACAGCGGCACAGTGTGTGATTTCCGTCGGCCGAAGCGGCAGCAAATGGATGGAGGGCGTCTGCCGGGAAATGGGCATTCCCACCAAAAGCAACCGGGTTGATATCGGCGTGCGGGTGGAACTGCCGGCCCAGGTGTTCAGCCATCTGACGGACGAACTGTACGAGAGCAAGATCGTTTACCGGACGGAAAAGTTTGAGGATCTGGTGCGGACGTTCTGTATGAACCCGAACGGCGCCGTGGTCAGCGAGAATACGAACGGCATTGTGACCGTCAACGGACACAGCTATGAAGATCCGGCGAAACATACGGAAAACACCAATTTCGCCCTGCTGGTGAGCAAGCATTTTTCCGAGCCTTTCAAGGATTCCAACGGCTACGGAGAATCCATTGCCCGGCTGAGCAATATGCTGGGCGGCGGCGTGATCGTCCAGCGCTTCGGAGATCTGGTCCGGGGACGTCGAAGCACGCCCGGACGGATTGCGGATTCCTTTGTCACGCCGACCCTGTCCGCCACACCGGGAGACCTGAGCCTGGTGATCCCGAAACGGATCCTGGACGGCATCATCGAAATGATCTATGCTTTGGACAAGATCGCTCCCGGCACGGCAAACGACGATACGCTGCTCTACGGCGTAGAGGTCAAGTTCTACAATATGGAAGTGGAACTGGACGAGAATCTGGAAACGGCCTACCCAGGCCTGTATGTCATCGGCGACGGCAGCGGTGTGACACACAGTCTGTCCCACGCCAGCGCCAGCGGCGTTCACGTCGCCCGGAGAATTCTGGGTAAATAAAAAAACAGGCGGAAATGAACCCTGCCTGTTTACAGGATCGCAATCTGTTCACTGAAAGGCAGCGTATCCGGCATCCGGCAGCTCTGGGCCCACAGGCGCCAGGCGGCAAGGTCGGCAGGATGGGCGGCCTTTTTCCATTCTGTAAAAGTGGGAATCACCGGGATCGGGAGATCCTTCCAGCGTGCGGTCATTTCCCGGTTTTTCCGCAGGCCCAGGAGCAGCGCGTTTTCCGGCAGGGGAGCGCCGTTGATTTCATCTGCGGTCAGCCCCAGCAGCGAGCAGGCACAGAGGCGGCTGACCCGGGCGGCGGGGTAGCGCTTTCCGGTCAGGGCGGCGATCAGTCCGCGCCTGGTGGCTGCGGAGCAGGCGGCGCTCTGCATTGCGTTCTCCATGCCTTCAGACAGGTCAGGCAGGCACCGGTATTCATTGCCTGTCATGGCGCGGAGCCGGGACAGCAGCAGGGAATCGAGGATCCTATCGTCCGGAATCCGCCCCTCCAGGAATCGGCGGCGGAGGATTTCAGCAGTATAAGACGGCATGCCGGCAAAGGCATCCGCATAACTGCCGCGGATCAGCGCTTCCCGCAGGGCCGAGGCGGAGGGAGACTCCGGATTGACGGCGGCGGCGTGATAGCTTCCGGCCCGATGAATTACCACTGGCTGCAGGAACAGCGCAAGACGGCGGATGGCCCGCAGATAACAGACGGCAAGGATGTTATTCGGCTTGTCCAGCAGGCCCCGGGCTTCCGGTAATACGTCTGCAAGTGCGGCGGATACGGCCGCGGGCCAGCCGGCACCGCCGGCAAGGGTTTTCTTCAGGACTTCATTGAAACGGGACGGCGGGCTTTCCAGCAGATCCGCTGTACGGCCCAGCAGGTCGGCATCGGCGTTTTCCGCCCCGAATGCGAGATGGGTTGTCCCCAGACCGGCAAGCATGGATACTGCACCCAGGGCATAATGCTCCGCATCCCGCAGCGTCCAGCAGACAGGCAGGGAGAAAACAGCGTCTGCCCCGGCCTCCAGGGCACAGCGTGCCCGGTCGACCGGGGAAAGGAGCGCCAGGCTGCCCCGCTGCTTAATACAGGGGGAGAGGACGATATAGGTCAGGTCCGGGGACACCTGTCTTTTAGCTTCCGTAAGATGGTACAGATGTCCGTGATGAAACGGATCATATTCCGCGACGATCCCCAGGATCTTCATGACGGGCACCTCCTGCCGAATGAATCATTTACAATGAATAGTAGCATTTAAGGGGTTTATTTTCAAGCAAATCGGGAGTATAATATAAGTTGGTTGTCAAATAAATGAAGGAGTACGATAGATTATGAAAATTCTGGTTGTAAACGCGGGTTCTTCCTCTCTGAAATATCAGCTGATCGACATGGACGGCGAGAAAGAGCTGGCCAAGGGCCTGGTCGAGCGGATCGGTATCGAAGGCAGCAGGCTGAAGCACAGCGCCAGTGATAAAAAGACCGAAATTTCCCAGGAAATTCCGGATCATGAAGCCGCCGCCCAGCTGATGCTCAAGATCCTGCAGGATCCGGAATTCGGCGTGATCAAGAGCACCGATGAAATCGGCGCCGTAGGCCACCGGGTACTGCACGGCGGCAGCGCGTTTACGGCTTCCGTCATCGTGAACGACGCGGCAAAGCAGGCCATCCGTGATTGCTTCCCGCTGGGACCGCTGCACAATCCTGCCAACCTGATGGGCATCGAAGCCTGTGAAAAAGTCATGAAGGGCACGCCCCAGGTCGCGGTATTCGACACCGCTTTCCATCAGACCATGCCGCCCAAGGCCTATATGTACGGCGTTCCGAAGATGTATGAAGAAAAGCTCCATGTCCGCCGCTACGGTTTTCACGGCACAAGCCACCGCTATGTCAGCCGCCGGGTCTGTGAGTTCCTCGGCATCAGCCCCGTCGGTAAGAAGATCATCATCTGCCACCTGGGCAACGGATCCAGCCTGAGCGCCGTGAAAGACGGCAAGTGCCAGGACACCTCCATGGGCCTGACGCCTCTGGAAGGCCTGCTGATGGGCACCCGCTGCGGCAGCTGTGACCCCGCCGTGGTACAGTTTATCGCCAACAATCCCCTGAATGACGACGGCACCCCCGTGGGCCATCCGATCAGCGTGGACGAAGTCCTGACCATGATGAACAAGAAGAGCGGCCTGCTGGGCATCAGCGGAAAGAGCAGCGACTGCCGGGATATCGACGACCTGGCGAGCAACGGCGATCCAAACGCCAGGCTGGCTCAGGAAATGCTGGTTTACGGCATCAAGAAGTATATCGGATCCTATGCCGCGGCCATGGGCGGCGTAGACATCATCGTGTTCACCGCCGGCATCGGCGAGAATAATGCGGCTCTGCGCGCCCAGGTAATCGACGGCCTGGAATTCATGGGCGCGAAGATTGATCCTGAGAAGAACAAGACCCGCCAGGAAGCCGTGATCTCCGCGGACGACAGCAGGGTGACGGTGTGCGTGATCCCCACCAACGAAGAGATCATGATCGCCCGGGACACCCTCGACCTGGTCACCACCGGCAAGGTCCGGGACGAATGAGGACATTTCAGGATTCATATTGTATAATTATGGATACTGAAGCTGCGGAATCAGGTGCGTTTTTTCGAGGCAAAAACGTTGAAAATTCTTTGTTGACAAACGATTTGCATCGAACTATAATATCAACCGGTCACTTTTGAGGTGAGGACATGAAGCTTGATGTATCGGATGCTTTAGCCCATCCCGGCCAGGAGTACCATTTTTCCGGCCTGCAGGCCATTGCGGACCAGGAAATCGGCGGCGATACCGTCCGGATAGACGATTGCGCTGTTGAAGGCGGGTTCCTGTCGGATGAAGACGGAAACATTTCGGTCAAAGGCAAGCTCAGGACCGTTGCCCATGCTCCCTGCGCCAACTGTCTGGAGGACGCAAGCGCCGAGGTCGAGAACGAGTTCGACGAGGTGTTCCGCCGGAACGGCGATATGGAAGACGATGAGATCTTTGCCTACCAAGGGCACGAGGTCTTCCTGGACAAGCTGGTTATGTCATACGCCGTCATGGCTCTGCCGATCCGCTTTCTCTGCAGAGAGGATTGTCCGGGCTTTGAATACAGGGACCCGGAAGCAGCCCCTTCCGAACCGGGGATCCAATACCCCTTCGCGGGACTGCAGCAATTGCTTGAAAAGAATGAGGAGGTGTGACTCATGGCTCTTCCGAAAGGGAAAATCTCGAAGGCTCGCAAGCACAGCCGCCGCGCCAACTGGAAGCTGACCCTGCCGGGAATCGGCAAGTGCCCCCAGTGCGGACAGATGAAGCTGTCCCATCGCGTGTGCAAGAATTGCGGTTATTATAACGGCGTCCAGGTCATCGTCAAGAAGGACGAAGAGAAGAACGCCTGATTGTCGACTGCTTTTTTGGCCCAGATGTAAAGATTGCAGCTCCGCCCTTCAGGGTCGGAGCTGTTTCTGTATTAACGGAGGGATCACCATGGAGAAAAAAATGACCGGCGCCGATATGGCGACCCGATTCAACCCGCAGGAAATCGAAGCGGACATTTACAAAGCCTGGGAAGAATCCGGTGCGTTTACCGCACACCGGGTGGAAGGGAAGAAGCCTTTCACCATCGTTATGCCGCCGCCCAACATTACGGGCCAGCTGCATATGGGCCATGCCATGGACTGCATCATGCAGGATGCGCCGATCCGCTATCACCGGATGAAGGGTGATCCCACCCTGTGGCTGCCCGGCACCGACCATGCGGCCATCGCTACGGAGGTCAGGATCGTCAACACCATGCGCGAGGAAGGCCTGACCAAGGAGAGCATTGGCCGGGAAGCATTCCTTGAGCGCGCCTGGAACTGGAAGAAAGAATACGGCGGACGCATCGTGCACCAGCAGAGGAAGATGGGTATCAGCTGCGACTGGACCCGGGAACGTTTCACCATGGACGAGGGCTGCAGCCGCGCCGTCCGCGAAGTATTCGTGCGCCTCTATGAAAAAGGACTGATCTACCGGGGAAACCGGATGGTCAACTGGTGTCCTGCCTGCCAGAGTGCCATCAGCGACGCTGAGGTGGTTTACAAGGACGTGGCCAGCCATCTGTGGCATATCCGTTATCCCGGCGCCGACGGCAGCGAAGGCGTGGTGGTGGCCACCACCCGTCCGGAAACCATGCTGGGCGACACCGGCGTGGCTGTGAACCCTGCGGACGAACGCTATACGGACCTGGTAGGCAAGAAGGTGATCCTGCCCATCGTGAACAAGGAGATCCCCGTGGTCGCGGATGACTATGTGGAGATGGAATTCGGCACCGGCGCGGTGAAGATGACGCCCGCCCATGACCCGAACGACTTCGAGGTCGCCCAGCGGCATAACCTGGAGATCATCACCGTGACCAACGACGACGGCACCATGAACGAGAACGCCGGCCGCTTTGCGGGCATGGATCCCATGGAATGCCGCAAGGCCGTGGTGGAAGAGCTGGAGAAACAGGGCCTGCTGGTGAAGATCGAGGATTACAGCCATAACGTGGGCTTCTGCTACCGCCATGGTGACACTCCCGTGGAACCCCGGCTCAGCGAGCAGTGGTTCGTGAAGATGAAGACCCTGGCGGAACCCGCCATCGCCGCGGTTCGGGAAGGCCGGACGAAGTTCGTGCCGGAGCGCTTCAGCAAGATGTACTATAACTGGATGGAGAATATCCGGGATTGGTGCATCAGCCGCCAGCTGTGGTGGGGCCACCGGATCCCCGTGTGGTACTGCGACGACTGCGGCGAGATGACCGTGAGCCGGGAAGACCCGACTGCCTGCCCGAAGTGCGGCGGCAAACTGCACCAGGACGAGGATGTGCTGGACACCTGGTTCTCTTCCGCCCTGTGGCCCTTCTCCACGCTGGGCTGGCCGGACAATACCGAGGACCTGAAATATTTCTATCCCACCAACATGCTGGTGACCGGCTACGATATCATCACCTTCTGGGTGTCCCGGATGATGGTTTCCGGCATTGAACAGATGGGTGAAACGCCCTTCGAAACCGTGCTGATCCACGGCCTGGTACGGGACGAGCTCGGCCGGAAGATGTCCAAGTCCCTGGGCAACGGCGTGGATCCGCTGGAAGTGGTGGAAGAATACGGCGCCGACGCGCTGCGCTTCAGCCTTGTGATGGGCGTGAGCCCCGGAAACGATACCCGCTATTCCAAGGATAAGGTGGAAGCCGCCCGGAACTTCGCCAACAAGGTGTGGAACGCCAGCCGCTTCGTGCTCATGAACGTGAACGAGCGGAAGGCTTTTGATCCCGCAAAGCTGGAAACCGCCGACAAGTGGATCCTGACCCGGCTGCAGGATGCCGTGAAGGATATTTCCGAGCATATGGAAGACGGAGATTTCGGCCTGGCCGCAACGAAGATCTACGACTTCGCCTGGAGCGAATTCTGCGACTGGTATATCGAGCTGAGCAAATCCCGTCTGCTGGGTGAGGACGGCGAGAGCAAGGAAACCGTGAAGGCCGTGCTGCTCTTCGTGCTGGAGAACCTGCTCAAGCTCCTGCACCCCTTCATGCCCTTCCTGACGGAGCAGGTGTACAAATACCTGCCGGGCAGCGAAGGCTTCCTGATGCTTCAGTCCTGGCCGGAATACCGGGCGGACTTCGTGTTCACCGAGGACGAGCAGAAGATGCAGGGCGTGATGGAGATTATCCGTACGATCCGGAATCTGCGCAGCGAGATGAACGTGGCGCCCTCCAAGCGGACCCACCTGATGCTGCTGCCGGCAGAAGGCTGGGCGGACACCCTGCGGGAAGGCGAAGGCTACTTCAAAAAGCTGGCCGGCGCGGAGCAGGTGCAGCTGATCGATAACCGGGAAGACGCCACCGGCAAGAACGTGTCTGCGGTGGTGGCGGCCGGCGAACTGTTCATCCCGCTGGGCGACCTGGTGGACTTTGAGAAGGAAACCGCCCGCCTGACCAAGGAGCTGGACAACCTGAAGAAGGAAATGGCCCGCTCCAACGGCATGCTGAACAACCAGGGTTTCCTGGCCAAAGCGCCGGCTCAGCTGGTGCAGCAGGAGAAGGACAAACTGGAAGCCGCGAAGGCCAAGGCTGCCGCCCTGGAGAACCGTATTGCGGAACTGAAAGAGAATCTATGAGAACAGCTGAACAGGTTGTGAACGAAATCAACTCCGCCCGGGGAGACGGAGACGAGCAGGGGCTGCGGAATACCGCAGCCCTGCTTGAGCTATTGCGGGCATGGCCCGAATGTCCCGTGATCCACGTGGCCGGCACCAACGGGAAGGGCAGCGTCTGCGCAATGCTCAGCAGCGTCCTGACGGCCGCCGGATACCGCACGGGACTGTATACCTCTCCTTTCCTCCAGATCTACGGGGAACGGGTCCGGATCAACGGAACCCCGCTTTCCGAAGCGCAGCTGGCCGGTTACGGCAGTGACGTGCTGGACGCCGCGGACAGGCTGCATGCTGAAAAAGGATACGGCTTTGTGCCCTTTGAGCTGGGAACTGCCTTGTCTTTCCATGCTTTCCGGCAGGAAAAGACGGAGATTATTGTTTCCGAGACAGGTCTGGGCGGACGGCTGGATCCGACCAACGTGATTCCGGAGCCGGCGGTCTGTGCGATTACGGCTATCGGTATGGACCATATGCAGCTGCTGGGCAATACATTGGCCGCTATCGCAGGGGAAAAGGCCGGGATCATCAAACCAGGTGTTCCGGTGATCTGCTATCCGCCCGGGACGGCGGAAGTCCGGCAGGTGTTTGAAAACACAGCCGAGGCGAAGCATGCGCCCCTGAACATCCTGACCCCTGAACAGGTCCGGATCCGGGAGAGCGGCCCCTACGGAACAACGGCAGATTTCATCTGCTGCCACAAGACCTGGAACGGCGTGAAGATCTCCCTGCCCGGAGAGCATCAGGTCCTGAACGCACTGGTCGTACTGGCTGTGCTGGAGGAACTGGAAAAAAAGGGGATCCGCATTCCGGAGGAAGCGGTATACCATGGCCTGGAGAATACATTCTGGCCCGGCCGTCTGGAATGGCATGGCCGGATTTTGATGGACGGCGCCCACAACGCCCAAGGTGTAAGCGCGTTTACAGCTTTTGCAGGGGCCTGCCTGCAAGGGGAAAAGAAGATCCTGCTTACCGGAGTGCTGAAGGAAAAGCTCTCGGATGAGATGCTCTCGATGCTGGCCGGGGCGGCAGACGAAGCAGTGACCGTGACGCCGGACAGTCCCCGGGCGATGAAGGCAGAGGATCTGTGTTCTTTGCTTCGTGAAAAGGGGATGAAGGCCTCTGCGGCGAACAATCTGAAGGAAGGCCTTGAGAAAGCGGAAACCCTGGCCGGGGAAGACGGGATGATCCTGGCAACAGGCAGCCTGTATTTTATCGGGTCGCTGCGGAGCGAACTGGGACTGAAACCTTAAATGAAATCATCGTGATCCATTGTTATGACTATGGGAATATGATCAAAGGACAGAGGGGAGGCTGGAAGATGGAGTTCAGGCATGAACCGGTGCTGCTGCAGGAAGTGCTGCAGTGGATGAACGTGAGGGAAAACGGCGTCTACTGCGACGGCACGCTGGGCGGCGGCGGCCACAGCGAGGCCATCCTGAAAGCCTCCGGCGGAACCGCACACATCTATGGTATCGACCGGGATGAAAACGCCATCCGGGCCGCCTCGGAGCGGCTGAAGGATTATCCGGGTTTTACCGCGATCCGGGGGAATTTTCACGACGCGAAGGAGCTGCTCTCGGAAGCCGGCGCGGGTCCGCTGGACGGCGCCCTGCTGGACCTGGGGGTTTCCAGCCCCCAGCTGGACAACGCGGATCGGGGCTTCAGCTATCATGAGGATGCACCCCTGGATATGCGGATGGACCAGAGCGGCGGCATGACTGCCGCGGAGCTGCTCAACACGGCGGACGAACGTGAACTGACATCCATTATACGGGAATACGGAGAAGAAAAATGGGCAGCCCGGATCGCCAGAATTATCTGCGAACACCGGGCGGATAAGCCTTTCGAAACCACCTTTGACCTGGTTCACGCAGTGGACGCCGCGATCCCGAAGGCGGTCAGGCGAAAGGATGACGGCCATTCGGCCCGTCGAACCTTCCAGGCGATCCGGATTGCCGTGAACGACGAACTGACCCCCCTGGAGCAGGCCCTGAAGGATCTGACAGACTGTCTGAAACCCGGAGGACGGATCTGCGTGATTACCTTCCACTCCCTGGAAGACCGGATTGTGAAACGCTGCTTCAAAACCCTGGAGAACCCCTGTATCTGTCCGCCGAAGGCTCCGGTGTGCACCTGCGGACGGAAACCGGTAGTCAAAGTCCTGGCCGGCGGCGCAGTGGCACCTTCGGCGGAAGAAACGGAACGGAATCCCCGGTCCCGCAGCGCGAAACTGCGGGTTGCGGAGAAAAGAGAAAGAGAGACGTAAGCATGGCAATCCTGTACGTGGTGGCGACCCCCATCGGCAACCTGCAGGACCTGTCGCCACGAGGCGCTGAAGCCCTGCGGAATGCGAACCTGATTATCGCCGAAGACACCCGGGTGACGATGAAACTGTGCCAGGTTTTCGGCCTGAAGGCGCCCCTGGTCAGCTGTCACCGCCACAGTGAGGACAGCAAAGCACCGGGCCTTGCCCGGAAGATCCTGGAAGAGGACCTGGCGGCCGCTCTGGTGACGGACGCAGGTACGCCCTGCATTTCCGATCCCGGATGTGAGGTTGTCAGAGCCTGTGCGGAAGCAGGCATTCCGGTGATTCCTGTGCCCGGATGCTGCGCCGGTATCGCAGCGGTTTCCGTCAGCGGATATGACGCCCGGGAGTTCGCCTTTTACGGATTCCTGCCCCGGGAAAAGAAGGATATCCGGGCGAAACTGGAAGAAATCGCCCGGGGTGTCAAAGTAGCCATCCTTCATGAATCGCCTTTCCGGATCATCGAACTGACGGAGGTGATCGCGGATATGCTGCCCGGTGTAAAGATGACCGTCTGCTGCGATCTGACCAAGCTCCATGAAACGACCCTCCGGGGAACACCGGAAGAAGTCCTTCAGGCGCTGAAGTCCAATGAGAAGACGGAAAAAGGGGAGTACTGCGTCGTACTGGATCTCCACGGCATCACGCTGCCGGTAAAGGAAACGGAAACGGCGGAATGGCCCCTGGAGGCGAAACTCATTGAGGCCATGAAGCAGGGAATGAACCTGCGGGAGGCACAGGAGACGCTGACCGCGGCAGGCGAAAAGAAAAACGCGGTCAAGCAGGCCGCGCTCACGCTGAAAAAACTGTTTGAATGACAAAGTAAAGGCGCTGTCCCAAGGGACAGCGCAGTTTTTTATTTCTTCGGTTCAGCCGCGGGATGCTCCATTTTGCTTTCCCAGTGAACCAGGAGCGTCATACCGGCACGCATCAGCAGGATCGCGCAGACCATGCCGATATCGCTCCAGCTCGCCTCGCCGATGGTTTTCAGCACCTCACTGGCCAGCAGAAAGTTCAGGCCGGTGGTAATGCCCGTGGTCAGGAAACCGCGGCACTGTTCATGCTTCTTCTGCAGCAGGCAGATCAGGGCGCGAACAGTATAAAACAGGATGATGAGGGCGCCGATAACCTCGATCGCCACAATTGCGTAATCCAGGATGTTTTCAATGAAACCGTGAATCGTTTCATACATAGGACAGCATTCCTCCGAAAATAGGATCGAAGCAATTATATCCTGTTACGGGGCAGGATGCAACATCAGACCTTCCAGATATCCTTCGCGTACTGGCGGATGGTGCGGTCGGAGGAGAACTTGCCGGCGTTTGCCACGTTCATCAGGCACTTTTTCGCGAATGCTGTCTCGTCGGCCTTCGCATCGCGGATGGCCCGCAGCTTGGTCTCATAATAAGAAGCGAAGTCTTTCATGACGTAGTAATGGTCCGGCTTATGCCAGGAGGCGCCCTTCAGGATCGCGTCATGCAGTTCCTTAAGCCGGCCGTCCTCGTCCGGGAAGGTGCCGTCGGTCAGACTGTCCAGCGCGCGGCGAAGCAGCGCGTTTTTCTCATAAATTTTTACCGGATCGTAGCTGTCCTTGATCTTCTCCAGCTCTTCCACGGTGGCGCCGAAGATATAGTTGTTTTCCTCTCCGGCTTCCTCCACGATCTCCACGTTGGCTCCGTCAAAGGTGCCCAGGGTAACCGCACCGTTGAGCATCAGTTTCATGTTGCCCGTGCCGGAAGCTTCGGTACCGGCGGGGGAGATCTGTTCGGAAATGTCGGCGGCGGGTATGATCTTCTCCGCCCAGGAGCAGTTGTAGTTCCGGACGAAGACGACCTTCAGCCGGTCCTTGGTCTTCGGATCGTTGTTCACCCTGTCGGCGATCATATTAATCAGGTGAATGACAGCCTTGGCCCGGTCGTATCCGGGAGCGGCTTTGGCGCCGAAAATGAAGGCCACCGGCGGCAGATCCTTCAGCTGACCGCGCCTGAGCTGGTCATAAATGGCCAGGATGCTCAGGGCGTTCATGAACTGGCGCTTGTACTCATGCAGGCGCTTGACCTGGACGTCGAAGACCATGTCCGGATCCAGGGTCACGCCTTCACACTTCAGAATTTCGGCACAGAGCTGCTTTTTCTTCGCTTTCTTGACAGTGTGGAATTTGTTGCAGAGGGACTTGTTGATCTTCGGCTCCAGGAGCTTGAGCTTATCAAGATCTGTTTCGAAGCCAGGTCCGATCTGGTCGGTAATGAGCCTGCACAGCTCCGGATTACAAAGGCCCAGCCACCGTCGCTGGGTAATGCCGTTGGTCTTGTTCTGAAAACGCTCCGGATACAGCTGATACCAGTCGGCAAAGACGTCGTTCTTCAGGATTTCACTGTGCAGGGCTGCCACGCCGTTGATTGCGTGGGTGGCATAAGTGGCCAGTTCCGCCATATGGACGCGGCCGTCGAGGATAATGCACAGGGATGGAGTGATTTCTTTCCCGGCTTTTTTCATCTCCCGGCGGAAACGGGCGTCAATCTTCCTGATGATGGAAACGATCTGCGGGCAGACGGAGGAAAGCAGGGGCAGGTCCCATTTTTCCAGGGCTTCCTGCATGACGGTGTGGTTCGTATAAGCAAAGGTGTCGCGGGCGATGAGGAACGCGTCCTCAAAGGCAACACCATCCTCACCAAGCAGGCGGATCAGTTCAGGAATTGCCATGGTGGGATGGGTGTCGTTCAGCTGGGCAGCCACTTCTTTGGCAAAGAAGGAATAGTCGCTGCCATGGCGCTTCCGGTAAGCCCGAAGGATATCCTGCATCGTGGCGGAAACCAGCACATACTGCTGCTTGACCCGGAGCTGTTTGCCTTCCTTTTTCGTGTCGTTGGGATAAAGGAACTTGGTGATATCCTCAGCCTGGTTTTTGTTCGCTGCGGCCTTGGCGTAATCCTGGCTGTTGAAGACAGCGAAATCCACCTCGTGAAGACTCTCCGTCTGCCACAGGCGCAGGGTGCCGATGTTCTTCGCTCCGAAGCCGACCACCGGCATATCATAGGGAACGGCAAGAACGTCACCGGTCTTCATGGAAACCACGACGGCCTCATCCAGCCGGCGGATGGACCAGGGATCTCCGTATTTCGACCAGTCGTCCGGCAGTTCTACCTGGCGGCCGTCCGCAAAGTCCTGCTTGAACAGACCGTAGCGGAAACGGAGACCGTAGCCGGTCAGCGGAATGTTGCAGGTCACTGCGCTGTCGAGGAAGCAGGCGGCGAGGCGACCCAGACCGCCGTTGCCGAAGGCGTCATCCTCCACATCTTCCATCACGGCGATATCCACGCCCTTTTCCTTCAGCAGGGTCTTGACCTCGTCCAGCAGGCCCATGCAGTACAGGTTGTTGTAAACCAGCCGGCCCACCAGGAACTCCATGGACAGATAAGCGGCCTGGCGGCGGCCGGCCCGGGCGGCTTCCTTTTTCGCCCACAGCGGAGCCAGGGCGTCCATCGCCGCGCCCGAAATGGCATTGTGCAGTTCCTGCGCGGAGGCGCAGGACAGGTCTTTATGATATTCGGTCATCAAGCGCTGTTCAGCGTCTTTGATCAGTTGTTTCGCGTTCATTTTCAGTTACCCCCGTTCTGTTTGTCTGTTCAGTCTGTAATATTTCATGGAAAGCTCCAGGGAAAGCTGGTCCGGTTTCATGCGCCAGAGCCAGTTTCCGCCTGTAGTACCGGGATAGTTCATCCGGGCGGAACCATCCAGACCCAGGATGTCCTGCATGGGAATGATCACCGTATCGCAGGGAGATTTGAACAGGGCTCGGATAAAGGCTTCCGGCGCTTCTGCGGTCCCGGAGAATTCCAACGTTTTTTCTGCAAAGGCCAGTGCTTTCGGATCGGCTTTTTCAGCCCATCCGAGGGTTGTATCGTTGTCGTGGGTGCCGGTGTATGCGACAGAGTTTTTTTCGTAGTGTCCGATAAAATGCGGATTGGATTCATCCGAATCGAAGCCGAAGGTAAGGACCTTCATACCGGGATATCCGCACCAATGGAGCAGCCGTATCACCCGGTTGTTGACGCAGCCCAGATCCTCTGCGATGATCCGGATATCCGGCACTTCCTGTTCCAAACGACGGAAAAGTGATTTTCCCGGTCCGATGACCCATTTGCCCTTCCGGGCGTTCGGCATCCCGTACTTCACCGAATAATAGTTCGCGAAACCGATGAAGTGATCGATTCGAATCATATCGTAAAGCAGGGACATTCCTTTCATCCGCTCAACCCACCAGTCATATTTCCGGCAGAAACGAAGATAGGTCCAGCGGTATAGCGGATTTCCCCACAACTGTCCGTCCTCACAGAAATAATCAGGCGGAACACCGGCTACGCGCTTCGGAATCAGGTTTTTATCCAGCTGGAATATGTCGGGATGGGTCCAGGTATCGGCAGAGTCCTCGGCCACATAGATCGGCATATCACCGAAAAGCATCAGGGAACGTTCGTTGCAGTATTTTTTCAGGCTGAACCACTGGCGCCGGAACAGATACTGGCAGAAAATATGGTAGTCAATCTCCCGCGCGAGCTCTTCCTGGTATCTTTTGACCGCTTCCGGTTTCCGGAAACGGATATCCGGGTCAGGCCATTTTGTCCACATAACGCCGCCGAAACGCTGCTTGAGTGCTGTAAACAAAGCAAAATCATTGACCCACGCATTGTCCCGGATGAATTCACTGATCTGCCCCGACAGGGAATCACGGGACTGATCATAGCAGCGGCGCAGCAGTGTTTCCTTGTTCGAACGCACTGCATCGTAATTCACCTTTTCCGGATCTTCCGGCTGGTATTCCTCCTGATCCGAGTAAGTCAGCAGGCCTTCTTCACGAAGCCGGACGCATGAGATCAGGAGCGGATTGCCGGCGAAGACGGAGGAAGACTGATAAGGGCTTTCCCCGTATCCGGTGGGGCCGACAGGAAGGACCTGCCAGATCCGCATGCCGGAAGCCTGCAGGAAATCCGCAAAGGCATAAGCCTCCGGTCCCAGAGAACCGATCCCGCCCTGAGAAGGGAGGGAGGAAATATGCATCAATATGCCACTGGTGCGCATGGTGATTCTTCCTTTCTGTTATGCGCGTACGCACTGCGCCACGGATTCCCTTCTGCGGAAAGAGGCTTCGACCAGGATGTGCCGGGGCGTTGCTTCCTTTTCCATCATGTCCAGGAGCAGGTTAACACTGCGGCGGGCGATTTCCTCCACCGGCTGTTCCACTGTTGTCAGACGCGGAAGCGTGAAGCGGCCGATATCCACTCCGTCAAATCCGACGACGCTGACATCCTGGGGCACCGACATACCCAGATCCCTTAAAGCCCGGATGGCCCCGACCGCGACAGTGTCGCTCATGGCAAAGAGGGCTGTGGCGTCGGGCCGTTCAGCGAAGAACGTGCGGGCGACGTCATAGCCTGCTTCAAAAGAAAAGCGGGTTTCACGGTACAGACTCCGGTCGTAGGAGAGGCCGCGGTCGGTAAAAGCGTCGCAGAATCCCTGGAAACGCATGGCCAGCGAATCTCCCGCAACGGGATTGGAACCAAAGACAGCGATCTTCCGATGGCCGCAGTTAAGCAGTTCCTCCGCAACCAGGCGACCCATGCTGCGGTCGTCAATCGCTACGGAAGATGCCCGGGGAAGGGAAGCAGACTCGGCGTTCACTGTGGTGAAGACCATGGGGACATCCAGGCCGCGGATCGCCTCGACCCGCTCGTCAATCAGGCTGCCGACAAAGATCAATCCCTTGACATGATTCTGGCGGGTCATCCGCTGCGCCGTGCGGAATTCATCTCCGCGTTCGTCAATGTACTCCGTGACGAAATTGTCAGGCACATTATCTGCGCGTTCCAGGATTGCTTCCGCCAGGGAACTGAGAAAAGGATTGGAGCGGCCACGGATGACCACGCCGATCACTTCGTTACCCTGCTTCAGGCCGCGGGCGTTGGTATTTCCGATAAAGTGACAGTCCCGGATGATCTGCTCAACTTTCTCCCGAGTTGCAATATTGACGTCAGGACGGTGATTCAGCACGCGGCTGACGGTTGTAACCGAAACTCCGGCCATTGCAGCAATGTCTTTGATTGTATATACCTTCATGTTGGATACCCCTTTCGTATTCCTTCATCTGACGCATTCCGGAAACGATATCGGTAACGTTTTCAGCCAAAGATTATCACAACCTTGACAATCCGTCAATGCTTTTCTCATTTTTTGGGATAATATTGATTTTTCGGGATGGATACACTATAATTATTCGTGGTATATGCATCGGGAGGTGAGCATAATGTTCAGACGGATTCTTACGATCCTTCTTACGCTGTGCGTATTGTTCAGCGCCGTGCTTTGCTTTGCCGATGAATGGGATGACGATGAAGACTGGGACGACGACGAAATGGAGAGCTTTGACGACGAATACGAAACTGAGGAGCAGCAAGGCGATTTCAAATCTGTTTCAACATACAACATTGTCACGATTGCAATGGATGATTTCAGCTACAAGCTCAACGAAGACGGCACCGGCGCGATTCTTACCTCCTATATCGGGGAAGACGCCGAAGTGGTTTTTCCGAGTTCCGTCAATGATGATATTCCCGTGGTAGAGATTGATACCGGCATGTGCGCGGACAACCCCAAACTCGTGAACATTACGATCCCCGGGACGATCAAAAAGATCGGCAACAACGCGTTTGCCAGATGTCCGAAGCTGAAGACCGTTGTGCTGGAAGAAGGTGTCGAAAATATCGGCATGTGTAGTTTCGGCGGCTGTCCGGAGCTGACAGATGTCCGGATTCCCGATTCACTGATCAAAGTCGATGTCGCCGGATTTGCCTACTGTGCGGCGCTGGAAGAGATTGCCTTCGGATCAGGCCTGAAGGAGATTCAGATGCAGACCTTTGCCGGATGCGCCTCTCTGACGAAGGTTACGGTACCCGGTGGCAATAATGTGATTATCGGCGACAGGGTGTTTGATCAGTGCCCCAACGAAGTTGAAATCGTACAATAAACCGAAAAGCAAAAAACAAGTCCCCGGATTTGATATGTACCCTCTTTACTGGACACCCAGTAAGGAGGGTATTTTTATGCGTTAC
>CAMKNZ010000018.1 GCA_946414315.1 uncultured Clostridia bacterium
TCCCTTTTCCCGGTCGATCCCGGATACGTTGCCCCAGGTGAACGTCACCAGGTGATATGCGGGCAGCAGCATGTTCGCTTCATAAACCTGCTTTTTCAGTTCCTCTAACATAAGTGGCTCCTCCGTTCAATTATATTTTCAGTGGTCCAAGATCCCCGTTCCGCCAGTGCTTCCTGCACAGCGATACATAGCTTTCGTCTCCGCCAAGCACGATCTGCTCGCCTTCCCGGGCCACCTTGCCGTCGATCACGCGGGCGTTGCAGGTCGCTTTCTTCCCGCACCAGCAGATCGTCTTGACCTCTTCGATCGTGTCCGCCCAGGCCATCAGCCACATGCTTCCCTCGAAGAAGTTCCCTTTGAAGTCAGCCCGCAGGCCGTAGGCGATCACCGGGATCCCCAGGTCGTCCACGATATGCACCAGGTATTCCACCTGGGCCTTGGTCAGGAACTGCGCCTCGTCCACGATCACGCAGTCGTACCCGGTCAGATCCATGCCCTCCAGCTCTTCGGCAAAAACACATTCCGTTTCCAGCCCGCTGCGGGAGCGGATGATCCGTTCCCCGTCCCGGTTTTCCAGCTGGGGTTTGACCATCAGCACCTTCTGGTGCCGCTCGCCGTAGTTGTACTGCACCATGATCGCGTTCGCCGTCTTGCTGGAGCCCATGGCCCCGTAGCGGAAATACAGCTTAGCCAACGGGTTTCTCCTCCTTCTTCGCCGCGGTGGGCTTCTTTACGGTCTTCTTCACCGGCTTCTTTGCCGCCGGTTTGGCAGGTTTTTTCGCGGCCGGTTTTTTCGCAGGCGTCTTGGCCGGTTTCTTCGCCGGTTCTTTTTCTTCCTTCGAACTCACCGGCACGATCTCGTCGCCCTTCACCGTCAGCCGGATCTCCTGTCCCAGCTGGATATGGCCCATCAGCAGTTCCTCGCTCATGGTGTCCTCCACCGTGCGCTGGATCAGCCTGCGAAGCGGCCGGGCGCCGAACTTCGGATCGTATCCTTCCTTCGCCAGTTTCTCCGTAACCTTCTTGTCCCAGGTCAGCGGGATCTCCTGCTCCTTCAGCCGGTCCGCCACCTGCTTCAGCATCAGCTCCGTAATCCGGCGGATCTCTTCCTCGTTCAGGCTGTGGAACACAATCAGTTCGTCCACCCGGTTGATGAATTCAGGCCGGAAGATCTCCTTGACCTCTTTCATCACGGATTCCTTCATGGCTTCATAGTCCCGTGCTTCACCCTTCTGGTCAGCGCCGAAGCCCATGGACCGGCCGTGTCCGATCACGTGCGCCCCCGCGTTGGAGGTCATCACCACGATCGTATTCTTGAAGGAGACCACCCGTCCCGTGTTGTCCGTCAGACGCCCGTCCTCCAGGATCTGCAGCAGGATGTTGAACACGTCGGGATGAGCCTTCTCCACCTCGTCCAGCAGCACTACGCTGTAAGGTTTCCGCCTGACAGCTTCGGTCAGCTGGCCGCCTTCCTCATAGCCCACATAGCCGGGCGGCGAACCCACCAGCCGGGATACCGTGTGCTTTTCCATATACTCGGACATGTCCAGCCGGATCACGCTGTCCTCGTCGCCGAACATTGCTTCGCCCAGCGCGCGGCACAGCTCCGTCTTGCCCACGCCCGTGGGTCCCAGGAAGATGAAGCTGCCGATGGGCCGTTTCGGATCCTTCAGACCCGCCCGGGCCCGGCGGATTGCCCGCGCCACGGCGCTCACCGCTTCCTCCTGGCCGATCAGCCGCTTATGCAGCGTCTCTTCCAGGCGCACCAACCGCTGGGCTTCCTGCTCCGTCATCCGGGAAACCGGAATGCCCGTCCACTGGCTCACCACCTGGGCAATGTCGTCTTCCGTCACGGTATCCCGCGCAGTGCTCTGGGCGCGGTTCCATTCCGCGCGTTTCTCCTCGATCTCCCGGTGAATGTTCCGCTCCTGGTCCCGCAGCGCGGCGGCCCTTTCGTAATCCTGGTGGCTGATGGCTTCCTTCTTTTCGATCACCACGGCCTCCAGGCGCTTTTCCTGTTCCCGTACGTCCGGCGGCGCCGTGCATGCGGCGATCCGGACGCGGCTGGCAGCCTCGTCCATCAGGTCGATGGCCTTGTCCGGCAGGTACCGGTCCGGAATATAGCGGTCGCTCAGCTTTACCGCCGCGGCCAGCGCTTCGTCGGTGATCCGTACCTTGTGGTGCGCTTCATACCGGTCCCGCAGGCCGTACAGGATCGACAGCGTCTCTTCCGCCGTCGGCTCGCCGACCATCACCGGCTGGAACCGCCGCTCCAGCGCCGCGTCCTTTTCAATATGCTTGCGGTATTCGTCCAGCGTCGTCGCGCCGATGCACTGGATCTCGCCGCGGCTCAGGGCAGGCTTCAGGATGTTCGCCGCGTCCAGGCTGCCTTCCGTCGCGCCCGCACCGATAATTGTATGGATCTCGTCGATGAACAGCAGTACGTTGCCGGCCTTGTGCAGCTCTTCCATCACGTTCTTCAGCCGCTCTTCAAATTCGCCCCGATATTTTGTCCCGGCCACCATGCTGCCGATATCCAGGCTCATGATCTTCTTCCCGATCAGCAGTTCCGGCACGTTGCCCTGCACAATGCGCTGCGCCAGGCCTTCCGCCACGGCGCTCTTCCCTACGCCGGGCTCGCCGATCAGCACCGGGTTGTTCTTCGTCCGCCGGATCAGAATCTGGATGATCCGCTGGATCTCCGTTTCCCGGCCGATTACCGGATCCAGTTCGTTCTTCTCCGCGGCCGCGGTCAGATCGCGGCTGTATTTCTCCAGCTCGCTCTTGTTGTTTTCGTTGTTTCCGTTCCGTCCCTTCGCCGGGGCAAAGGGCGGGAATCCGGGCATCATGTGGCGGGGGCCTTCTTCGTTCCCCGCGTTCTCGCGCATCTGCCGCAGCAGCTGTTCCCTCGCGGCGCTCAGGTCCACCCCGTGCTTCCGGAACAGGCCGCCGGCCACACCGTCGTCGTTCCCCAGCAGCGCCAGCCATATATGCTCCACCGTCACATAGTTCTGTCCCAGTTTGTGGCTCTCCAGCACGCTGTTCTCCAGGGTTTTCTTTGCCCGGGGGCTCAGTTCGATCCGGGGACTCCGGGGCGTGTCCGGATCCTGGATGCCCTTCAGGTGCTCCCGCAGTTCAGCGACCACATCCTCATAATTCATCCGGGCGGAGACGGCTTCCGGTATGGAAGCGCCTGCTTTCAGCAGCGCCAGCAGGAAATGCTCCGTGCCCACATAGGGCTGCTGCAGCTCCGCAGCGATCCGCTGGGCCAGCGTCAGCGTCTGCTGCGCTTTCTGGGTAAAACGTCCGAATATCGGCATCGAAAATTCCTTTCTGTTTTCGTCTTCTGTGTTCGCCCGGATCGCGCTGAGCACCGTGTTCAGCAGGCTCCGCACGTTCCCTTTGACCAGGTCCGCATTCATCCGGCTCATACAGTCGGCGCACAGGTGCCTGACCGAGGTCTCTTCTCCGGCGACCACGGAAACCGTAAAGTTTGCTTCATTCACATGGCATTCTTCGCACAGCATTCTCTTCGCCTCTTTCCTGCCATAAATTTCATATTACGAATTCTGAATCAATTGCGGTTGCGGGCCGCAATAGACATCAGCATCGACTTCATCATTTTCGCCCGCATCGCGTCCTTCAATACGTCCGGCACCGGCACACTCAATGCCCGGGTGCTCACCGCGCTGGCCATGAGGGCCGCCTCGTCCGCGGTCACAATCATCTGCTCTTTCAGCTGGCTGATCAGCCGCAGGCATTCCTCTTCGCTCAGGCTGTCGCCGATCCGGTCGTTCACCAGATACATCAGTCGCTGTGATCCGCTCTGCACCACCCGCACGATCCGGATATATCCGCCGCCGCCTCTCCGGCTTTCCGTCAGATAGCCGTGATCCGGGCTGAACCGGGTCGCCAGCACATAATTAATCTGGCTCGGCGCACACCCGAAATACTCCGCCAGTTCATTTCTCTTCAGTTCCACTTCCGTGGATTCCTGGTTCAGCAGTTCCTTGATAAACTGCTCAATCGAATCACTCAGGCGCATCATGAACCCTCCCTTCGTCAAAGGAGACGTCTGACTTTCTTTGACCTATGTAGTTTATCACAGAAATGGAAGATATTCAAGTCCTAATACTTTCGCGATCGCCTTATGCAGATGCTCATCCTTCTGATGAACGTATTTGACCGAGGACGGAATCACTTCCCCGTCGTTCCACCGGAACACGCCGCTCCCGTCCGGGTTGAGCCCGTAATCCGCCAGCCTCTTCCCTTCCTCCGGCACCAGCACCGTCAGCCTGTTCAGCACCCGGTTTCCCAGGAACACCACAAACGCGTCCCGTTCCGGATCCACAGACACATGGTTCCCCGTAAACCCGCCGATCCCGAAGGCCCGTTTCCCCATGTAGC
This sequence comes from uncultured Clostridia bacterium, assembly GCA_946414315.1. Taxonomy (GTDB): domain Bacteria; phylum Bacillota; class Clostridia; order Christensenellales; family Aristaeellaceae; genus Aristaeella. The sequence goes on from CAMKNZ010000018.1 coordinate 4,408, forward strand.
AGGGTATTTCCGAATAGTACTGGTCCGGATGCCGCACATAGCACTGGACGCCGAGGAACTGAGTCCATTCGCCGTTGGCGCGCTTCCGTCCGGTCCGGTTGACCGCCATTTCCTTCAGGGATTCCTCGCCCACGATCTTCCGGTCCAGCACCGCCCGGCAGAACCGAGCCATATCGCCGCAGGTGGAAAACAGCCCCGCGTGGCCGCAAAGGTCTCCCGTATCTCCCTGCATCACCGCCGCCTTGGGATCATGCGGAACCCCCGGCTGCCAGCCTGTCCGGAGAATATACTGCCCCTTCTCGATCCGGTGTTCCCGGTCGTAGCACACGCAGTCCTTTTTCCGCTCCGGCGGCACCGCCGCCCAGGTTTCGTTCATCCCGGCCGGCTCCAGCACGACCTTCCGCACACAGTCCATAAAGGACATCCCGGAGACCGCTTCCGCCACATATTTCAGGATCATCGCGGGGATATCTGAATAGATCCGGCGCACGTCCTCATGGGGCGCCGCCGTGGAGGCGAAAAGCGCTTCCGTCGCGCTGTCCCGGTCCGTGCAGGCGTCCAGGCGGACAGGCGTCCGGACCGTCACCGCAAAGATCATCAGGTCCCATACCGTGGTTTCCTTCAGGAACCGGAACCGCGGATCATAATCAAAAACAGGCCTGCCGGGATCCAGCAGACCTTCTTCTTTCATTTTCATCAGGCACATACCCGTAAACAGCTTCGTTACGCTGGCCAGATCAAACACGCTGTCCTCCCGGACAGCTCCGTCCATCGCTTCCGCCATGCTGTTTCCGGACCCGCAGGCAACGGAAACGCCGTCCAGTATCGCCTTTTCACGGGTGAAATACTGCACCGCCTTCAGCAGCTCGGGGTTGTCTCTCATGCGTCCACACCGATCCGGGTACAGGGTACCCGGCCCTCTTTCAGATCGCTCAGCCGGTGCCGGGCGTGGCCGATGATCACCGTCGTGCCGCCCTTCACGCAGCCCAGCGCATATTCCAGTTTGGCCCGGGCGCCGTTGGCGCCGGCCCGGCTCGCGCCGACGCAGGCATTCTGCAGTTCGCGCACCTTCCGCTCGACCTCTTCATAGGTCTTGCCGATCACGTCGCGCACCAGCGTGTTCGGATCGCTCCGGTCCTGATAGATTCCCTCCGTAGAGGTCATCAGCACCAGGATCTTCGCCTTTACCAGTCCCGCGATCACCGCCGCGGTCTCGTCGTTGTCCACGCACTCATGAACCTCGCCGCCCTTTTCCCGCCGGGCTGCCAGTTCCATCTTGCGGTTTTCCTCGTCGCTCACCGGGTCGTTGTAGTTCACGATCGGGATTGTCTTCTGCCTTGCGGCGCGGATCAGCAGCGCCCGTATGTGCTCGCTCTTTTCCGGGTCGTTGAAGTGGGTATGCTCCACCAGGATCTGGCGGATACCGTATTCCGGCGAAACAAACTGCCGGTAGTTCTGCATCAGGATCGTCTGGCCCTGGGCGGCGTAGTCCGCCTTGTCCTGGTCCGGATCCCCGCTCAGCTCGCAGCCGGTCCGCTTGATATAGTCCAGCCGGCCGATTTCCGTCGCACCGCTGGTCACCCAGATCATCCCGGGCCTCAGTTCCGACCCGATCCGGGAGAAAATGTTGTAGTCGATATCCCTGTCTTCCTGCCGGATCAGCGCCATGCTGCCAATCTTGCCGACCAGTTCAAACTGATATTCCATCTTTCCGCTCCTGCCTGCGTCACAGCCGTTCCCGGACCAGCCGGGTCAGGATGTAAACCGCCATATGATACCCCTGATCGTTCTTCAGGGTGATGTCCGCCAGTTCCCGGTAGACGGGGAGCCGTTCCTTGTAGACTCTTTCCACTTCCGCCAGGCCCCCGTCCCGCAGGGTAGGTCGCCGGTCCAGTTTGATATCGCCCAGAATGTCCTCCAGGGGCCTGTCGATCAGCACGATCGTGCCCCAGGAACGCATGATGTGACGGTTGACCGGGTTCATCACCGTACCGCCGCCCGTGGAGATGATCATCGGCCGGGCATAGGTCAGTGCGGCAAGCGCGTTTGTTTCGGCCCTTCGGAACGTCTCTTCGCCGTATTTTTCGAAGAATTCGTTCACCGTACCGCCGGCGCTCTGGGCCACGATCGCGTCGGTATCCGCGAACGGTACGCCTGTCTCTTTCGCCGTGCGCTTACCCAGGCTGCTCTTGCCGCATCCCTGCATGCCGATCAGAAACAGATGCTTTTCCAACGCCGTGACCCTCCTTTCCGCCGGTATCGTTTCCGGACCGCTTCATCATGATACATATTTTTGGCTTTCCGTCAAGCCTTTTCCAACGTAAATCGGAATGCTGCCCCGCTGTCCGTGTCCAGCAGCCTGATTGTCTGCCCGTGCATCTCCATAATGCGTTTGCAGATGCTCAATCCCAGGCCGGTTCCCTTTCCGGCCGTATGCGCCCGGTCCGCCGTAAAGAACCGGTCAAAGATCTTCTCCCGGTCTTCCGACACGATGCCGCAGCCGCTGTCCCGCACCGTAATCTCTGCGATCCCGTCTTTAGACGCGGATTCCAGCGTAATTGTTCCGCCTTCCGGCGTAAACTTGATCGCGTTGTCCAGCAGGTTCACCACCACCTGCTCAATGCGGTCGCTGTCCGCCCGCACCGGGCAGCTGTCTTCTTCAAACTCGCAGCTGACGTCGATCTTTTTCGTTTCCAGGTCATTCATCCGGACGATCACCGCCCGCCTCAGCATCTCGTTCACATCGAAGACCGACATCTCCGGCTTTGCGTCATCCCGTTCCAGCCGGCTCAGTGCCAGCAGATCGTCGATCAGCCCGCTCAGCCGCTTGCTCTCGTCCGCCACCAGCCGCAAATATTTCGGCTGGTCCTCTTCGGGAATCACCCCGTCCGCCATGCCTTCTGCAAATCCGCGGATGCTTGTGATCGGGCTACGCAGTTCGTGGCTCACGTTCGCCACAAACTCCCGGCGTCCGGTTTCCACGCCCTGCAGCTTCCGGGTCATCGTGTTGAACGCCCCGCTCAGCTCCCGCAGTTCCGGGTCGCCCTGTTTCTCGTTTACCTGTACGGTAAAATCGCCTTCCGCAATCGTCGCCGCAGCCGTCTCCAGCTCCCTCAGCGGCTTCATCCGCCGCCGCACAAACAGGAACACCACCACGCCGCTCAGCACCAGCATGATCGCTGCCAGCGCCACAACCCGCCACAGGATCTCGCCGAGTCCGCTTTCGATCTTCTGGGCCCGCGTCCGGATGAACACCGCGCCTGTCGCCTTGTTGCCCACGGTATATGGAACGCCTACCGTAAAGGTCGGGTCTTCTCCGCCTTCGGACCGCATCCGGATCGTCTCGCCCGCCAGGATCCGCCGGAACGCGTTTGTGATCTCTTCGCTGTTCAGGCTCTCCATGAATTCGGTATCGTCAATGTCCAGCGCCTGGTCGTATACCATGCTGTTTCCGTTCTGGTCCATCACGATGATGAACGCGTCGAATTCCTCGCTCACCCTGGCGGACATCCGGTTCAGGTAGGTCCGCGTCGCGCTGTCCCGGTCCCGGATGGTATCCATCAGATTGTCGCCGCTCAGGTTTCCCGCCAGGTAGGCGATCTCCTCGGCCTGGGAGTTCAGATAGTCCAGTCTCGCGTCGATTTGCTGGTTCCGCAGCGTCAGCCACCAGACTGCGGACAGACAGACCGTGGTCAGCAGGATGATCGCCAGCACCACCGCCATGATCCGCGCAAACATATCCTCACCTCTTACCGATCAGTCGCAAACTTATACCCGATTCCGCGGACGGTATACAATGACCATCCGTACTTCTCGCTGTCCACCAGTTTCTCTCTCAGCCGTTTAATATGGACGTCCACCGTCCGGCTGTCGCCGAAGAACTCAAACCCCCACACCTGGTTCAGCAGCTGCTCCCGCGTGAACACCTGGTTCGGATGGGATGCCAGGAAATACAACACTTCCAGTTCCTTCGGCGGCATCTCCAGCCGCTTCCCGTCATAGTGCACGTCGTATTCCTTCAGGCTTACCGTCAGTCCGGGGAAACTCAGGTCTCCCGCCTGTTCTTCCTCACTGCCGCGGGCCCGGCGGAGCACCGCCTTCACCCGGGCCACCATTTCTTTTCCGTCAAAGGGCTTCACGATATAATCGTCCGCCCCCAGCTCCAGGCACAGCACCTTATCAAAGGTCTCGCCCTTTGCCGTGACCATGATCACCGGGATCTCGCTGCTCTTCCGGATCGTCTTCAGCACTTCGTACCCGTCCGCGCCCGGCAGCATCACGTCCAGCAGCACCATGTCCGGCGGAAGCTTGCGGAACGCGTCGATCGCGTCGTTCCCGTCCGCGGCCACCCGCACCTCGTATCCTTCCTTCTCCAGATACAGCTGCTCCAGCCTGCTGATATTCGGATCATCATCCACAACCAGGATATTGGGTTTATCCTTCACCGTGTTTCCTCCTATTTAAGGGTGACCACCGTCACGCCGTCTTCGCCTTCTCCGTACATCCCGCGCCGGAATCCCTTCACATGCTTATTCTTCCTCAGATCCTGCTGGATCCCTGCCCTCAGGATCCCCGTGCCCTTGCCGTGAATGATATACACCTCGTTCAGCCCGGCCAGCACCGCCTCGTCCAGATACAGGCTTACCGCGTCTAGCGCTTCTTCCAGGTTCATCCCGCGCACGTCGCACTCGCTCTTCACCGTCCGGGTCATCATCCCGGTCTTCGCCTTCACGGTGGTCTTTGCCTTCTCCGGCTCCTGCCGCATCAGCCGCAGCTGGCTCAGCGGCGCCTTGAACTTCATCATCCCGGCCTGCAGCTGCACCTCGCCCTTTTCATCCGGCGGGGCCAGCACCGTGCCTTCCGCACCAAGGGTCAGGATCTTCACCTTGTCCCCGGCTTTCACGGTCTCCGGTGCTTCGCCGCTCTCCGGTGCCGGTTGTCTCAGGCCTTCCGCCAGCGCGTCGCTTTCCTTGTCCAGCCGCCGGCGCAGTTCGTTCACATCGCCGTCGGCGGCGTTCTTCTTCATCTTCTTCAGCTCGGCGATCACGCTTTCGCTCTCCCGCCGCGCCTGGTCCACAATATGTTTCGCGTCTTCCCGGGCTTTACGCAGCTGTTCAGTGCGCTTCTGCTCCATCTCTTTGCGGAGCTGTTCCGCTTCGTTCCGCAGGCGAACCGTTTCCCGGCTGGCTTCCTCGGCCAGCTGTCGTTCCTTCTCCGCAACCTGCCGGTGGTATTCCGCGTTGGCGATCACGTCTTCAAATCGGATCGCGTTCCCGCTCAGCAGCTTCCTCGCCGCGTCGATCAGGTTCTCCGGCAGACCCAGCCGCCGGCTGATCTCAAAGGCGTTGCTCTTTCCCGGCACTCCGATGCTCAGCCGGTAGGTCGGCCGCAGGGTTTCCACGTCGAATTCCACACTGGCGTTCTCCACACCTTTGGTCGTCAGGGCAAAAGCCTTCAGCTCGCTGTAATGGGTCGTTGCCAGCGTCCTCACGCCGATGTGCTGCAGCCTGGTCAGGATACTCTGGGCCAGCGCCGCGCCCTCCGTCGGGTCAGTGCCCGCGCCCAGTTCGTCAAACAGCACCAGGTCCCGCGGCGTCACCTCGTGCATGATCTCCACGATGTTCGTCATATGGCCGCTGAACGTACTCAGGCTCTGCTCAATGCTCTGTTCGTCACCGATGTCAGCAAACACCTGCTCGAACACCGCCAGCTCCGTTCCCAGGTCCGCCGGCACCTGCAGGCCCGCCTGGGCCATCAGGGTAAAGAGGCCTACCGTCTTCAGCGTCACGGTTTTGCCGCCCGTATTCGGCCCGGTAATCACCAGCGTGGTGAACATATCCTTCTCTCCGAGCCAGATAGTGGAAGGCACAACCTTCTCCGGATCGATCAGCGGATGCCGTCCCCGGATAATCTTCAGCCGGCCTTCGTTGTTCAGCTTCGGGCTTACGCATACAAACCGCCGGCTCAGCAGGCCTTTGGCAAAGATAAAGTCCAGTTCCGCCAGCAGTTCTTCCGTCTCCGTCATGCTCGCCGCATACGGCGCCACCTCGGCGCTCAGCGCCGCCAGGATCCGCTCGATCTCCTGCTGCTCCTTCAGTTCCCACTGTTTCAGCTCGTTGCCCATTTCCACGGCAGCCATGGGTTCGATGAACAGGGTTGCGCCGCTGGAGCTCTGGTCGTGCACGATGCCCGGCACGCTGCCCCGGAATTCCGCCTTCACCGGCAGCACATACCGGTTGTTCCTCACCGTGACAATCGGATCCTGCAGCGCCTTCTGCAGCGTCGCGGAGTGGATCATCTGGTTCAGCTTGTCCCGGATCCGGTCCTGGGCCCCGCGCAGGTGCCGCCGGATATTCATCAGCTCGCTGCTTGCCCGGTCGGCGATTTCGTCCTCGCTGATGATCGCGTCCGTAATGTCTTTTTCAATGTTTCGGGCCACAAACAGGCCCTGGGCCTTGGCTTTCAGGATTGGCGTGTTTTCCCGGTCCGTGACCAGCGCGTCCTGCGCCGCCCGGCTGGCCCGCAGCAGTTCCGCCACGTTCAGCAGCATCCCCGCGCTCAGGCTTCCGCCTTTCGCGCAGATCGCCAGTGCCGGCCGGATATCCGGAAACGCGACCATCGGATGCCCGCCGCTGTACTGCAGAATCACCGCCGCTTCTTCCGTCTCCGCCTGCAGCGCCTGTACCGTCGCCAGGTCGTCGCTGGGTTCCAGCGTTCGGCACTTCTCCGCCCCCGCTTCCGTCAGCGCGCCCTCGGCCATCATCTCGCGGATCCTGGTAAACTCCAGCACCCGCAGGGTTCTTTCTTTCATCATAACAATCGTTCCTTAATTCAGGTTAAAATATCACTCCACCGGTCTCTTCCAGTGTCCCGTTGTCGTTTCTCCCCCGGTTTTTCTGCCTTCCTTAAATGCTTCCAGCACCGCCTTGGTTTCATCCCGGTCCTCTGTGGTCAGGATCACCGCTTTTATGTCTGATCCTTTGTCCAAGTTGTCCGTCGGGAACGCGTTCATCAGCTGTACCATGCAGCCTTCCGGCAGCCGCTGCCGCAGCAGCGGGAACCGGTATCCCTTCCGGTCTTCCAGTGCCTGCCCCGCCAGCGCGTCCGGGGATCCTTCGTCACACATCCGGCAGTCCTTATGTCCCTTCGCCAGTCCCAGCGCCGTCCTTGCCGGGCAGTGATGCAGCAGCATCAGCCGCGTTCTGCCGTAGACCACCGTCACGATCGGTTCCCCGCCTGCCAGCAGTTCCTTCAGCTCTGCCCCGGTCAGTTCCGGCGACGCGGTCACAAACGCGCAGCCCTCTTCCAGCAGCAGCCCTGCCGCCTGCCGGTTCATCACCGGAATCGCGGGCCCGGCGCCGTAGACTGCCGGCCAGTCGATTCCCAGCTGTCCCACCGATCCCAGCACGATCCCGCCCAGCAGCGCTTTATTCGTACTTGCCCAGCGCCGCAGGCCCTGCAGGGTTTCTTCCTCACACACATCCGGCAGCTTCAGCCAATCCCCCGGCTGCATGTCCGCCTTCAGCGTATCCAGCGCTTCTTTCCGGTAATCCTCCGGCTCCCAGGCAATCCGCAGCCCGGCTTTTCGCGCCGCCTCCGCCTGCTCCTTTGTCCTCACATACGCCTGCGGGGGAATAATATCGAACCCTTTGGGAATCGCGCCCTTTAATTCTGAATTATGAATTGTTGAGCAACTGTCCAAATCTCTGATTTGGGTAACAGTTGCCACCTTACAGCCGTCAAAATTCTGAACAGGACTTTGGTAACGGCGATCAGGAAATTCTGAATTGGCTTGTTCAAATTCGCTTATGCGCTTTTGCGCCAACTGTTCCAGCGCCTCCCGCCGGATGGCGTTCACCGCGCTCACCGGCACGAACGCGCCTTCCGTCTCCGCTCTGACGTCCCGTGCGGTGAATACCGTCTCCCCGGTCTTTGCCAGGTTCCGGATCAGTTCTTCCGCCGTAGCCGCCCGGGTCTTCGCCGCGCTCACGGTCTCTCCGGTCACCGTCACGGTGCTCTCGCCGTCCGTTGCGGTCAGCGTCAGCGCTTCGCCCGGCATCGCCCGCAGATACAGGTCCGCCGGCACTGTTCGGCCTTTTTTCGCGGCTGCCGCGGCGATCTGCGCCGCGTCCGTCAGCCGGTATACGTCGTATCCGGGTTTCACTTTCGCGTCAGGCCGGATCCGCAGCGTCGCCGTTCCGCCGGCTGCCGTGTCCGGTCCGGCGTACACCAGGCCGGCCTCGTCTTTTCCTCCGCGCAGGGCCAGTCCGTCCCCGTTCCGCAGGTCCTTTTCCAGCCTGACCCGCGCCAGTTTTCCGTCCGCGCTCTCCACCTTTCCGATCCGGATCCCCTGGTGGTTCACCGCCCCGGGAAAGATCACACCCGCGTCTTCGCAGCCCAGTACGTATCCCTTCATAAAGCCGCCCCGGTTGAAGATCTGGAGCAGCCCCTCTTTTTCCTTCTCGTCCGCTTTCTCAAAGGCTCCCCGGTCCAGGCTGTCCAGCCCTTTCCGGTAGCTTTCCGTTACCACGGAAACATATTCTGGCCGCTTCAGCCGGCCTTCCAGCTTCACGCTGGCGACGCCCGCCTCCTGCAGCTTCGGCAGTTCGTCCCGCAGGCACACGTCCCGGGGGCTCAGCCACGCGCCCCATTGGCCGCGGTAGCTGTATTCCATCCGGCAGGGCTGGGCGCACCGTCCCCGGTTTCCGCTCCGTTCCCCGACCATGCTGGAAAACAGGCACAGCCCGCTCACCGCCACGCACTGGGCGCCGTGGCCGAATACCTCGATCTCGATCCCCGCCTCCGCGCATTTTCGGATCTCGTCCAGGCTGCATTCCCGCGCCAGCACGGCCCGGGTGATCCCCTGCTTTTTGCACCAGCTCACGCCGGTCCGGTTGTGGATGGCCATCTGGGTGCTGGCGTGCACCGCCAGCTCCGGAAACTGCTCCCGGATGATCTTCAGCACGCCCAGGTCCTGCACCAGCACCGCGTCCGCATGCAGGTCCCGCAGCAGCCGCAGCACCTCCGTCACGGCTTCCAGTTCCCCGTCCTTCACCAGTGTGTTCACTGTCACGTGAACCCGCATATGCCTCAGGTGGGCATACCGGATGGCTTCCTCCAGCTCCTGCCGGTCAAAGTTGCCGGCTCCCGCGCGCGCGCTGAAAGCGGCATACCCGAGGTATACCGCGTCTGCGCCGGCCGCGTCGGCCCGCTCCAATGCCTCCCGGTTTCCCGCCGGAGCCAGGTTCTCCATCTCTTACTCCTTTATCGCCTTACTCGTTCTGGCCAGCTGCTCCATCTGGCGCCGAAGCAGCGTGTTCTCATCCTGCGCCTTCAGCAGGTCCTCCGCCAGGTTAAAGCACGTCAGCACCGCCGCCTGCCCGGACGGCAGGTTGGTCACCGTCGCCGTCTCGTTCAGCTTCCGGTCCACAAACGCCGCCACCCGTTTCACAAACTCCGGCGAATCGCCGGAAACCAGCGTATAGTTCTTTCCCGCCACCGTCACGGTGATCTTCTGCTTTTCCATCTTTTATCTCTCCTTGCGCTAAAAAGCGCAGAAAGGGACTCGCCCTTTCCGCGCCGTTGGGAACAAACTCAGATCTGCTCGAAGGGATAGACCTGTCCGAATGTTTCCACCCGGATCGAAGCCATCACCTGGGGCTCAAGCGGTTTGTCGGAAGCGTCCCGCTTCGTCTTCACAACGTCCTCCGCGACGTCCATGCCCTCCAGCACCTTGCCGAAGGCGGCATACTGGCCGTCCAGGTGCGGGCTGTCGCTGGTCATGATGAAGAACTGGCTTCCCGCGGAATCGGGCATCATGCTGCGGGCCATGCTCAGCACACCGTAGGTGTGCTTCAGGGGGTTGTTCACACCGTTCCGGGAGAACTCGCCCTTGATGCAGTATCCCGGACCGCCGATGCCGATACCCTTGGGATCGCCGCCCTGGATCATGAAGCCCGGAATCACCCGGTGGAACGTCAGCCCGTCATAGAAGCCGCTGTTCGCCAGCGCGATAAAGTTGCCAACCGAATTCGGCGCGAATTCCGGATACAGCTCGCCTTTCATCTCGCGTCCGTCGCTCATCGTAATCGTAAACACAGGATTCTGTGCCATCTTCAGTACCCTCCTTACGGGATCCCGGATCCCTTTTCCGTTCACTTTACGGAAAACACACATATTATACTTACTTTCCCCCGTCATGGCAAGTTTTTGACATCATGCCCCTCTCCCGCTATAATAAGAAGGTTCCTGAAAGGAGTACCCGCTATGAAGATCGTACATCCCACTCAGCCCGTCAACGGACTGAATCCGGAAGATGTGTTCTACGCCGTCGATGACCTCGGCGCCCAGACCGGTTACGGTTTTATCCTTTATCAGATGCAGCCCGGCCTTTATCCGGACTGCCCTGTCAACCTGTATTTTTCCATCGCGGGAGATCCCGCGTCCCGTTATCTGCTCTTCGGCGCCCTGGTAGCCCGCGCGCGCATCCTCCAGAACGTGAATCCCCAGATGCGCTGCCGTCTCTATACGTCCATCGAACCGACCGATATCCAGATGAAGGATTTTTATGTCCATAACGGTTTCGACTGCAACGAGTCGGATGAGATCCTCCAGCTGGCGATTCCCTTCGGGGACGGCCGCATTCCGATGAGCTGCACCGTCGCGCCCACGCCCCTGAACACCTGGGACGAACAGAACAGCCTCATCTATCGGCTCCAGATGAACGAGATCACCTTCGTGGATATGAATTACCTCAACTCCCTCCGCCGCATGCCCCACTTCATGACCCTGGGCCTCTACCGCAACGCGGTGCTCATCGGTGAAGCGATCATGGCCGGCCAGGGAGCCGACTGCGAGCTGGTTGCGATCTATATCGAGCCCGGCAGCCGGAACCAGGGCATGGGCAAAGCCCTCCTCCACCGCCTCATGGCGATCATGGCGGCTGAAGGCGTCACCCGGATCACCACGCGCATCATGTCCCGCAGTCTCCCGCAGCAGCGTCTGGCGGCGGATTTCAACGCCTCCGTTCTGGGCGTCAATATGCTCTTCCCGGGCATGTATCTGAACTGACCTTTGCCCCGTTCTTTCCCTTGATTTTCCTTGAATTTCGCTTGACGGAACCCCGTCAGGCGATTATAATATCTTCATCTGTGTTTCGAAGGAGGAAACGATCGTCATGAAATCCGGCAATAAGCGCGTTGGCGGCAAAACCGGGGCCATCATCGCGCTGTGCGTACTGCTCGTGATCACCGTCGCACTCGGCGTGATCGGCGTCACGGGCCTGAGCATCCCGCCGCGGGGCCTGCACAAGGTTCTGCCCTGGCTGCCCACCACCAACTCTGAAAACTGGCCTCAGTCCCTGTCCCTGGGTCTCGACCTGCGGGGCGGTATGTATGTTGAGTATTCCGGCAAGGCGCCGGAAGGCTCCACCGCGAACTTTGATGAAATGGTCGAAGGCACCATGTCCATCATCCGCGATCGTCTGGCTGACAAAGGCTTCACCGAAGCCAATGTCCAGAAGCTCGGTACCGACGGTATCCGTGTTGAGATCCCGGACGTGCAGGATGACACCGTCCTGGACCTGATCGGCGCGGCTGCCAAACTGGAGTTCAAAGATCCGTCCGGCGAAGTCTTCATGACCGGTGATATGGTTAAGACCGCCACCTACTACTACGCTGACGGCGATCACCAGATCGCCTTCACCCTGACCGACGAAGGCTCCAAGATCTTCGGCGACATGACCGCCGCCAACGTCGGCAAAACCATCGCGATTTATCTCGACGGCGAACAGCTGATCGCCCCCACCGTCCAGAGCGCCATCACCAACGGTTCCGGCGTCATCAACGGCCTGGGCAGCGCGGAACGCGCCACCACCATCGCCGCCAAGATCCAGTCCGGCGCCTTGCCGCTGGAGCTGACCCAGCAGAAGGTCGACAAGGTGTCCGCCACCCTGGGCCAGAACGCCGTGTCCTCTTCCGTGCTGGCTGCCGCCATCGGCATCCTGCTGATCATGCTTCTCATGATCTTCCGCTATCGCCTGAACGGTCTCATCGCCTCCTGGGCGCTGACGATCTACACGATCCTGCTGTTCATGCTGATCGCGGTCTTCCATATCCAGCTGACCCTGCCCGGCCTGGCCGGCGTGGTCCTGGGCATCGGTATGGCGGTTGACGCGAACGTCATCATCTTCGAGCGCTTCAACGAAGAAGTCCGCAAGGGCCGCAGCGTGAAAGCCTCCGTCCGCGCCGGCTTCAAAAACGCCATGTCCGCCATCCTGGACGCCAACGTCACCACCCTCATCGCGGCCATCGTGCTGCTGTTCTTCGGCACCGGTTCCATCCAGGGCTTCGCCAAGACCCTGCTGCTGGGCGTGGTCGTGTCCATGTTCACCGCGATCATGGTCACCCGCTTCCTCATGAACCGCTTCGTGAATGCCGGCGCCACCAAAACCTCCCTCTATACTAAAGTGAAAGAAGAACAGGAGGTTGAGGCGTAATGAAGATTAAGAATCGTTCCAGGATCTGCCTGATCATCTCCGGCGCGATCATCCTCGCCGCCGTGCTGCTGACCGTCTTCGGTCACGGCATCAACCTGGGTATTGATTTCGAGGGCGGCCTCTCCATGCAGTATGACATGAAAGCCGCCGTTGCCTCCGCGGACGTAAGCAGCGTCCTCAGCGACATGGGCATCAAGTCCAGCACCGTCACCGTTCAGGGACGGGACAACAGCGAAGCGATCATCCGTATCAAGGACGTCTCCAAGGACGACATCCAGAAGGTCCAGGCCGAGTTCGAAGAGAACATCAAAAAGGCCTATCCGGAAGCCGTTTCCGTCGGCGACGTGAACTACGTCGGCCCCGTGGCCGGCGCCACCCTGGTCAAGAACGCGATCATCTCCGTGCTGCTGGCCGCCGCCCTGATGCTGATCTACATTGCCATCCGGTTCGACCTGAACTCCGGTATCGCCGCTGTTTTCGGTCTCCTGCATGACGTGCTGATCATGCTCTCCTTCATGGTCATCTTCCGCTCCGTGATCCAGATGAACTCCTCGTTCATCGCCGCGGCGCTGACCATCGTCGGCTACTCCATCAACAACACGATCGTGATCTTCGACCGTATCCGTGAGAACGCGAAGAAGATGCCGAACGTTGCCCGCGAAGAGGTCACCAACATCTCCATCAAGGAGAGCCTGGGCCGTACCATCTGCACCACCGTCACCACCCTGATCACCATCGTGGCGCTGTGCATCCTGGGCGTCGCCTCCATCCGCGAGTTCGCTCTGCCGATCATCGTCGGTATCCTCTCCGGTGTCTACAGCGCCAACATGATCAACGGTTATGTCTGGGCGTTCCTGGAGGAAAAGCGCCGCAGCCGCAAGGCCAAGGCCTGATTCTGTTCATCAGGGAGGGACTGCTCAGGCAGTCCCTCCCTTTGTCATCCTGAGTACAAAGGAGGCCGCTATGACGCATACCCGCTTCATTCAGCGCAGCACCGAAGCAGTCTCCTATGAGGGAATGCCGGACTGGTTCTCCTCCCTGCTCGCCGCCCGCGGCATCAGAACCCGGGACGAAGCAGACCGCTTCCTGAACCCGTCCCTTTCCGACCTCCACGACCCGTTCCTGCTGGACGGCATGCAGCAGACCGTGGATCTGCTGAAGGCGGCCATCGCCGATGGCAAAACGATCCTGGTCTACGGTGACTATGACGCCGACGGCGTCTGCGCCGCCTCCATCCTCATGGAGACCCTCCACGATCTCGGCGCCTCCCTCGCCTACCGCATCCCCTCCCGCCACACCGAAGGCTACGGCCTTAATCCGGAAGCGATCCGGGAGATCGCGCAGAAGGCGCAGGTCCTCGTCACCGTGGACTGCGGCGTTTCCAATGTGGAGGAAGTCGCCCTGGCAAAGGAGCTCGGCCTCACCGTCATCATCACCGACCACCACCAGCCCCCGGAAGTCCTTCCGGACGCAGACGTGGTCATGGATCCTTTCCTGGGAAATTATCCCTGCCCTTACCTGTGCGGCGCCGGCGTCGCGCTCAAGATCTGCCAGGCCCTCCAGGGCATGGCCGGCGTGGAAAAGCGCCTGGATCTGGCCGCCATCGCCACCGTCGCGGACGTCGTTCCCTTGCTGGGGGAGAACCGGATCATCGTCCGGGAAGGCCTCGCCCGCATCGAAACCACTTCCCGCCCCGGCCTGAAAGCGCTGCTTTCCATTTCGGCAACCCAGTCTCCGCTCTCCGCTGACGACCTGGGTTTCAGGATCGGGCCCCGCCTGAATGCAGCCGGCCGCCTGGGTGACGCCAGACTCGGCGTCCACCTGCTCCTGACCCCGGATCCCGCCAAGGCGGAGAACATCGCCGCCATGCTGGAGGAAGCCAACCGCACCCGCCAGCGCTTTGAGCGGGAGATGACCGCTGAAGCCCTGACCCAGCTGTCCCTGGAAGCCCTCGCCGCCTCCCATGTCGTCCTCGTTTCCGGGGAGGACTGGAATCCCGGCCTCATCGGCCTCACCGCCGGCCGGCTCTGCGAACGCTTCCATCTTCCCGCCATCGCCCTCAGCGTCCACGGCGATACCGCCGTCGGATCCTGCCGGTCGATCCCCGGGATCAACATCTATAAGATGCTTCAGTCCTGCGCCGATCTGCTCGTCCGCTACGGCGGCCATGAGCAGGCCGCGGGCCTCACCGTGAAGACGGAGAATCTTCCCCTCCTCCGCGAGCGCCTGGAGAAAGTCATCTCCGAAGCCGCGCCGGAGGAAACCTTCCTCCCCTCCATGGAATACGACCTGATCGTCCCCTTCCGCACCTGGACCCGGGATTCCATGGCCTGGCTCACCCGGCTGGAACCCACCGGCTGCGGCAACCCCGCCCCGCTCTTCCTCCTGGAAGGCGCCGAAGTCCAGGCTATCCGCCGGGTCGGCAAGGACGGCTCCCACCTGAAGCTCACCGTCATCGACGAAGACCTTTCCGTCGTTGAAGCCATCGCCTTTTCCCAGGGCGATGTCGCCGACGAATCCCCGCAAAAGCTCGACCTGCTCTACCGCCCCGTCCTCAACGACTTCCGCGGCAGAACCACAATAGAGGCCCAGGTCAGCGCGATCAATGTCACCTGACGCTCCGGATATTACCACCCCGCTTTTTCAGACAGGGTGACCGACCGGACGGAAGATTCCGCAATCAACGCGATCACTCTGAAAGAGAAAGGCGAGCGCGGCCGGTATTCTGAATTTTGGGACATCCACAGCGCCGGTGCTTAACGATAAACGAGCGTTAGCGAAGTTTGAGTTTAGCATCCGTTGCGCGAGGACACAAGTGCAAACGGTCCCAAAATCAGGATACCGTGACAGCGAGCCAAAACCAATCATGAAAGGAGGTTCACCTATGGCTTTTACTTCCTACGAAGCAATGCCCCTGGACCAGATGCTTGGCCGGATCCGCAAATACCATCCCGGCGACGGCTACAAGCTCGTGGAAAAAGCCTGGAAGTTCGCCGAAAAGGCGCATGAAGGCCAGTTCCGCAAGTCCGGTGAGCCTTATTTCACCCACCCGTCCCTCGTCGCCTCCATCCTCACCGAGCTCATGATCGACCCGCCCACCATCGCCGCGGGCCTCCTTCACGACACGGTCGAGGACTGCCCCGATATCACCCTCGATACCATCCGCGAGGAGTTCGGCGAGGAAGTCGCGGACCTGGTGGACGGCGTCACCAAGCTGAATAAAATGGACTTCTCCAACCGGGAGGAAGCCCAGGCCGAGTCCCTGCGTAAGATGATCCTGGCCATGTCCAAGGACATCCGCGTCGTGCTCATCAAGCTGGCGGACCGCCTGCACAACATGCGTACCCTCCGTCATCAGCCGGAGGAGCGCCGCGCCGCCATCGCCCGGGAAACGCTGGATATCTACGCGCCCCTGGCCCACCGCCTCGGCGTCTATGCCATCAAACAGGAGCTCGAGGACCTGTCCCTCAAGTATATCGATCCGGAAGCCTACAACCGCATCGTCCACCTCGTCGGCATGAAGCGCCAGGAGCGGGAGGAAAACATCCGCCTGGTCATCGACGAGTTGTCCGAGCGGCTGGACCAGCAGGGCATCCGCTATACCATCGACGGCCGCAGCAAGCATTTCTATTCCATCTATCGCAAGATGGTTCTCCAGCAGAAACAGTTCGACCAGATCTACGACCTCATCGCCATCCGCGTCATCGTGGATACCATTCCGGACTGCTACACCGTCCTGGGCATCGTCCATACCCTGTGGAATCAGGTTCCCGGCCGTTTCAAGGACTATATCTCCGTCCCCAAGGCCAACATGTACCAGTCCCTCCACACCACCGTCGTCGGTGGCCGCAGAATCCCCTTCCCCTTCGAGGTGCAGATCCGTACCTGGGATATGCACCGCGTCGCGGAATTCGGCATTGCGGCCCACTGGCGGTATAAGGAAGGCGCCTCCCAGGAGGATTCCCTGGACCATAAGCTTTACTGGGTCCGCCAGATGCTGGACTGGCAGACGGAGACCCGGGACTCCCGGGAGTTCCTGGACACCCTGAAGACCGACCTCTTCTCCGAGGAAGTTTTCCTCTTCACCCCCAAGGGCGACGTCATCTCCATGCCCAAGGGTGCCACGCCCCTGGACTTCGCCTACCGCATCCATTCCGGCGTCGGCAATCAGTGTGTCGGCGCCAAGGTCAACGGCAAGATCATCCCCCTCGATACGCCCCTGGAAACCGGCGACCGGGTGGAGATCCTGACCTCCGCCTCCTCCAAGGGTCCCAGCAGCGACTGGCTCCGGATCTGCAAAACGCCCCAGGCCAAAGCCAAGATCCGCCAGTTCCTCAAGAAGGCCCTCAAGGAAGAGAATGTGGAACTGGGCCGGGCCATGATCGAAAAGGAATGCACCCGCCGCGGCGTGCGTATGTCCGACGTCATCAAACCGGAGTTCTACGATCCGATCCTCAAGCGCACCGGCTTCCTGGACTTTGACGATATCTGCGGCGCTGTCGGCTACGGCGGCATGGCCGCGGTCTACGTCGTCACCCGCTGCATCGAAGAGCAGAAGGCCAAGGAAACCCCCGCCCAGAACGTCCACAACGTGGAGGATATGGTTTCCGAGGAAAAACGCCTCATCCAGCACCGCGCCCATCATGGCATCGTGCTCACCGGCAGCGAGGACCTGGATATCCCCGTCCGCTTTGCCAAGTGCTGCAGCCCCGTGCCCGGGGATGAGATCGTGGGTTATATCACCCGCGGCCGCGGCGTCACCATCCATAAGGCGGAATGCGTCAACGCCGCCTCCGGCGAGGAAGAGCGCCGCATTCCCGTGGAATGGGCCTCCGACGGCGAGGATACCTTCTACGCCACCATCACCATCCTGGCCTATGACCGGGTCAATATGCTCGGCGAGATCGCGACCATCATCGGGGAGAACGGCGTGTCCATCCGGGCCGCCTCCATCCAGGCCGATGACAAAACCCGCATCTCCACCCTGCGCCTGACCCTCGATGTCCATTCCCGCGAGGAAATGAACAAGGTTATCCAGGCCCTCCGCAACAAGTCGGATATCCTGGATGTTTACAGGGCGACAAAATAATGAGCAACGAATTGAACGCTTACCTGGAAACCATCGAGCCGGAGTTAAGAGTCTTAACCCGGCTTTTTGGCTATCCGGAAAGCGTCTGGGATGAACCGAAGAAGTTCGTTCCCGTTGCGGAAGAGCAGGACAACCTCTTCCGCATCACCTTCGAAACCGACGGTCACCGCGCGGAACGCTCCGTTCCCGCCCCGGATGATCCGGATGAGCGGATCCGCGTCCTGCACCGCCGCCGCTCCGCCCGGCGCCTCTGCAAACAGACGCTCTATGATCTCCTGCGCGAAACGACCGGGATCCGTCCGCCCTGGGGAAGCCTCACCGGCGTCCGGCCGACCCACCTGATGCTGGAGGCCCTGAAGGAAGGCCTGACCCCGGAGGAGGCCGTCAGCCGGCTTGTTTCGGATTTCGACGTAGCCCCGGACCGGGCCGCGCTCCTGGCGGAGATCGCGGACGTGCAGGGAAAACTGCCGCCGCCCGGGGATGAATGGATGGACGTCTATATCGGCATTCCTTTCTGCACAACCCGCTGCGCCTACTGTTCCTTCTCCTCCGGGGAGATCGGGGACGGCAGCCTGGTAAAGCCCTATATGGATGCCCTGACCCGGGAGATGCGCGCCTGCGCGGAGATCCTCCGGGACAGCGGCCGGAAGCTCAGAGCCCTGTATGTAGGCGGCGGTACGCCCACCGCCCTGCCCCGGGATGACTTTGAGCGCCTGATGGCGGAAACCGTAGCCTGCTTCCCCGGCGCCATGGAATATACCGTGGAAGCCGGCCGGCCGGATACCCTGACCCGGGAAAAGCTCCGTGCCATCCGTTCCGCCGGCATCAGCCGGATCTCCATCAATCCCCAGACCATGAACGACCGGACGCTGGAGATCATCGGCCGGGCGCATACCGCCCAACAGGTCCGGGACGCCTACGCCCTGGCCCGGGAGGAAGCCATCCCGCATATCAACATGGACGTTATCGCCGGCCTGCCCGGGGAGAATGAAAAAGACTTCGCCCATACCATGGACGAAGCCCGGAAACTGAAACCGGAAAGCCTGACCGTGCATACCCTGGCGATCAAGCGGTCCTCCCGGATGAGTCTGGAGAACCATCCCCTGCCGGACGGGGACATGACCGCCCGCATGGTGGAAGCCGGCCGGGAAACAGCGCGGGCCCTGGGTATGGCGCCTTATTACCTGTATAAGCAGAAATACATGGCCGGAAACCTGGAAAACACCGGCTACGCCCTGCCGGGGCATGCCTGCCTGTATAACGTGGATATCATGGAGGAGACCAGCCACATTCTTGCCATGGGCGCCGGCGGAATCTCCAAGCGGATCTTCCCGGAGGAAGGCCATATTGAGCGGGCCCCCAACGTCAGCAATATCCATGATTACCTTACCCGGACGGATGAGATGATCCAAAGGAAAAAAGAATTATTCCTGAAATAAAAAAGACGTTCGTCAGAACGTCTTTTCACTGTCCAATAAAATCGTCACCGGACCGTTGTTCACCAGTGAAACCATCATTTCCGTGCGGAACCGGCCGGTCTCTACATGGATCCCGTTCTCCCGCCAGGCGGCCACAGCCCGTTCATACATCGTGTCCGCCGGTTCGGGCTTCGCCGCCCGGATATAGGAAGGCCGCCGGCCTCCCCGGGCGTCGCCGTAGAGCGTGAACTGGGACACAGCCAGGATGCTGCCGCCCGCGTCAATCACGGAGCGGTTCATGACGCCGTTCTCGTCGTCGAAGATCCGCAGGTTCATCACCTTGTCAATGATATACTTCAGGTCCTTGTCGGTATCCGTATCGGCCACGCCGATCAGCACCATGATCCCGGGACCGATCTCACCCACTTTTTCATTGTCAACCGTCACATTTGCCTGTGACACTCTCTGTACAACTGCTCTCATATTCTTATCTCTCCGGTTTTCATTCAATGTCCCGCGTGGAACGGCATTTTCCTGACCATCGGCATCAGCCGCCTCAGCGACGCTTCCAGCTGCCCTTCGCTGCCGCCGGGCAGGTCTGTCCGGCCCCAGCCGTATTCAAACAGCGTATCCCCGGTAAACAGCTCACCCTCGATCTCATAGCATACGCTGCCCGGCGTATGCCCGGGCGTATGCAGCACCTTCACCTTCAGCCCGGCAAGTTCCAGCTCGTCGCCTTCCTTCACCAGGTCCGTGGCTTCCGGCGCGGTCACCTTCCGGGCGATCAGCCCGGCGCTGGCGTTCAGCTCCGGATCCCCCAGCATCGGCGCGTCCAGTCCGTGGATCACCAGTTTCGTGCCGGGATCCATCAGTTCCCGCACCGCGCCGATATGGTCAAAATGCCCGTGGGTCAGCAGGATCGCAGCGATCTTCCGGTCGCCCACGTGCTTCCGGATCCTTTTCGCTTCCGCGCCCGGGTCGATCACGATGCATTCCTGCCCGTCTTCCCTGCCCAGGATATAACAGCAGGTCTGTACAATGCCTACCGTGAGTTCATCAATCAGCATATCTTCCCTCCGGGAAAGGAAAAGGCGTTCACTCCGAACGCCTTTTCTTTTGCTCAGAACCGCATCCGGTCCTCAATATACTTGCGCACTTCGCTGATCGGAACGCGCTCCTGTTCCATGGTATCCCGGTCGCGGATGGTCACGGTCTGGGTCTCTTCGGTCTCAAAGTCGACGCAGATGCTGAAGGGCGTGCCGATTTCATCCTGACGGCGGTAGCGCTTGCCGATGGAGCCGGTTTCGTCGTATTCCACCGGGAAGTACTTGCACAGTTCCGCATGGATCTCGCTGGCCAGTCCGCCCAGCTTGTTCTTCTGCAGGGGCAGCACCGCGGCCTTGTAGGGCGCCAGCGCGGGATGCAGGTGCAGCACGGTGCGGACATCGCCGCCCTCGAGCTCCTGCTCGTCATATGCGTTGCAAAGGAAGGCCAGGACCATACGGTCCACGCCCAGGGAAGGCTCGATGCAGTACGGGATATACTTCTCGTTCGTCACCGGATCAAGATATTCCATGCTCTTGCCGCTGTGCTCCTGGTGCTGGGTCAGGTCGTAGTCGGTACGGTCCGCCACGCCCCACAGTTCGCCCCAGCCGAAGGGGAACAGGAACTCGAAGTCCGTCGTTGCCTTGGAATAGAAGGCCAGCTTCTCGGGCTCATGATCCCGCAGCCGCAGGCTCTCTTCCTTGATGCCCAGGCTCAGCAGCCAGTCGCGGCAGAATCCGCGCCAGTAGTTGAACCATTCCAGGTCTTCGCCGGGCTTGCAGAAGAACTCCAGCTCCATCTGCTCGAATTCGCGTACGCGGAAGATGAAGTTGCCGGGGGTAATCTCGTTCCGGAAGCTCTTGCCGATCTGGGCGATGCCCGCCGGCAGCTTTTTCCGGGTGGTCCGCATCGCGTTCTGGAAGTTGACGAAGATACCCTGCGCCGTTTCAGGCCGCAGATAGATCTCGTTCGCGCTGTCCTCGTTCACGCCCGCGAAGGTCTTGAACATCAGGTTGAACTGGCGGATGCCGGTGAAATCCTTCTTGCCGCACACCGGGCAGACGATGTCGTGCTCGGCGATGAACTTCTCCAGTTCGGCGTTGCTCCAGCCGTCGCCGGTCTCCGCGCCTTCAGTGAAGTCTTCGATCAGTTTGTCCGCGCGGAAGCGGGCCTTACAGGCTTTGCAGTCCATCAGCGGATCGTTGAAGCCGCCCACGTGGCCGCTGGCCACCCAGACTTCCCGGTTCATCAGGATCGCGCAGTCGAGGCCCGTGTTATACTTGCTCTCCTGCACAAACTTCTGCCACCAGGCCTTTTTCACGTTGTTCTTGAATTCCACGCCCAACGGGCCGTAATCCCAGGTGTTCGCCAGGCCGCCGTAGATTTCGGAACCCGCAAAGATAAATCCGCGGTTCTTGCACAGCGCCACCAGCTTGTCCATTGTCAGTTCAGCCATATTGTTATTCCTCCGAAAACAGAATCATTACAAAACTTCTTACTTAGGTATTGACCGAAGGTCCAGGGCGATCGGAAAGCCCTGGTCGCACCGCAGTGCGAAATCCTTTTTAGAACAGCGCTTCAACGAATTCTTTTGCGTTGAAGGGCTGCAGGTCATCAATGCCTTCGCCGACCCCGATGTACCATACCGGCACTGCCAGCTCCTGCCGGATCGCCAGCGCGATGCCGCCCTTGGCGGTGCCGTCCAGCTTCGACAGGATAATGCCGTTGATCTCGGCGACCTCCTTGAAGGCCCGGGCCTGCATCAGGCCGTTCTGGCCCGTCGTGGCGTCCAGCACCAGGATGCAGCGGGTATCCGCTTCCGGATACTCCCGGTCGATCACCCGGCGCATCTTGCTCAGCTCGTCCATCAGGTTCTTTTTGTTATGCAGCCGTCCGGCGGTATCGATGATCAGCAGGTCCGCGTTCTGGGCTTTGGCGCTCTTGATGGCGTCAAACACCACCGCCGCCGGATCCGCGCCTTCAGCGTGCTTCACGATCGGCACCCGGGCGCGCTCCGCCCATACGGTCAGCTGTTCCGCCGCGGCGGCACGGAAGGTGTCTCCCGCGCACAGCATAACCCGCCGGCCGATGGCCTGGAACCGCAGCGCCAGCTTCCCGATGGTCGTGGTCTTGCCCACGCCGTTCACACCGACGATTAGCATCACCATGGGCCACTTCAGCGGCGGCCGCGGGATGTCCATCTGCCCGACCATGATCTCCTTGAGCATTTCCCGGGCTTCAGCCGCGTCCTTGACCTTGCCGGCCTTCACCCTGTCCTTCAGCTCGTCCACGATCTCCGTGGTCGCCTTCAGGCCGCAGTCGGCCATGAGCAGGATGTCTTCCAGCTCTTCATAAAAGTCGTCGTCGATCTTCCGGTTTTCCCGGACCATGTCGTCGACCTTTTCGGTCATGTTTCCACGGGTCTTGCTCAGCCCCTCGCGGAGCCTCGCGAACAAACCCTTCTTTTTCTCTTCGCTCATATCTCTTACCCGATATGGTCTTTTCCGCCCATATACATTCTCAGCGCTTCAGGAATCGCGACGGTGCCGTCGGCCCGCAGGTTGTTCTCCAGGAAGGCGATCAGCATCCGGGGCGGCGCGACGCAGGTATTGTTCAGCGTATGGGCCAGGTACTTGCTGCCGTCCGCGCCCTTCACGCGGATCTGCAGTCTCCGGGCCTGGGCGTCGCCCAGGTTCGAGCAGCTGCCGACCTCAAAGTACTTCTTCTGCCGGGGAGACCAGGCTTCCACGTCCAGGCTCTTCACCTTCAGGTCCGCCAGGTCGCCGCTGCAGCACTCCAGCGTGCGCACCGGGATATCCAGCGTCCGGAAGAAGTCCACCGTGTTCTGCCACAGCCTGTCGAACCACATGGGGCTCTCTTCGGGCTTGCAGATCACGATCATTTCCTGCTTTTCAAACTGGTGGATGCGGTACACGCCCCGCTCCTCGATGCCGTGGGCGCCCACTTCCTTGCGGAAGCAGGGGCTGTAGCTCGTCAGCGTCTGGGGCAGCTGGTCCTCGTCCAGGATCGTGTCGATGAACTTGCCGATCATCGAATGCTCGGAGGTACCGATCAGGTACAGATCCTCGCCCTCGATCTTGTACATCATGTTTTCCATCTCAGCGAAGCTCATAACGCCGGTCACCACGTTGCCGTGGATCATGAACGGCGGCACCACATAGGTGAAGCCACGGTCGATCATGAAATCCCGGGCGTAGCTCAGGATCGCGCTGTGCAGCCGGGCCACGTCGCCCATCAGGTAATAGAACCCGTTGCCGCTGGTCTTGCGCGCGGCGTCCAGGTCGATGCCCGCCAGCCGCTCCATGATGTCCACATGATAGGGGATCTCCCATTCCGGTACCACGGGCTCGCCGAACCGTTCGATCTCGACGTTCTCGCTGTCGTCCTTGCCGATCGGCACGCTGTCGTCGATGATGTTCGGGATCACCAGCATCCGCTTGCGGATCTCGCCTTTCAGTTCTTCTTCCTTCGTTTCCAGCGCGGCCAGCTCATCCGCCATGGCGGCCACTTCCGCCTTCAGCTTCTCGGCTTCTTCCTTCAGGCCCTTGCCCATCAGTCCGCCGATCTCCTTGGAGATGGTCTTGCGCTTGTTGCGCAGGGCGTCGCCCTGCTGGATCGCTTCCCGGAATTCCCGGTCCAGCGCGATCACTTCGTCCACCATCGGCAGCTTGGCGTCCTGGAACTTTTTCCGGATATTCTCCCGGACCTTCTCCGGATCATTCCGGATCAGATTAATATCTAACATACTTGTTTCCTCCGGCTATTTATTTACTAAATATCTGTATTTTTATTCTGTCCGAAGGTCCAGGGCGTTTTCACGGCCGCTGCCGGTGGCAGATGAAGGCCGGGAAAACGTTTATCCTTCCACCGGAAAGCCCTGGTCGCGTCCGAAGACGCGAAATCCTTTTTATTTCTTCTGAGTGATCACAACATGCCGGTTCGGTTCTTCGCCCTCGGAGTGGGTATCCACGCCGTCGGTCTGCTGCAGGGCGTAATGGATGATCCTTCTCTCGTAGGGATTCATGGGCTCCAGGCTTACCTTCCGGCCGGTGCGCAGCGCGCGGTTCGCCATCCGGTTGGCCAGGCGGATCAGGGTATCTTCCCGCTTCGCCCGGTAGTTCTCAGTGTCCAGCGTGACCCGGGTGTAACCTTCGCGGCCCCGGTTCACCTTCAGGCTGGTCAGGTACTGCACCGCGTCCAGGGTTTCGCCCCGGCGGCCGATCAGGATGCCCAGCGTATCGCCGTTGATATAGCCGAACACGTTGCCTTCGGCGTCCGTGCCCATGTCTATGGTCACGTCCACGCCCATCAGCTTCGTCAGTTCCATCAGGAACGCGTGCGCAATCCCGGCAGGAGAATCTTCCGTCAGTTCTTCGGCCGCAATCATCGTCACTTCGGGCTTCTCCATCGGACGGATTTCCTGTTTCGGAGCCTTGGGCGCTTCTTCGGTCTTTTCCTCAGCCTTGGGTTCGTCTTTCTTTTCAGCCTTCTTCTCAGCCTTTTCAGCTTTCTTCTCAGGCTTCTTTTCGGTTTTCTTTTCAGCCTTTTCTTCGGCTTTCTCGGCCTTCTTTTCGACCTTTTTCTCGGCCTTCTCGGCTTTCTTTTCCGTCTTCTTCGCGGGCTTGTCCTCCAGCAGGTCAGCCAGCGGATCCTCTTCGGCATCCTTCAGGGTCAGGCGGACCTTCACCGGGCGGGAGCCGAACAGGCCGAACAGGCCCTTGCTGCCTTCTTCCACAACCTGAACATCTACATCCGCGATGGAAACGCCAAGCTCCTGAAGGCCCTGCTCAATGGCTTCGCTTTCAGTTCTGGCGGTAAATTCATACTGCTTCATTTTACGCTTCCTTCCCCGGCCACGCTGTTTTCGGCCGCAGCTTCTTTCTTATCCAGATACTTGTTGATCGCATAGGTCTGTCCCATGCTCACCAGGTTGCCGGCCACCCAGTACAGCGCGAATGCCGCGGAGTAGCTCAGACAGATGATCAGGGAGAAGATCGGGAAGAAATACTGCATGAACTTCCCGGTGTTCGGCTGGCCCTGGGCCGCAGGCTGCGCCTGGTTGCCGCCCATGATCTTGGTCATGAAGATCTGGCTCGCCGCGCTCAGGATAGGCAGGAGCAGCCAGCCGTTGTAGGAGTTGATCAGCGAGAACTGGGTAATCAGCAGGTTAAACGTCCAGCCGGGTTTGACCGCAACAGCCTCCACATAGGCGGCGTTCTGCTGCATGGCAGCCGCGATCTGCTGGATCGACGCAGCCAGGTTGTCCTTGCTGAAGCTTTCCACAGTCAGTCCCAGGTCCTTGATCAGGATCGGCAGGTTGTTCTGGTCCAGCTTGCTGAACCATTCCGTCCACTGTTCCGTGGGGATCACCCGCAGCGTGTTCAGATCCGGCAGGGATGCGGCAAAAAAGCTGTCGGGCATCCACAGGTTCTTGATCCACAGCCAGGGCTCCAGCGTGGGTGTTTCGTTATTCAGGATCTGGCCAAGCTGCATCAGCAGTTCCGTGTTGGCAGCCATACGCATGGCGCCGAACACGGCGATCAGGATAGGCCAGGTCAGCAGCAGCGGCAGGCAGCTGCTCAGCGGGTTGATATGCTCTTTTTTATAGAGCTCCGCCATCTTGGCGTTCAGCTTTTCCTTGTCGTTGGCGTACTTCTTCTGCAGCGCCTGCTGTTTGGGCGCCAGTTTCTGGGTCTTCCGCATGCTTACGCGGCTCTTGATGTCCAGCGGCGTCAGCACCAGACGGACCATGATGGTGAACACCACCATCGTCCAGCCCCAGCTCCCGACCCAGCTTTGGATCCAGGCCAGGATGTTGAAAAGAAACTCATTCATTCCGGGTTATTCCCTCCTTAATGTAGTGCAGGGATCCTCCGGTACGGGGTCATAGCCCCCCTTGCTGAAGGGGTTGCAGCGCAGCAGTCTCCACGCGGCCAGTCGTCCGCCTTTCCATGCGCCGTACCGCTCGATGGCTGTCACGGCGTATTCGGAACAGGTGGGGATATACCGGCAGGTCGGCTTGCGCTTGCGCGGGCTTAATTCCCGTTTGTAAAAACGGATCAGGAAAAGCAGGAATCGTTTCATTCGGCGCGGTTCCCTTCCTCTGAGGCATGTTTCAGCAGCGCGTCCTGCTTTTTCAGCAGGTAGCGCACATCTTTCCTCAGGTCTTCGAAGGCGGCCTCTGCGGCTGAAGTCCTGGCGACGATAACGTACAGGCCGGTTTTCACGCCCCCCAGATAGGGCCGGAAGCATTCCCGCAGGCGGCGCTTGATCTTGTTCCGGACCACGGCGTTGCCTGTTTTCTTGCTGACGGAAAACCCGACCTTCAGCTCTTTGCTCGGGGCAAAGAGCATGACCAGATTACGGCAGGCGACCGAATGTCCTCTGCGGTAGACATACTGGAACGCCCTGTTTTTCTTCAGCCGATAACGTCTTTCCATTCACTTTCCTTCCGCTTTCCGCGGAATCATCCCTTTATGAGGAAAAGCCCGCCCATCTTTCACGGGCGGGCCTCATCCACAGTCATACAGAATTCGGCTTTACGGCGGTATTACACCGTCAGCTCTTTGCGGCCGCGGCGACGGCGAGCAGCCAGAACCCGGCGGCCGTTCTTGGTCGCCATCCGGGCACGGAAGCCATGCACCTTGCTGCGCTGGCGTTTCTTGGGCTGGTATGTACGGAACATGGTCAACACTCCTCACAGATTGAAACTCTTTTTGTGGATCCTGCGGGGATCCTCATCTCAGGCTGTCCCGGTAAAGAACGGACAGCCCAATAAATATATCAGAATCAGCAAACCCTTGTCAAGCCTTTTTTACTAAGGTTTTTAGGGTTGTCAGGCCCTCATTTTCCTACCCACTATATCCTGTGGTTGTATAATGCTTTTTGCACTACTAAACAACCCCTCTTTTAGCGAGCGCGGCGCAATTATTTCACAAAAGCCTTCAGTTGCTCAACGTAATCCACGTGCTCCCAGGGCAGGTCCACATCCGTGCGTCCGAAATGCCCGTACGCCGCCGTCTGCCTGTAGATCGGCCGGCGCAGGTTCAGCCGCCTGATGATCGCGGACGGCCGGAAATCAAACACTTTGCTGACCGCCTCGCTCAGCTTGTCGTCACCCACAACGCCTGTACCGAAGGTCTCCACCAGCACGCTCACCGGCTCAGCCACGCCGATGGCATAAGCCAGCTGGATCTGGCAGCGCTTGGCCAGTCCGGCGGCCACCACGTTCTTCGCCGCATGGCGGGCGGCGTAGGCCGCGCTCCGGTCCACCTTCGTCGGGTCCTTGCCGGAGAAAGCGCCGCCGCCGTGGGGCGCGCTGCCGCCGTAGGTATCCACAATGATCTTGCGTCCGGTCAGTCCGGAGTCTCCCTGGGGTCCGCCGATCACGAACCGGCCGGTAGGATTGACATAAATCTTGGTTTTGTCGTCCAGGAGTTCCGCGGGAACGATGGGCTTGATCACCAGCTCGATCATGTCCTTGCGGATCTGCTCCAGGGAAGCTTCCGGCGCGTGCTGTGTGGAAATGACGATCGTATCCACGCGCACAGGCCTGCGTTCTTCGTCATATTCGATGGTAACCTGGGTCTTTCCGTCCGGGCGCAGGTAGTCCACCTTTTCGGCTTTCCGGATTCCGGCCAGCTGTCTGGCCAGTTTGTGGGCCAGGGAGATCGGCAGCGGCATCAGTTCAGGAGTTTCGTCGCAGGCATAGCCGAACATCATTCCCTGGTCTCCGGCGCCGTTGTCGTCCTCCGTGCTTCCCGCGTCCTTCGCTTCAAGGGATTTGTCCACGCCCATCGCGATATCGGCGGACTGCTCGTCGATGTTGGTGATGATTCCGCAGGTATCACAGTCAAAGCCGTACTTGGCCCTGTCGTATCCGATATCCCGGATCACTTCCCTCGCGATCCGCGGAATATCCACATAGCATTCCGTGGAGATCTCGCCCATGATATGGACAAGGCCCGTGGATACGGTGGTCTCGCACGCAACGCGGCCCATGGGATCCTTTTCGAGGATCGCGTCCAGGATCGCGTCGGAGATCTGGTCGCAGATCTTATCGGGATGGCCTTCCGTAACGGACTCGGATGTGAAGAAATAATGACTCATTGTGTTTTCCCCCTTTTCTGAATTGCGATCGCCGTTACCCATAGGCAGCGTATACCGCAATCTCAATGGTCGTGACTCCACACCGTGGAGATCACTCCCTTTCGATTGACCTCAGAACCGATGATATATCTGCCACCGGCAGTCATCGGTTCTTCGCCCGCGCTGAAGCGCGGACGCTCACCTCAAAAACAAACCGCCTGGCAAGCACACATACCAGGCGGGATTCGATCTTTTTGACCGTCCTTATCTGTCAGCGCTTCCCTGCGGGGTGTGCACGCTGCGGGATTTGGCACCTTGCTTTCGCCGGTTGCCGTGACGTCATCGGGCCCGTCCCTCGGTCACTCGTGATAAGGTATTCAGTTGCGGGAGTTATCTTATTCAAAAATCCGGTGTTTGTCAACACCGGATTTTGACTTTATTTAATGAGTTCACCCATCGTACCGTTCACGGCGCAGGCGGCGTTGCTCTCATCCGTGTCGATGTGCATCGCCAGGGAGAATTTCTCGCTCACGCGGACCACCACGTCGCCGAAGGTCAGGGCGCGGCCGTCGGTTTCCACCTTCACGGAAACAACGTCCTTGTCCTTCACGCCGAAGCTCTCGGCGTCAGCGGGGGTCATGTGGATGTGGCGCTTCGCGGCGATGACGCCCTCGGCGACCTCAACCTCACCCGCGGGACCGACCAGCTTGCAGGCGCCGGAACCGGCGATGTCTCCGGATTCCCGCACGGGAGCGGTCACGCCGATGGAACGGGCGTCAGTCAGGGAAAGCTCAACCTGGGTAGCGGGGCGGACGGGCCCGAGGATGCGGACGCGCTTCAGCGTGTTCTTGGGGCCGACCACGTCCACCTGCTCCTCGCTGGCGAACTGTCCGGGCTGGCTCAGCCAGCTCTTCACGGTCAGCTCATGTCCGGCGCCGAACAGGGTTTCCAGGTCTTCTTTGGTCACATGCACATGGCGTGCGGAAGTTTCAACCAGAATCTTGCTCATTGTTTTTTCTCACTTTCACTTTTTCTTGTCCAGAAGCAAAGAGTGGAGCATTGAGCAACTGTCCAAATCTCTGATTTGGGTAACAGTTGCCATGCTACAGCTGTCAAAATCCTGTAGGGATTTTGGTAACAGCGATCGCATGATTACGGATTAATCTTTCAGCTCGCTGGTGCAGTTCGGGCAGCGGGTCGCCTTGATGCTGATCTCGCTCTGGCAGAAGGGGCACACCTTGGTGGTGGGCTCGGCGGGAGCTTCTTCTTCCTTCTTCTTCAGGTCCTTGGCCTTGTTCATCGCCTTGATGATCGCGAAGAGGATCAGGGCGGTGAGCAGGAACTCAACAACCACGGCAGCGAAGGAAATCAGGGAGCCGACGAATCCGGTTCCGCCTTCGGGGGTCTTGGGCAGGGCTTCGAGGATGGGGTTCAGGAAGATTTCCACCACAGCGGTGACAACCTTGCCGAACGCGCCGCCCAGGATCACGGCCACAGCCAGGTCAACGACATTGCCTTTGAATGCAAATGCTTTAAACTCGTCCAGTAACTTCTTCATGATGATGTACCCCTTTCAAATTCTATTATTTGTGATCGTCGCAGCCGCTCACCGTTCGCTTTCAGCTCCGGTTTGCGGATCTTACTTCTTTCCGCCGAACAGGCCGCCCAGGGCTTTGCCGATGTTCTTGATCAGGCCGTTCACGATCGTCCGGGTCGCGGAGCTGATCGCGGTATTCTTCACGCGGCCGGCTACGGAGTCGTTGCGGCGGGCGCGCTCAGCGGCTTCTTCACGCAGCTGGTCGTTGCGAGCACGGCGTTCCGCGGCTTCCTGCTCGCGTGCCTTGCGTTCTGCTTCCTTGGCGGCAGCGGCAGCGGCCTTCTGCTGGGCTTCCAGCGCCTTGGGATCCGTAGCGACGGGAGCGGGTACATAATTGCCGGTGGCGGGATCCAGCACCATGTCGACCATCTGCTGCACATACTGGCCGGTCGCCTGGTCCAGGACCATCACGGGCATCTTCTGGGTCTGGGGCTGCACCTGAATGGTGGGAACTGCCTGCTGCACAGCCTGGACAACGGGCTGAGCGGCCTGCTGGACGGCCTGCACCACGGGCTGGGCCGCCTGCTGGACCGCTTCCGCAACGGGAGCGCCGCTCTGCACCGCTTCGACCACGGGGGCCGCAGCCTGCTGCACGGCTTCAACCACGGGCGCGGCAGCCTGCTGGACTGCTTCGACCACGGGAGCCGCGGCTTCCTGCACAGCCTCGACCACGGGGGCAGCCGCTTCCTGAACGGCTTCCGCAGCGGCGGTCATGCCTTCGACTTCTTTTTCAACATACTGACCGGTGGTAGGATCGAAAACCTTGAATGTTGCCATCTTTCTCTGCGGCGCTCTCTCCCCGCGCCGTACAGGGGTCGTTGAGTAAACAGTGACGTATGGAAGATCAGCTTTGCGCCGCACCTCAGAAATAGTACCACTGGCCGTTTATCAGCTTAAACCGCTGTGGATCCATTCCCTGCACCTGTGGTGGTGTCGGCGGTGCCGGCGGTGTCGGCTGTTCCTGAGTTCCGGGATCGTCTGCGGGGGTCGGTTCGTCGGCGTACCTGCTCTTCAGCGGGCTGGCGTCGATGACCATCCGGCGGACTTCCTGGCTGATCGCGCCCATATAGCTTTGCGGGGGTAAAATCGTGGCCCGCTCCACGACGCTCGGAGCTCCGTGCTCATCCAGGAATGAGACCAGCGCCTCCCCTGTTTTCAGGGTGGTGATGGCTTCTTCTGTATCAAAGGACGGATTCGTCCGGAACGTCTGTGCGGCGACCTTCACGGCCTTCTGGTCCAGCGGGGTGTATGCCCGCAGGGCATGCTGGATCCGGTTGCCCAACTGACCGAGGATCGACATCGGGATGTCCGCCGGGCTCTGGGTGATAAAGTACACGCCCACGCCCTTGGAGCGGACCAGCCGGACCACCTGCTCAATCTTTTCCATCAGGGGTCGGCTGCAGTTATTGAACAGCAGGTGCGCTTCGTCGAAGAAGAACACGATCTTCGGCTTCTCCGCGTCTCCGCGCTCCGGCAGCAGGTCATAGAGTTTCGTCAGCATCCACAGCAGGAACGTGGAATACATCGTGGGATTGTTGAACAGCCTGTCCGCGCACAGGATGTTGATCTTGCCCCTGCCGTCGGCCGGGTTCACCTGGATCCAGTCGTTGATGTCGATGGCCGGCTCCCGGAAGAACACGTTTCCGCCCTGGTCTTCCAGTACGCCCACGGCCCGCTGGATGGCGCCCACGCTGGCCGCCGATACGTTGCCGTATTCCAGGGTGTATTCCTTCGCATTCTCGCCCACGTGGATCAGCAGGTTCTTCAGGTCCTGCAGATGCTCCAGCGGCATCTGTTCCCGGGCCGCTACCCGGAAAGCGATGTTCATCACGCCGCTCTGGGTCTCGTTCAGGCTCAGCATCCGGCTCATCAGCAGCGGGCCCATGTCCTCCACCGTCGCCCGGATCGGGATACCCTGTTCCCCGTATACATCCCAGTATTCTGTGGGATAGGAAGTATATTTGAATTCATCCTTCGGCACGCCGCATTTGTCCAGCCGCTTGTCGATGGCTTCCGTCGCGGTGCCGTTCATAACCATGCCGCTCAGGTCGCTCTTGATGTCGCTCAGGAACACCGGCACGCCCATGTCGGAAAAGCCTTCCGCCAGAACCTTCAGGGACACGGTCTTTCCGGTACCTGTTGCGCCGGCGATCAGCCCGTGGCGGTTGGCCATGGAGGGCAGCAGATAAACCGGGTTTCCATTTTCGCAGGACCCGATCCAGATCTTGCTGTCATGGAGCATCTGTATCCCTCCGTTTCAATTCTCAACTTTTCGAATATTTTACATCATTTTCCTTTGAATCGTCAAGGTTTTGAGCGCTTTTCGAATGTTTTTTCCGGCAACACTCTCCCCATGAAAAAACCCGTCTGAAAATCAGACGGGATATTATTCTCTTATCGCCCTTCCTGCCGCCAATCGGTCTTGCTCGTTTAAGCGAGCGCGGCCGGGATTTCCGATTTGGGCGACATCCGCAGCGTGGGGCGAACCTCTGACGACTGCCAGTGGCAGGAATATCGTCAGAGGTGAGGTCAACTGAAAGGGAGTGATCTCCACAGTGTGAAGTCACGACCATTGAGGTTGCGGATCTACTTTGCATAAGCGCGAGCGGTCCCCAAATCGGGATATCGTGACAGCGAGCGTCTCAAGCTGCGAAAGATCAATTATGAAGCTCTTTCATGATTTCCCGCATTTTTTCCGCCGCGCGGAACCGGTGGCTCACCTGGTTCTTCTCCTCCTGGTTCATCTCGGCATACGTCTTGTTCATCGGCTCATACAGGAACAGCGGATCATATCCGAACCCGCCGGTCCCCTGCCGCTTCGTCAGCAGCGTTCCCGGGCAGCTTCCCTCGGCGATCAGCGTTTCCCGGCCGGGGATCTTCAGCGCCAGCGCGCACTTGAACGCACAGGCCCGGTTCTCTTTCCCTTCCATCCGGCTCAGCAGCAGGTCGTTGTTCGCCTCGTCGTTTCCGTGCTCCCCGGCATACCGGGCGCTCATTACCCCGGGTTCTCCGTCCAGTGCGTCAACCTCCAGCCCGCTGTCGTCCCCGATGGCGGGATATCCCGTCGCGTTGCTCACCGCTTCCGCCTTGATCGCGGCGTTCCCGGCAAAGGTGTCCGCGTCCTCTTCGATCGGGCCGAAGAAGCCTGCCGCGGTCATCGGCGCCAGGGTATAGAAGTCCTTGAACATCTCCTGCAGTTCCCGCAGCTTATGCTCGTTGCCCGTCGCCACCAGCAGCAGAGGCTTGGGCGCGATCTGCGCCGCCCGCTCGCCCAGGGCTTCCTTCTGGGCATCCATCAGTTCCCGGATGCCCTTTCCGGCATATTTCATCAGCGTATCCAGCTCAGCCCCGGAGAACGCCCGGCCTTCGCCGGTTCCCTGCAGCTCGATGAATTCGCTTTTTTCGTTCATCACAAAGTTCATGTCCACCTGGGCATGGCTGTCTTCCTGATAGCACAGGTCCAGGCACGGCTCATCGTCGATCACGCCGGCGCTGATCGCCGCCACCTGGTGCACGATCGGGCTGATCGGCAGTTTCTTTTCCCGCACCAGCCGATCCGCCGCGCAGGTCAGGGCTACCATTGCCCCGGTGATGGACGCCGTCCGGGTACCCCCGTCCGCTTCCAGCACGTCGCAGTCCAGGGTGATTGTCCGCTCGCCCAGGGCCTTCAGGTCAATCGCCTGGCGCAGCGCCCGGCCGATCAGCCGCTGGATCTCCACGCTCCGGCCGTCCTTCTTGATGCCGTCCCGCTTTTTCCGCTCCGTGGTGGAGGCCGGCAGCATCGCGTATTCCGCGGTCACCCAGCCCTGTCCCTTACCCTTCAGGAAGGGCGGAACCGCTTCTTCCACGCTCGCCGTGCAGATCACCCGGGTATTTCCCGTGGCGATCAGGCAGCTGCCGTACGCCGTGTGCACAAAATCCGTCTCAATGCTCACCGGCCGCTTCTCGTCCGGTGCTCTTCCGTCAAATCTCATCTTTCTTTTCTTCTTTCTTGTTTATCGTTCTGATCGCGCCCGTGGCATAAATCACCATCGCTACCACGGCCAGCGCCACCGTAATCCACAGCAGGATAATATCCGGCGTCATGCCCCGCAGCATCACGTTTCCTTCCACGAACCTTTCGTGGAAAAAGCTCAGGATCAGCGAGGCGATGAATCCCACCTGGGCCGCCTTGCCGAAATAGTTGCTGTAGACCACCACGTCCCTGCTCAGCATGAATACGCCGCCCAGCACCATTACCAGTTCCTTCAGGGCCACGATGATCACCGCCACCAGCGGCAGCGGGCCCCAGAATGTCTGGCACACCATCGCCGTCAGGACCATCAGCTTGTCCGCCAGCGGATCAAACAGCTTGCCGAAGTCCGTGATCTGGTTCAGCTTCCGCGCCAGGTACCCGTCCAGCATGTCCGTCAGGCTCGCCGCGCAGAACACGCACAGCGCCGTGATCTTCTCTCCCTTGAAAAACAGCACCACAAACACCGGAATCAGGATAATCCGGATGATTGTCAGCACATTCGGAATCGTCCACACATTGCTGAACAGCTTTTGAATCTTTTCTTTCAACCCTAAGTCCTTCTCTCGTGGTTATCATAATTATGAATTGTGAATTCTGAATTAATCTCTGGTTCCGCAAGCTCAATGGTCGCGACTCCACACTATGGAGCTCGCTCCCTTTCGCTTGACCTCAGGACTGACGAAATTTCCGCCACTGGCGGTCGTCAGTCCTTCGCCCAATCCTTCGACCGTTCAATCGCCTTATGCCATCCCCTGAGGTTCAGCAGCCTCGTCGCCTCATCCATCCGGGGCTCAAACTCCAGATCCTTCTGCCATCCCTTCGTGGCTTCCTCGGCGCTTCCATAGATCCCCGCGCCCAGCCCCGCCAGCAGCGCGGCCCCCAGTGCGGTCGTCTCCAGCACCCGCGGCCTGACTACCGGGATCCCGGTGATATCTGCCTGGAACTGCATCAGGAATCCGTTGGCGCTGGCGCCGCCGTCTACCTGCAGGCTTGCGGGCTTGCTGCCGCAGTCCGCGATCATCGCGTCCATCAGGTCCGCGCTCTGGTAGGCGATCGCCTCCAGCGCAGCCCTCACAATCTGCGGCCGCCCGGTGCCCCGGGTCATGCCCACCAGCGTGCCCCGGCTGTACATATCCCACCACGGCGCGCCCAGGCCCGTGAATGCCGGCACCAGGTATACGCCGCCCGTGCTCTGGATGCTCTGGGCAATGCTCTCGCTCTCCGCCGCGTGGTCGATGATCTTCAGCTCGTCCCGCAGCCACTGGATCGTCGCGCCGCCCATGAATACGCTGCCCTCCAGCGCGTAGGTCGGCTTCCCGCCGATCCGCCACGCCATCGTGGTCAGCAGCCCGTGCTTGCTCTCCACCGGCTTGTCACCGGTGTTCATCAGCATAAAGCAGCCCGTGCCGTAGGTGTTTTTGATGTCCCCGGTCTTCAGGCACGCCTGGCCGAACAGGCTCGCGTGCTGGTCGCCCGCCATGGCGGTCACCGGGATCGCCCGGCCCAGGATTGCCGGATCCAGCATGCCGATGGGCCCGGCCGTGTCCACCACCTTCGGCAGGCACGCCTTCGGGATGCCCAGGAGCTTCAGCAGGTCGTCGTCCCAGTCCTGCGTATGCAGGTTAAACAGCATCGTCCGCCCGGCGTTGGTGGCATCGGTCACATGGGGCCGGCCCTCCAGCAGGTTCCAGCACAGGTAGCTGTCCACCGTGCCGAAGCACAGGTCGCCCTTCTCCGCCTTTTCCGTCAGGTTGTAGTAGTCCAGCAGCCATTTCAGCTTCGTTCCGCTGAAATATGCGTCCGGCACCAG